>JAEDGZ010000041.1 GCA_016297215.1 Paludibacteraceae bacterium | reverse complement strand
AATGAAAATGTATGCACATCGGCGAGAGGCAATACTATCAAACCACTATCGCGTCGCCCATCGGGCAGATTACGCTCGGGAGCGACGGCGATAGTTTGGTGGGCTTATGGACAGCAGGGCAGAGATTCTTTGGCGATACGGTGCCGACAGCAATGTTGCCCAATGACCATTTGCAGGTGTTCGCCCTCACGAAAGACTGGCTGAGCAGATATTTTGAGGGGAAAAAGCCTCTGATTTCGGACTTGCCCTTGGCGCCCATAGGCGGCGAGTTTCGCCAAACGGTGTGGAGAATGCTGACAGAGATTCCGTATGGGCAAGTGGTTACTTATGGATACCTTGCTCGCCAAATCGCGGTGCAGCGGGGCATTGAAAGCATGTCGGCGCAGGCAGTAGGCGGAGCCGTGGGGCACAATCCGATTTCTATCATCATACCCTGCCACAGGGTGGTCGGTGCAAACGGCAACCTTACGGGCTTCTCCGGAGGTATTCCATTGAAATCATGGCTTTTACACCACGAAGGGGTGGATATGAACCACTTATCTTTTCCCACAAAATGTACAGCACGATAAACTACTAAATACGCAGGCGGGGACGCCTGCGTATTTATTCAACACTCACAAAGTCTCTAAAGGGCAGGATATGCGCCACTTGGGTGTACCTTTTCTTGTGTAAATCAATGTTCTGTTCAAAAGGAATGGGTGTGGTAGAATCAAAACAGATGACAGCATAGTAAGGTGCATTCTCCGCAGAGAAACCTTTTCCGCGCAATGCCTCAGCCGTCCATATTTGAAAACCTTTTCGTTTTTGTTTGAAGAGCAAGGGAGTCTCTCCATTCGTATGCAAGCACACATATCCCAACCGTTCAAAGCCCTGTTTTACAAGCAACGACCCTTTGGAATCCCCTGCGCGGAGATACGTAATGCCCAAGCGCATAGCCAACTCGCGGTCTTTCTCGCGCATGTGATTAACCAATACCGTTGCCTCTTGCGCATTCTCACGCATTTTACGGAAGAGTTTCTCGCGCTTATCGCCGTCCTCCAGCGCCTGTCGTCTGCGTAGCGATAAATCTATGAATTGGGGTTCTTGCTCTATGCCGATGAACTTTCGCCCGAGGAGATTGGCGGCAATGCCGGTTGTACTACTTCCCGCAAACGGGTCAAGAATGGTATCGCCGACATTCGTAGAAGCCAAAATGATGCGGTACAATAGGCGCAAGGGTTTCTGCGTGGGGTGCTTCCCCTGTTCTTTCTCCCATTGGCTTACCGCAGGAATCCGCCACACATCGGTCATCTGCGTACCACCGTTCAACTGCTTCATTGTCTCGTAGTTGAACTTGTGGGTTACCTTCTCACTTTTTCGCGCCCAAATGATGAGTTCTGTGGAAAAGTTAAAATACTTGCACGACAAATTTGGGGGCGGGTCGGTTTTCTGCCATGTGATAGTATTCAGTACCTTATATCCTAACTCTTGCAAACAACGCATCACCACGTGGATATTATGGTGCGTGCCACTAATCCAAATCGTGCCGTTTTCTTTTAATTTCGGGCGACAAAGTTCGAGCCATTGACGGTTAAACGCATAGATATATTCGGGAGTGCCGCCCTTGTCCCAATCACCTTTGTCCACGCAGACCTGCTTACCGTTTTGCACGCTGATACCGCCGTTGCTCAAAAAATACGGCGGATCGGCAAAAATAGCATTGATAGAATTATCTTCTATCTCTTTCAGTCGTTCTATGCAATCTCCTTGCAGAAGGGTAAAGTCAAGATATGAAGACGGTATATCCATCATAGATTCTTCAATAAATCTTCGTAAGCAGCCCACGACATAAAGCGTCCCTTTCCATTGGGATAGTTTACGTCTTCTTGTCCCCAAATCCATTTGTATGCCTTAATCAATTCTTCAGGTTTTTCGCCTGTTTGGAAAGACAAGGCACGTATATCATTTATGAAATCATTAGGTTCCTCACCCTTCAATGTCTTTTCGAGAAGCGAGATTAATTTTTTGCCCTCTACGGGATTTTCTTTGCACTTAGCCGTTACATCCTCCAGTATTTGTTTATGTGAGATCTGCCAAAGTGAAGTTTTACTTGGGTCATTAATGAAGACCAAGATATCTTCCTTCTTCGGATGTCCATATACACTTTTCCCTCCCGGCTTCGTAATGACGATATTACGACCATCATCGCATTGCTCTACCTCATATCCTCGGTATTCAATAGCAGCCACTTGTTTCACAAATTCTTCACGAGGGGCATTCCTAATGTTTAACTTCTTCAAGTCAATAGAATGCGAATATACGTTCTTTGCCATAAACTATTTGATTTTGGAGATAAACTCAGTTATTGTTGTCAAATTATAGATACTCGGTATAGCAGCAAAGGCTTCTTCCAATTTGTTGCGGGCAGATGTCCAACCGATACCGTCAGTAATCCAAACGAACTCAAAGCCGGGCACACCATTTACTTTTGGTGCTACATCCGTATAAGAGCGAGCCACTTCATTCAGTTTGGAGCCGCCACCGGAATAAAAGTTAACTTCTATCAGATAGGTTTTTGCGTTAGCAGTAATGACAAAATCAAACACTTTTTGGTCTGCACCCAATGCCGCCGCAATAGCAGGAAACTCCTTTGAGGACACTTGCTCCCGATAACGAATACCTGCATTATCAAAGATACGAGCCACAAGCGTTTCCGTTATTTCTCCGCTTCTGTTCTTACGTGCATTCGTATCAAGACCTGTTTCCACGCCAAACACATAATCTACCAAGTCTTTTACCTCTTTATTCTTGAAGACCTTATCCAATCCTGTACTCTCTAAAAATTTCATGACGCCGTCCACACTACTGAACAAAGAATGAACGGAGTGCATTGAACCATCGTTGTCAATGTATTTCTTATCATCTTTTTTGCGTGTGGCAATGAGAATATCCATCACTTCGAATCCATGCGGGTCCCGATTCCAAAGTGATTGAACTGCCTCACGGAGATTCTCTTTTCCTATGAGATAGTTCAACATATTAAGACTAATCTCAATATCTGCCACATTGCGTGCTATCTTCGGGAAATCGCAATAGAAATCCAATGTTGCGTTTGTTTCGCGCAACTGAGACATAAAAAGATTGAATTGTTCCGTAGTGTGTGCTGACATATTTATACTGCTTTATGTTTGGTTTCTGTATAGTTGTGTACAAGGATCTCGGAGAGTTTCCCTCGTTTGGAGGCTATTGCATTCACATTGCGGGATGCCCATACACGTTCAATGATATACTGTGCATAGAGGTCGTCGAAAAACATATCTTTGCAATCGGAATTGCTCAACATGAAATGGAACCCCCCTTGCTCCACCTTATCGCAAAACTCCTTCAAACGCCGTTGGGCAAGGTCGTTGAAGGCTTCTTTGGCATAGTCGGTAAAGCAACTGGTGTTGTTAAGCGGGCGATAAGGCGGGTCGAAGTAGAAGAGCGTATTCCCTTTGGCATACGATAGCGTTTGCTGGTAGTCGCCGGTCAGAATCTCCACATGCTGCAATAGTTCACTATCGGCATATATTGTGTTCGGGTCGCAAATCATCGGGGTCTCGTATTTGCCAAACGGCACATTGAATAGACCCGATTTGTTTACACGGTACAGACCGTTGAAGCAGGTTCGATTAAGGAAGAAAAACAGCGTGGTGTTGCGGATAGGGTCTAAGGCTTTTGTGTTGAACTCATCACGCATACGCACAAAGAACTGCTTGCGTTCTTCTTCGGAATGCAAGGCATAATACTCTTTCTGAATTTCTTTCAGAGAAACAACCAACTCGGATGGAGTATCTCGAACCACTTTGTAGCAAGTAGTGAGGTCTGAGTTGATGTCGTTGATGATGGCTGACTTGATGTTGGAGTGTTTCTGCAACATGTTGAAGAGCATGGCTCCTCCGCCTACGAAAGGCTCAATGTAAGTTACGTTCTCCCATTGGTCAAAGTCAGCAGGAAGCAGGGCTTCGAGTTGGTCAATGAGTTGCGTCTTTCCGCCTACCCATTTGACAAATGGTTTTGCTTTCATTGTTTGTTTCTGTTAATCGTCCGCAAAGGTACACTTTTTTTATCAATTATGCAAATTATTTTTGCTTTTCGTTGATAGCGCTTATTTTCTCCTTACCCCAATTCCCGAAAGGTGTACCCTGATTACGGATTTGATAGGACATGGTTTTGACCTATCATTTTTTATTTATACCTTTGCCGAGGAAACAGGAAAAGTGAAGCCTTGATATGAGTGCTACATTGTCTCGGTGGTGTCTCGGTAGTGATTCGATAATCACCTAATAATCACCTAATAATCACCTAATAATCACCTAGTAATAACCTAATAATCACTAACTAATCACTAACTAATCGCTAACTAATCACTAACTCTTGATTCTGTATCGGTTCGAGGGGAAAAGGGCATAGTCAGCGGCAGATATACATCTTAATTGCATTATGAAAAAGATAGTTTTGTATTTATTCCTTCTTAGTTCTACTTTCACTATGGCACAGCAACGTATTGTACAGACGGCAGGGCGGGAGCAGTTGGGGACGTTTGCCCCCGAGTTTGCGCACCTGAACGATGATGTCTTGTTCGGGGAGGTGTGGAGCAGGAACGACCTGCTGAGCCTCCGCGACCGCAGTATGGTTACCCTGACGGCGCTTATCAGTCAGGGTATCACCGACACCTCGCTTCTCCACCACCTTGAGAACGCGAAGCGCAACGGTATCACCCGCACGGAGATAAGCGAGATAATCACACATATCGCTTTCTATGCGGGTTGGCCCAAGGCGTGGGCGGCTTTTCGTATAGCGAAGGACGTGTGGGCGGAGGCAGAGGAGGCGGTGAGCCCCCGCGAGGCGTTTCAGCGGGAGATGGTCTTCCCGATAGGTGCGCCGAATGATGCCTACGCGCAGTATTTCACGGGGCGGAGTTACCTCTCGCCCGTGTCGGAGGCGCAGGTGCGCGTGGTGAACGTAACGTTCGAGCCCGGCTGCCGCAATCACTGGCATATCCACCACGCGGCACAGGGCGGCGGACAGGTGCTGGTGTGCGTGGCAGGCAGGGGATGGTATCAGGAATGGGGCAAAGAGGCGCGGGCGCTGCTGCCCGGCGACGTGGTGAATATCCCCGCGGGTGTGAAGCACTGGCACGGCGCAGCGGACGACAGTTGGTTCGCCCACCTCGCCATCGAAGTGCCCGGTACGGAGACACGAACGGAATGGTTGGAGAGAGCGGATGCCCCCGCAGCAACATGTAATTAACATGTAGAACATTTTAACATATAATTAACGTGTAATTATTCATTAATTATTTTCACTGTGATTTGCAATTATACGATTAATTATACGATAATTATATGTTCCCCCAAAAGCGATAATTATATGTTAAAAAGAAAGATATGAAACGGACAATTTGTTTATTGGTAGGCTTATGGAGCCTGCTGTGTGGTTTAACTTTTGCAAATCAGAACACAACAATGGAGACAAAGACACTGGTGGCATACTTCTCCGCCACGGGCACTACTCGTGCGGTGGCGCAGCAGATAGCCGAACTGACCCATGCGGACGTGTACGAGATAGCGCCCGCCGTACCCTATACCTCGGCAGACCTCAACTGGCGCAACGAGCAGTCGCGCAGCAGCGTGGAGATGGCAGACCCTATGTCGCGCCCTGCCATGGCGCAACCGTCGCCAGACATGAGCCGCTACGACACCGTCTATATCGGCTTCCCTATCTGGTGGGACTTGCCGCCACGTATCATCCAGACCTTTGTGGAGCACACCGCGCTGGGTGGCAAGACCATCATCCCCTTTGCCACTTCGGGCAGCAGCACGATAAGCAACAGCGTGCATTTCCTGATTAAGACCTACCCCTCGCTGCAAATCCACGAAGGGCGTCTGCTCAACCACGCCACGCCCCAAACCCTCCGTGCATGGCTGAATGTGGCAAACTGATTAAAATACAGAGTTCCCTGCGCGCTACGCTCTATTTACCCCGATAGGTAAACAGCGTAGCGTTCCCGAAAAATCGAGATGCTAATCGATAGCCGTCATTTACGGCAAAAAGACGGTAAAAAGACGACAAAAAGAGCAGAGAAAAAGCAGAGAAAGAAAACAGCAGTCTCTATCTTTTCGAAACAGACTTTCCGCCATCCAAAACGACCTCAGACATGAAACGAATCATCCTATTTTTCATCATGCTATCCATCAACACCATAACCGCTTGCAGCCGAGATGCTCCCGCCGTAGCCGCGAGCATGCAACTCCGAATAGGCAACGCCACCTTTACGGCATCGCTGTACGACAGCCCCACGGCGCAGACCTTTCGAAACCTGCTACCGCTCTCCATTGAGATGAACGAACTGAACGGGAACGAGAAGTACTACTACCTCTCCGCTGACCTGCCCGCTGATGCCGCCTATATCGGTACCATTCGCGCGGGCGACATCATGCTCTACGGCGACAACTGTCTGGTACTTTTCTATGAAACCTTCACCACCTCTTACCGCT
This sequence comes from Paludibacteraceae bacterium, assembly GCA_016297215.1. GTDB lineage: Bacteria > Bacteroidota > Bacteroidia > Bacteroidales > Paludibacteraceae > Colicola. The sequence goes on along the minus strand of JAEDGZ010000041.1, from coordinate 2,063 downwards.
ACACGCCAATAGGTCATATTGATGAGGTATCGGGTCTGCGCGAGGCGGTGGGTAGTGGATCGGTAGAGGTGCGATTTGCCGAAGTGCCTGCGGGGCAGGACATTCCCGAAAACAGGACACCCGACAACGGCGTATGGTACGACCTCTTCGGCAGACCCTGCACCTCACCCACCGCAGGCATCTACCTGCAAAACGGACAGAAAAGACTATGGTTACCCTAAAATTCTAAAACAAATGACGAAAAGAAATCTATTGCTAATAATCCTCACTATCAGTATGAATACCTATTCACAAGGAATCGCTATTCCCTATGCCGAAACAGGCAACTTATCCCTCTGCAAGGAATGGGACAAGACCTTCCCGCGGAGCCCCCGCGTAACGCACAAGAAAGTCGTTTTTGTCAACCGTTTTGGTATCACGCTGGCTGCGGATATGTATATGCCCGCAACCACTACCGACACACTTCTTCCCGCCATCGCCGTGAGCGGACCTTTCGGGGCGGTGAAAGAGCAGTCATCGGGGCTGTATGCACAAACCTTGGCAGAACAGGGCTTTATCACCATGGCTTTCGACCCCTCTTTCACCGGCGAGAGCGGAGGCACACCGCGTCATATCGCTTCGCCGGACATCAACACGGAGGATTTCTCTGCAGCCGTCGATTATCTCCTGACCCGCCCCGAGGTGGATAGTACACGCGTCTCTATCTTGGGCATCTGCGGCTTCGGCGGTATCGCCCTCAACGCGGCGGCGATGGATACGCGCATACACGCCACAGTGGCGGTTACGATGTACGATATGTCGCGTTGCTATGCCAACGGCTATTTCGACCAAGAAGACAGCGAAGAGGTACGATACGGGAAACGACTGAAACTCAACGAGCAACGCAACGAGGAGGTACGCAGCGGGCATTATACAGTCATGCCGCTCAACACACCGCCCGCCGATGACGCTCCGCAGTTTGTGAAAGACTACTACGACTACTACAAGACCCCACGGGGCTACCATCCGCGGGCTATCAACAGCACATCGGGATGGAATGCGGCAACGATGTTATCGTACATGAATGCCAAGATGTTGACCTACACGCCGGAGATTCGCAGTGCAGTGCTATTGGTGCATGGCGAGCAAGCCCATTCCTGCTATTTCTCCAAAGAAGCCTATGCCCGTATGGTCGGCGAATCGTCCTCCGTGGCGGAAGACAATCGGGGTAGGTATGCTGCAAACAAAGAACTACTATTGATTCCCCATGCCGTCCACACCGATTTGTACGACCGAACCGACATCATTCCTTTCGAGCAAATAGCATCATTCTTAAAACGATAATCGTGTGCAAACCATTCCATTATCCAACGGCACCGAGATGCCTTTTGGGTGAAGGTGCATATCGCATAATGCCCCAAAAGTGCGGAACAAAGCCGTTTTATATCCAAAGCGCTTGCATATATTAAAAATTCTTTGTACCTTTGCAAGCACTACGATGAACTTTCATGGAGGTGAGGTCGGAGGTGTTACCCCGACTTGTCGGGAGCCGCACCATTGAATAAGGACCTCAGAGACGTAGGTAATAAGTCTTTCATCTTTTATCCTTAATCTTTTATCCTAAGTTATGCAAACCATAGACACCATTAGTGCATACAACGACCTGCACGGGTTTAAGACGCAGCACCCGCAGGTGGCGTTTGCCCGCTTCACGCCCGAGAGCAAGCGCAGCGTGGCGCAATACCGATTCGGTCTGTATGGCATCTTCCTGAAAGAGACCAAAGGGTGCGTCATCAACTACGGCATGACGCAGTACGACTTCGATGCGCAGACGGTGGTGGCGTTTGCGCCTGGGCAGCAGGTGGGCTACACCACGCTGGAGGGTGTGCCTACTCGCTCGATAGGTATCGTGTTCCACCCCTCGTTCATCCAAGGAACGGCGCTGGAAAAGAAGATGAAGCGCTACTCCTATTTCTCGTACAGCAGCAGCGAAGCCCTGCACCTATCGGAGGACGAGGTGCAGACCCTAAGGCACAGCATGGAGTGGATAGAGCAGGAACTCGCACACCCAATAGACAAGTTCT
>JAEDGZ010000024.1 GCA_016297215.1 Paludibacteraceae bacterium | reverse complement strand
AGCACTAACTACCTATTCAAGAAAATCTGATACCCGACGTCGCAGTTGAGGCAGTTGTGGGGTTGGCAGTAGTTCTGGTAGAGGTGGAGCAAGGCTTGGGTGTCGGCGGCGTTCTGCACCTGCTGCCCGAGCAACTGCCACTGGCGGATGATACGATTGTTCTCCGGCGGTATCTGCTCCATCAGCAGGAAGGCTTGCTCCGCCGCTTGCAGGTCGTGGTGATAGAGCGCATGGGCGTACTTATAGGGTATCACGCTGTTAATCAGCAAAATATCCACCGAACTCTTGCCCAATACAGGCGGCGCGTCCAGTGCGAAGAGGCGTGCGCAATCGTCCACCGAAGCGGCTTCTATCAGGCGGGAGAAGAGGAACTCCGACTGGTAAAGCAGTTGCGCGAACTGTCGAATGCGCACTTCGGGGAAGGTCTGCGGACGCATACGCGCGTACTTCCACATCGTGCCGCTGATGGGCTGTAAGGAGAACTTCTTTTGCAGGAAAAGGTACTCTTTGAGCAGGCGTTGCTCCTCGTCGGTGTGCGCCCGCTCAGCCGTCTGCAGCCCCGACTGCCCGAGCAGGATGGCGGTGAGTTGGAAGAGGCTGTTGCGGTGTTTCTGCAAGCAGGAGAGCGGGGTATGGATAGCCAGCGTCTCGAAGGGAATGCCGTTGGTATGGAAGCCGAAGTTGTGGGCGAGAGTGATGTAGAAAGCCTGCTCCCAACTGCCGTGGGTGATGTCGAGCAGGCGCATGACAGACTGCCGCTTGCACTCTAAGCGTTTGCGCAGCAGGACGCGTCGCCAGCCTTCCGTGAGCAGGTCGGGGTCGGAGAGCAACTGCCTGCTGCACTCAATCATGCCCTCGGCGGAGTCCATGCGTTGCGCCGCGCTAATCAGACTGCTCAGGTAGTCGCGGTCTTCGGCGTATTGGAGTTCACACTGCGGCAGTTCCTCGCCTTGCGAGTTGTAGATTTTCTTGTCCGCTTTGCGCACCACGTGGAGGATGATGCGGTCGTAGGCGGGGTTGAGATGGTGTTTGTGGGTGTACCAATCGGAGGAGGTGAGGTGTATCTCCACGTTGCCGTACCACTCCTGCTCGCCGATGCGCAGGTGCACGTTGGCGAAGTCGGGTCCGGCGTCGATGTTGTGCTGCCCCACGGAGAGTATCTCCACAGGTCTTCTATCGGTGGTTGTTTGTGCAAATCCCGCCCACAGACAATGCTGCCAGATATAGTGCAAAAGAATCTCAGGCATGGTGGTTTCGTCTTCCATTCGTGGCTGAACCACAATGGATTAGGGCTTTATGGGTTGGTATGGAAAAGGATTGCGCGAATGAAGCAGTCGAGTTTGGCGTAGGACTTTTGAGTTAGCGTTTTTGGATTGACAGGGGCTTGCGGGTCGGGTTGTTGCAGTTGCGCCTCGAAACGCTTGCGCCACTGTGCTTTCTGCTCTTCGTCCGCGAGGATGGTCTTTGCCTGTTGGCAGGCTTGCTGCCAGCGGTTCATGCGTTGTTTCTCCGCTTCGGATGCGGGGTGCTTCTTCCAATCGCGGGGGTGCTCAACGACGAAAGCCTCCTGCGGGAGCACTTGCAGGATATGTCCGTGTGCATCGCGGATGGTTTTCTGACGGTAGATGATTTGGGAGTTTTCGCCAATTTTACCCTTGATGGAGGCGACAGGGTCTTGCCATGTTACTTTTGCCATAGTTTTAAGGTATTGAAGAAGTATTTTATTTGCAGGTTTGCGGTTCGGTAAACTCTCGGTATAGGCAGAGCAATCACTAACTAATCACTAACTAATCACTAACTAATCGCTAACTAATCACTAACTCTTGTCTCGTGGAAAAGTCGTGCAAAGGTAAGCATTATTTCGGAGATATACAAGTAGTTCGGTGAAAAAATAATTAAGATTAATTTTTGCGTTTGCCTATAGATAGTACAAATTTAGCGTAACAAAACTAATTTTACAAAAAAATTTGCGTATGTCGAAAAAAAATACTACCTTTGCACCGCGAAACGTGAGATACCCTTCTCGCAGTGCAAGACCTTATGACGAGACTAAGTGTAAACATCAATAAAATAGCCACATTGCGTAATGCCCGTGGGGGTAATCTCCCCGATGTAGAGCGTTTTGCCGTAGATTGCGAACGCTTTGGAGCACAGGGCATTACGGTACATCCGCGTCCGGACGAGCGTCATATACGCCGTTCGGATGTTTATGCACTCAAGGGGTTGGTTACCACGGAGTTTAACATCGAGGGTAACCCGACGGAGGCGTTCGTGCAGTTGGTTACGGAGGTGCGCCCTGCGCAGGTAACGCTGGTGCCGGACTCGCCGGAGCAACTGACGAGCAACCACGGATGGGACACGAAGGCTAATCAGGAGAGGCTGAGGGCGCTGGCGGAGCGTTTTCATGCGGCAGGTATTCGCATGAGCGTGTTCGTGGATGCCGACCCCGAGATGGTGCATTATGCCAAAGAAGCGGGGGCGGATAGGGTAGAGCTGTACACCGGACCGTATGCCGAACTCTATGAAGAAGACCCTGAGAAAGCATTGGCGATGTATCGCCCTGCTGCCGAGCAAGCCCGCAAGGAGGGGCTGGGACTGAACGCGGGGCACGACCTGAATCTCCGGAATCTGCATGCTTTCGTGAGCGCGTTTCCGTGGGTGGACGAGGTAAGCATCGGACACGCACTGGTGGCAGATGCGCTATATTTAGGAATAGAAGAAACCATTAAACAATACAGAAATGCTCTTGCAAATTAACGAACCTATCGCTACCGCCGTGGATAGCATGGCTGTGGCAGAACAGACCGTAGAAGAATCGATAAACCTGTGGACTATGGCGCAGTACGGCGGATGGATAATGATTATCCTCGCGCTCTTGCTGGCATGGGCGGTGTATATCTTCATTGAGCGCATGGTGGTGCTGAAGAAAGCCACGAAGGAGGATAAGAGTTTCATGGATCGCATTCGCGACTATATCCACGATGGGAAGATAGACTCAGCGATAAACCTCTGCAAGCAGACGAACACACCGTCGGCGCGGATGGTGGAGAAAGGAATCACCCGTATCGGTCGCCCGATGCAGGACGTGCAAGTGGCGATAGAGAATGTGGGAAACTTGGAGGTGAGCAAGTTGGAGAAGGGGCTGGTGATTATGGCGACCATCTCCGGCGGCGCTCCGATGTTGGGTTTCCTTGGAACGGTGCTGGGTATGGTGCAGACCTTCTATAATATGTCGCTTAATGCCAGCGGCGTGATAGAGATGTCGGCGCTGAGCACGGGCATGTATCAGGCGATGGTTACCACGATCGGCGGTTTGATTGTAGGTATTTTGGCGATGTTCGCATATAACTTCCTCGTGGCGCGTATAGACCGCGTAGTGCGTATGCTGGAAGGGCGCACGCTGGAGTTCATGGACCTGCTGAACGAGCCGGCGTAAAGGCTGATTTTGATTGTTAATTTTTAATTAGTGTCCGCATGTCATTAAAGCGCAGAAATAAAGTTACCGCCACGTTTGCGATGTCGTCAATGACCGACCTCATCTTCCTGCTGTTGCTGTTCTTCGTGATGGCGAGCACGATGTCGTCTCCCAATGATATCAAGATAAACCTGCCGCAGGCACGTGCCAAGCAAGCCACGAAGAAGGTGGTGGCGAAGGTGTCGATAGACAACCTCGGCAACTATTTTGTAGGCATAGGCAATGCGAAGCAGAAACCGATTGCCGCGGAGGATTTGGAAGCCTATCTGAGCACTATTCAGCAGCAGGATTCCACGATGTATATTGCCCTGCATGCCGATGAGGATATACCTTACAAGGAGGTAGTGCGCGTATTGGATATCGCCAATGAGCACAAGATGAAACTGGTAGTCGCAACGAAAAGATGACCAATAAACAGCAAGCACATACTATTGCCGCTATAGGGACGGTGCTGTTCCTCTTGTTGCTGTTCTTGCTCCTGTGGTTTGTCTATATAGGCGCGCCGGTGCAAGAGGAGGACGAGGGGATAGAGATTGCATTCGGCGAGATGACAGAGACGCAGTCGTATGCATCTGCTGCCGCGTCTGAACCCATTGCACCCCAAGCAGTTACCGCTCCCGTGGAGCCTGCCACGCCGACCCACAACGACCTGATGACGCAGGAGGATGAGGAGTCGCTGGAGTTGGCTCGTCAGCGCGAGGAAGAGGAGCGTCTGCGTCGCGAGGCGGAGGCAGAGCGCTTGCGACAAGAGCAGGCGGCAGCAGAGCAGAAAGCGCGGGAAGATGCTGCTATTGCAAAGGCGAATCAGATGGGTTCCCTATTCGGCAAGCAGACGGGCGGCGCAGCAGGTAGCGGGGATGTGCAAGGCGGGTCGCAGAAAGGCAATCCCGTGCCCGGGCATGGCACCGTAGGCGGCAGTTCGTGGACATTGGCGGGGAGAGGTGTGAAATCCTTGCCGAGACCTGATACTAACTTTACGCAAGAGGGGAAAGTGATAGTGGCGATATGGGTGGATGCGAACGGCAACGTAACGGATGCGCAGGTGCAAGGCGGAACAGTGAGCGACAAGGCGACACAAGAGTTGGCACGGAAAGCCGCTCTGCAAGCGAAGTTCACGCCGGCAGAAGACGGCAACACAAAAGCGAAAGGAACAATCACATATACATTCAAATTCAATTAAATTGTTAAATCTTAAATGATTAAATTATGAATTATTTGTTTCTTGACAACGGCTTCGAAGAGATAGAAGCCATCACCACCATTGATTTACTTCGTCGTGCGAACATCCTTCTTACGACGGTGTCGGTAACGGGCAAACCGATGGTGTTGGGGGCACACAACATCGCGGTGGAAGCCGACGGGTTGATTGAGGACATTGATTTCTCCGATGCAGAAATGCTTATCCTGCCAGGGGGACCGACCAAGTTGGGCGAATGTCATTTGCTCTGCGACCTGCTCAAACAACACAACGAAGAGGGAAAAATGATTGCTGCGATATGTGCTGCGCCGTCCGTACTGGGAAAACTCGGTATTTTGGAGGGGAAGCAAGCGACCTGCTATCCGGGCTTTGAGCAGTATCTTGGCGAGAGTTTCATAGGCGGACTGGTGGTAGAATCGAAGAATATCATTACCGCCAAAGGTCCCGGCTTGTCCAGCGATTTTGCCTTCTGCCTGATAGAGAAACTGGCAGGCAGCGAGGTGGCAGACCAAGTGTATGATGCGGCACAATACTAAAAAACGCCATGGTAATCGTGGCTTATAACAATAACAAGACTAACTAAAAAACACTACAAATGAAGAAATTATTTACACTTGTCCTCGGATTGGCTGCTGTTTGTGCAGTGAGTGCACAAGAGGCAGAAACCAAAGAGAGTCCGTGGAAATTTAACGGTACCGTGGGGCTGAATGCAGCCGCTACGGGTATGTGGAACTGGGCAGCCGGCGGTAACAACAACGTGAACGGCGTGGCATCCACCAAGTTGCGTCTGCTCTATCATGAGAATAGTATGGCATGGGAGACCAACCTTGACATGGAGTATGGTTTGTCGTGGATAGACCAAGAGTATGATGCGCTGCAAAAGACGAGCGATAAAATCAACTTCAACACCAAGTTCGGTTGGGAGTTCCACAAGACATGGTATTTGACCGTTTCCGCAGGTTTCCAGAGCCAATTCGCTTATGGTCGTGCATACGATGGAACGGAACTTTTCGACCCGATTATTTCTAAATGGTTAGCACCTTCGTACACGGATATTGCTGTCGGTATTGACTGGAAACCGAATGATATTTTTTCCATCTATCTTTCGCCGGTAGCAGGGCGTCTCACGACGGCATATGTCGGTAAAAAATTGGATGATAAGTCTAGAACTATCCTCTATAATCCTGAGGAAGGAGACGTGGAGACCAATCATGTGTACCCCAATGGATTGGAGCGGGAACTGAAAGAGAAATATGCCGTTTGGCACTATACGGTGGTAGATGAGCAGACCGGAGAAATAGGAAAAGCGTATGACAGGAACCTGCGTGCAGAGTTAGGTCTCTCGCTGAAGGGTAGCATTAACTACACCTACAAAGACTTGAAAATCATCACCTCGGTGGGATTGTTCACTCCGTATAGTTGGAATAAAGTGGATGTGTATCAGGATGCAGATGGTAAGTTGTACAAGAATTTGGGCGACGGAACTCAAAACTTCTACAACATGACCCATATCGGTTACCTTGACAACAACCGCCGTTTTGGTAACTTTGATGTGGACTGGGATTTCGCTATTTCTTATCAATTCTTGAAGTGCCTGCAAGTGTCGCTCAATACTTCGCTCAAGTACTATAACGGTACGCTCATTGAGAAGTTTGATAAGGACGGTATTTCGCTGGGTAAGGCAGAGCGCGTACAGTTTAAGTCCGTTATCGGTCTGGGTATCGGATACTCTTTCTAAATTATGACAGCGGTAGAGCAATTAGAGCAGAATATACATATCCTTTTGGAGCGTTATCAAACGCTTCAGAAGGAGAATGCTCTACTGCGCGAAGACTTACAAGAGCAACGACAAGAGATAATTCGCAGCCATAGCGAACTACAAGAATTACAAAAACAATGTCGGCTGTTGAGTACGGCAAACGCCATTGGCGGCGATGCTGTCACCAGAGAAAACGCATATAGGCGGCTGAGTTATATTATCGCACAAATAGACAAAGCCATCGCCGCATTGGCTAACGAAAGCCTAACCACTAACCACTGACAACTGACAACTAATCTTGCTTCCGGCTAAGCAACATATTAACCTTCAGATCGGGGCGCACAATGTGTCGCTGGATGTGCCACGTGAGGCGGAGCCGCTCTACCGAAATGCGGCGGTTACCCTTAACGAACGATACCAGTATTATCAACGGCGTATGCTCAAAGCCTCCGCGGAACAATTATGGTTGTACGTGGCGCTGGAGTTGGCAGTGAATCTGCATGCCGATGCAAGAGAGAAAAGCCTAAAACCTATCCATGAGAAATTAGAAGTGCTCAATCAACTGATTGAGAGTTGCCTTCAAAATGAGAATAACGAGGGCATTGTCAAATAAGCACGTAAATAACAATTAATCATAAATAAACAATACTATGCTATTATTAGAGATCACAACACTTATCTGGGTCTTGATTGCTATAGGATGTGCGGTGTTAGGAGCAGTGATTTGCCTCCTGATATTCCGTTTGACCGGCGCAAATCTTATGAAGAAGGCAGCAGAGGAAGCCGAAGTGCTGAAGAAAAACAAAATTATCGAGGCAAAGGAGAAATTCATTGCCCTCAAGTTAGAACACGAGAACATGGTCCGTGAGCAGGAGAAGAAACGCCAGCAACTCGACCAGCGCTTGCAACAACGCGAGCAACAACTCAACCAACGTCAAGGCGAAATCCAACGTGCGCAGAACGACTTCAACCAGCGTATGCAGCAGAAAGAGCAGCAGGTGGAGCAACAGCAGAAAGCCTTGGAGTTCAAGACACAAGAGGTAGAGAAACTGCAACGTCAGGCAGAACAACAGCTGGAGAAGATGTCCGGCATGTCCGCCGAGGAAGCCAAAGCGCAACTCATCGAATCGCTCAAAGACGAGGCGAAGACGGCTGCGATGTCGTATATCAACGAGATTATGGACGATGCACGCCTGAACGCCAACAAAGAGGCAAAACGCATTGTGATACAGACCATTCAGCGTGTGGCAAGTGAGACGGCAGCGGAGAACACTGTGTCGGTATTCCATATTGACAACGATGAGGTGAAAGGTCGTATCATCGGTCGCGAGGGGCGCAACATCCGCGCATTGGAAGCAGCCACGGGTGTGGAGATTATTGTGGATGACACCCCCGAAGCCATTACTCTATCTGCATTTGACCCCGTTCGCCGCGAGATAGCACGCCTTTCGCTGCATCAATTGGTGCAAGACGGGCGTATCCACCCCGCGCGTATTGAGGAGGTGGTTGCGAAGGTAACGAAGCAAGTGGAGGATGAAATTATCGAGACGGGTAAGCGTACCACTATTGACCTTGGTATCCATGGTCTGCACCCAGAGTTGGTGCGCTTAGTGGGCAAGATGAAATACCGTTCTTCGTATGGTCAGAACCTGTTGCAGCACGCTCGCGAGACGGCTAACTTGTGCGCAGCGATGGCAGGCGAGTTGGGACTGAACACCAAGGCGGCGAAACGCGCCGGTCTGCTGCACGATATAGGTAAAGTGGCGGACGAGGATGTGGAACTTCCGCACGCAGAACTCGGTATGAAACTCTGCGAGAAGTTCGGCGAGAAACCCGATATCTGCAATGCAGTAGGTGCCCACCACGACGAGTGTGAGATGAAGACGCTGATTGCACCTATCGTGCAAGCATGCGATGCTATCTCCGGTGCACGCCCGGGTGCTCGCCGCGAGATTGTGGAGAGCTACGTGAAGCGTCTGAACGACTTGGAGAACATGGCGATGTCTTTCCCCGGAGTTATCAAGACCTACGCGCTGCAAGCCGGTCGCGAACTGCGCGTGATTGTAGGTGCAGACAAGATTAGCGACAAGGATACGGAGTTGCTGTCGTTTGACTTGGCAAAGCGTATCCAAGACGAGATGACCTACCCGGGTCAAGTGAAAGTAACCGTTATCCGCGAGACCCGCGCTATCAACTATGCGAAGTAAGGGCTGAAAAGCAGGAATATAAAACGACTTTGTATTGCTTGTACAAAATCGTTATACATAACAAAGAAACAGGCTGTCGTACATAAAGTCGGCAGCCTGTTTTCTTTGTGTTTGTACTCAAATTAGAGTGCTTGTCCCATCACATTGTATTCTTTGTCTCCACGGAGAATAATCACTTGCCCGTCGCGGACTACCTTGTGCAAGCCGTTTGCCTCGTCGGCGGAGATAGTCAGGTTACCTGACGGGGCATCGTACTCAGCCATGTTGAAGAACTCGCTCCAGTAGGTGTCTGCCTGATAGCGTTCCATCGTGCCGCGGGGTACGAAGACGGGTGTCGCACGGTCCACGTCCTCGAAGGTCTTGGCATCGATAGTCGGCGGCACAAGGGCATTGACATACATCTTTTGCATACGCGGGCAAAGAGCGAACGCGTTGTCCGCGAGTTTCTGCATGGTGCTTGGCAGAGTGATTTCGGTCAGATAATTGCACCCATAGAAAGCAGCATCGCCTATGGTGGTTACCCCTTCGGGCAATACAAGACTACGGAGGTTGTGGCAGTTGTAGAACGCCCAGTCGCCTATGGTCTGCAACTGACTATTGGCGGCAAAGTGTATCGTCTTTAGTTTGCGGCAGTTCTCGAAAGCGCGGGCGCGTATCTCGGTAACGGTAGAGGGGATTGTAACCTCGCTGAGCGTCTGCATATCATAGAACAATGCTTCACCAATAGATGTAATTCCTTCGCTTATCCAAACACCATTCACTTGGTATAGGATATAATACCATTCCGAGGCATACCAATCTTTCTCTTCTATGTTCATATAAGATGTTGCCCCATCGTACATATCTCCGCACCTTCCGCACGGAGGGTATCTCCTTCCTGCATGAAGATGACATCCTCGCCCACCATGCCACCATCGGTGTATAGGGCATAAAAAACGGTATCCTGCGTGATGGTGAAGGTGCGCGGGTTGTCGTTGCCTCCATCGCGCCATTGGTAGAACACCATATCACCTTCAAATACCTTATCTGCTTCGACAGTAACTTGTGTATTCGGAAGCGCGTAACCTTCTGTAAGGAAATGCTCCCATCCTCTCGGGCTGACCCAATTGACTTCCCAATGGAGTGCTTTAGCGAACATGGCACTATAGGTGAGCGTGCCGATGACAGGTACGGTACGGGTAGGTGTGGTAACACCATCGCTCCACATCAAGAACGCATAGCAGGAGTTGCCATTGGCGGTCAAAACGGCATCCGTACTCTCCAGTCTGCTACGATAGTGATATACCCACCTTCAGCAGGTGTTGCAGAGGTTTGGAAGGCGATATTCGGGTTGGTCTCTACAAAGCGGAAGTCTTTCCCCCACACATTTTGGTAGTCCTCCAATGCGCCGCAAGGAATATAGATAGTTGGGTCTGTATTGTAACTGATGGTGCTCCCCTCTAACAAAGGAGCAGTAGCACCTTGCATATAAATGGCTTGGATTTTGGTTTCATTGCAGAAGATATCGCTACCGATAAAGGTTACTGTTGTGGGGATGGTGCGTTCTACAATAGCCGTCTCGCAGAAACAACCGCCGCCTATTCGGGTCAGATGTTGCGGGAGAGTGATATGGCTCAGCCGCTCGCAGCCCCAAAAACACTCGCCTTCTAATTCCGTTACGGTCTCGGGAATAACCACCGAAGTAAGATTCGTGCAACCCTGAAAGATACCTCCGGGGAGGGTGTGAGATAGTTGGGCAATGTAACCGATTGCAAAGCAGTACAACCAGCAAAAAGACTCCAAGCCAATGAGTTTACACTATTGGGTAGCACCATTGAGGTAAGGCTTGTGCAACCCATGAAAGCGTTATGACCAATATACTCTATTCCTTCCAATAGTGTAACCGAAGAAAGCATTTTGCAGTTTTGAAAAGCAGAGCCACCAATGGATGTGATCGTGTTCGGTAGCACTACTAATGTGAGACGGGGACAGTTGGAAAAAGGTACTGCTTTTTAGGGAAATATGCAAGCAAAAGGGTGAAAAAATGTTGTGAAACATCTTTTGTAATCATGCCAATAGATTACAAATAGAACGCTTGAGTGAGGGCGGAGTAGGCGGCTGAACGCGGTAGTCCGTTCTCGGATAGGCAGAGCGTCTCCGGCGTGAGGGGGCATGACTGTACTTGACGAGAGAATGCAATCAAGATTCTTTTGGCGGGTTTGGCGGCGGTGGTATGCACACGGCATAGGCGCACGCAATACAAATGATGGAGCCTTGATAGTGCCATAATCTCCTTTTCTGCGTCCGCAGGAAGCACCAAAGCCAGCGTGCCGCAGGGCGATAATAATCTGTCAGAATGCTCAAATAACTCCGCGAAGGATAGTGTATTATTATGCCGAGCCATAGTTCGCGTATTATCAGGGCACAATAAACTATTAGAGAAATACGGCGGATTAGAAACAATCATGTCGTATTTCTCTTGGGGTTGCCAGTCTTGCAAGGGAGAAGAGTAGGCGCATAGGCGAGTACTAAATGGGGATGCAGAGAAATTATCTTTGGCTTGGAGAACAGCCGATGAGTCAATGTCTATTCCGTCTATAAATGCATTGTGGAAACGCTGTGCCAACATCAAGGCGACCAAGCCGCTGCCGGTGCCGATATCCAAGATGTGTTTTATGGAGGAAGTCATGGCGGGTTGGCTTGCTCTTTCGGATGATTCCGATGCGCCTGCCCATGCTCCCAAAAGTACACCATCCGTCCCTACTTTCATCGCACAGCGGTCATGCCGGACGGTGAACTGCTTGAATCGAAAGTAGGGCGTACTCATTATATAATTTAGAATTAAGAGTTTAGAACAGACTGCTCCTTGAGGGCATAGGTAACAGGTGCTTGAAAACCGCGGTAAGCATGCTCGTGGTGTTCGTGCTCGGAGAACGCATGAATACCCATATAGATACCAAAGCCGATAAACAACACCGCGCAAATATAGCGGAACCATTTCTCAAACGTACTCAGACGATTCGTAAGATTGCCAATGCTCACCGCACTATAGCAGATTATCCACGCAATCACAATCACTGGCAGCCCTGTGCCCAGCGCGAACACAAACGGCATGAGCCACGACCACGCTATGGGCTGCGTTACCGCCATATCTATCATGGTAACGAAATATACCAAACGGTGCGGACAAAACGCAATCGCAAAGAAGATACCCAGCATAAACGACCACAAGCCTGTGAAGCGGCTGTCCAACTGCGACAACATCTTGTTGAGCCCATGGTCATGCTCGTGGTGATGATGCCCTGTGAAGAGGAGCACTACGCCGCAAATCAGCATGAAAGCAGCCAGAATAGGTTCCCCGTAATGCTCCAAGGCGTGCTGGAAGCCGTCTGTTTGTGCGCCCAGCAAGAAGGGTACGCTCAGCAGCATGTAGGTAACCAACTTGCCCAACACGAACATCAGGCCGTTCACCAACACACGCCGCTTGTTGTTTATCTCGCGGTCAATATAACTGATGGCGGTAATGCTCGTGAAGAGCGTGCAAGGATCGAGTATCGTCAGTAGCCCAAGCAGAAGGGCAGTGAGAAGTTGCATCATTATAGTTTATCGTTTAGAGTTGAGAGTGTAGAGAATTGTACATATTATTGTGAATTGCCTGCAAAGGTACACTTTTTTTTTCAATTATGCAATAGGGTATAATTTTTCTATGCAAACGCAGAAACAGCAATAGAAATGTGAAATAGTATATATGAATGCTATTTGCAAACAATTCACAAAGCGAATCGATATAAATTCACAAATAAAATCGTATAAAGAATAGAGTAGGGTATACATCTGTGAACAATATTCTATTCGGCTTATTCACTTATGAATGCTAATTCTTACAATTTGATTAGATTGTTTATATAACATGTTTCTAAAAATGTAATATGTTGAAAATCAGTAATTATAAGATTTACTTTATGTAAACATGTACTACCATTAACAGAAGGCAAGTGCTATGTGTGCTTACTTTCTTTTGTTTATCAAAAATGAATACAACAAATCACTGAAAATCTATATGTTATATCTCTTACTTGATATACTAATCAGCCTTATTTTGAACATGACATGTGTAGATAAATACAAATGTATACTTTTGTGTATTTTACAAAGGTGAATTCACGTACGTGTTGGTTTGTGAATTTTTATTTTAAAAATACATTTGCAAATATCAAATAGTTTTTGTATCTTTGCACCCGAAATTCACATAAATATGGGCGTAATATTATGAATGAGCGTGAAAGATTATTGAAATTGATAGCGGACAATAATATGTCTGCTAAGCAGTTTGCCGCTGAAGTGGGTATTCAGGCAGGAACTATCAGCAACATCGTAAATGGGCGAAATAATCCCAGTTTAGATGTGATGCAACGTGTGCTGAATCGTTTTCGTACACTCAGTAGCGACTGGTTGATTTTAGGTGTGGGCAATATGTACCGCACTGAGGGCGGCAAGGAAAACAAAGAAAACGGCGAGGCAAAGGACAAGCAGCAGGAGATTCCCGGCTTCGGCGATGCCATCGCCTCACCACAATGCCCCATAGAAGCCCCCTCGCCATCTTCATCAAGACCAATGACTATTTCCGTTCCTGCTATGTCCCGTGAAACACAACAGTCGGCAACCACAAAAAAACATCAGACTGTCCCCATGGAACAGCCTGCTGCAAAACAGATTGAACGTATTATCGTGTTTTATTCGGATGGTACCTTTGACGAAATCACGGGAAAGTGATTTACGAATTACGATTTACAAGGGCGAAGTTGATAACTTCTTGGATATCTTGCACATAGTGGAAGGTAAGTCCTTTGAGGTACATCTCAGGAATCTCGGATACATCCTTGCGATTATCTGCGCAGAGCACGAGGTCGGTTATGCCGGCGCGTTTCGCCGCTAAAATCTTCTCTTTTACTCCACCTATTGGTAGCACTTTTCCTCGCAGCGTCATCTCTCCTGTCATGGCGATGCGGGGACGTACTTTGCGTTGGGTGAATGCACTCACCAAGGCGGTGGTCATCGTGATGCCCGCACTTGGACCGTCTTTGGGGATTGCCCCTTCCGGCACATGGATATGCACCGACTTGGTTTCCAAGTCTTTCTGCTTGATTCCAAACTCCTGCGCGTGGGCTTTAATATAGCCGAGTGCTAATGTGGCGGACTCCTTCATCACATCGCCGAGGTTGCCGGTGAGCGTGAGCGTAGGAGTCTTGCTCGGCGAGAGAGAGGCTTCGATGAATAGTATCTCGCCGCCGACCTGCGTCCACGCCAAGCCCGTTACCACGCCTATGTACTTGTTCGTTTCCCACGAGTCGCGGCTGTAGCGCGGTTGCCCGAGGTAATCTATCAAGTCCTCGCGGGTGATGGTGGTGTTATAATCCTGTTCTAATGCTAACTTCGTGTCCACTTTACGGCAGATGGCGGCAATCTTTCTGTCCAGCGAGCGTACACCGGATTCGCGTGTGTAGTCGTCAATAATATGCCCGATAATCTCCTTGCGGAACTTCAGTTGCGCGGGTTTGATACCGTGCTTTGCTAACTCGTTGGGGATAAGGTGTCGCTTGGCAATCTCTTCCTTTTCTTCCTGCAAGTAACCTGTCATCTCAATGAGTTCCATTCGGTCGAGTAGGGGACGCGGGATGGAGTCGAGACTGTTAGCCGTAGCGATAAAGAGCACGTGGCTGAGGTCGTAGTTGATGTCAAGGAAGTTGTCATGGAAAGTGCTGTTTTGCTCGGGGTCAAGCACTTCCAGCAGCGCGGCAGTGGGATCTCCGGCATGGGTGTTAGCACTGATCTTGTCTATCTCATCCAAGACGAAAACAGGATTCGAGGTGCCTACTTTTCGCAGGGATTGTATGATTCTGCCGGGCATGGCTCCGATATAGGTACGCCTATGCCCGCGAATCTCCGCCTCGTCGTGCAAACCGCCCAAGGAGATACGGGCGTATTTCCTGCCGAGCGCCGTGGCGATGGACTTTCCGAGGCTGGTTTTTCCGACTCCCGGAGGTCCGTATAGGCAGAGAATGGGTGTGTTTTGCACTGCGTTATCATTCTTCGCTGGTTGCATTAGTTGCAATTGTCGTTGCACGGCAAGGTATTCTACCACGCGCTCTTTCACTTTCTCCATACCGTAATGGTCGTGGTCAAGCACGACTTGCGCGTTCTTTAGGTCGAAGTTATCAGCCGTATATTCTCCCCACGGGAGGTCTAACAACGTGTCGAGATAGTTCTCTTGGGTGGTGTATTCGGGAGAGTGGGTAGGGATGCGCTCCAGTTTGCGCAATTCCTTTTCAAAGACCTCTTGCACAGCAGCCGACCACTTCTTCTGCGCGGCCCGTTCGCGCATCTCTTTGGCGCGCTCCGCGCCGGTCTCTCCCAACTCCTTTTGAATAGTCTCCATCTGCTGATGGAGATAGAACTCGCGTTGCTGCTTGGTCATTTCTTCCTCGGTCTTCGACTGTATGTCTGCCTTCATTTGGAGCACCTGCACCTCTTTGTTCAGCAGTTCAAGCAAGCGGAAAGAGCGCTCGCTAATAGATTGATATTGAAGCAGTTTCTGCTTTTCTTCAATCTTAAATTCAAAGTTCGTGCAGATGTAATTGACGAGGGTAGGCGGGTTGTCAATGCTCTTGAGCGTCAAACTTGCCTCGGGAGGGATGTTATTGGCTTTTTGCAGCAACTGAATCGCTTGGTCTTTGATGTTGCTGACTATCGCTAAGAACTCCTTGTCGCCTTTGCGGGGAAATTCCTCGGGAATGCGATGTATGCGCGCTTTCAAGCCGTTCCGAGAGGGCGTGAACTCATCCACTTGGATGCGTTCTATGCCTTCCAAGATGACCATCTTCGTGCCGCTCTGTATTTCAATGATTTGCATTACGCGCGCGGCAGTCCCTAGTGTGTAGAGGTCGCTTTCTTTGGGCTCTTGTGTATCTTTTTCTTTTTGGCAGCAGACGGCAACAAGTTGCTCTTTGTTGTACGCGTTCGTTACCAGTTTCAGCGACTTGGGGCGTCCGACGGCAACGGGCATCATCACGCCCGGGAAGAGGACGCGATTACGCAGTGGCAACACGTCTAAGATATCGCCATCGTTGAGTGCAATAGTGTCGCTGTCGTTTCCTTGGATGATGGAAACGACTCGCTTGGTGTTCTGTGTGCTTTGTTCGTTGTCTAAATAGTCAATGAGCATAAGATGGGAAAAATAGGGAATAAAATTATTATAGTTAAGTTTTCTTTTGTTATTATTTTACATAATCATGATTATAGTTATCTTTGCAAAAATTTTCAGTTTCACACTTGAAAACAAAATACTAATCATCAAAAACGGCTGCAAAGTTAGCAAAAAAAATTGGATTATGCAAGAGGTTCGTAGAAAATTACGTGTTCGCTTATCGGATACCCCTGATATAGAGAACTATGTTTATCGTATGTTGCCCCAGCTGGGTTCTCCGACTATTCAAAAGTTTATTAAGCGCCTGCGCCGATATATTATACCCCAAAATAAAAAAAAGCGAAAGGTCAGTTATCTATGACCTTTCGCTCTTCCGAATAGGGGTACTATGGCATATAATATCTAAAGAGTGATATGCCCTACCCCATCTCTCTTCCTATCGTTACAATACTATGCCAGTGACAGTGTAGAGACGGTCGTTTTGCTCGATGTAGAGTTGACCGTTGATGAGGCGTTTGGTAGCCTTCGGCTGGTCGGCATTGGTTTGGTGAAGAGAAGTGGTAGGACTCTCTGTAGAAACCGTTAATGCATCGAGAGCAAAATAGGTGGGAGTGTTGATTCCATATACACCGCTATCTGTGGAAGTCATAGAAAATTCAAGTGCATAGCAATAGCCTATAGAAGACAAATCTATTTTTGTCCATGCTTGATTAAAGACACTATCCACTGCCAAGTAATACGTTACAGCAGCAGAGTTGTTATCATTTTCGTCCAGTCCGGAAATATGTAATGCAAGCGTATCTTTCGCCGTAAATTTCTTTGCATACCCATCCCCGTTTTGTAATGAAAGAAGTGTTACCATATCTTGGCAAATATAGACCTCCTTTGGATAATATAAATTATCAAACGTCAGTGTTAATGCTCCCACATAATCTTGATAATAGCCGATAATAAACGGAGAACCCACTCCCTTGACACCGCCTTTAGCGACACAGGCGAACTGATTTAGCGTATCTGCGGCATTTTTTGAGATAGTAAAACCACCCCAAGAATCATAAGCGGCAATAGCGTTGTGTTCAAACATAAACTTGCCATCATTTGCCAAAAGCATTGATGCAGCATCTTCTTCAGAATACGTTAAATTCCATACGTCCTTAGTGTGCCCATTCCACACGGATTTACCTTCGGTTTCGTAAACCACTGCATTGCTTGTGGCATCCGTGACAGTAGTAAGGTCGAGGGTGATGTCCTCGGCATGAGCAGCGAGCGTGAGAGCGGCTGCACAAAGAAGAAATAGTTTTTTCATAAATGATTAATTTTTAGTTGATTATTTGTTGTTAATAAGAGTAATCGGAGTTGTCTGAGTTATCAGAATAGTCTGAATCATTTCGGGGCGCAGGAGGAGTTAGTTATGCTAGTCGGTAGTTAAAAGCAATATGATAGATAGCATTTAGTCCCTGTTATCCTACGTATATCCTACGTATATCCTACGTATATCCTACGTATATCCTACGTGTTCGACACGAGAAAGGTTGCATGAGGATGAGGGAGATTAGTTGTTCATACAAACTCCCGTAATGGTATAGTCTTTCCCATTGTGTCGGATATAGATAGCGCCGTTGCAGAAGAATTTTTGGGGTGAGGATTGCAGTATTGAGGAAGAATGTGTGAGTGCCGAAGGCATGGTGGCATCGGGATGGAGGTCTTGTGCACCCGTGATTTCGGTGCTTACTTCGCCCTGCATACCGCATATCTGATATACGCCGGTATAGACCTTCACGAAGTCAATATGGGTGAGGTTCGCGGGGCTGCCGCTCGGCAACATTGCCCAATCGAGGTTGAGTTTGGCGCGGTCGGAGTTGTTCGGATTGGCATCGGCATAGCCATAGTTGTAGCACGTCATTACGAAAGCGGTGCCCTTTCCCTGCTCATCCACGCCGTTAGGCGGCAACATCGTGCCAGAGAACGTGAGCGAGTCGGCAGCAAGCCAGTCGGGGAAATAGGCTTGTTTATGGAAAGACACCTGCGGGATGTAGCCCGTATTGCCTTGGTTGTCGCGCCAAGCGATATAGGTGGTGTCGGTAAAGAACTTCTTGCTGCCGTCGGGGGTAGCGACATGGTCGGCGGGGGTGCGGTAGTAGGTGATTTGGTAGTCTGTGATTGTGAGGGGATTGGTGTGCTCACTGCCTTGCAGTTCGTACCACGGGTCATCGGGCAGTCCGTTGCCGTTGGTGTCTTGGCTGACGCATACGATACCCGGCTCGCTGCTGCCTTTCGTGGAGTCGTTGGCAGACTGGTAGAAGGCATTGCCCTCTATCAGCAAGTCATACTCTCCTTGCACGTTCACCACGGGATGGTCGAAGCCGAAGATGATATAGCCTCCCCAAGCACCGAGGCAGACCATTCCCTGCGCATTGTGGGCAAGTTGCGCTTCGGTGGCAGCGGCGGGGTCATCGGTAACCGCGGGCAGGGTGTTGATAAACTGCCCGGGGGCGGGGGTGTATTCATAGACGCGGGTGATGTAGGGGGTGTTAGCATGCAACAGCGAGGTTGCCACGGTGATAAGGATAAATAGGATGGACTTTTTCATATTGTTGGTTGGAGTTTTCGGAGTAATCTGAGTTATCGGAGCATTTTAGTCTTGGCGCTTGGTTCCTTGTTCATGGCTCCATAGGAAGCAGATTGCGGAGGGGATGTCGCCTGTGCGGACAGACCATTGGAAGTTGCCTTGCGGCGAGAAGCAATAGAGCATGCCCGGGGTAACATAGTTGCCCGCGTCGGTGATGTATATTTCTCGTGTGGTGGGGTGGACGGCTATGCCATACGGTTTCACCAGGGTGATGCTATCGGTGATAAGGCGGGTGGTGATGAGTTGATGAGTGCGAATATCTATTACTCCATAGATTATTTCATCTTCGTAGGTGATATAATTAAACTGCGTTCCGCAGAAGTAAAGGGAGTCGCCGAGGATGGTGAAGTTGCTGACGGGGATGTCTATGGAGTCGAGGGAGATGTCTGTTCTTTCCCCGCCCCCTTGCCCGTTCCCCAAAGATGCGGTTAGACAATAGAGTCTAGAGGGGGTGTCGTAGTAATCGCCGCGGGAGTTAACCCATAGTTGCCCGAGGTGGTCGTATTGCACGCGGTGGAGGTTGGGTGCTACGGGGATGGTGTCCGCTACACAGAAGGTGTTGAGGTCGATGACGGAGAGCGTGCGCTCGTAGTTGGGCGAAAGGTAGCCGCCCGAGTTGGCGACATAGAGTCGAGTACCAACCACCTCCAGACCGTCCGGCTGAAAGCCGACATGGCAGGTATCGACAATCCGGAGGGTGGCGGTATCGAACTTGGCTACATACCCAATCTGCGTGTTGCCTATCTGCACGGGTCCGGCGTAGGAGGTGCAGTAGCCGTAGCCGTCGGCGAAAGCGAGGTAACGGCAGTTGGGGATATTGATTTGCGCTATATGCTTTGCCGTGGGCGCGTCCATCACCTCAATGAGGTTGGAGCAGTTGATGACTGCATATAGTTTGCCGCCGTAGATACGCAGGTCGTTGCCCACATCGCCGAGCCCCTGCGTGATGTCGGGGTTGGCTTCGTTGAAGATATTGCGTGTATAGGTGGCGGTGGTGTAGTCGTAGTAGTCGAGGGTGGCTTTGTTGGAGCCCATGTTGCCCTCGTTGAGGAGGTAGAAGCCCTGCACCTCGGTGTGTATCGTATCGCCTTTCTGCTCCTCCTCAGAGGGGAGGATAATCTCCGGTCCGCGACAGGAAAGGAGGAGAAGAAGAAGACCCACCCCGACCCTCCCTACAGAGGGAGGGAGAAATGACTCACCCCTGCCCTCCCTACAGAGGGAGGGAGTCAAGACCCTCCCCGACCCTCCCTTAAAGGGAGGGAGAAGGAAGATATGTTTTAAGAATGATAGCATAATGTGGCAGATTGGTTGGTCTTAGATTTCGAGTTTTAGTATTAGTTTTCCGTTGATACCCGGCATGGGGTAATTGTGAACTATGTCGTATTGCTGATTTAGAAAGTTGTTGATTTCAATGGTGGTATGGAGTTTGAAACCTGAAACCTGAGACTTGAAACTTGAAACCTGAGACTTCTTCCATATCTCCCAAATCTTCGAGAGAGCGAGGTCGTGGGTGTACCATGGTTGCTCGTAGTTGGCGGGGATGTTCGCGCTGTTGTGGTAGCGTTCACCCACGTAGATGAAACTGTAGTTCAGTCCCCACCCTTTCCAAGCCAAGTGCCCGATGACGCTACCGGAGTGCCACGGGATATAACTTATCTGTCCCCCGTAGCAGAGCGTGTCGGTGGGGTCTGTGAGGTCGCGTGCCTGCTGGTAGGTATAAGAGAGGTTTATCCCCCACTCCACCTCATGCGGCAACAGCATCGTCAGCCCTGCATTCACATCTGTGCCCACAATCTCCACATAACCGATGTTCATCATCATCCAGCGGTATTGGCTGTTGCCTTTGGGCACGGCGACTATCTTGTTCTTTATCTGATTGAAATAGGCATCGGCTTTCAGTTTGAGGTTTAGTGTGGAGTGTTGAGTGTTGAGGGATTTGGTATATTCCATGCCGGCATCGTACTGCCTTGCATACTCCGGCTCGAGGTGGATATTACCCACGTCGGTGTAGTAGAGGTCATTGAACGTAGGCAGGCGGAAGATGTCCTTGTAGAACACTCGGATAAACCATTGCTCCTGCAAAAGCGGCTGCGCACTCAGGAAGACTGCGGGTGTCCAACGATTGACCTGCGAGCGGATGGCATCCTCGTGCGCCTTATCCTCCACAAACGTCCCTAACACGCTGGCTTGCAGGCGAATCCAGCGATAATGAAACGCCGTAGCGAAAGCCAGCATCCCCATATGCCGCTCGGGATAAGCGAAGTTTGCAAGGGTAGCGTCAAGCGCATTCCATTGGTAATCAGCACTCACCGCCACATCCCACCACGGGAACAACTTCACGCGATTCACCAGCGATAGATATACCTCCTGCTGCCAAAACTGATTGTCAATGTACATGCGCGTGGTGTCGGGGTTGAGGTAGCGCATGTAGTCGTTGCTGTACTTCGCCGACAGTTGCACGTCCCATCGATCGAAGAAGGAGTGCTCTATCTGCCCTTGCACGAAGGCGTTTCTGTCCCATTGCCGCTGGGCGCAGGTCCACACATTGCGGACGATGGCTTGCGGGATACCTTTCTCCGAGTCGTAGAAATAACCCTTCAGCTGCCATTTGCCCTCCGGCAGATAGCCGTACAAGCCCGCTTCGGCGCGCACTGCCTGCACATCGCCGTTTTGGCGAATGCCCACCGTGTCCCACGCCACCGTGAGGTCAGGGTTCAACTTATGGTAACGGAAATGATAACGCCCCGTGGCGTACATGTATTCGGCTGATAAAGAGAGCGATAGACGGTCGGTCAGTTTCTGCTCATAGAGTAGCGAGGGGTTTGCCAAGCCGAAAGTGCCCGCCTTCATCGTGGCAACGAGGTGATAGGTCTCGCCATTGACAAAGCGGGGTTTGCGCGCGCGTATATATAAGGTGCCTGCGCTACCGTAGTCCTTCGCCGATTGGAAGATTTCGGCTTTCTGCCCATTGTAGAGGGCTATCTCCTCGATGTTGTCGAGCGAGAACTTGCCTAAATCGACCGTTCCGTTTTGGGCGTTGCCTATCTCTATGCCATCGTAGAACACGCCGAGATGGTGCGTACCCATCGAGCGCACATCCACCGTCTTCAAGCCGCCCACGCCGCCGTAGTCCTTCACCTGCACGCCGGAGAAATAGCGCAGAGCGTCTGCCACCGACCGGGTGCTCAGCCCCTGTAGCTGCGTGCCGGAGAGGGTCTGCACAGGCATCACCGCCGTCTCGCGGACGCGCGCCGTGATGGTAACCTCATCGATGCTGAACTCACGCGACACAGAATCACGCTCCGCATCGGTCATGCCCGACGCGGCAGCGCACACGAGTGCCATAAGCCATATAGAAAAAAGACGCTTCATTGTTGAATCGTTCCATCCCTCGGGAACAACCTAACCACCCCGCTCACGGGGCAACACTCGGCAAGGTCTTCTGACTTATCGCTCACTCGTCTCTGCCTTCCCAACCCTTTGCGGGTCAGTGACTTAAAGATTTAGAAACGCGAATACGAATTACAGCAGCGGGACTGTGCAGGACTTACACCTGCTTCCCTTTTCCAAATGCGAATGCAAAGGTACGGCTTTTTTCTGATATATGCAAAAATAAACGCAATTTTTCTTCAAAAAATATGTTTGATGGTTTTTATGCAGTTT
This sequence comes from Paludibacteraceae bacterium, assembly GCA_016297215.1. Taxonomy (GTDB): domain Bacteria; phylum Bacteroidota; class Bacteroidia; order Bacteroidales; family Paludibacteraceae; genus Colicola. The sequence continues at coordinate 16,072 of JAEDGZ010000024.1, read as the reverse complement.
CCCTACCTAAAAGATTGCATAATTCAGGAAAAAGTCGTACCTTTGCGACCGTTTTTGTTTTCAAGGCTATGGATATTACAGAACTTCGTGCGCTCTTCGGACACCATCCCGAGATAGGTATTATTGATAAGGAATTGGCGAAAGGCATTGAGCGGCATATCCTGCTCAGCGGCTTGCATGCCTCGGCGCGGAGTCTGCTGCTGGCGGAAGTGCATCCCACCGATTCCCACGATAAGGAGGAAGGTCATGTGCTGGCGTATATCGCCGACAATGGGGATGAGGCGCAGTATGTCTATGCCGATTTGAAGCAGTTGCTTGCCGCGGAGCCCTCCGCGGGTGTCTATTATTTCCCCACTGCCCACCGTCGGCGCCAGGGCGTGGACGAGGCGCTGGCGATACAGCGGACGGAAACGCTGGCGAGGCTGTGTCAGGCAGAGGGCAATTATATCATCGTAACCTACCCCGAGGCGCTGCTGGAGGAGACGCCTGCGCCCGTTACGCTGGCGGCGCAGACCATCACTTTCCGTGTAGGGCAGACGGTGCAGATTAGCCGCGTGGGGCAGCAACTGAGCGAGTTGGGCTTTCAGCGCGTGGACTTCGTGTATGAGCCCGGGCAGTACGCCATCCGTGGGGGGATCGTGGACATATATAGTTATTCGCACGATGACCCTTATCGCTTGGATTTCTTCGGCGACGAGATAGACAGCATCCACGAGTTTGACATCGAGAGCCAGTTGTCGAAAGAGAAAGTCAAGGAGGCGCAATGCGCCATGATGCAGAGTGAGGCGGCGGAGCAAGGCAGCCTGTTCGACTACCTGCCGGAAGATACCGTGTTCGCAAGCAACGACTTCTCGATGGTAGAGTATAAGTTGTCCGGGGGCAAGTTTAATGTTTCAGGTTTCAAGTTTCAGGTTGTTGCGACCGCAGGCGAGACGCCTGCGTCCCCAGTGTTCTCGCATAGTCGGACGCTGGAGTTCGCGGAGAAGTCGCACTATCCGACGCACGTGCGGATAGCATTCGACACGTTGCCGCAACCCGTGTTCCACAAGCAGTTCGACCTGCTGACCGATGACCTCAGGCAACGTATTGAAGCCGGCTATCACGTCTATATCCTTTCGGAGCAGCAGAAGCAGACCGACCGACTGGCGGCTATCTTCGACTCAATCAGTGGCGAGGAAGGACACCCCATCTCCTTCGTTCCCGTCAAGGGCGTGTTGCACGAAGGGTTTGTGGATAACGGGATGAAGATTTGCTGCTACACGGACCACCAGATATTCGAGCGTTTCCACCGCGTGGCACTCACCAGCGAGAACGCTCGCCGCGGAAAAGCCATCATCACGCTCAAAGAAATCAACCAACTGCAAGTGGGCGATTATGTGGTGCACTCCGACCACGGTATTGCGAAGTTCGGCGGACTGGTTACCACCACCGTGAACGGCAAGCCGCAGGAGATGATAAAACTGGTCTATAAAGACAGCGCCGCCGTATTCGTCTCTATTCATAACCTCCATAGAATCAGCAAGTATAAGGGCAAAGAGGGCACCGAGCCGACCATCTCGCGGCTGGGCTCCGGCGCGTGGGAGCGGCTGAAAGAGCGGACGAAAGAGCGCGTGAAAGACATCGCGCGCGACCTTATCAAACTCTACGCCACGCGCAAGCAGCAGCAGGGCTTTGCCTACACGCCCGACGGCTATATGCAACACGAGTTAGAGGCGTCGTTCCTCTACGAAGACACACCCGACCAAGCGAAGACCACCGCCGATGTGAAGCGCGACATGGAGAGCCCCATGCCGATGGACAGACTCGTGTGCGGCGACGTGGGCTTCGGCAAGACGGAAGTGGCGATGCGTGCTGCCTTCAAAGCCGCCACCGACGGCAAGCAGGTGGCGGTGCTGGTGCCGACCACGGTGCTCGCCTTGCAGCATTACAACACCTTCCGCGAGCGCATGAAAGACTTCCCCGTGCGAATAGAATACCTCTCGCGCGCAAAGTCCGCCAAGGAGGTGAAAGAGATACTGCAAGCGCTCGAAGAAGGCAAGATAGATATCCTCATAGGTACGCACAAACTGGTGGGCAAGAGCGTGAAATGGCACGACCTCGGGCTGCTCATCATCGACGAGGAGCAGAAGTTCGGCGTGGCGGTGAAAGAGAAACTGAAGACCTTGCGCACCAACGTGGATGTGCTGACGCTGACCGCCACCCCCATCCCGCGCACCTTGCAGTTCTCCCTGCTCGGCGCACGCGACCTGAGCGTGATGACCACCCCGCCGCAGAACCGCTACCCTGTGCAGACCGAACTCATCACCCAAGCCGACGAGGACATCATCAAAGAAGCCATCACGCTGGAGATGCAGCGCAACGGACAGATATTCATCGTGAACAACCGTATCGAGATGTTGCCGCGCATCGAGCGCAAGATACGCGCCCTCTGCCCCGAGGCGCGTATCATCACGGCGCACGGACAGATGCCGAGCGAGGAGATGGAGAAGCGGCTGGAGGACTTTATCAACTACGACTACGACATACTCCTTGCCACCACCATCATCGAGTCGGGCGTGGACATCCCCAACGTGAACACGATGATTATCTACTCCGCCCACCAATACGGTTTGTCGGACTTGCACCAGTTGCGAGGGCGCGTAGGGCGCTCCAACCGCAAGGCGTACTGCTACCTCGTTACGCCCGACCGCGAACTGCTCACCGCCGACGCCCGCCGACGGCTGGAAGCACTCAGCACCTTCGCCGACCTCGGCGCGGGATTCCAACTCGCCATGCAGGACCTTGACATCCGCGGCGCGGGCAACCTGCTGGGCTCCGAGCAGTCGGGTTTCATCGCCGACTTGGGCTACGAGACCTACCAGCGTATTCTCAACGAAGCCGTAGAGGAACTGCGCGAGGAAGAAGGCGGCGCCCTCACGCTCCCCGCGCGGGAAGAGCCGCAGACATGGGCAAGCGACTCGCAGTTGGAGAGCGACCTGCCACTCGGATTTCCCACCGACTACGTGGAGAACATCTCCGAGCGTATCACCCTCTATCGCGAGTTAGACGGACTGCGCAACGAAGACCGACTGCTGGATTTCAAAAAACGACTGATAGACCGCTTCGGACCGCTGCCCGAGCAGGCAGACGAGTTGCTCAACGTGGTGCGCTTGCGCTGGCTCTGCTGCCGAATGGGTATCGAGAAGGTCATGCTCAAGCAGCAGCGTTTGGTGCTCTATTTTGTGCAGAATAAGGATGCTTATTGGCAGAGCGATACCTTCGGCAAGATTATTCAGTTCGTGGTGAGCCGCGCGCAACGTTGCCGGCTGGTAGAGGAGACCGACAAGAAAGGACAGAAGACCGGTCGCCGCTACGCCGTTATCCAAAACGTCCAAAGCGTCGCCGGCGCCATCCACCTCCTCAGCAAGATAGAAAAAGATTGTTAGTGCCTCAAGGAGGTGCGGTCTCCGGGCCGCACCATAGTAGTAGTAGCCCCGAAGGGGCGAAATAGAACAGCGTAGGGTGAAATCCTACGTAAAATTTACCTCCCTCATACCACGAGCCCTGTAAGGACGACATAACTAATACTCAGAGCATTCCGATTACTCCGATTACTCCGATAACTCAGAGCACATGCCCTCTTAATTCCTAATTCCTAATTCCTAATTCCTAATTCCTAATTTGCCAAGCATATATCTCCATATTCCTTTCTGCAAGAGCCGCTGCGCCTATTGCGACTTCTTCTCCACCACGCTATTGTCGCGGCGGGAGGCGTATGTAGATGCCCTCTGCCAAGAAGCCACACGACGCCTCTCAACCCTCAACCCTCAACTCTCAACTCTCAACTCTCAACCCTCAATCCTCAACTCCATCTCTACCATCTATTTCGGCGGCGGCACTCCCTCTCTCCTCTCCCCCGACCAGATTGCCCGCATACTGCAAACAATAACCACCGGGGACGCCCCGACCATGTCGCGGGCGGTAAAGGAGGTGCGGTCGGAAGTTTATTCCGATATAATCGGAAGCCGCACCATCGAGGTTACCCTCGAAGCCAACCCGGGCGACCTCACCCCCGACTACCTGCGTGCCATCCGCGAGGCGGGAGTGAACCGACTTTCGATAGGTATCCAGTCGTTCGACGATGAGGTGCTACGCCTGATAGGCAGGCGCCACACCGCCGCTGAAGCCAAAGCCGCCGTAAAAGCCGCGCAAGCCGCAGGCTTCGACAACATCTCCATTGACCTCATCTACGGCATACCATCACCCCTCAACTCCCCCCTCTTCGCTTGGCAAGACCAGATAAACCAAGCCTTGCAGTTGGGTGTGCAACACATCTCCACCTACTGCCTCAGTTACGAAGAAGGCACCCGCATGACGCGCATGCTGGAGCAAGGGGAGATAACAGAGGTGGACGAAGATACGGAGAATGCCATGTACGACTTGCTGGTATCTCAACTAAAAGAAGCGGGCTTTGAGCATTACGAAGTGTCCAACTTTGCATTACCTGGCTATCGTTCGCGGCACAATAGCAGTTATTGGAACCGTACCCCCTATATCGGGCTCGGCGCAGGCGCGCACTCTTACGACGGAGCACGCACACGCAGTTGGAATCCCGATAATTTGGAAGAATACATCCGCGCCATGGAGCGCGGAGAAGACGCGGCAACCTATGAAACACTGACCGACACCGACCTCTACAACGAGCGTATCATGCTCGGTCTGCGCACGGCAGAGGGCATTGCCCTCAACGAACTCCACGACCCCGCCTTGGCGCAACCTTTCATAGAAAGAGGTCTGCTACGACGAACGCCTGACAACCGTCTCGTCGCCACCTTGCAGGGCATTCACATCCTTAATCGTATCATCGAAGACTTGATGGAATAGCATAACGGTTGTTCGGCTAACAACCTATGTTTTTCATTGCCTCAGTACCTACTTTTAGGTATTGAGGCATTGATTTTTTTCACGTTTTTTGGCGATTGCGGGGATGGTCAAAAAGCAGTACCTTTGCACTGTTTTTGTAAAGTTAGTTTATTGTATGAAAAAAGTCCTTCTTTATTGCATCTGCTGGCTGTCGGCTGGGACGGCAGCCGCGCAGGCGGTAGATGGCATCACAGGCGCAAGCACCCGAGTGCTTGCGCCTGCTGACACGTCTTTTGTGGTGCGGCCTGGAGACCGCACCTCCATGGATAGGCGCGACACAGTGGAAGTGGACAGCGCGGGGGGTACTTTCGCAGGCGAGACGCCTGCGCCCCCAGTAGCACCCTCCGCAGGCAAGAAACAGGCGCGAAAACGCTTGGTTACCGTGCAGGCGGAGGTGCCCGATCCATCCCCCAAAAAGGGGAGGCTCACCATTGGTGGGTATGGCGAGGCGGCGATGAAACGCTGTTTCTACTCGAACAACTACCTGCGCTACACCTCGCCGGAGAACTACGTGAATGACCAATATGGGGAGTTTGACATTCCCCATGTGGTCATTTACTTAGGCTATGATTTCGGCAAGGGTTGGAGCATGGGTAGCGAGATAGAGTTCGAGCACGGCGGCACAGAAGTGGCGGTGGAGATAGAGGAGGAAGAAGGCGGCGAGTATGAGACCGAGGTGGAGCGCGGCGGCGAAGTGGCGCTGGAGCAGTTTTGGATACAGAAGTCGTTCAACCCCTACACCAACCTGCGTATGGGTATGATTATAGTGCCGTTAGGCGGTACGAATGCGTACCACGAGCCTAATCAGTTCTTCGGCGTGTATCGTCCCGAGGGCGACAACACCATCCTGCCCTGCACATGGCACGACATCGGCGTGCAGTTTCACGGTCGCTACAAGTGGTTCGGCTACACGGCGCAGTTCCTGCCCGGGTTGGAAAGCACGCTCTTCAGCAAGCAGAACTGGATACAAGGCGGCTCGGCATCGGCGTATGAGTTCAAGTTGGCAAACTGCTACGCAGGCTTGGCACGGCTGGACTTCTATCCGCTCGAAGGGAATACTAAAAAGCAGCGCGGAGCACCTGTACCTGCATAGCGGTAGCACACAGGATGACCTATGGATTTTCGGGATGAACATCCCCGTTTACCTGCTCGGACGTTTTGAATTCGGCAAACGCGGTGCCGTGCAGTTCGGCGGCGGACCCTTCACCACCTTTGTCTTCCGCGGAATGAGGTACGGTGACTCCTCGCCGGAGAAAACAGACCCCTTCCGGCGTGTCTATTCCGCCGATGAACTGACGAGTGAGGAGCAGATGCTGCTGTCGGACAACTATTCGGGACTGGGCGTCACGGTAGGCTATGAATTTTGGTTCGGGCTGCAGATTAACCTCGGCTACCAATGTGCCATAAGCGACATCCTCAACTATCCGCACACCGGCTCCTACGCCCTCCCGCAGAAAGGCTACCTCGGCATCGCCTACCGCTTCTGATTACCGTCTTCGACGGAAACCAAAAGACCTGAAATCCGCTGGTTTTATCACTTGGCACGGAATTTGTAGGTGTGAAAAGGGTATGAAAGACCGTAGAGATTATATTATTTCAAAAGCCATGGAGTTATACGCCTCAAAGGGGTATAACAATGTGTCCATCACGGACTTGCAGTTGGCACTGGACATGGGGCGCGGGACGCTGTACTACTACTTCAAGAACCAAGACGAGTTGTTCGAAGTGTGCATGGACCGGTATTTTATTCAGCCGAAGATGCGCTTGTTTCAGTTGCCGGAGAACGAGGTGACGGTGGAGGACATGATACGGGTGATGTTGACTTATGTGGAGTCGCTGAAGGAAGTGCTGCAGACGTGGGATAACAAAAACATCAACACGAGCAACGTGCTGAACCTGATGTTCTCGGCGTACAACCGCTTCCCGTCGCTGTATCGGCGCGCGAGCAAGTTGTATGCGACGGAGATGGAGATGTGGAAGAAAGCGATTCGCAACAGTATCCGCGCGGGGCAAGTGCGCAGCGATGTGGATGTGGATACACTGGCGATGATGTTCACGCACATAAAAGACGCCTACGACGCGGGGCGACACGGGGTGGCGATGGACTTCGACATCTTCCCGCGGCAGTACAACTATCTGTATGAGTTGATAAAGGCGTAGGCGGATGGATGAAGGATAAAGGATGAAGGATGAAAGACTTAATAGTTACGACTACGATAAATTAGAGAGGCTTTTGCCTCTCTTTTTTGTTGTTATTAATATGGCAACAGTTGCCCTTGCGAATCAACGTTAGACAAGCGTTGTTTGTCAGGGGCAACTGCCTATTTAGTGCGTGTATCTCCTTGTTTTATTGTTTATAGGCATAAATCTGCGATGTGAGGAGACCGGTGTAGGTAACGTTGTTGTAAATAGCCGTGATAGCCGATGTACGCTTTGCTGAAATAGAGTTGCCCAACCACTCCACATCGGAGAAAGAATCCTTAAAGTGGTAATAGATTCCATTCGCTTCGTATGAATACTCTTGGTCATGGATATACACTTTGTTTCCATAGGTGTACACATATCCCGTACCGTTGAAGTCTCCGGTAAAGACAAGATCGGACTCACCACTAAGCGAGATGGTGAAGGTACCTTCGTCCTCGAACTCACTTGTCTCACCCGCCAACGAGATGGTGCCATATTCGGTATAGGAATACCTACCTGTCATCTCTTGTGCAATGTTTTTCTCTTCTTGACATGCTGTGAACAACAAGGAGATAGCGCACAGCGTAATAACATAAAAGAACTTTTTCATACTTGAAATTGAAATTAAAATGTTTATTGTAACGTAGTAACATTAACGTTGCATCCCAAAGCACTTGTTTTATTTAGAGATACAAACGCTCATTTTGAAACAAAGAAACTCAAGAATAAAGCGGAAAACGGAATATGAGGATTCTATCTCCACAAACAGCCATTTTTTGTTTAGTATTACATTCATAGGGAAAAAGAATTAGATAATATTCTGATGGAATGAGTATGCACTAAGCGCGAAGAAGCATACTGAAAATTTCTTTTCGGGTGCAAAAGTACAGCAAAAAAAAGATTCCCGCAAGAGCAGGAATCGTGAATCAAGCAAAAACAAGGAATATCAAGATCTCATCAAGCAGATAAGTTATTTGGCATCAACCGTTCGCTCCCTACCCTTTTGGGGCATTGCGGAAGAAAAGGCTTGTTTGGAAATACCAAGTCCATAGTTAAGGGTTAATTCTTGGTATATCTGTGAATAGTTATTGGGGAGTAGGATAAGCCCTTCGGACTGTTTGCTCAGGAGCCAATCTACCAAGGGCTGCGAGCCTCCCTTCTTTCCCTTCTCACAGGAGCCGGCAAGCCTACGGAGTTCCGTCTCAAAGGCAATTCTTTGTTCGGTAGTGGCATTTGCCGTGTACCATGGGAACGGACAAGATGCTTGTAGGATATGCTGCATCTGCTGTTGCATCTGCTGCTGTTGCGCAAACGTCTGGACAATCTGCTCGGCGAGACGTTGATTTTGGGATTTGGCAAAGGATTCTATCAGAAGATAAATGCACATTCCGATAAGAAGGATAATGAGCAGGAGCCCTTCCATAGGTGCGAAAAAGTGTTCAATCAACTCATCTGACCACATCCAATCCGTTATATTAAAGAAGGAAAGGATGGGAGGGAAAATGAATACAAAGAGACAAATCATTGCCACAAAACAATAGGCAAGGAATATGATTCGAACAATTCGGGCTACGCGCTCTATTTTTTCAAGTCTGTCAGGGGTCATAAGAAGAGCAGAGTTAATCTATTAGTACACAATATTGGTAAAGTTTAATGAATTACCTACGATTGATAGGAAATGGACAACATTATATTAGCGCACAAAAATTATGCCACAAAAAGGGGCATCAGGTGTCACTAAATGATATTTCCGCTAATGGCAATGCTTTTTGCCTCTCTTTTTTGTTCCAAAAGTACTATTTAGAGGGAGGAATTGGTTGAAATAGTTATTTTGGTATGATTATTGAACAGTTGTTCAGGATTTTATTTGTACCTTTGCGAGCGTATGGAAAAAGGTGTAAAGAATTAAGAATTATGAATTAAGAATTAAGAGGGCGCATGCTCTTAACTTTATTTCATATACTTTTTTTGTGATTATCTTTATAGTTTGTTCCAAACTATCCGCAGGCGGGACGCCTGCGTCCCCGGTGAGATTGCACTTGGGTGCGGCTCCCGACAAGCTCGGGATAACACTTCAGACCGCACCGACTTTGGGGCTTTTTGAAAGAAAATAAGATTTTATCATTAAAGATATGGCAACAAAACATTATTTAGCGTATCTGCAAGATACGATTAAGCGTCGGTGGGACGCTCCGGCATTGGCGGATTTGGATAATCCGACCAAGTATTCATACGCGGAACTGGCTGCACAGATTGCTCGTCTGCACGTTACCTTTGAGGCATTGGGCATCGAGAAAGGCGATAAAGTGGCGCTCTGCGGACGCAACTGCTCGAACTGGGGCGTTACCTTCCTCGCTATTGAGTCCTACGGGGCAGTGGTAGTGAGTATTCTGCCCGACTTCACGGGCGAAGGTATTCACAACCTTGTGAACCACTCGGAGGCTGCGCTGCTGTATGTGGGTCCGAACGTGCGCAACAAGATTAAGCCCGAGGAGATGCCCGCGCTGAAAGGTGTGGTATTCATGGATGACTTCTCGCTGTATCATGCTGCAAACGAGGAAGTTGCGGCAGCATACGCAAGCGTGGACGAATTGTTCACAAAGAAATACCCGAACGGCGTAACACGCGAGGATGTATGCTATCCGACCGACAACCTGCAAGAACTGGCTTTAATCAACTACACCTCGGGCACGACGAGCGCACCGAAGGGCGTTATGCTGACGCAGGAGAACATGTCGGGCAACATCGAGTTCGCGTTTAACAACATCACGCGCACGGATAACGATAAGGTGGTATCGATGCTGCCTATTGCCCATGCGTTCGGTCTGGCGTTCGAGTTCCTGTATCAGGTTTGCTCGGGCTCGAGCACGTACTTCCTGACGAAAGCCCCCACCCCATCGGCTCTGATGAAGGCGTTTGCGCAGGTGCACCCGTACATGATTCTGACGGTGCCTCTGGTGATAGAGAAGATTATCAAGAAGAAAGTGTTCCCCGTGATTCACAAGCCCGTGATGAAAGTGCTTTGGAACACGCCTATCATCAAGAACGTGATTCGCAAGAAAGTGCACGACAGCCTGATGGCAGCCTTCGGCAACGAGTTGCGCTACCTGATTATCGGCGGCGCTGCGCTAAACAAAGAAGTGGAGCAGGTGCTGAAAGACGTAAACCTCTGCTACTGTGTGGGTTACGGCATGACAGAGTGCGGACCGCTGATTTCCTATGAGAACTGGGAGAAGTTCGTATTCCATAGTTGCGGTAAGGAGTTGCCGCAGTGCCGTATCCGTATCGACTCGGACGACCCGCAGCACAAAGAAGGCGAGGTACAGGTGAAGGGCGTGAACGTGATGAAGGGCTACTACAAGAACGAGGAAGCGACGAAAGCGGTGTTCACCGAAGACGGTTGGATGCGCACGGGCGACCTCGGCGTGCTGGACGCAGAAGGTAACCTGTTCCTGCGCGGACGCAGCAAGAACATGATTCTCGGTCCCTCGGGGCAGAACATCTACCCGGAAGAGATTGAGGACAAGTTGAACAACATGCCGGGCGTGGTAGAGTCGGTAGTGGTAGAGCGCGAGGGCAAACTGGTGGCGCTGGTATTCCCCGACAACACGCCGGAAGGACATAAGTTGCTGAACGGCGAGCCGACCTTCGCGAAACTGATGGAAGAGAACCGCAAACAACTGAACAAAGAGTTGCCGCAATACAGCCAGATTGCCTACGTGGAACTGGTGGCGAACGAGTTTGAGAAGACTCCGAAGCGGTCGATTAAGCGGTTTATGTATAAGTAAGGAACAAAGAACAAGGAGCAAAGAACCAAGACAAATTACCGATTTAGAGCAAGGAAACAGAAACCAATAGCGACTCGTAACATACGATATGCAAGACCATTCAGTCTTTGTTTCATACTTTGTATTTCTTGCTTCAAAATATAACTAAATTGTCTTTGTTCTTTGCTCCTTGTTCTTTGCTCAAAATTTAAGGTATGACAAAGATTAAAGGAAAGAATGTCCTCATCACCGGCGGTGCATCGGGGATAGGGAAGATTATGGGGAGTATCTGCCTCGAGAAAGGTGCTAAGAACCTGATTATCTGGGATGTGAATCCCACCACGCTAGCGGCAGCCAAAGAGGAATTGAGCCAACACGGCATGGTAACGACCTACCAAGTGGACGTGATGAACGATGACTTGGTGGTGGCGACCTACAAGGAGGTGCTGCAGAAATTCGAGCGCGTGGGCGTGCTGATAAACTGCGCGGGTATCGTGCGCGGCAATCAGACCTTCAACAACAACAGCATAGCCGACGTGCGGCTGACCTTCGGGGTGAACACGATAGCGCCGATGGTGCTGTCGCTGCAAGCGCTGCAGCCGATGCTGGATGTGAACGAAGGGCATATCTGCAACATCGCGTCGGAAGCGGGCATGATAAGCAACCCGAAGATGTCGGTGTACGCCGCCAGCAAATGGGCGGTTATAGGTTGGAGCGACTCGGTGCGTATTGAGTTGCACCAGATGAAGAAAGACGTGCATTTCACCACGATTGCACCTTATTATATCAACACGGGTATGTTCAACGGCGTGGAGTCGCCCATCTTCCCGATACTTGACCCCGAGAAGACCAGCCGCAAGATTATCCGCGCGATAGAGAAGAACCAAGACTTCTGCGGACTGCCGTGGAGTTTTCATTTTGTGCGATTCATGCAAGGAATCCTGCCGACGTGCGTGTTTGACTGGCTGTTTGGCACGGTATTTGGTATCTTTAGGGCGATGGACCACTTTACGGGAAGACCAACGACCCCCTCCAACTCCCCCTTGAAGGGGGAGAGATAAGGGGAATTGCCCGAAGAGTTCACCGCAGGCGAGACGCCTGCGTCCCCAGTAATAACCACATATTTGCTAATATGCAAGAGATTATTCAGCACATTCATGAGGCGCAGAGCGCCTATTTCCATTCGGGTACGACGCGCGATATGGCATTCCGCAAAGAGATGTTGCGGAAGTTGAGAGATGCTATCAAGCAGTACGAGAAACCGCTGACAGACGCTCTCTGGACGGATTTGCACAAGTCGTATGAGGAAGCCTACTTGACGGAGATAAGCATCGTCTATGGCGAGATTCGCACCCATCTGCGTAAGTGCGAGAAATGGGCTAAAGCCGAGCGCAAGCCGTCTCCCGTGGCTATCCTGCCCGGGCGGAGCAAGATAGTGAAAGAGCCGCTGGGCAATGCGCTGATTATCGCGCCGTGGAACTACCCCGTGCAACTCTTGCTCAATCCGCTGGTAGGTGCTATCTCGGCTGGGTGCACGGCTATGCTCAAGCCATCGCCCTACGTGCCGCACGTGTCCGCCGTATTGGTGGAGATGATAGAAGCGACTTTCCCCGAGGAGTACGTCGCCATCGTGGAGGGACACCGCGAGGTGAATCAGCTGTTGCTCAACGAGCGTTGGGACATGATTTTCTTCACCGGCAGCCCCGACTTGGGGAAGATGGTGATGGACGCGGCAGCGAAGCACTTGACTCCCGTGGTGCTGGAGTTGGGCGGCAAGAGCCCTTGTATCATCGACCATTCGGCGAACCTGAAGGTAGCCGCCAAGCGCGTGGCGTGGGGTAAGTTGCTCAACGCCGGGCAGACCTGCATTGCGCCGGATTATCTGCTGGTGCAGAACGAGGTGAAAGAGGCGTTTTTGCAACTGCTCACTAAGGAGTTTGACCACCTATTGGGGAAAAAACCGCAAGAGGCGAAACATTTTGTTCGTATCGTGAACGACCGGGCGTTTGCCCGCCTGAGCTGTTACCTGCAATACGGCAAGATTTACTACGGCGGCAAGATGGACGCGCGCGAGCGTTTCTTCTCCCCCACCCTGCTGACCGATGTGGACGCGTCTTCGCCCGTGATGCAGGAGGAGATATTCGGTCCTATCTTCCCCGTGATGACTTTTGATGAACTGTCTGAGGCGGCGGAGTTTATTGCGAAGCGAGAGAAACCGCTGGCGTTATACTACTTCGGTACAGACGGCGACTATATCTTAAACCACACTTCCGCAGGCGGGACTTGTATCAACGATACCATCATGCACATCGTGAACAACTATATTCCATTCGGCGGTGTGGGTAACTCGGGTATGTCGTGCTACCACGGCAAGGATTCGTTCCTCGCCTTCAGCCACCGCCGGTCGGTGGTTACTACGCCGACGTGGATAGACATGCCGTTCCGATATATGCCGTATAAACTGTTTAAGTTAGTGAAGAACTTGCTATGAGACTGATTCATAATCCATGGACGGGCATGAGCGGGTACAACTGCTTCGGCTGCTGCCCGACGAACCCTATCGGCGCACAGATGCGCTTCTATGAGGACGGAGACGATATTATTTCGATTTGGAAACCCACGCAGAACCACCAATCGTGGATAAACACGCTGCACGGCGGCGTGCAAGCCGTGTTGCTGGATGAGGTATGCGGATGGGTAATCTTCCATAAGTTGCAGACCGCAGGCGTAACGGCAAAGATGGAGACGCGTTACCATAAGCCCGTATCTACTTTGCAGAAATACATCAAGTTGCGCGGATATTTGAAAGAGATGCGGCGCAATATCGCGATAGTAGCTGGGGAGATTTGGAGCGAAGACGGCGAACTGCTCTGCGAATGTATCTGCACCTACTTCACCTTCCCGCAGGAGAAAGCGAAAGACGAGATGATGTACAGAGCATCAACGGTAGAAGAAGAGGACATCACTTGGGAAGAACTGCAACGGAGGCTGTAATGCCTCCGTTTTGTTTTTGAAATCAATCGGCAATATTTCGTCTATTTAAGATATTAACAACGTTCACATTCAAACAAATATTTCGTTTAGAAAGGTGGTTATTTTTCGTGAAGGGGTGGAAAATTACCTCCAAATTCTTTGAAAGATGACCACCTTGAATTGTGATATCATTTATAACGAATACCTCTTTATATCCATATTGCTAATCATTCGTAATAGCAGAGACAGTTTCTATATATGCACTACCTTTCTTTGCTTTTCTTTGCTTTCTTTCGCATTTTGACTACTTTTTGTAGAAAAAGCAGAAAATAATTTGTGTATATCCACAAAAAGCAGTACCTTTGCACCGCTATTAGAGTTTACGAACCAAAAACAAGGACAAGAAACAAGACCTCGAAGTTACATACACATAGTTAAAAACAGCGGGCGAGGACGCCCGCGCACACAGGACATTTGTAACGAAGTTTCCCAACCTATGGACAATCAGCCTATCACCTTCGACAAAAAGCATATCATCCGCACGTGTATCACGGTGGCGGTGTTGGTGGCGTTGTACCTGCTGATTAGGCACTTGAGCGGGGTGCTGCTACCGTTCCTGATTAGTTTCGTGATAGCCTACATGCTGGCGCCGATAGTGGACTTCTTCCAAAAGAAATGCCGTTTGCGCAACCGTCTGCTGTCCGTGGTGGTAACGCTGGTGCTGGTGATAGGCGTGATAGCAGCCGCCTTTGCCGCCCTCACGCCGATGGTCAGCAAGCAGATGACCACCCTCTCCACCAGCATCACGGAGTATGTGCGTGCGTTCAATCCCAACGAATACTTCTCCCCCCGCGCGAATGAGGCTATCAAAGAAGCCGTGGCGAACCTCGATGTGCAGACCCTGCTCAAGAACCAAGACGTGCAAAAAACCATCAAAGCCCTTGTACCGAAGTTAGGTAACTGGATTAGCAGCGGTCTCAGTTCGCTCACAGGGCTGGCGGTGGTGTTCATCTGCCTGCTGTATATCATCTTCCTGCTGATAGACTTCGAGAAGATACGCGCCAACTGGGCAACGTATATCCCAGACCGTTGGCGCGAGCCGGTGGTGATGCTCATCGGCGACCTTGACCGCCATATGAACGGATATTTCCGCGGACAGTCGCTGATAGCACTCTCCGTGGGCATACTGTTCGCCATCGGTTTCCAGATAATCGGTCTCCCGATGGGTATCGCCATGGGGCTGATAGTGGGTGTGCTGAACCTAATCCCATACATGCAGGCGCTGGGAATCCCGCCCTGTATCTTCCTCGGGCTGATACAGTCGTTTGAGACAGGGAGACCCGTATGGGTGGTGATGGTGAGTATCGCCGTGGTGTTCATCGTGGTGCAAGGCATACAAGACCTGGTGCTGACGCCCAAAATCATGGGCAATGTAACAGGCATGGGACCCGCGGCTATCCTGCTCTGCTTGTCTATTTGGGGCGCATTGCTCGGCGTAGTGGGCATGATTATCGCCCTGCCGCTGACCACGCTCCTCGTATCTTACTACAAGCGTTTTATCCTCCACCTGCCGGAAGAGCAAATGACATCCACTCGCACGCCAAGCCCAATTGGAAACGCCATAAGTAAATGGAAAGCCAAAAAGAAACAACATAATTAACCTTTTTTATTCACTAACAAAATTCATTATTATTATGAAGAAAATGATTATCGCATGTGCTGTGGTATTGGCAGCCTGCTTGTCGTCCTGTGGCGACACCAACTATTGCTATGAAGTAAGTGTAACTACTACCGTAGCAGGGTTTAGTAACACTGCAACCTCGTATGTATGGGGTACGTCCAATGAATTGGATGCAGCCATTGCAGAGACAAAAGCAAATCTGGAGAAATCCGGTATTAGCGAAGACATGTATAAAATTGACTACAAGCGCACCAACAAGAGCCAAAGCGATTGCTATTAAAAAGCAACAGATAGATAACTATCTCATCAAAACAGGACTGCCCGCGGGCAGTCCTGTTTTGTATTCTATGGTTTATACGAACCCTAAACTCTCAACACTCAACTCTAAACACTAAACTCTAAACTCTCAACTCTCAACACTAAACTACAAGAAGAAGAGTATCATCATCTGTCCGGTGAGGACGCGGAGGAACATGGTCAATGGGTAAACGGTGGAATATGCCACGGCGGCGCGGTCGTTGACCGAGGACTGGGCGGTGGCATACGCCAATGCCGGCGGGTCGGT
>JAEDGZ010000003.1 GCA_016297215.1 Paludibacteraceae bacterium | reverse complement strand
ACTAACTAATCACTAACTAATCACTAACTAATCACTAACTAATCGCTAACTAATCACTAACTAATCACTAACTAATCGCTAACTCTAAACGCGGGGCGTAATATGGAGTAGGGTAGTGTGATAGCGGGGAACTGAAGGGTTGGTAAGAGTGTGCGTTGTAGCATATTTCGGCACTTATCATGCAAAAAAGTGCAATAAAGTAGATTTATTTGCGTATATGGAATAATTTTTGTACCTTTGCAAGCGAAAATGTATTTAATTAGGAATTAAGAGGGCTTATGCTTTGATTGTTCGGCATACAATGCTCTCACAACAAATAAACCTAACAGATATGGCAGAGATTAGTACTGAGAAACTGGTGGATACGATTATTGAGGGTATCCAGAATCGCAAGGGTGAACGCATCGTAACGATAGACTTGCGCAAGATAAAAGAGGCTCCTGCGGAGTATATGGTGATAGCGGAAGGCAACAGCAATACGCAGGTGGCAGCCATCGCCGATGAGGTGGACGACCATGTGCGCACGGAGACGCATGTGCATCCGCTGAGCGTTGCAGGCATGGAGAACGCAGAGTGGGTGGCAATGGATTATGGCACGGTTTTTGTCCATATCATGCAGCGTGAGCCCCGCGCGTACTACGATATTGAGCACCTGTGGGAAGACGGGGTGGTGAAAGGACTATAGGACCCACCCCAACCCTCCCTGCAAGGGAGGGAGATGACCCACCCCACCCCTCCCTGAAGCCACCCCACTGCGCGTTGCTTGTGGGGACCCCGGAAAGGGAGGGAGAATAATAATACTTTTGTCTAACTAAACTAATCTCTTGCTCCCTCCCTTGTAGGGAGGGATGGGGAGAGTCCTATTATGAGTGAACAAAATCCTAATCCTTCTAACAACAATTTCCCGAACATGAAGCCGAACAACCAAAAGCCCAACCGCTGGCGTTGGGTGAGTTGGTTGTTGTATAGTGTAGCCTTCTTTCTGCTGGCGATATGGATGTTCGGCGGCGATGCCGGCAGTACCGCCAGCAAAGAGTTGAGTTACACGAAGTTTGTAGCGTATATCGAGAACGACGCCGTGAAAGACATCACGGTGTATGACGATAACCGTGCGAAAGCGTTGGTAAAGCCGCAGAGTTACGTGCTGGTGTTCGGCGACCAAGGCAAGGGCGAGCAGGCGAAAGGTGAAGTGGCTTCGCAGATCCCGTCGGTGGAGGAGTTCTCGAAATACCTCGACGGCGTGAACAGCGCGCGCAAGGCGGCGGGCAAGGTGGCGATAGACGTACGATACGAGAAGTCGAAAGACTACTGGTATCTGATATTGGTGAACATCCTGCCCTTTGCGCTGATGATACTCTTCTTCGTGTGGATTAGCCGCGGCATGGGTGCAGCGGCAGGCGGCGCGGGCGGTATCTTCGGCGTGGGGAAAGCGAAAGCGCAGGTGTATGACAAAGAGAAGAAAGACAAGGTTACTTTCAAGGACGTGGCGGGTCTGTACGGCGCGAAGCAGGAGGTGCAGGAGATAGTGGCATTCCTGAAGAACCCGAAGAAATACACCGACCTTGGCGGTAAGATACCCAAGGGTGCGCTGCTGGTAGGTCCTCCGGGGACGGGTAAGACGCTGCTGGCAAAGGCTGTGGCAGGCGAGGCGGATGTGCCATTCTTCTCGATGTCGGGTAGCGACTTCGTGGAGATGTTCGTGGGCGTGGGTGCGAGCCGTGTGCGCGACCTGTTCCGCCAAGCGAAAGAGAAAGCACCGTCTATCATCTTCATCGATGAGATAGATGCGATAGGTCGTGCGCGCGGGAAGAACGCGATGATGAGCGGCGGTAACGACGAGCGCGAGTCCACGCTGAACCAGTTGCTCACAGAGATGGACGGCTTCGGCACTAACTCGGGCGTGATTATCCTTGCGGCGACGAACCGCGCAGACGTGCTGGATGCGGCGCTGCTGCGTGCAGGTCGCTTCGATAGGCAGATACATGTGGAGTTGCCGGACTTGCAGGAGCGCAAGGAGATATTCGGCGTGCACCTGCGTCCGCTGAAGTTAGACGAGACCTTAGATGTAGATTTCCTCGCCAAGCAGACGCCCGGATTCTCGGGTGCGGACATCGCCAATGTATGTAATGAGGCAGCACTCATCGCGGCGCGCAACGAGCATAAGGCGGTGGGCAAGCAGGATTTCATGGATGCGGTGGACCGTATCATCGGCGGCTTGGAGCGCAAGACGAAGATTATGACCGCAGAGGAGAAGAAGTCGATAGCCTACCACGAGGCGGGGCATGCGACGATATCGTGGATGTTGCGTTGGGCGAACCCGCTGGTGAAGGTAACGATAGTGCCTCGCGGGCAGGCGTTGGGCGCGGCTTGGTACTTGCCGGAGGAGCGACAACTGACCAACAAAGAGCATATCCTCGACGAGTTATGTTCGCTCTTGGGCGGTCGCGCGGCAGAGCAGTTGTTCCTCGGCCAGACCTCCACGGGTGCACTGAACGACCTCGAGCGTGCGACGAAGCAGTCGTATGCGATGGTAGCATACTACGGCATGTCGGAGAAACTGAAAGATGTGAGTTTCTACGACTCCACGGGGCGCTATGACTACGGTTTCACGAAGCCGTATTCGGAGACAACGGCGGAGGTGATAGACCAAGAGACGCAGGCAATTATCGCAGAGCAAATGGCGCGCGCGAAGCAGATACTGGAAGAGCATGCAGAGGGGCACCACGCGCTGGCAGACTTGCTGATAGAGAAAGAGGTGATCACCTCGGAGGATGTGGAGCGCATCTTGGGTCCCCGCCCGTGGAAGAGCCGAGGGGATGAGATATTGGAAGAAGACCCTCCCCAACCCTCCCTACAAAGGGAAGGAGAAGATAAATTACCTTCGTCAGTAGAAAACTAATTTTCCTATCCCTCTCCTTTTGCAGGGAGAGACGGGGTGGGTCCTACTTATATGAAACGTTTTAGTTGTCTTTTCTGCCTGTTGGCAATGGCATTGCTCGGGTATGGGCAAGCGAAGTATGTGTTCTATTTCATCGGCGACGGCATGGGCACGAATCAAGTGCTGGGTACGGAGATGTACTTGTCGGAGTTGAAAGGTGAGATTGGCAGACAGCGTCTGTGCATGACGCAGTTCCCCTATTCGGGTCAGGCGGCAACGTTCTCGGCGAGCAATGGAATCACCGATTCGTCGGCGGCAGGCACTTGCCTCGCGAGCGGCAAGAAGACCAACAACGGGGTGCTGGGACAAGACCCCGACGGCAGGCCCGTGCGCACAGTGGCAGAGACCCTGAAAGCACAAGGTTGGGGCGTGGGTATCATGACCTCGGTGGCGATTGACCATGCCACCCCGGGCGCGTTCTACGCCCATGTGCCGAGCCGCGAGATGTACTACGAGATAGGCACACAATTGGCGTTCTCCAACTTCGACTTCTTCGGCGGTGCCGCTTTCCACCAACCCAATCCGAAGAGCGGTACGGGCAAGCGCGTGAACCTCTACGACCTCTGCGAGGAGCAGGGCTACACGCTGGCGCACGGCTTTGAGGAGGCACAACAACTGATGGACGCGAAGAAGATGATACTCATGCAGAGCACCGACGGCATTGACCGCAACAAACCGTCGTACAACATCCCTTATGCCATTGACCACCGTGCGGACGACCTCACGCTGGAGCAGATAGTGCAGACGGCAATACCATTCCTGAGCGGTAAGTACGAGCGTTTCTTTATGATGGTGGAGGGCGGCATGATAGACTATGCGAGCCACGGCAACGATGCCGCCACGGCGTTCGGCGAGGTGATAGCGATGGATGAGGCGTTGCGTGTGGCATACGCGTTCTATCAGGCGCACCCCGATGAGACGCTGATAGTGGTTACCGCCGACCACGAGACGGGCGGCTTGGCGCTGGGGAATAGCGACTACACGCTGAACCTGCAACTGCTGCAACACCAACGCTGCTCGGCTTGGATACTCTCGGACAAGGTCTCTGCGTTGTTCAAAGGCAAGAAGCAACCCAAGTGGGAGGACGTGAAGCAGGTACTCACAGAGAGCCTCGGGCTGTATGATAAGGTGGAGGTAACGAAAGAGGAAGACGCGGCTTTGCAGAAAGCCTACAAGAAAGCCGTGTCGCACAAAGGTAATGACATGAAGACGATGTACAAGGACGTCAACGAGATAGGTGCGCTGGCGGTGAAGATGCTCAACGACAAGAGCAAGATAGGCTGGACGACGCATGCCCATAGCGCGCATGCAGTGCCTATCTTCGCCGTGGGTGTAGGCGCAGAGCGCTTCTCCGGATGGCACGACAACAGCGACATCGCAAAGTTGATTCTGCGCGCGACGAGGTAGAACCAGAAACCGAAATAGTTTTTGACTGCTGAAAGTGTTTGCTTACATCGAACTCACATTAAAATTATCAATCATACTATTATGGATTCGAAACAAAAAGTAACGACCCCGAGCTGGGTGAAATATGCGCTGGTGGCAGCGATTGTCGTAGCATTGATACCCTCCTTTCTCCTTCGCTGCACGCGGGTGGACAGCAGTGCGGTAGGTGTGCGTTTCAACAAGTTGTCGCTCACGGAGCAGGGCACGCTGGATGCCTCGCCGGTAACCGGTTATGTGTTCTACTGCCCCATCACGACGGATGTATTCAAATACCCGACCTACGTGCAACGCGTTGATTACAAGCCCTTCACGGTTACGACCCGCGATGCTGCCATCTTCACGATGGACCCGACGATGGCATACTATCTGAACCGTGCGAAGGCGGTGGATGTCTTCTTCAAGTACCGCCGCGACCTATCGGATATAGAAGCAGGGTACATGCGCACCGTTATCTACGATGCTTATCGTATCTCCGCGAATAACTATACGAGCGATGAACTGATGGCGAACCGTGCGAAATTCGAGAACGAAGTAAGGCTTATGCTGGACAGTGCGCTGACCGCGGAGGGTTTTATCGTAACGGAGTTCACCTCGCAGATTACGCCGCCGGAGAGCCTGCGCAAGATGATTGACGCGAAGAACGCGGCTGTGCAGGCGGCGCTGAAAGCCGAGAACGAGGTGAAAGAGGCGGAAGCCAATGCGAAGATAGCCGTTGCCAAAGCCGAAGGTGAGGCGAAAGCGATGAAGATTAAAGCCGATGCGGAGGCGTACTACAACCGCACCATCTCCGCCTCGCTGTCGAAGTTGATTATCCAAGAAGACTGGATAGAGAAATGGGACGGCAAGTTACCGCAGGTGCAGGGAGGCGACAAGATGATGCCTGTGGTGAACTTCAACAATAGCAACGACTAAGGCTATATGAACGAGTTTTTAGAGCAAGAAGAGCAAGTACTGAAGATGATAAAGACGGTGTTCGACCCCGAGATACCCGTCAATATCTACGACCTCGGACTGATATATAAGATAGACCTGACCGAGCCCGGCGTATGCACTATCGACATGACGCTGACCGCTCCGAGTTGCCCCGCGGGGGAGTTCCTCGTGGAGGATATCAAACAGAAGGTGGGGAGCGTGGACGGCATAGAGACCGTGAACGTGAATATCGTCTTTGAGCCCGAGTGGAGCAAAGACATGATGTCCGAGGAAGCCAAATTAGAGTTGGGAATGCTGTAATCATGGCAGTTTATTTTCTGAGCGATGCACACTTAGGTTCGCGGGCGATAGCGGACGGGCAAAGCCACCAACAGCGGTTGGTGGACTTGTTGCAGTATATGGCTCAGGACGCCACCGCCATCTACCTATTGGGGGATATCTTCGACTATTGGTGTGAGTATTTTTGGAAAGATAGTTCCAAAGCGCAGTATGCGCCGGTGCTGCAGTGTATCCGTAGCCTAACCGACCAAGGCATCGCCGTGCACTTCTTCATCGGCAACCACGACCTCTGGACGTTCGGACGCTTGGCGAAAGCCACAGGCATGACTGTCCATCGCCGCCCGCTCGACACGGAGATAGCGGGCAAGCGAGTCTATATGTGCCACGGCGACGGTGTGGTGCCCTCGGACTATCCATCGCTCTATCCTGCGCCCGTGCTCAAGAAAATCAAGCGTTTCATGTGGTTGCGAAGGGTTTTCCACAGTCCTTTCTGCCAATTCTGGTTTCGCCTGCTGCCGCCGAAGTGGGGTAACGAGTTGGGCTACGAATGGGCAAAGCGCAGCCGACTGAAAGAGTTGGCGCACCCCTGCCCCTACAAAGGCGAGCGACAGGAGGAATTGGTGCTTTTCGCCAAAGAGCAGGAGCGGCAGGGCAACCACCGCGATTTCTATATCTTCGGACACCGCCATATAGACCTCGACCTGCAAATCACAGGCAACAGTCGCGTGATAATCCTCGGTGACTGCTTCCAACAGTGGACGTATGGCAGGCTGGAAGGTAATTGTTTTGAACTGATAAACTACGACAATTAAAAACACAAGTAGTACACAAAAACAAGCAATAATACATTACAAAAACGAACAAGAACATTTTTATTTCAACAAATATTTCCAAATATTGTTCAAATATTATTCAATTATTATTACCAATCGGCATTAGCAATTTACTAAAACACAATGCACACACGCGAGGAACAACTGAAAGCCTTCGACCGCCTGCTGACGGTGATGGACGAGTTGCGGGAGAAATGCCCGTGGGACAGGAAACAGACTTTTGAGAGCCTGCGAGAGAACACGATAGAGGAGGTGTATGAACTTGCCTCCGCCATCGTGCAGCAAGATAAGACAGAGATTAGCAAAGAGTTGGGCGATGTGCTGCTCCACGTGGTGTTCTACGCGAAGATGGGCAGCGAGACGGGCGACTTCGACATTGCTGACGTATGCAACCGTATCTGCGACAAGTTGATATTCCGCCATCCGCACGTGTATGGCGAGGCGGCGGCGAAGAATGCAGAGGACGTGTGCCACCTCTGGGAGCAGGTGAAGCTGAAAGAGAAAGGCGGCAACAAGACCGTGCTGGCAGGTATTCCCGAGGCGTTGCCCGCGCTGGTGAAAGCGTATCGCATACAAGACAAAGTGGCGAACGTGGGCTTCGACTGGGAGAATCCCGAAGACGTGTGGGCAAAGGTGAAAGAGGAGATAGGTGAGTTTGAGGCGGAATGCCGCAAGGAGGGTCAGACGCGCGAGGCAATGACGCTGGAGTTCGGCGACCTGTTGTTCGCGTTGGTGAATGCCGCACGCAAGTACAAGATACGCCCCGACAACGCGCTGGAGATGACCAATCAGAAGTTCATCCGCCGCTTCAACTACATCGAGCAGCGGGCAACGGAGATGGGGAAACGCATGGGAGAGATGACCCTCGACGAGATGGAGACCCTTTGGCAGGAAGCCAAACAAGGGGAATAAAAAAGAGGGCGGCGATATATCGCAGCCCTCTTTTGGGGTAAACAGCCCTCTTTTTGTATAAGCCTCTCCCTTCAAGGGAGGGATGGGAAGGGTCCCTTTTACTCCGCGGTCTGTTGGATAGTGAACGTGCTAGGGGAGTACTTGGAGTCGGATTGTACCTCAAGGGTGAGGTCTGTGGTAACGCTCTTGCGAGGGATGTAGCGGATGGGGAAGACCGCCATGTTGTAGCCGGGCTGGAACACCAGCGTGCCCGCAGGGATATTGCTCTTGGCGGTATCTAAAGCAAAGGCAATAGAGTCCATCGCAAGGTACTCCAGTTGCAGCGCCGCCGTGTCCCACGTGGTCTGGAAACCGGTCAGTGTATTACCTTGGGCACTGATGGCGACCACCATCCGCACCGTATCGCCCACGTGGATGGTATCAATCACCGCCTTTCCGTCTTTATCGTAGCGATACCCCAGCGTATCTTTCACCACCACAATATCCGCATGCCCGCAACTGCGAACAGGCACGGACAAAGCAATCTGAGGGGTGTACTGGGAATTGTTCTCAAGATCACAAGATGCGGCAAGCAACCCTACCGCCATCGTCAGAATAACAAAAGAAATCTTTTTCATACTATTGCTTTTATTAACTAGAAAATCTAGAAGTTCTAGAAACCCTAGAATTTCTAGGAAAAACACTTCTAAAAAACTATCCCTACAAAAAGCGAGCCAAACGGCTCGCTGTGCGGCATAAAGGACTCGAACCTTCACTCTGTTAGGAACCAGATCCTAAGTCTGGCGCGTCTACCAATTCCGCCAATGCCGCAAATATAGATACGAAATCGGCTGCAAAGGTACACATTATTTTTCAAATATGCAAGAGAATAGCGAAACTTTTTACCATAATCTGCCCAACGGCGTGCGCGTGGTCGTGCGCAAGACAGACTCGCCCGTGGTCTATGTGGGGGTGATGGTCGGTGCAGGTACCCGCGACGAGCAGCCTGCGGAGAACGGCATGGCGCACTATATTGAGCACTGCGTTTTCAAAGGCACGGAGAAGCATACCGCGCGGCAGATTATCAACAGCATAGAGGGTATCGGCGGCGAGATAAACGCCTACACCACCAAGGAAGAGACCACATTCTACGCCGCGACGCTGCCCGAGCATACCACGCGCACTCTGCGCCTGCTGGCGGAGATGGTGTTGCGCCCGACTTTCCCGAAACACGAGACAGACAAGGAGTTGGGCGTCATCTTCGATGAGATAGAGAGTTACAAAGATTCTCCGAGCGAACTCATCTACGATGATTTCGAGGGCATGCTCTTCGAGGGGCATCCGCTGGCGATGCCTATCCTCGGCACGAAGAAAACGCTTCGCAAGATTGGTGCATCGCCTGCGAACCCACAGCAGTGGATGCGCCTGCACTACCGCCCCGAGCGGATGGTGGTTTTTAGTCAAGGGAATATCCCCCCCGACTCTTTCTTTCGCCTCGCCGAGCGGGAGTTTGGGGAGGTTGCCGTTAGCGAAAATCAGCTTGCTCGCCCTGCTATAACCCTTATTAGACCCTTATTAGACCCTTTGCAAGCCAAGCGTATCGCCTACAAGCGCCACACCCACCAAGTGCATGCAATGTTGGGCAATATCGCATACCCTCTCGGGCATGAACTGCAACTACCTTTCTACCTCCTTAATAATATAATAGGCGGAGGAAGCCTTAACTCACGGCTCAACCTGCGCCTGCGCGAGTCGCGCGGGCTGGTATATACCGTGGAGTCCACCTACACGCCGCTCTCCGACACGGGCTACTGGTGCACCTACTTCGCCTGCGAACCGGAACATTTTGACGAATGTGTGCGGCTCTGCAATGAAGAATTGGACAAACTATGCTCCCATCCGCTCAGCGAATCGCAGATTCAAAAAGCGTTGCAGCAACTGCGCGGGCAGATGGCGATTGCGTCGCTCAATCAGGAAAACAACGCCCTTGCCATGGCAAAATCGGTTTTGTACTTCGGACACGCACCAACGTGGATGGAAACTTATAAACAAATTGCATACTCTACCCCCGCCCAACTGCTCAAAGCGTCGCAAGAAATACTTACAACTTGTCATTTGTCTATTTTGACCTACGAATAGGCTGATTTTTATGTTGTACAACTTAAAAAATATCAATTTTGCATTAAAAAATATGTTTTATAGCACAAAAATGAAGCAAAATCACATTTTTCTTGCCAAATATTTGCACATATAAAAAAAAAGCCGTATCTTTGCCCACCAATTTGGGATACAAGTGAAATCCCGAATAGCAAAAAGTAAGCAGTATGGAGGAGATACTGCAAGAAACGAGTAAATTAGATAACAAAACTTTTAATAAACAAACGGATGAAAAAGTTCTTTACACTTATGGCGCTATGTATGCTCAGCATCGGGATGATGGCGGAGCTGCAGGTTAGCGGTGTGGTAGTAGATGAGAAGAACGAACCTATTATCGGTGCAAGTATCCAAGTGAAAGACGGCACACAGGGTACGATTACCGACTACGATGGTGAGTTTTTCTTGACGGTACCCGATGATGCTACCGTGTTGGTAGTAAGTTATGTCGGAATGCAATCGCAAGAAGTAGCCGTCAAGCGCAACGTGCGCGTGGTGTTGCACGAGGCCACCGAGGTAATTCAAGAAGTGGTCGTAACCGGTTACGGTAACGTAACGAAAGGTAGTTATGCCGGTTCGGCGCAGGCGGTAGATGCCGAGACCATAGAAAAGAAAAGTCCGTCTGAGATTTCCAAAGCCTTGGCAGGTGAGGTTGCCGGTGTGCAAGTGGTTAATACCAGTGGTCAGCCGGGTACTAACGCTTCTATCCTTATTCGTGGTTATGGTTCCATTAATGCTTCAAAAACTCCTCTTTACGTAGTGGATGGTGTACCTTATGATGGAGATATTTCTGCGATAGACCCCGGAGATATTGCATCTACAACCATCTTGAAAGATGCAACAGCTACTTCGCTATATGGTTCTCGCGGTGCAAATGGCGTCATTGTGATTACTACAAAAAAAGGAAACTCCGGCGAAGGTAAGATAGACGTGGACGTGAAGTATGGTGCTAACATGCACTTGCTTCCTCTGTACGAAACGATTAGCAGTCCGCAAGAGTATGTAGAGATGTCTTGGATGGGTCTCTATAATGCCAGCGCATTCAGTAGTCAACAGGCGCGTTTCAAATATGCCAACGACAATGTATTTGGTAGCAAGGGTATTGATCCCCGTTACAATCTGTGGGTGGATGAAGAAGGCAATCCTGCCAAAGGAAATGCACTTATTGATAATACCGGTCATTTTTGGCCTAATGAATATTCATTGGCTCCGCAATATCAAAAAATGACCTCGTGGTCTGATGCCATATTCCGTGTGGGGCAGAAGGCAGAAGCTACGGCTAAGATTTCCGGCGGTTCGGAAAAAACTACCTACTACACCTCATTTGGTTACCTAAAAGATGAAGGATACTATATCGGTTCAGACTATGATCGTTTCACGGTTCGTAGCAATATTTCGCACCAAGCTAAGAAATGGCTGAAGGGAACGCTTAATTTGGCATACACTTACTCCTCTATGAATGCCGTAGGTCAAGGTGATAACATGAACAATGGCTTTGCTTATGTGAATGGTATTCCTGCAGTGTATCCGGTATATCTTTACAATGAAGACGGAAGCATTCAACAAGACGATCGCACAGGTGGACTAGCATTTGACTATGGTTTGTATGAAGGCGGCGGACGTGGTTTCGGTGCAGGTATTAACCCTGCCGGTGCTTTGATATACGATCGCGACAATACGATACAGCATCAAGTTACCGGTAGCGGTACATTAGAGTTTAAACTTTACAAAGATCTTAAGTTCATAGTAAATGCCGGCGTACAATATGTGGGAGTTACTAATTCTACTCACACAAATGCATTCTACGGAGATGCTGCAGGTATAGGACGTGTCTCGAAAACCCAGCAGAATTTCCTTGCTTTTATGGCAAATGAATTGTTAGAATACAACACCACAATAGGTGACCATTCGATTCGAGCAATGGCGGGTCATGAAACATATTATGTACGGAGTTCTGTTATGGGAGGGTCTATGGCACACGTAGCAGCAACATCGGGAGATAATGTGTTGGAGTGGGGAAATGCAGTTCAGATGTCAAGCATGAGTTCATACACATTAACCCAAACTTTAGAGTCATATTTGGCTACGGTATCCTACACATACAACGAACGCTATGGTATTACTGCCAATTATCGTGCCGATGGCTCCAGCAAGTTTGCCAAAGGACATCGTTGGGGACATTTCGGCTCAGTAGGTGCTATGTGGATGTTTACCAATGAAAACTTCATGGAGCCGGCAAAAGAGTATCTTAAAAATGGCAAGTTACGTCTTAGTTGGGGCGTATTGGGTAATGAGGGAGGAATCAATGCCAATCTATATCAAGATCAGTACAGCATTGAATACGTAGATGGTGAAGTAGCGTACGTTTGGGGATATAAAGGTAATCCCGAATTGACATGGGAACGTGCCCAAACCGTGGATTTAGGCT
Source organism: Paludibacteraceae bacterium (assembly GCA_016297215.1). Taxonomy (GTDB): domain Bacteria; phylum Bacteroidota; class Bacteroidia; order Bacteroidales; family Paludibacteraceae; genus Colicola. The sequence continues at coordinate 103,430 of JAEDGZ010000003.1, read as the reverse complement.
TGGAATTTAGCATCTCTAAATACTTGGATGCAGAGATTGACTATTTCTACAAATATACCGACAATTTGCTTTTCCAGCGCTATGTAGCACCGTCATTAGGTTACTCATACGAGTACATAAACGATGGCGCATTGGAGAATCAAGGTGTGGAACTGCAATTTAACATTCATGCGGTGGATACTCGTAACGTCAAATTGGATGTTCGTCTCAACGGCTCGCACTATATGAATAAAGTGAAGAGGTTACCAGACTATATCTCATCGGAAACAGAGATGATTATGAATGGCGGCATGGCGGTAGGACATAGTTTGTTCGAGTATAACTTACCCACTTACTCAGGTGTGGATGAAGAAACCGGTCAAGCTATGTACGTAGGCTACTACGATGCGAACCTTGGTTCGTGGGGTACAAGCAGTTCTGCGGACCTTCTGCAGACTACCGGACGGAGTGGAAATAACTATATCAGCAATGTATATGAATATACCAAAAAATATCCCGATGCTAACATTCAGACCGTCAATGTGATGGGTTCAGAGTCTGCTTATGCCGGTTCTGACTATACAGGTTTGTTGGCAACCCCTGATTTTTCAGGAGGATTTGGTGTGGATTTGGAGGCTTTTGGTTTCAATCTTTCGGTAACATGCTCATTTGGTATTGGAGGTTATGGATATGATAACACATACGCTATGCTGATGCACTCGGACCAAGCCGGCAGTTACAACTGGCATGTTGACATGCGCAATGCATGGAACGACCTGATGTCTTCTGAAGAGAAGGCAGCCGTAGCAGCACAAGGAGCTGCAGGTGTTCCGCGCTTATCTAATGGTGCAGATAGATATGCCAATATGGCATCTACCAGATTCTTAACCTCCAATTCATATTTGTCGCTCAACAATATCCGATTGGGATACACATTCCCCAAAAAATGGATGGAAAAAATAAAGTTTAACTCTTTGAGTATTTACGTTACTGCAGATAATCTTGCAATTGCTTCGGCTCGCAAGGGTTATAACCCGATGGTTAGCTTGACCGGTTCTTCTGATGCATATCAGTACACACCGCTATCAACTATTATGGGTGGCATTAAGTTCCAATTCTAATGAAAGGGGTCATAATTATGAAAACAAAACAAATAGTATTAGGAATCATTTGCATGGTTTGTTTGGCAGGTTGCTCCGATAACTTTCTATCCAAAGAGCCTTACAGTAGCACTCTTACACAAGCGCAATACGAACGTTTATCCAACACAATGGAGGCTTCTATGCGAGGAGTCTATTCCACATTGTACGCATACAGCGACCATGACCAATTTGGCAAGCGTTCCATTGACATGTACTGCGATATCACTTCTAGCGATATGGCACTTACATCCCAACGCTATGGCTGGTTTGGGTCTGATGAAGCCGGTATGTCCGCCACAGGTCGAACAGGCTATATTTGGGTTATCAATTATTCTACTATGCGAAATATCAATAAGGTCATAAAATTAGTAAACGATCAATCAGACCTATTGAGCCGTATCGCAGAATTTGGCTTACCCAACACGTACAATTCAAAAAAAGAAAGCTACTACACAATAGGTGCTTTAGGCGACACTTTGGCTTCTTTCTCTACCTCAGAAGCTAACACCGCGTACATTTATGCGCAAGCATTGACCATGAGAGGTTATATATATAGTCAGATGATTAACTTATATACCCTACCAGCATGGCGTATTGCTCAGGAGGGGGGAACCCTTGGCTCAACGATAGCTTTCCCCGTATATAACGAGACGAATATGGATGAAGCCCAGCCTTTAGCTTCTGTAGAAGAAGCCTATAGTCAGGTGGAAAATGACTTAGAAAATGCAATTGCCTATTTTGACGCTTTCGGAGAAACCAACCAACGTACTACCAAATTGGAAGTAGATGTCAATGTGGCTCGCGGATTGTTAGCATACTCTTATCTAAACAAGGGCAACCAATATGGTCCGAGCAAAGAACCATACAAAAATGCGCTAAAGTATGCAAAGGAAGTCATTGCTTCCGGTGACTATAATGTTCTTCCAAATGCGGAAGTATTAACCAATGGCTTTAATAATGTAAACTCAAAAAACTGGATGTGGGGACAAGATGTTACCACGGAGACAGCTACCGGTTTGGGGTCATTCTTTGGGCAGGTGGATATCCATAGTTACTCATACGCATGGGCGGGTGATACCAAAGCTATTGACGCAAATTTGTATGACCTGATACCTACTTTTGATATTCGCAAGCAATGGTTTAACGATGGTACTAAAGATTCTAAATTCCAATACACTCCTGACAAGAAATTCTTCTCTGAAAAGAACCCAACGAGTACAGAAGATATGGATATAGATCGAGAGTGGCTTTCTGATAATGTGTTTATGCGCTATGAAAGTATGTATCTCATTGCCGCAGAGGCTTCCTATCGTATTGGTGAAATGGAAGATGCCAAGACTTATTTGACTGCGCTGACCGATGAACGTGTTTCTGCGGATTTGCAAGCAGAATATGACGCTTACAAAGCAGGGCTAAATGCTAACAATCTGCTAAATGCCATTGAGTACAACTGGCGTGTAGAGATGTGGGGAGAAGGCTATGGTCTGCAAACCCTTCTTCGGTTAGGTAACGATGTGATTGATACTAACAATAAACGAAAACGGGGAAAGAATCATTGTCTCAACAGCGGTGCGGAAATAGATCCAACCTCCTATCAATATACATTTATTATTCCAAGTAGCGAAACATCTTATAATCCCGCAATAAACGGGGGTACAAAATTAGATTAACAATTACTAACCATTAATTTTTAGAAATTATGAAAACAAAATTCTTCAGCATTATGTTGCTATGTGCAGCAGTTGCTTTTGTAAGTTGCGATCCTAAAACGCCTACACCAGATCAACCCGGAGGTAATGGTGATACCGATGGAGTAGAAGGTATCGTAGTAGAACCCGGTGAGTTAACACTTTCAATAGGTGAAACTACACGTCTTTCCTACAAGTTGCTCCCTGAAGGCGCGACAAGTACAGCAGTAAAATGGGCTACTTCTGATTCCACGATTGTATCTGTAACCAACAAAGGCTATATTGAAGCGCTGGATTACGGAACTGCTAATATTATTGTTTCCTGCGGTCAGTTTAGCGACACCTGCGTAGTTACTATCAAAACGTACTACGAGAACCTGCTGTTTACCAATGCATTGCTTTTTGATATTGATACAACGGCATATGATCCTTCTAAGACCTATATCATCACAGAGAGCACCGGTAAGAAATTTACCTGCTATCTTGCAGAGGTGGAATATTGGTTGTGCGCTGATGGTTTCTATGTGAACAATTCGGGCGAATTGGATGGTAGCACTTATGCTTCTTATATCAGTGTGAAAGCTCCGTTCTTCTATGGACCTAAATGGATGAATGGCGGACAAGGTGCATCGTTTATATTGGGAGATTGGAGTATTGGTTATAACAAAGCTGATACAATAATGCCTCAAGATGCAAAGAGCGGTGCCGTAGATGAAACTGCTTATATGGCAGCTTTACACCAATTTACCGAAGATTATAATGCGGCAGTGAAAGCAAACGATAAAAGCCAGCTTTCCGCTGCTTATAAGAACCTCGCTGTTGCTGCAGAGGCCATTTCCGGGACAGTACTTGAGACTATGGAGTGGCATACAACAGCAGAGGGCTACCCCGAAAATGGCTATTATAGTTCTTACATTCCTGACGGACTGATTACAGAAGGATATTTCGGTATTTATGAAACGACATCTCCTGTATCTGATTATATGTTCCCTGTCGAGTATAATATCATTCGCTTCAAACCGTTTGGCGGTGCTTGGGGAGGAGATTTTGATCAAGACCCAGAAACAGGTATTATTACTTGGGTGAGTGAAGCTATGCAATACGATGATGTGATTGAGTACACATACGGCGAACTTCCTACCGGCGAGGCTGCACCCCGTCTTGTAGAACTGAATGTTCCTATCATCAAACAAGATTGCCCTGCTTTAGCCAAAAAATTAGAGGCATTGCGTGGAATGAATACTCTTCGTATTAAGAAATAAGTATATCATTGATTATCAGCACAAGACCGTCAACGATATCGTTTGGCGGTCTTGTGTTCCAAATATAAGATATATGAAAAACCGTACTTGTCTTATACTATCATTATTGCTGTTCATGGGTACCATTCTTCCTTCATGGGCAGTGATTGCCACTCCGGAACCTATACCATATACCAATTCGGATGGTTCCATAGATTATGTATATTTGAGAGGAGACGAGTATGGTCATTACTTAACTACCCTATCCGGAAAAATCATAGAAGGCTCTTATGTCGGTGCAGATATTAATGCAGATACCATACGAATAAACCATAAGAATGCCCCACAAAAAGAATTGGTAAATAGTTACGTTCCCTCCTCCGGCACGATACGCATTCCTGTTGTATTAGTGAATTTTACGGATGAACAATTTACCTTGTCAGATCCTGTTGCTAAATTCAAAGATTTTTTCAATGGAAATGGTGGTAGTCATCCCAGTGCCACCGGCTCTGTGCAAGAATATTTCAAGGCTTCATCCAACAACGCACTAACTATCATTTACGATGTATTTGGTCCTTATAACTTAGCGCATGAAATGGCTTATTACGGAGCCAATACATCATCATCTCATGATAAGAATGTGAGCGAGCTTGTCATAGAAGCAGCTACTTTAGCAAGTGCGGCAGGTATTGATTTCTCTGTGTATGACAATAACCTTGATGGTAATGTTGACAACATATCCATTATTGTAGCCGGTCATAATGAGGCAGAAGGGGCAAGTGCCAATACCATCTGGCCTCACTATAACATGGTCAATAGCGCCAATCGCTTTAGTGGAAAATACATTAAAGGTTATTTGGTCATTTCAGAGTATTGTAGTTCCAAAGGCAATACGCAAGCAGGCATAGGTACATATTGTCATGAGTTTGGACATGCTTTAGGTCTTCCAGATCTATACAATACAGTGGAGGGTGAGACCTACACAGTAGGCTCTTGGGATGTAATGTGTACGGGTAGCTACAACAATAGCGGAAACACGCCACCTACCTATACCGCTTTCGAGCGGTTTGCAATGGGTTGGTTAAAGCCAGAACAACTCCATACTGCAACGCTTTGTAATCTACCTCCTATAGAGACATCAAACCAAGCTTATTTGATAGCGAACTCTGCACATAACCTGCTCCCTCTGACTCCTTCCCCCGATGAGTATTTTCTTTTGGAGAATCGGCAAGCTGTTGGATGGGATTCTAATAATGGAGCTCTCGTGGGCACAGGCATGATGATTTCACACATCACCTTTTCTTATAGTAAATGGCAATACAATACTTTTAATAATAGTGTTCCTTTGGGATTTGCTATTGTTAGTGCGAATGTAGTAAACCCTATTCGCAGCACACCGGCGGATCTTTTTCCCGGAACCGGTGGTATCACCTCGTGGATACCAACCTATAATGATGGCACAATGATGACCAGTCAAACCATCACTAATATCAAGGTGCAAGATAATAATGCTATTTCGTTCCGTTTTGGGCAACAAACAGATAAAGGGTTCTTTTTTGTACCTGAGATAACCGATATACTAACGACCACATACGATGGCGGTATCGTTTCCATCGAGATAGACACTGTTAGTGTGGTTACAAAGAATATAGCGTCATCAACATATAAAATCTACTGTTCCTCGTCCTATTTCGAGTATAGTATAGACGAAGGAGTAACATGGCATACCGATAGCGATACCCTAACAAGGATAGTCCCTGAGAACAAATATGATTCTGTAGCACTATTCATACGCTACATACCTCACAAGCAAGAATGCACGTCAAGGAAAGCCTATATCACCATTGAGTCAGATGATGAACAGTTTGCTAACCAACTGCAAATAGAAGGTTACTCTCCACGTCCCATATACATTCATCAACCCCAGCTACTTGAACCTATTAATATATCATCCACATCGTTCACAGCTCAATGGGAACCACAAGAAGATGCAGACTTTTACTATCTAACTCTTTACTACTATACAAACGAACAAAGTACCTATGTACAAGATTTTAGTAACTTTTCGTCTCTTGATGAGATACAAGAACAAGGTTGGAGCGCAAATTTCGTAGATCAGATCCAGACAGTCTCCTACTCCGGCAAAGCAGTTGCCTTCACTCAGACAGGACAGCAAATAACTTCATGCGCATTTACGTCTGTTCCATCGTCTATCCATTTCTGGGTATCAAATAATCTTACTTCTACCATATCTTCTCCTACAACCGGAGGCTCGTTCACGGTAGAAGGATGGGAAGATGGACAATGGCATATCATAGCTAATGTCCCAATGAAAGCTACGACCAAAAATGTTACCAAACAGTATTTATTTTCTGAGGAAGAGAAATACACAAAGTTTCGTATTACCTATGAACATGAAGGCGGTAATGGTAGTTGTGTGATTGATGATTTCACCGCAACATTTGACAAAACAACACATTACATTTTTCAAGGAACAGAACGAGAATTGTCAGGTAGTACATCTCGTGCTATCTTTCGAGACCTAACACCTTCAACCTCATACTATTTTGCCGTGCAAGCTTATGAATATAAGAAAGAAAGCTGTGAGGAGCACTTTTCTCCGTTGTCAGTAATACAAGTCGTTACCACCCTACCTGATAACAATGTTAGTCAACAAATGGTTGTACAGCAAACGCAAGACGGACAATATTTTGTTGAATTGCCAGAAATAGCAGATGGACTACAAGAACTCTTGATATTCAACCTTCAAGGAGAACTGATAGAATCTTTCTCTATTCCGTATGGAAATGTGAGTGTGTTTATTCCAACCCAACATTTACAGAAAGGAGAAATGTATATTCTCAAACTCAAAGCAAAATCATCAAAGCTACTTCGTAAGTCCTCTTATGGTAAAATGATTTATTAACTTTTACAAATAATGGTAATCACTATGAAACACTGGTTTCTCGTAGTTGGACTCATCACAACTACCTCTTTAGCAACGTCCGCAGAGAATAGTTTACAACCATACTATTTGGACGATCCTTCATCTATCATACAAGCGCTGTCCAAGGAGCAAGAAGATTTTCTAAGCTTTTATCAAAAAGCTGCCCAAGAAATAACAAGAGGTGAGTCTGCCTCGAAATTTTTCTCTTTTTCCTATGCAGAGGATATAACAGACGAGCAAGAACCCTTACTCGGAAAGATTTCTTTTGACCAAGGGGAGCCTTACAACAATCTGTGTCCTATTGTGAATGGTAAACGTGCAGTAACAGGTTGTGTAGCAACAGCGATGGCTTCTGTAATGGCTTATTATCGTTATCCCAGCTGTGGAAAAGGACTTGTAACATATAGCGGGGGTAGTGCCGGTGCTCAAACGATAAATCTTGAAGATCATGCTTTTCAGTGGAACAATATCCTTCCACATTATGTGTACGGGAATTATACAGAAGCTCAAGGAGATGCTGTTGCAGAACTTATGTTAGCATGTGGAGCGTCCTTAAATATGCAATACAGCGCAGATGGAAGTGGAATTTCCACAGAAAAAGTCCCAAGTGCCCTAAAAAACAATTTCAGTTTTGACTCTAAAGTAGCACATTATTCAACGCTCAATTATCCCGGAGATCCGGAAGAATTGTTTGAATATGATTGGGAACCCACTATCAGAGAACAAACGAAAGCGGGTATGCCCATTATTTTTGCAGGAAGTCCCGCACAAGGTAAGTCTGGACATTGTTTTATATTAGACGGATATAAAGTGATAGATGGTATATATTATTACCATGTTGATTGGGGATGGAATGGAACAGCAAATGGATACTATTTGCTAACAAATCTCAATCCGGATGGTACTTCCTATTCTGGTTACAACTGCACAATGGTATGTAATATCAAGCCCCAAGGTTGGACCGCAATAGAAAATGTACGTCCAAATGATACAGAGAACATTATATTCAATATCTTGGGACAAGTAGTAGACCCGAAAGAACGGCAACGCGGTTGTATATATATTGAAAACGGCAAGAAATATTTGTACCAATAGAAGAAGATTTTTTTTTCTTTTTGGTTGATATTTACAACTTTCTCAAACTATAGGCGTTGTCAATACATACAATATTTGCGATAGGAAGCAAGTATATAATGCACGTAGCAGAAATCCATATTTTGGAACAAGAAGTTGTTTTGTGGATGTATTTTTACTCTTCAGCACTCTCTGCATAAGGTATGCAAAGATCCATCGTTGTGCAACGCGAGGTAGAGGTACCTACACAATTACTTGCCCGAGTCGGCAGACGGCTACCCACACCTCAATATCTACGACTACACAGGCAAACTCGTAGAGACTGTGCCGCTCCCTTGCAGGTTACTACGCTTGCTGCAGGTGCAGATGCTGATAAATACCTCACCATCGGCGTTGATTCTATCAACTATGACGCTCCCACGCGCGTGGTCTATGTGCCGAACCCTACGAACGGCAATATATTGCAGATATTTGACTGGTCAGGCAGATTGGTATATCAGTGTGAGGTCATAGCCGGTATATCCGTATATCCTATCCCTGCCGAGCAAATGAACAGAGGGGCTGTCTATATCATTAAGTACATTGAGCAAAACGACAAAGGTTCCCTACAAATGAAGCGAAAACAACGTTTTGCAAAATTTGTATTATAGTTTACCCATCACTTATAGACGGCAAAAAGACTATAGATACTATTTTTTGGGGGCTGCATTTTGACCTATCGATCTTTATTTCATAAATGAGGTTGTCTAACAAGTCTTATACTGGTGATGCCCCGACTTGTCGGGACGGGCGTTTTGGAACAAAACGAAGGTTTTGGCGGTGATTTTAGCCCCTTATAAGCCATCCACAAACAAAAAAGAGACTGCCTAACTTGACTTGTTAGACAGCCTATTTTTCTATTTATGTAAGAGGATTTATTACTCCTCGTTCAAGGTTACGCGACGGAAATCGCTCACCTGCACGTTGTTCTTCTTCAGCACGTCCTTTACCAACTCTTTGGTCTCGCTCATGATGTATGCTTGCTCTACCAAAGTGTTCTCTTTCAAGAACTTGCCGAGACGACCTTGCGCAATCATCTCCACTTTCTTCATGTTGATTTGCTGCTCTGCCTCTGCGGGTACGTTGGCACGAATCTCGCGAGCCTGTGCAGCCTGCTCCTCGGTGAGCCAGCCCTTAGCGGTGTTTGAGTCGATATGCTCGTCGCTGTCTGCGTGCGCGGGGTTGATACCTGCCTTGCGCAGTGCGTTCTCAACGGCTTTGTTGACCTCGTCTTGCTTGGTCTTCTCCACAGCCACTGCCAACTCTTTGTCCTTCACCTCTTGCGCTACATGGTCAGCATCCAGCGCGATGGGCGACATAGCAGCCACCTGCATCGAGATACCGTGAACGGTCTCTTGGTCTGCATCAGCGTTGGCTACTGCCACCAGCGACGACAACTTGTTGCCAAGGTGGTTGTAAGCATCTACCTTCGGAGCACTCAGGAAAGCATAGTCGCTCAGCTCCATCTTCTCGCCCGTTACACCCGAACGCTCGGTTACCAACTCAGCCACCGTCAGGTCGCCTACCTTGATAGCCTTCAATGCCTCCAAGTCTGCAGGCTTGTGGTTCATGGCTACGTCGAGAATCAGTTTCACCAATCCTACGAAGTCAGCGTTCTTCGCCACGAAGTCCGTCTCGCACTTCACGGCTACGATAGCGCCAAAACCGTTCTCTGCCTTTGCCAATACGCAACCCTCCGATGCCTCGCGGTCGCTGCGCTTGGCAGCGATAGCCTGACCGCGCTTGCGGAGCAGGTCTTTTGCTACCTCGAAGTCGCCGTTGGCCTCTTCCAGAGCCTTCTTGACGTCCATCATACCTGCGCCGGTGATGTCGCGCAGTTTCTTAATATCTGCTAATGAAACAGCCATATTCTATTCTCCAATTTTACGGTTTAATCAATTACTCTGCTACGGGAGCCTCTGCTGCCGGTGCTTCCTCTGCGGGAGCAGCCTCTACGGGTGCCTCAGCAGGCTTCTCTGCCTTGTCTGCAGCAGCTTTGCGAACGCGCTGGCGACGCTCCTTGGGAGCAGGTGCCTCGGTGTTGGCCTGTGCCTGTGCTGCTTCCTCGTCGGCTTTCTCTACCTTGCGCTCCTCCAAGCCCTCGCGGATTGCACCGCATACAGCGCTCAGAATCACGTCAATAGAGTTCGTTGCGTCATCGTTTGCAGGGATAACGAAGTCAATGTTGTTCGGGTTCGAGTTAGTATCTACAATACCGAATACGGGAATACCCAGACGGTTAGCCTCTGCCACAGCAATGTGCTCTTTCATCACGTCCACTACGAACACGGCGCTCGGCAGACGGGTCATGTCAGCGATAGAACCGAGGTTCTTCTCCAACTTCTCGCGTTGACGGGTGATTTGCAGTTTCTCGCGCTTCGAGATGTTATCGAAAGTGCCGTCGGTGGTCATCTTGTCGATGGTGGCCATCTTCTTCACAGCCTTGCGAATCGTGGGGAAGTTGGTCAGCATACCACCAGCCCAACGCTCCGTGATGTAAGGCATGCTTACCTCTTGTGCGTGAGCGGCAACTACGTCTTGTGCTTGTTTCTTCGTACCTACGAACAGCACCTTGCGACCAGACTTAGCCAAGTTTTTCAGTGCCTCTGCTGCCTCGTCAATCTTAACAGCGGTCTTGTTCAGGTCAATGATGTGGATACCGTTGCGCTCCATATATATATAAGGAGCCATTGCGGGATTCCATTTGCGTTTCAGGTGCCCGAAATGGCAACCTGCTTCGAGAAGTTGGTCAAAATTCGTTCTCATTTCTGTAAGTTTTTGATGTTTTGTTTTATTTGTTTTGTTTTCTCTCCGTGCTTCCGCGCCTGCCCTACATCAGAGGAACCACCATTTCCCTAGAATTTCTAGATTCTATAGAATTTCTAGAATCTCTAGGATTTCTAGTTTTTCTAGGCACCATAGTCTCCCTCTAACAAGCGAGAACTGCTTTTAGGCAACGCAAAAGAATCGTGCAGTAGGTCCCGAGAGACATCTGCACGATTTGGAGTTGTTCGTATTAACGCTTGCTGAACTGGAAGTGCTTGCGTGCTTTGGGTTGACCCGGTTTCTTACGCTCTACCTCACGAGCATCACGAGTCATAAAGCCTTCTGCCTTCAATGCAGCCTTGTCCTCGGGGTTGATTTTCACCAGCGCACGAGCGATTGCCAAACGCAATGCCTCTGCCTGACCTTTGAAACCACCACCATCGAGGTTCACCTTGATATCGTACTTCTCGGCTACCTCCAACTTGTTCAGCGGTTGCAGCACGATGTAACGAAGAATAGAAGAAGGGAAATAGGTTTCGATATCACGACCGTTAATCGTTATCTTACCTGCACCTTCACTAACGTAAACGCGGGCTACTGCCGATTTACGACGACCTAATGCATTAATTACTTCCATTGCTTCTATTATTTAAGGGTGTTGATATCAATTGTTTTGGGTTGTTGAGCCTGCATGTTGTGCTCCGGACCTGCGAACACGTGCAGGTTGGTGATTTGGCGAGCACCGAGACGGTTCTTCGGAAGCATACCTTTTACCACCTTGATAATCAGGCGGTCTGCACCTTTCGCCATCAACTGTGCGGGAGTCATCTCACGCTGACCACCGGGGAAACCCGTATAGCGAACATACACGCGGTCGTTCCACTTGTTGCCGGTCAACTGCACCTTGTCGGCGTTGATGATGATTACGTTGTCGCCGCAATCTACGTTCGGAGTGTACGAAGGTTTGTACTTACCGCGCAGCAGTTTTGCCACCTTCGAGCACATACGACCAAGAATCTGGTCCTGAGCATCGATAACAACCCACTCTTTCTGAGCGGTTGCTTTGTTTACCGACACTGTCTTGTAACTTAAAGTATCCATTAATCTGTTGTTTTTTAGACCAAGCCGACAGACCTTTTTACGCACGCTTAATTCTTAATTCAAAATTCTTAATTAGAATCTGTGCAACTGCCCAACTTGGCGTTAATAAATTTAGTTATCTTTTGGGCGTAAGCCCGAAAAAGCGTGCAAAGGTACTACTTTTTTTTTGAATACGCAAGAGTCTCGCGCACTTTTTTGCATTTTTATGTCATTTTCGGGCGTTTCTTGCTGTTTCGTGGAGTCAACGGGCTGATTTTCCATGCCTATCGGTCCCAACAGCGGCACACTGTCCTGCACGATGCTGTCCTGTGCTGCGCCCATGATATATCGCACTCGCAACCCGTGCACAAACCGCCATTTCACTTCCTCCAACTGCTGCTCAGCCTGCAACGCCTCTGCGGCAGAATGTTCCGCCGTTGCCGGCTGCAACTGCAACTCCCGCTCTTCGTGCGCCAGTTCCCATGCCGTCCGCTCTGCCTCCAAGTCCGCTACCACTTTCGGGTAAATCTTATCAAAACGTTGCGGATGGTCGGTGTACCACACCAGCGACGAGTCGAACTGCGCCTGCGTAATCCCGTGTTTCTCAAGTACTTGCTGATAGTACTTTGCCAACGCCGCGTCGTGCCCGTAGTTGTAGCCCGCCACCTGCAAGATGGCGTCCGCGCGGTGTAAATCGTGCAACACGCTGCGCATCTCCCGCGAAGACAACACCCCCCGAGGGCGACAGCCCGTCAAGCACACCACGCCCAACAAAATACCAAGCAATATGAACCTATGCTTTCTCACTTTTCTTCGGTCGCCATTCTATCCCGTTCAGCGATTCATTCAGGTCGCGATGGTAGAATATCAGCAGCACTATCACGGCGCAAGTGATGAACGAGTCCGCCAAGTTAAACACGGGTCGGAAGAAAATCACCTCGCCTGCCGAGTTGTGAATCAGCGGAAAATAGAACATGTCCACCACCTTGCCGTAGAACCACCCCGCATAGTCCCAAATCTTGCCGTAGAACACGCAGTCGATGATATTTCCCAGCGCACCGGCTATCACGCACGCAAGGCAAACCAGATACCCCGTCCGCACCGGTTTCCCATCGCCCTGTTGCCTAATCAGCACATGCACAAACCAGCCTATCAATCCTACCACCACAATGCGGAAAAGCGTCAACGCCAACTTCGAGAACCACTCAATGCCGAATGCCATCCCGTTGTTCTCCACAAAGCATAGCCAGAACCAAGAGGTTATCGGTCGCGCCTCGCCCAACATGAAATGTGTCTTGATATACACTTTCAGCAACTGGTCAAGCACCACCGCCACAACCACAATCCCGCTCACCAATATCCGCTGTTTCGTCTCCCCCCTCATAACTCTTAACTCTTAATTCTTAATTCTTAATTCTTAATTAACCTCCGTATCTCCTCCACCTTATCCAACTTCTCCCACGTAAACAACTCCACCTCGCGGCTGAAAGGCTGCCCATTCTCGTCCACGAAAGTCTTGGTTATCACTTCATTAGTGCGTCCCATATGCCCGTACCGAGCTGTCTCTTCGTATATTGGTTGCTTCAATTTCAGGTCGCGCACTATCGCCGCAGGACGCAGGTCAAACAGTTGCTGAATCATTTTCACGATATCCCCGTCCGTCAGCCCGTGTTGCGCCGTCCCGAAGGTATTCACAAACAGGCTCACGGGCTGCGCCACGCCTATCGCATACGACACCTGCACCAGCATCTCGCGCGCCACGCCTGCCGCCACCATGTTCTTCGCAATCCATCGCGCCGCGTAGGCAGCCGACCTGTCCACTTTCGATGGGTCTTTGCCCGAGAACGCCCCGCCGCCGTGAGCACCTCTGCCGCCGTAGGTATCTACGATTATCTTGCGTCCTGTCAAGCCCGTATCCCCGTGAGGACCGCCTATCACGAACATCCCCGTCGGGTTCACCAGCAGTTTGTACTCGCCTTGTAGCAGCGCCGCATACCGTGCATCGCGTGTCGCCACGCGCGGCAGCAACACGCGCCGGATGTCCTCGCGTATCTGCTCTTGGCTCACCTCGGGGTCATGCTGCGTCGATACCACTATCGTGTCTATCCGCAGCGGCTCGCCCTGCTCGTTGTATTCGATGGTTACTTGGCTCTTCGCGTCGGGGCGCAGGTAGGTCATCTCCTTGCCTTCCTTGCGGATGCGCGCCAGCGTATAGACTAAAGTGTGCGCCAGGTCCAGCGTCAGCGGCATGTAGTTCTCCGTCTCGTTGGTCGCATAGCCGAACATCATGCCTTGGTCGCCCGCGCCCTGCTCGCCTATGTTCTCCGTGCCCTGACCGTCCACGCCGCGCGCGATGTCGGCGCTCTGCTCATGCAGCGCGGTGAAGATACCGCAACTCTCTGCCTCGAACTTATACGCCGCTTTCGTGTAGCCGATATGCGCTATCGTCTCACGCGCCACGCGCTGCACGTCCACGTACTTCGCACTCGTTACCTCACCGGCAATCACCACTTGCCCCGTCGTTACCATCGTCTCGCATGCCACATGCGCGTCGGCGTCTTGCGCCAAGAAATTGTCAAGAATAGCGTCGCTGATTTGGTCTGCCACTTTGTCGGGGTGTCCTTCCGACACCGACTCACTTGTAAATAGGTAGTTCATTTGTTTTGTTTAGGGATAAAAAAGCCTCAAGCCGACTGTTTTCGCTTGAGGCACAAGGTTTTAGCATTATTTTATAGAGGTCGCAAGCAGTCAAATTTATCCTCTGATTCTAAAATCGCCTGCAAAGATACGGCTTTTTTCTGATATACGCAAATCTTTTCTGCTTTTTATGAAAAATCCTGTTATTTCCCGAAAGCAAACACCTCCGTCAGCACGTCCATTGACAGTGGATCCTGCCAGCCGTCTATGTGCTGTGCAAAGTACTTACATAGCCCCCGCAACTGCTCTTGTCGTCCTTTGCGCCCTTCGGGCAAACCCACTAACTCTGGATGCTCCTCCCCGCTGATAGCGAACCCTAACTGCTCCGCGAGGCGGACAAGAAATGCCAAATGCACGTTCTCTGGCTGCTCTGTACTGTCTAACAAACGCACTGTCGCCGCTATCAAATCAAACAACCCTTCATCTGCCATTGGATGCCTAAGCGTCCTGTAAAGCACTTCCGCGATGAACAACGCTACCGTCTGGCGCCGCATATCCGTCGCAAGTCGTTGTGGTATATATGCCAAATGCGCCTCTTTCACGCTTTCCATCGCCCTCCCCGATGTGGAAACCTCCATTTCTACCACCGACAGCGGCGCATACAACCCCGACGATTTCTTTTTCCCCAAACCGTATACCATATAATTCATGCGCCCGCACGCGCGTGTGTACGTGTGCACGATGTGCGCGCGATCGCTGTATGGACGGAGAGAGAGAATAACGGCAAGCATCTTCAAGTATAGATTAGAAATTCTATGATAGGCTATATGACATTCTGCTAATTTGTCTGTTCATAGTTGTAGCAAAATGTTAATCCAATTGCGCTCGTGTTTTTGTCGAGTTTGAGTAAGGGTTAAGTAAGGGTCTAATAAGGGTCTTAACGGGTATATAAGCGTGTTTGATAAATTGGCAAAATGTCGCCGATATTATCAAAATGCTATCAAAATGTATTTGCTATAATCTTCCCCTTTCCGACTGCAAAATTAGTGCTTTTTTCTCGCTTGTGCAAACAATTTCGCAAAAAAATGCAAAAAAGTTTTGTCATATCAAAAAAAAGCAGTACCTTTGCACCCGCTTTTCGCCCCAAAATAAATCGTAATTCGTAAATCGTAATTCGTAAATTAACATAACTCGTCCTCGGGAGAGGGCATAAACACAGACAATAACACTATGAAACGTACATTCCAACCATCTCAACGCAAGCGTCGTAACAAACATGGTTTCCTCGAGAGAATGGCTACTGCCAACGGTCGCCGCGTGTTGGCTGCTCGTCGTGCTAAAGGACGCAAAAAACTGACTGTTGCTGACGAAGGTCGCCACAAGTTTTAATAAACGGCGAACAACTTAGACCGTTACATTTTTAGAAGTTAGACCGCCTCCGGCTGTTGGCTCGCATTGCGGGCGGAAGAACTGCCGTGGGTGGGTTTCTTCGTAATACAACCATTACTATGCAAACCACTCGACAACACAAAATCGCGCGTCTCATACAAAAAGACTTGAGCGACATCTTCCTCCGATTTGCCCGCACACTGCCCGGCACCCTCATCTCCGTCAGCGAGGTGCGTGTGTCCCCCGACTTGGCGATAGCACACGTCTATCTCTCCATCTTCCCGCAGAACAAGGTGGCAGACACCATGACGGCTATCCAAGACCATACGGGTAAGTTCCGCGGCGAACTCGGCACTCTCGAACGACACCAGTTGCGTATCATCCCCGAACTCCATTTCCACCTCGATGACACCATCGACCGCATGGAGCATATCGACGAACTGCTGAAACAGTGAAACTCGAACTGCACATCGCTTGGCGCTACCTCTTCTCCAAGAAGGGGCACAATGCCATCAATATTGTCTCCGGCGTGAGCGCGGCGGCGGTAGGGGTGGTCGCTGCCGCCATGGTGTGTGTGCTCAGCGTGATGAATGGTTTTGGGGCGCTTGTGGAGCAGATGTTCTCAGAGTTCGACCCCGAGATACGTATCACCGCCGCCGAAGGCAAGTCCTTTCGTTTAGACACGCTTCCTGTGCAGCAAGCGCTCGCCCTGCCTTTCGTGCAAGCCGCCTCCGAGGTGGTGGAAGAGACGGCGCTCGTGCGCTACAAAGACCACCAGCAGCCCGCACGCGTGATGGGCGTGGACACGGTCTTTCAGCAGATTACCCATATTGACTCCATCCTTACAGATGGCTATTTCTCCGTCTATGACGGTGCCTTCGACCGTTGCGTGATGGGGCGCGGCTTGGCGGCGCAGATAGGCATCAACGCCCATTTCGTCGGAGCTGTCCACCTCTATGCACCCAAACGGCTCGAACGGGTGAATATGTTGCGACCAGACGATTCTTTCCTCCACGAGACTGCCTTCATGGCTGGCACCTTTGCCGTCAATCAGACGACCTACGACGACCAACTTCTTTTGGTTTCCTTGCCCCTCGCCCGAAGGCTCTTTCAGTACGATACACTCACGGTAACGGCACTCGAGTTGCAGTTAAACCACAAGTCATACTCCAAGGAGGTGCGGTCTCCAGGCACCACCACAACTTCCATGCATCGGATGAAAACCCAACTCCGCGACTGCCTCGGAGACGGCTACATCGTCGCCGACCGCTACGAGCAGCAGGCGGATTTCTTCCGTATCCTCAAGATAGAGAAACTCCTCACTGCCCTCCTGCTCGCGTTCATCCTGCTCATCGCATGCTTCAACGTCATCGGATCGCTCTCCATGCTTATCATTGACAAGCAGGAGGACATCCGTATCCTCCGGCACCTCGGCGCAACAAACAAAACCATCCGCCGCACTTTCCTCTATGAGGGATGGCTAATCACCACGCTCGGCGCATTTATCGGACTGCTCATCGGGCTTGTCCTCTGCCTCCTCCAGCAGCACTATGGCTTGCTCAAACTCGGCTCCGGGACCGACTATGTCATCTCCGCTTACCCCGTCTTGGTGCAGGCAGGAGATGTGCTCGCCGTCGCTGCCGTCGTCCTCCTCATGGGCTTCCTCGCTGCCTACTATGCCACCCGCACCCTACGCACAAAAGAGGAGGATCTCCTAATTCATAATTAAATCAGAGCATGCGCACTCATAATTCATAATTCCTAATTCATAATTAAATCAGAGCATGCGCACTCATAATTCATAATTCATAATTCATAATTCTCTCATGCAACTCCTCGCCAAGACATTCAAAGGACTGGAAGACATCCTCGCACAAGAACTGACCGAACTCGGTGCGAACGATATACAGAAAGAGCGCCGTGCGGTCTCTTTCACGGGCGATAAGGCGCTCCTCTATCGCGCTAACCTCTGTCTCCGCACCGCCTCGCGCGTGTTGGTGCCTATTGCTACCTTCCGTGCCAAGGACGCCGATGCCGTCTATGAGCAGGCGAAAGCTCTTGACTGGAGCGTGTATATGACTGCGAAGACCACTTTTGCTATTGATGCAACTGTCCATTCGGAAACCTTCCGCCACTCGAAGTACGTTACCTACCGCGTGAAAGACGCGATAGCCGACTATTGGATGGCGCGCGAGAACCAGCGTCCGAGCGTCAAGGTAACAGACCCCGATTTGTCGCTCAACGTGCATATTGCCAACGAGACGGTTACCATATCCCTCGATAGTTCTGGCGAGAGCCTGCACAAACGTGGCTACCGCGAGGCGAACACCGAGGCACCTATCAACGAGGCACTCGCCGCAGGCATGATTCTGATGACGGGCTGGCGCGGAGAGTCGGATTTCTACGACCCTATGTGCGGTTCGGGTACACTTCTGATAGAGGCGGCACTCATCGCGCAGAATATCGCCCCGGGTATCTTCCGCAAGGGATTTGCTTTTGAGAAATGGCGCGATTTCGATGCAGACCTCTTTGAGGCGATATACAACGATGACTCTCGCGAGCGTGCTTTTGAGCACCACATCTATGGCTCTGATGCGGGTTACTACGCCGTGCAGGCTGCCCTCAAGAACGTCCAAGCCGCAAACCAGCAACGCTTCATCTCCGTCCGACAAATCCGCTTAGAGGAAATCAAACAACCCTTTGCCGCGCAGATGCCCACTGGGGACGCGGGCGTCTCGCCCGCGGTGGAGACCGCCGAGCAACCTCGCCCACTCGTCATGATGAACCCGCCTTATGGCGAGCGGCTCGCGCAGGATAAGAACGTCCTCCAACTCTATCAGGCGATAGGCACTACGCTCAAACATCAGTTTGCGGGGGCGACGGCATGGATTATCTCTTCCAACGAGGACGCGCTGAAATGTATCGGACTCAAGCCGAGCCGCAAGGTGCACCTGCTCAACGGCGAGTTAGACTGTCTCTTCTGCCGCTACGACCTCTTCTCCGGCACCCACAAGGATTTCAAAACCCTGCATCCCTCCAACGAAAGAAAGAGCGAGAGCAAATCTTTCTCCACCAAGAGACCTTACAACGCCAAAGGAGGTGCGTCCTCCAGACCGCACCATAGTGTAAAAAGTCATGGAGGTGCGGTCTCCATGCCGCACCATGGTGGAAAAGCCAAAGGAGGTGCGGTCTCCAGGCCGCACCCAAAGGGGCAACAACACTAATTTGTTTTTTTTGCCAATGAATTAATGAATAATTACACGACAATTATACGTTAAAGGAAAAATTGTCCGGGTACGCAGGCGTCCCCGCCTGCTGAATCGTAAATCGTAAATCGTAATTCGTAAATTCCCCGTGTTATCCATTTCAGACTATAATTACCCCCTGCCTGACGAGCGGATCGCCAAATACCCCCTCGCCGAGCGCGACCACTCCAAACTCCTTATATATAACGATGGAGCAGTGTCGGAAGACCGTTTCTTCCGCGTGGGCGACTATATCCCCGCGCATTCACTCCTTGTATATAATAACACGCGCGTGATACAGGCGCGGCTGGTTTTCCATAAACCCTCGGGGGCGCGCATTGAGATTTTCTGCTTGGAGCCCCTTGCGCCGCATGACTACCAGTTGTCGCTCTTGTCCACCGAAGGCTGCACGTGGAAGTGCATGATTGGCAATGCCAAGAAGTTCCGCGATACCTCTATCGACCTGCCTTTGCAGGTGGCGGGTGGCGTGGTTGTGTTGCGAGCCACCAAGGGTGAACAGACGGGGAACACCTTCGCGGTAACGTTCTCGTGGGATGGCGATATGTCCTTTGCGGAGATACTCGACGCGGCGGGCGAGTTGCCTATCCCGCCGTATCTCAACCGCCCTACTGAGGAGAGCGACAAGACCACTTACCAGACCGTCTATTCGCGCATCAAAGGCTCGGTGGCAGCCCCCACGGCAGGGCTGCATTTCACGGACGCGGTACTTGCCGACCTCCGGCAGCGCGGTATCAAGACCACCGAACTGACTCTCCATGTGGGCGCCGGCACTTTCCAACCGGTTAAGACCGAAGATGCCAATCAACATACGATGCACACGGAGATTATCGCCGTGCCGCGACAGGCTATCGCCGATATTCTCGCCAACTTAGGGCATATCGTGGCGGTGGGCACCACGTCTATGCGCACACTGGAGAGCCTTTATTTCTTGGGTTGCATGTTGCTTCGCGGAGACCGCTCCATGCACGTACCGCAGTTCATCCCCTATGAACAGGAATGGACCATCTCCACAAAGGATGCACTACAAACAATCCTCAACTACCTCGAAGAAACGCACCAAGACACGCTCCATGCCGAGACGCAGATTATGATTAAGCCCGGCTACCGCTTCCGCGTGGTGGAGCAACTGATTACCAACTTCCACCAACCCAAGTCCACGCTCCTGCTCCTCGTGAGCGCTTTCGTGGGCGAAGACTGGAAGAAGATTTACGACTACGCTCTGTCTCACGATTTCCGCTTCCTCTCTTACGGCGATTCCTCCATCCTCTTCCGCAACAATAGTATAAAATCGTAAATCGTAAATTCGTAAATTTTCCGATGATTGATACCCATTGCCATATAGATGACCCGCAGTACCAAGAGGGGTTGCCGGCTTTTTTGCAACAGCAGAGAGATGCCGGCGTGGAAGCCATCTTGGTGCCCGGTGTGGATGTGCATTCCATTGATACCGTACTGCCCTTGTGCGCGCAGTATCCTGATTATCTGTACCCTGCGTTGGGGTTGCACCCTGAGGAGGTGAAGGAGGATTGGCAGCAGCAGTGGCATACTATCGAAGAGAAAATCCAAGAGACTCACAGCGAGGGCAGACTGATAGCCATTGGCGAGATAGGGCTTGATTACCATTGGGATACCACTTACAAAGAGCAACAGCACATCGTTTTTCGCGAGCAACTCCTGCTCGCCTGTCGCTTGAATCTGCCTGTGATGGTGCATATCCGCGATGCGATGGAAGATACGTATCGTATTCTGCACGAGGTCGCCACGCTAAAGGATGATGTGCTTTATCCCCTCCGCGGTGTCATTCACTGCTTCTCGGGTAGTCGCGAGATGGCGGAGAAGTTTATCGCGCTGGGTTTCTACCTCGGTATCGGCGGGGTGCTGACGTTCAAAAACTGCAAACTGGCAGATACCCTGCGCCACATCCCCTTGCAGCACCTCGTCTTGGAGACGGATGCCCCCTATATGGCACCGGTTCCCCACCGTGGGCAGCGCAACGAGAGCCGATGGATGACCCACGTGGCGGAACGCTTGGCGGACATCTATCTGGTCTCCACCGACGATGTGAAACGCGTAACAACCGCCAACGCGAGAGCACTTTTTGGGATAAAATGAAGAAAAAACAAAAAAAAACACGAAAAACTATTGCAGTTTCAAAAATTTTTCGTACCTTTGCACGTCTTTTTGAGTGAATAGCGGTTATATTTTGCTCGAAAAGGTAGGATTACTGCAAAACAATTAATGTTTAATTACACGATAATTATACGTTAAAAGTTTCTTTCGCGGAATAAATTAGTAAAGTGAAACGTTCTGCATAGCGCAAAAATGCGAATCGGAGCGTGAGCGGAGATTTGTATTTTTGAAAGGAGTAATTTATGGAGCGCCAAACGCGACAGCGCGTTTCTTTCGCGGAATAAATTACGACGTAGGAGAGATGCTCGAGTGGTTGAAGAGGCACGCCTGGAAAGCGTGTAAACTCCAAAAGGGTTTCCGGGGTTCGAATCCCCGTCTCTCCGCAAAACTAACTTATTAATAATCTATATTATTCTCATGAAAAAAGTATTTGCAACCCTTACCGTGCTCGCAATGCTGGCTTTCGGCAGCAATGTTGCATTTGCACAAGAGGAAGCTGCTCCTGCTCAAGAGGCAGCTGTAGAAACTGTTGACGAAGCAGCCGCTCCTGCGGCTGAAGTGGTAGAAGAGGCTGCTCCCGCTGAGGAGGAGGCTACCGGTCTCGTGGCTCTTCACAAAACACTGAAAACCAAATTTATCGAGGGTGGTGCAGGCTTCATGGCTGCTACTTTGCTCTGCTTGGTATTTGGTTTGGCTCTCTGCATCGAGCGTATCATCTATCTGTCGCTGTCGAAAACCAACACGAAAGTGTTGCTTGCTAAAGTAGAAAAAGCACTGAACGAAGGCGGTATTGAGGCTGCATTGGATGTTTGCCGTAATACACGCGGTCCTGTAGCAAGTATCTTCTACCAGGGTCTGAGCCGCTACAACGAAGGCGTTGACGTAGTAGAGAAGACCGTTGCTTCCTACGGTGGTGTGCAACTCGGTTTGCTTGAGAAGAACCTCTCTTGGATTTCGCTCTTCATCTCCATTGCTCCGTCGTTGGGATTCTTGGGTACCATCATCGGTATGATCGCTGCATTCGATAAGATCCAACAAGTAGGTGATATCTCGGCTACGGTCGTTGCCGGCGGTATCAAGGTCGCTCTGTTGACCACCTTGCTCGGTTTGATCATCGCTATCGTGCTCCAATTGTTCTACAACTATATCCTCAGTCTCATCGAGGGTCTCGTTAACGAGATGGAGGATTCTTCTATCAGCCTCCTTGACCTCGTTGTTGAGTTCGATAAGAAGCAGGCAAAATAAGTAACGAATTTCAATGCCAGGGATATGTGTCCCACCATTGGAACTTTTAGAACCATTATAACATTATAAAAGTATATTCGTTATGAAAAACTATAAATTATTGCCTAAAATTACCCTTTGGGTGCTCCTTATCATAGGCGTCATCTTCTCGGTGATGTTCTATGCAGGCGGGTCCGCGGGTACCCACGAGGTGGCAGGCGACTTCTTGGATATCCCGAGATTCTCTGACCTCTTCCTCACTTGGAACTATATCCTCCTCGCTATCGTCATCGTGGTTACGCTCGGCGTAGTGATTGGAGAGTTTATCAAGAACTGCAAGTACGATAAGAAAAAGGCCGTCACCTCGCTTTGTGTGGTAATCGCTTTCATCGCTCTCATCGCACTCTGCTGGATCTTGGGTAGCCCCGAGAAAATCGAAATCGTTGGTTATGAAGGTACCGACAACCAAGGCTTCATGGCACAGTTGAGCGATGCTATCATCTATCTCTGCTACATCCTTGCCGCCGGCACTATCGGTTCGATGATTTTCGGCTTGATTTACACCCGTACCCTTAAGTAATTGCTAACATCGTTAAATTGGCAAATTAGTCATGGCAAAGAAAATCCCACAGATAAATGCCTCTTCAATGGCGGATATCTCTTTCTTGCTATTGATATTCTTCTTGGTTACCACCAGTATGGATGTCAACCAAGGTTTGGCACGTCGTCTGCCTGCTCCTGTTCCCCCGGATCAGAAGGTGGAGAACACGGATATCAACAAACGTAACCTGATGATCGTAAAGATCAACTCAGCGAACCAGTTGATGGTGCAGGGACAGTTGCTGGATGTCAAGCAATTGAGAGCTAAAGCCAAAGAGTTTATCAAGAACGAGAACGACGATGCTACATTGCCCAAACTCGTGGAGGAGGATTTCGGTGAGCCTATCGGTGTAGTTAAATACACCAAAGACCACGTGATTTCCGTACAAAACGATGTAGATACGCAATACCAAGCATACCTCGACGTTCAGAACGAACTCGTAGCGGCATACAACGAACTGCGTGACGAGTGCGCACGCCAGTATTTCCACAAAGGTTACGCCGAATTGGATGAGGACCAGCAAAAGCAAGTGCAGAAAGTGTATCCTCAGAAGATTTCCGAGGCTGAACCGAAAAACTATGGAGGAGAATAACTATGGCAAAGATTCGTAGAAATGACAAGCGCGAGATGCCTGCTCTGAACACATCTTCGCTGCCTGATATCATCTTCATGCTCTTGTTCTTCTTCATGTCCGTAACCTCCATGAAAGAGGTGTCCTACAAGGTGCAATTCAAAGTGCCGCAGGCTACGGAGTTGGTGAAGTTGGAAAAGAAATCGCTGGTACGCTACATCTACGTAGGTACACCTACCGCAGAGTTTCGCAAACAGTATGGTGCCGAGACCCGTATCCAATTGGATGATGCGTTTGCAGAGACCAACGAGATTGGCGAGTACATCGTGAACGAGCGTTCCTCCATGAAGGAGCAAGACCAAGGTCTGATGACCGTATCTATCAAGGCTGACAAAGAGACCCGAATGGGTGTTATTGCCGACATTAAGCAAGAACTCCGTCGAGCCTATGCCTTGAAAATTAGTTACGCTTCTACCCAACGCACAAGTTTCTAATAAATACATAGAAATTACTTAATCAAAGACGACTGCTAAAAAGGCAGTCGTCTTTGATTTGCTACAACTCATTCCTATATAAATCTATAGCTTCTATAGCTTCTATAGCTTCTATAGCTTCTATAGCTTCTATAGCCTCTATAACTTCCATAACTTCCATAACTTCTATAGTTTCTATTGCTTCTATAGCCTCTATAGCTTCTACAATCCCTATATTCTTCCTCTCCTGCCATTCTTTTCCAAAGCACCCAAAATATGTACTTGGAAACTAAAAAAGTATAAAAGTTTCCATTTTTCATGCTCAATAACATAGTTTGGCACGATTTATGTATAAATGGAGCGTAGTTATGAGCGATATAAAAGAAGATATCATCCGTATAGCCTCTGAGAAGATGAAGCGTGTGGGCATCCGCTCGCTGTCGATAGACGATATTTGCCGCATGATGTCGATAAGCAAGAAGACTTTTTACGTGCATTTCGCCACCAAAGAGGACTTGCTGGAGGCGGTGCTGCAATGTCATGAGGAGGAACTGAAAGCCAAAGTATTTGAACTGATAGACCATCAGAGCATAGAAAAGACTTTGCAGAACTGCTTGATGATAGTGTATGAGACCAAGCGCGTGATGCAACCGCCTGCATTTGTGTTCGATATAGAGAAGTACTATCCGCAATTGTTTGAGAAATACAAAGCGAGTATCTTGAAGAACGGTACCACTTTTGCGGAACGCTTCTTGCAGAAAGGTGTGGAGGCAGGTGTATTTCGCGAGGACTTGGATGTAGCAATGACTGCTCGCTTCATGGCTCGTTTGCATCAGGGCTTATTAGACCGTTTGTCTAAGATTCTGCCGGAGACGGAGCGTGAGTTAGCGGAAGAGGTACGCTACGGATGCGGGTTGCTATTGCGCGGGATTTTGTCCAAAGAGGGTGCGGAGCGCGTGAGAGCCATCTTTGCGGAGATAGAAAGAAACAATGAACCCAAACTATAACATTCTTACAGAAGAAACAATGAAGAAGAAATTATTTTCAGTACTTCTGCTTGCGCTGGGAATTAGCGCACAAGCAGTGGCAGAAGACCACGTGATGGCGGCTACACGCCCTGCGCCGAAGCGCGACGTGCCGACAGAGTTGAGTCTGAGCGTGGAGGAAGCACAGAACTATGCGGTAGAGACCAATCGGTCGCTGCGCAACTCGAGTATGGCTATTCAGGAGGCATACGCTCAACGCTGGCAGACCATCGCGCAGATGTTGCCTCAGGCGGATTTCTCGTGGCAGTTGCAGACGATGCTTGACACCGCGGGAAACGTGTATAAGATGAACTTCGGCGGAGCGGCAATGAGTTTACCTAACAGCACGATAGGTATCTCCGCCTCGATAGGTATCAACGGGCAAGCCGTGGTAGGTGCGTTGCTGAACAACGTGGCGATAGACATGCAGAAACTCGCCTACGAGCAGAACGAGTTGGATTTGCGTGCGAACGTGGTGTCGTCGTATGCGTCGGTGCTGGTGATGCGCGATATCGTAACACTGCTGGACAGTTCGTTGAGCAACGTGGAGCGGTTGGCAGAGATGACGCAACGGTCGGTGGACGTGGGTGCCGCAGAGCAGACTACCGCAGACCAAATCAAGGTGCGTGTGAATGCGCTGAAGAACAGTATCAACAGCAACAAGCGGAATGTGGTGCTGGCGGAGAACTCGCTGAAAGTGCTGCTGGATGTGCCCGTGGAGACGCAACTGACGCTGACCACGACGTTGGACGACATGCTCTCGGCAGAGCAGGTGCTGGCATTGCTGGGCGAAGACTTCGTATTGGAGAACAACGTGTCGTATCGCCAGTTGGAGAAGAATGTGGAGTTGGCAAAGAAGAACGTGCACATGGCAACATGGGCATACGGTCCGACCGTGGGCGTGGGCTACCAGTTCTCGAAGAAAGGCAATATCCCACCGCAAGACGGCTTCCAGTTTAACATGCAGCCGCCTCACGTAGTGGCGCTGAGCGTGTCGATGCCGCTCTGGTCGTCGGGCAAGCGTGCCGCGGGTGTTACAGAGAAGAAGATTGCGTTGGAGAAAGCCCGCAACACGCTGGCAGAGACCACCGACCAACTCGGCATACAGAACCAGCAACTGCGCTTCAACCTGCAAAATGCCTTCGAGACCTATCTGAACGAGAAGGAGAACATCGAGGTAACGCAGCGCGTGTTCCGCTCGACCACGAACAAGTATCAGTACGGAGCGACCTCCAACCTCGAATTGGTGAACGCGAGC
The DNA here is from genome assembly GCA_016297215.1 of Paludibacteraceae bacterium. Taxonomy (GTDB): domain Bacteria; phylum Bacteroidota; class Bacteroidia; order Bacteroidales; family Paludibacteraceae; genus Colicola. Next base: position 76,900 of record JAEDGZ010000003.1, on the reverse strand, counting down.
AACGATGTGATTAGCGCGCAATCGACCTATGTACAGGCGGTGCTGACGCTGGTGAACGCCCAACTTGAACTATCGAAATTCCTGAACAAGTAAATTAAAACCCAAACGATAATATGAAGAAAATCAGTATTTTGGCAGCCGCTGTATTGGTAATGGTCGGCTGCGGCAAGAAACAAGAGGCTACTACTATCCACGAGTCGGATGGGCGCGTAGAGGTTGTGGAACTGACCACGCTCCACCCGCGTGAGATACAGCGCGAGATTACCCTTTCGTCGAACCTGATGGGTTACGAGACGGTGAATGTGGCTCCCTCGCTCACGGGAAAGATAGAGCATATCTACGTAGAGGTGGGCGACAAGGTGCGCAAGGGCGACTCGCTGGTGCGCATGGATCAACAGCAGTTCAACAGCACGCGTTTCGCTATCGCTAACCTCGAGACGGAGATGCAGCGTATGGAAGGCTTGATTCAGACAGGATCTGTATCGCAACAGCAATACGACCAGATGAAGCTCTCGCTCAACCAGACGAAAGAGACGTTTAAGTTCTTGAAAACCAACACGTATGTGCAGGCTCCGTTCGCGGGAGTCATCTCCGCGAAGAACTACGAGGACGGCGAGTTGTACAGCGGTCAGCCTATCGTGGTGCTGACGCAGGTGGACAAACTGAAGACGCTGGTGGCTATTCCTGAGTCGTACATCCCGCAGGTGAAAGCCGGCATGTCGCTGTCGCTCAAGACCGATGTCTATCCCGACCGCGTGTTCCCTGCTACCATTGAGGTGGTTTATCCGACGGTAGATGCTGCGAGCCACACGTTTATGGCAAAGGTGGTAGTGAACAACCCGCAAGGTCTGCTCCGCCCGGGTATGTACGTGAACACGACTATCGGATTAGGCAAAGCCACCATCATGGCAGCACCTTACTCCACGGTGCTGAAACTCATCGGCGCGAACGAGCGCTATGTCTTCATCAACAACAACGGCTATGCAAAGCGCGTGACGGTAGAGATGGGACAACGCTTCGGCGATGACGTGGAGATTACCGCACCGGAGATTGTGGATGGCGTGGAACTCGTAACCAAAGGCGAGGCACGATTGGTAGATGGTGTGAAGATTAGTTTTTAAGATAAAAAACCTATAAAAACTAGATAATCTAGAATCTCTAGAAAATCTAGAATTTCTAGGGGAAAACCTAAAACTCTAAACGAAGATGGCTATATATAAATCAGCGGTGCAAAAGCCCGTTACCACAGCCCTTATCTTCTTGGCTGTGATAGTGATAGGTGTGTTCAGTTACCTGCAACTGCCTATCGACCAGTTCCCTGAGATGGACCCGCCGTATGTAACGGTGATGACGACCTACCCGGGTGCCTCCGCGTCGGAGGTAGAGAGCAACGTTACGAAAGTGATGGAGAACTCGCTCAACTCGGTGGACCACCTGAAAGAGATTACTTCCAAATCGAAAGATAACATCTCGTCGGTAACCCTTGAGTTTGAGTGGGGAACCAACTTGGATGAGGTGCTCAACGATGTGCGAACGTATGTGGATATCGTGAAGGATAATTTGCCGGACGGCTGCTCCAACCCGATTGTGATGCGACTGAGCACGAGCATGATGCCTGTGATTCAGTACGCCGTGATGGCGGACGAGTCGTATCCTGCGCTGGACAAGTTGCTGGACGATGAGATTATCCCGCAGTTGAACCGTGTGGACGGTATTGGTAACCTGACGGTGTCGGGTGCACCGGACCGCTACGTGTATGTCTATCTCGACCAGCAGAAACTGGACGCTTACGGGCTGACCGTGGAGAGCGTGGGGCAGATGATATCCGCCAACAACCTCAACATGTCGTCCGGTACGGTGAAGTTGGAGAAAGAGCAGTACCAGATGGAGGTGCGCTCGGAGTATGAGACCTCGGATGAGATAAACAATATCGTAGTAACCACCACGGCAGACGGTCGTCAGGTGTTTGTGCGCGATATCGCCACGGTGAAAGATACCATCAAGGAGTTGTCATTGGACGAGAAGACCGACGGTCGCGAGTGCGCCCGCCTGATGATTACCAAGCAGACCGGTGCGAACACGGTGCAGATATGTAAGGACGTGCGCAAAGAGATTGCACGTATTCAGAAGACCCTGCCCGCGGATGTGCAGTTCAAGTTGATATACGACTCGTCGGAGAACATCCAGAACTCTATTGACTCCTTGACTGAGTCTATCCTCTACGCCTTGCTCTTCGTGGTCTTGGTGGTGCTGTTCTTCCTCGGTAAGTGGCGTGCGACCTTGATTATCGCTATCACCATTCCTATCGCATTGATTGTGGCGTTTATCTACCTGAAGATGGTGGGTTCTTCGCTGAATATCATCTCCATGTGTTCGTTGACCGTGGCTATCGGTATGGTGGTGGACGATGCGATTGTGGTCTTGGAGAATATCACGAAGCACGTTGACCGCGGCGAGAACCCGCGCGAGGCGGCGATATATGCGACCAACGAGGTGTGGGTGTCGGTTATTGCCACCACCTTGGTGATTGTGGCGGTGTTCGTGCCGCTGACTATGCTGACGGGTATGGCGGGTATCATGTTCAAGGAGTTGGGCTGGATTGTAACCATCGTGGTTTGTACTTCCACCCTTGTGGCTATCTCGCTCACGCCTATGTTGGCGAGCAAGTTGCTCAAGCCGCGCAAGGTGCATGTGGACGCAGAGGGTAACCTCATTGATGACGAGAAAGGCAAGAAGACCTGGTACGAGCGTATCGTGGTGAGGTGGCTCGATTGGATAGATGAGAAGTACGCCAAAGCCCTCGGCTGGTGCTTGCGCCACAAGGTGGTTACCTTCCTGATTCTGCTGGCATTCTTCTGCTGCTCGATGATTCCTATGATTACGGGGCAAATCGGTACCGACTTTATGAAGCAACAGGATAACGGACGTATGACGGTAACCGTGAAGTTGCAGCGCGGTACCCGTATCGAGGAGACGCTGAAGACCGCCCGTGCGCTGGAAGCACGCTTCGTGGAATTAGTGCCTGAGATACAGTTGATTAGTACCTCTGCCGGTACCAACGACGATAGCGGTATGGGTGCGCTGTTCTCCTCTACGATGAACAACACTATCTCCATGACCATCCGTACCAGCAAGAAGTACGAGCGCGAGCAGACTATCTTCGAGATGGCGGAAATCCTGCGTCAGGAGATGGCGAGATACCCTGAGATTATCGACTATCAAGTCAGCACCAGCGGTGGCGGTGGCGGTGCGTCCAACACCGTTGACTTGGAGATTTACGGCTACGACTTCGATGAAACCTCCGCGCTGGCAGAGCAGTTGAAGGCTATCTGCAACCACGAGGTGCCCGGTGCCCGCGATGCGACTATCTCGCGTGATGACGAGCGTCCGGAGATAAAAATCACGGTGGACAAAGAGAAGGCATCGCGCCTCGGTCTGACCTCGGCTACTATCTCCTCGTACCTGCGCAACCGTGTGAACGGTATGGCGTGCGGCTACCTCAAGGAGGAGGGTTCGGAGTACGATATCCTCTGCCGACTGGAGGAGAAAGACCGCAACACGGTGGAGGCAATCGCCAACATGACCATTCCGACTCCGATGGGCAAGAGCGTCAAACTGAGCGAGGTATGCACCATCGGCGAATATTGGACGCCGCCTACCATCGAGCGTAAGAGCCGTCAGCGTATCGTTACCGTGAAGGTAACGCCCTACAACACCTCTTTGGGTGAGTTGGCACAGTACATCGAGCAGAACGTGCTGCCGACGCTGGACATCCCGCAGGGCGTGGTGGTACGTATCGCCGGCGACTACGAAGACCAGCAAGACACCTTCAAAGACATGGGAATGTTGTTAGTACTGATTGTCATGTTGGTGTTCATCGTGATGGCGAGCCAGTTCGAATCGCTCAAGAAGCCGTTTGTGATTATGTTCACCATTCCGTTTGCCCTCTCGGGTGTGGTAATCGCCCTGTGGCTGACCCATAGTTCGTTGGATATGATTGGTGCGCTGGGTCTTATCATGTTGGTGGGTATCGTCGTGAAGAACGGTATTGTGCTGATTGACTATATCGACCTATTGCGTGAGCGCGGCTGGGAGTTGAACGAAGCCGTGCAGGCAGCGGGCAGAAGCCGTATCCGTCCAGTGTTGATGACGGCGTTCACTACTATCCTCGGTATGGTGCCGATGGCGGTGAGCAATGGTGAAGGCTCCGAGATGTGGAAGCCGATGGGTATTGTGGTGATTGGCGGTCTGACCGTCTCCACCTTCCTGACCTTCTTCATGGTGCCTGTGCTCTACGCCGCGATGTCCCGCCACGGCGAGCGCGACCGCCTGAGCAAGATGCGCAAGAGTTTCATCTTCATGGACTTGAAGCCCAAGAAGAATCAAAAACCGCAGCCCTCTCCCGTAGCCTCCGATGAGGTCTTCCCCGAAACCACCCCCAGCGGAGTGAAGTAGAACCCATTGGGGACGCAGGCGTCTCGCCTGCGGTTATGAGACGATGCAATTCAAGGAGGTGCGGTCTCCAGGCCGCACCACAAACTTACAAAACTAACGCAATATGAAAAGTGTAATGATAGTGTATAATCAAGCGAACACCGAGCGGGTGGAGTATATGCTTGACAAACTGAATATCCAGGGCTTTACCTTCTTCGAGGATGTGCAGGGGCGCGGCACCAACGGCGGCGAGCCGCGTCGCGGCACCCACGCATGGCCAGAGATGAACTCCTGCATGATTACCGTCGTAGAGGATAACCAAGTGGATGAACTCCTCGAGGGCGTGAAGAAACTCGATATGCGCAACCCTGCCGTTGGCGTCCGCGCCTTCGTCTGGAACGTGGAGCAAACGGTGTAACTATCAAGGAGGTGCGGTCTCCATGCCGCACCAATAATGCCCCACTGGGGACGCAGGCGTCTCGCCTGCGGGCGTTTTGGAACAAAACGAAGGTTTTAGCGGTGATTTTAGCCCCTTATAAGCCATTCACAAACAAAAGAGGCTGTCTAACAAGTTGCGTTAGGCAGCCTCTTGGTGTAACTGAACTATTTCTGCAGGAAAGGACTGAATTATCGGTATTATGCAACGCAAAGTAGTATGAAATACAAATGTTATTTATACCCTTTTGTTTTGGTAATGATATACAAGTTGACCCAAATTCTTTATCAAATGCAAGCCCCGAAGGGGCGACATAAAACAGCGTAGGGGCTCGCCCCTACGTATGTGGGACGACAACCTCTAACTCCCCCGCTCCGCTTGCGGGGAGGGGGTAGGGGGCGGGGTTATATTGAGATTCTGGGTCAACATGTATATCATTGCCTTTGTTTTTGTTCAAATTGGTGTGATTATTGCAAAAAAATAGCCAAAAATGAAGTAAAATGCTTTTTTTTTTGCAAAATGTTACTTAAAAATTTGGCAGTATAAAAAATAAGTTGTACCTTTGCGCCACTTTTTGGCAAATAAGATGTGCTGTTTTGCCCATTTTTTTTGCAAAAAATATATTAGTTACTAACAAAAAAATTAAGGTATGAAGAGATTGTTACTTCTCTTTGCTGTGTGCGTTTTAGGCACCGGCTTGGTTTGCGCAGAGCAAATCACAGGTACGGTCGTCAATGCCTCCGATGGTGAGCCCGTAGTGGGTGCGTCGGTTATGGTGGTAGGTTCCAGTACGGGAACTATCACGGATGTTGACGGCGTGTTCGTATTAAATGTCTCCTCAAACAGCCAGGTAACTGTATCGTTTGTCGGTATGGCATCGCAGACCGTTCCCGCGAAGGACGGTATGGTGGTTCGCTTGGAGGAGAAGACCAGCGAGTTGGACGATGTGATGGTGGTCGCTTTCGGTACGACTACCCGTAAGTCGTTCACCGGTTCCGCTTCGGTGGTGAAGAGTGAAAACATCGAGAAGCGTCAGTCGAGCAACGTAACGAACACGCTTGCCGGTCAGGTGGCAGGTGTGCAGGGACTGAGTGCGAACGGTCAGCCCGGTGAGGTTACCAAGATTCGTATTCGTGGTATCGGTAGTATGAATGCCAGCAACGCACCTCTGTACGTGGTGGACGGTATTCCTGCTGATGATAACATGATTGCCACGCTGTCGAACAACGATATCGCCTCGATTACGGTGTTGAAAGACGCGGCTTCGAATGCGTTGTATGGTGCTCGTGGTGCTAACGGCGTGGTGCTGATTACCACGAAGCGCGGTAACACCAAGGATGCACAAGTAACCGTAGAAGGCAAGTGGGGCAGCAACTCGCGTGCCATCCCGACCTACAGCGTGATGACCGACCCGGGGATGTACTACGAGAAATACTGGGAATCTATGTACAACAGCCAAATCAGCAAGGGCGGTGCGTATGCGGCAGCGTATGCCAACCAGTACTTGCTGGATGCAAAGAACGGCGGTTTGGGCTATCAAGTCTATACGGTACCTGAGGGGCAAAACCTGATTGGTGCAAACGGCAAACTCAACCCGAATGCCACCCTCGGCTACAACGACGGCAGCAACTTCTTTATGCCCGATAACTGGTATAATGAGTTGTTCAAATCGAACAACCTGCGTCAGGAGTACAACCTGACTGTTTCAGGTTCGACAGACAAACTCACCTACTTTGCTTCGGCTTCCTATCTGGATGACTCCGGCTTGATGGAGAACTCTGATTACAAGCGTTTTACCTCGCGTGTATCGGTGGACTATCAGGCAAAGAAGTGGTTGAAGATTGGTACCAACATGAGTTATGCCCATGCTGACCAACGCTACCCGCAAGACCAAGATGCCGCTACGTCGGCAACCAGTTCGGGTAACTTGTTCTACGTCAGCAACAACATCGCCCCTATCTATCCGCTCTATCTGCGTGATGCACAGGGGAATATCATGGTGGACAACAACGGCTTCACGATGTATGACTACGGAGATGCTACCGTTGCTAACGCCGAGCGTGCTTTCATGAACCAGTCGAACCCTGCATCGGCTATTGACTTGAACAAAGAACTCTACAAGAACGATATGTTCTCCGGCAAGTACTTTGTGGAGGTAGAGTTCTACAAGGGCTTGAAGGCTACTGCCAACATCGGTTTGAACTATTTTGGTAGCCGCTATCAGATGACCTTGAACCCCTACTACGGTCAGTTTGCCGCGATGGGTGGTCAGGCAGTGGTAGAAGCTGACCGTCTCTTTACGCTGAACCAACAGTACCTCTTGACCTACAACAACACCTTCGCCGGTGAGCACCACCTCGACCTGTTGGTAGGTTATGAGAACTACCAATACACCTCTTCGTATGTGTATGGTGCGCAGACAAAGTTGTTCAACCCCGACATTGCCGAGGTGAGCAACGCCATTCTACAACCGACTACGGGTTCGGCTACCAACCGCTACGCTACCCAAGGTATTTTGGCGCAGGCGAAGTATGACTTTGCAGGACGCTATTTCATCTCCGGTTCGTACCGCCACGATGCTTCTTCACGCTTTGCGGCTGACAAACGTTGGGGTGATTTCTGGTCGGTAGGTGCCGCGTGGGACATCCAATCAGAGCCTTTCATGTCGGGCGCAAGCAAGGTGGACCTCTTGAAACTGAAAATCAGTTACGGTGCACAGGGTAACGATAACCTCCTCTCGCCGGACGGCTCTACCAACTGGTATCCCTACGCAGACCAATACACCCTCTCCGAGAACAACGGTAACTTTGCTACGGCTCTGTCCTACAAGGGTAATGCAGACTTGACTTGGGAGACCTCCTACAACTTGAACGGCGGTTTGGACTTCGCTTTCTTCGACGAGCGCTTTGGCGGTACTATCGAAGGCTTCTGGCGCAAGACAGTGGACATGCTATACTACAAACCCGTATCGCCTTCACTCGGTTACTCGTATATCCCGATGAACATCGGCTCCGTATCGAATGCCGGTCTGGATGTGGAACTCCATGGAGATGTAGTGAAGACCCGCAACGTAACGTGGTCGCTCTATGCCAACTTGTCGTACTTCAAAAACAAAATCCTGCAGTTGGCACCGGAGTTGAATGGCAAGTGGATTGATGGTTCGTATATCTATCAGGAAGGCGGTTCGTTGTATCAACTCTATATCCGCGAATATGCAGGTGTGGACAAGGCGACGGGTGCTGCGCTGTGGTACAAAGACGTGCTGGATGAGGAAGGCAACGTAACGGGAAGAACCACCACCACTCAGTGGACGAGCGCAACCCAATATGACCAAGGCGATATTCTGCCGAAGGTGTATGGTGGCTTTGGCACCACGTTGGAGGTATTTGGCGTTGACCTGTCGGTGGCTTGTAACTACCAGTTGGGCGGACGTATTATTGATGCTTCCTACCAAAGTCTGATGCACTCGGGCTACGCAAGTGCCGGTCAGAACTGGCATACCGACATTCTGAACTCATGGACACCGGAGAACACCGAGACCGATATCCCGCGTGTGAACACTAGCGACCAGTACACCAACTCGCTGTCCGACCGCTGGCTCGTCTCCAGCAACTACCTCTGCTTGCAGAACATCACCCTCGGATATACCCTGCCCAAGAAATGGACGGAAAGAATGAAGATGCAGAAACTGCGTGTATATTTCGTAGCAGACAATGTGGCACTGGCTTCCGCTCGCCGTGGTCTTGATCCGCGTCAGGGATTCGTTTCCTCGAACTCTTCTACTTACTCTCCTATCCGCTCCCTTTCGGGTGGTATCAGCATCACTTTCTAAGTAACCTAATAAATTGTTGAATAGTATGAAAAGAAAATATATTAGTTGCCTCATCGCCTGCTGTATGGCGTTTGCCGGCTGCGAAGATATGATGAATACGCAGCCTGAGGGTGCGAACAAAACCGATGCCCTCAAAGAGGATGCTTATTCCAAAATTCCCGAGAATGCTGCGGCTGATATCAGTGCTATCTACGCCATTATGATTCAGGAGTTTGCAGGTCTGGGTGATTACGGCTATAGTCGCCACAACGACTTCGGATTGGCTTCCTGCCTGATGTTGTTTGAGGCAGAGGGGCAAGACTGGGTTGGTCCTAACATCGGTTACAACTGGTTTGGTTATTCGGACTTTGCGAACCACTCTACCACTTCGTATGGTGCTTTGCAGGTGTGGAACACGTTCTACAAGATTATCTACGCTTGCAACACAGTTATTAGTTCTATTCCTGCTGACGCAGAAGACGCTACTCTGCTTTCCAACCGCGGTCAGGCATTGGCGGTACGTGCCTATTGCTATGCCACCTTGGCGCAGTTGTACCAATACACATGCAGCAACGCAGCCAACCTGCAGAAGCCTTGCGTGCCCATTGTGCGTGATGGCATGACGGCTGATGAACTGACCAATAACCCCCGTCAGACGGTAGAGGCGGTCTATAAGTTCATCATGGAAGACCTCGATGAGGCGATTGTTGACCTTGATGGCTATTTCCGTTCGGACAAAGGCATGGTTGACCAAGCGGTGGCTTATGGCTTCCGTGCGCGTGTGAACTTGTTGCTCAACAACGGGCAGGCTGCGGCGGATGATGCTGCCAAGGCGATTGCATTGTCGGGCGCCCAACCTTATACTCGCGCAGAGGTGTCGCAACCTACGTTCTGCTCCGCTACGGCTAACTCCGTTATTTGGGCGAATATCATTGTGGAGAGCAACGATATTGTACAATCCGGTATCGTCAACTGGCCCAGCCATATGTCGTCTTTGTTCACCGACGGTTACACGGGTGTAGGTGCTTACCGTAGTATCGCCAGTGCGCTCTACGACCAGATTCCTGCTACCGACGTGCGCCATGGATGGTGGCTCGACGAGAACCTCTCTTCGCCGCTGCTGGAGAACAACAACTACAGTGTGTGGAAAGAAGTGGCAGAGAGCGATCCCTCCATGCAGTATGTGAATGTGAAGTTCGGTGTAGCGGGCGACAACATGCAAACGCTGACTGCTGCGGCTGACTGGATTCTGATGCGCTACGAGGAGATGCTCTTCGTGCAGGCAGAAGGCTTAGTTTTGGCTGGCAAAGAAGGCGAGGCAAAAGCGCTCTTGGAGAACTTCGTGCAGCAGAACCGCGACCCGAAATATACTTGCACGGGTGATGTGCGTGAGGCTATCTGGTTGCAGCGTCGTATTGAGTTGTGGGGTGAAGGCTTTGCTTTCTTCGACCTGCAACGCTTGGAGAAACCGACCGTCCGCACCAATAGCAGCAACTGGCCTGCAGCATGGGTAGTGGATATACCGGCTAACCACTCGGCACGCCTCTGGGTAATCCCGCAGAAGGAAATAGAAGCCAACGACGGTATCAGCGAGCAAGATAACAACCCGTTTGTAAGTCCGCTGTAATTGTATAATGAATTAAAAGTCAAACTATTATGAAAACAAGATATGTAATTTGTGCGGCAGTGGCATCCCTTGGATTGCTCTTCTCTGCTTGTCAGCCTGAAGAAGTGCTGCGCGACCCGTCGCCTGTGGACGATAACCAAGTGCAAGCATTTATCTATAATAACACAGGCGATATCACCATTAAGCCTGCTGATGGAGACTCTGTAATGATTACTTGGGCAGGCGGCACCTTCACTAGTGCAGAACCTTCCTTCCCCGTTTTGGTGGGACGTAACGTTACTGCTGAAGCCCTGTCGCTCCAACTTGAGTTTACAGGAGATGTAGAGGCTTTTGTTTTGGATAGCGTGGCAGAATTTGCTGCGGGACAGAGCGTTGATACGTTGTGGATTACTACTCTATTGGACTTCGGTGAGTCTGCTTCTCTTGCAGTTTCTATTCCGGAAGATTGTGCCTTTTCTTATGCCCCGAGTAGTGTTACTTTGGCTGTAGCCGCAGATTATACTTGGGTCGCTATGGGCTCCGTAACGATGAGTTCTGAGTGGGAAGGCGTTGAGGGCGTAGCGGTGCCCATTGAGCAAGCCAAAGAATTTACGGCAGAAGACGGCTCTTTGCTCTTCCGATTGAACAGTCCCTACTATCTCATTGCGCGCGAGTATTGTACGGAACCGGGCTTGCACCTCTTGTTCTATCTCAACGCAGATTACAGTGCAAAAGGGCTTACTATGACATGGAATGAGGTGGAGAATACAGGTTACAACTGGATTTATTGGACTGAGCAATATATAGGTACCCACGAGTTTTTTGAAAGTGATGGTAACGAATATGTACTCACCTGTTTGTGGACGGATGGCGATGGCTTGTATGGTCCTGCAACCGAATCGTGGGTATGGGACAACGGCTTCCCTGGTAACTAATGGTTAAACGTTAAAAATCAATGAAATATATGAGACGTTCTATTATAAGTTTAGCATTGGCTGCCGGTATATTGCTGTTGCCGGCATGCCAAGACAAGTTTTATGACACTGCTTTGGGCGATAGTCAGCAGGCAGAACGTGAGACCCTGACGCAGGGTACAGCGTTCGCATGGGCATCACCTGATGTAGATGGGGCGTTCGCTGTATCGTGTATGTTTGCATCTGCAGGAGTGGTACTTGACGAAGACCCCGTTACGGGACAAGTGTCAAGCAGTGGAGATGGTTATGTGCTTGACCTCTGTTTCTTGACTGATGTGGCTGCCTTGACAGATGGAAAATACGTTACGAGCGATAGCTTTGCGCCGATGACTATGTTCAATAATAACGCACAAGTAGTAGTCCTGCATGATAATATCGCAACGACCCTTGCACTCCAAAGTGTAGAGGCAGAGGTGAAACATGAGGGCGACCAAGTGATAATTGACATTAACGCTACTGCTGTTACGGGAGCACCGGTGCACGCAACTTTCCATGCACCGCTTGAGGTAAAAGACGAAAGTGTTTTGGTGGACGCTTCTGCGATTATTGTAGGAGATGTTGTCGGTGCCGGAACGAGTGTAGGAGTAGTCTGCTCTTTGCTTTCCGAGGGAGTGACTGCCACATACGACGAAGAGGCGGATGAAACAATCTACGGCGGAAATGGGCTGGCATTTGACTTATTCCTCTTCTCGCCGGATCCTACTACGCTGGCTGATGGAACTTATCTGCTTGATGTTACCGGCGAACCTAATACGATTTATCCGTCCTGGACTCAAGTTTCGCTGCTGCAGAATGGTGTACAAACAGTGCTCTCTTTGGCTGATATGAGCGTTGAGGTGAAGAATGAAGGAGAACAGTTCCTCATTACTATAGATGCTCTCACGGCAGCAGGTGCAATTGTTTCTGCGACATTCCACGCACCAATGCCTGTCTATGTGATTGAATGACGATAGTGCTACACAACATAAAAGAAGGGACCGATTCATATTCGATCCCTTCTTTTATGTTTGGTTTCTTAAGAGAACTCAAGTCTTGTTTCTTTGTTCCTACTTATACCACGAAGCATACATGGCGTAGTTGTGGGCGATTTTGCGGTTGATCTCGTTGGTCTGCTCGGGGTCGGCTTTCTTGATGAACTTCGCCGGCACACCGCCCCACACCTCGTAGGGACCGATTTTTGTGCCTTTGAGCACCAGCGCACCTGCTGCCACGATGGCGCCCTCGCCCACCTCCACATCGTCCAGCAGCGTGGAACCCATGCCGATGAGCGCGTAGTCGCGGATATGAGCACCGTGGATGGTTACGTTGTGCCCCACTGACACATAGTCGCCTATCTCGATGGTGGATTTTTGGTAGAGCGTGTGGAGGACAGAGCCGTCTTGGATATTGCAGTGGTTGCCGATGGTGATGGTGTTGACATCCCCGCGGAGCACGGCGTTGAACCAAAGGGTAGTGCCTTCGCCGATGGAGACATCGCCCACCACGGTGGCGTTCTCCATCATGATGACGCTGTCCGCAATGCGGGGCGTAAGCACTTCCCCGTTGCGGTTGATAGTCTTGATAAGAGGCATAGTCAATTCAGAATTAAGAACTAAGAATTATTACTGATGCGTTAACTTTTCGTACTTTCCCGATAAATTCCCGACTTATCGGGATAAACATAGATGCAAGCATATTCACATGAACTCGAAATAAGATTTATACACAAAAACAAACAATCATACTTGACAAAAACGAACAAAAACTTTTTTATTTCAACAAATATTTCCAAATATTGTCCAAATATTCTTCAAATATTTTATTTGACCATTTAATATTACCAAAAACAAAATTACTTCTTGACTGCTGGAAGGACATACTCATAGCCACTTTCAAATCAAATAAGAAAATCAAAGAATGCTTGTGATTGATTGTATATTAGCGTCTTATATAGCATTAAACAGTAATTAACGCACCAGTAGTAATTAAGAATTAAGAGGGCTCATGCTCTGAAAACAGGCAGGCAACGCCTTCTTAATTCTTAATTCTAAATTCTAAATTAGAAACTTATCTTGCGTTGATGATAGCGAGGAATTTCTCTGCTACGAGGGCAGCGCCGCCGATGAGTCCGCCGTCCACATCGGGGTTGGCAAAGAGCTCTGCCGCGTTCTTCTCGTTGCAGGAGCCGCCATAGAGGATGGTGGTGTCGTCTGCCACTTGTGCGCCGTATTTCTCAGCCACGAGCGAGCGGATATAGGCGTGAATCTCCTGTGCCTGCGCGGGGGTAGCGGTCAAGCCGGTGCCGATAGCCCATACGGGTTCGTAAGCCAGCGTGATATGGCTCCACTCCTCAGCGGTGAGGTTGAACACAGAGCCTTCGAGTTGTGCTTTCACCACCTCGTTCTGCTTGCCTGCCTCGCGCTCCTCTTTCACCTCGCCGATGCAGAAGATAACCTCCAAGCCGTTTGCCAGCGCGAGTTGCACTTTCTCGCGGAGGATGGCATAGTCCTCGTGGTAGTACGCACGACGCTCGGAGTGCCCGAGGATGCAGTACTCTGCGCCGGTGGACTTCACCATAGCGGCGCTGACCTCACCCGTGTAAGCACCTTTCTCTTTGTCGGCGCAGTTCTCCGCTGCCACCTTGATGGGAGAGTCTTTGAGCAACTCTGCCACGGTAGCGAGGTGGATAAACGGAGTGCCGATAACAACAGCACATGCAGGGTTCTTCACTTGTTCTTTCAGTTCGGTAGCCAATGCTACCCCTTCTTGCAGGGTCTTGTTCATCTTCCAGTTGCCTGCAACCATTCTTGTACGCATAATTCTTATTTTTTATTTTTTATTTGACAATTTACTATTTTACATTATTTGGGAAGATCCTCTTATTTCTTAGGTTATATTTATCAATAACCGTGCCGTTTTGCAGGACGATGACTCCCGGGTTGGCGCGGACGATGGTCTTGAGCGTTACGCCATCGCAGGTGAGGATGCAATCCTCGGGCGATATATCGCTATTTACGAAGAATGCCTCAATGGTCTGCTCATCGGAGCCCGTGAGGATATAGAAGGGCAGGTCGTTGGCGCGGCATTGCTCGTGGAGTGCCTGCACCTTGGGCAGTTGGGCGCGGTCGGTCTTGCTCAGGTCGTACATCACCACCAGCGTAACGGGCACCTCGCTCTCCAAGATGTCGAAGGTGAGGTCTTCGAAGTCGCTGTTGAGCAACTCGAAGTCGTGGATGGCAGGCTCAAAGCCCTTCTGCACCAACACGGATTTCTGGTTGACAAACGTCCATGTGGAGTCGCCTTTGGGGTAGTTGTCGAGGGTGAACTCCTGCTGCACGCCGTCTTTCTCGTAGATGAACGTAACGGCATACTCATCGTGGGGTGCATCGTCGGGCACCTCCATCAGCGCGGGAAGGTTGTTGCCTATCTTATAAGGGCGGAAATCGATGAAAGGCAGATGGGTAAGCGAATAGCCCATCACGCCCGCCATAGCGGCTAAGGCAAGAATGAGGAGCGCCAGTTCTGCCCACCACGTGAAGGTCTGACGGATATAACGCTTGGTCCGCAAGAGCGTTATCACCAGCGCGAGGAGCACGATGTTCTTCCAGAAGGTCGCCCAATTGCTCAGTTTGATGGCATCGCCGAAGCAGCCGCAGTCGGTTACGGGGTTCTCTAATGCGATATAGAGCGTCAGTGGGGTCATTACCAGCATGAACAGCAGCGCCAGCCACGAGGTGATGTTCGTGCGGACGTTGCAGAGCAGGCAGACGCCCAGCGCGAACTCAAAAGCAATCATCACGATAGCCGCCGTCATGGCGAGGGGCATCATATCCATGAACACACCGCCGAAGGCTTTCAGATAGTCTTCTATCTTATAGGTAGTACCGAGCGGGTCGATGGCTTTGACGAAACCGGAGAAGATAAACGTGAGTCCGAGGAGTGTGCGGCAGATACTGCCGAGGATATGGAGAGGTTTACTATGTTTCATGCTGCTTAATCAGATAAAAGATAGCGTAGTTAATCATATCGAAATAGTTGCCGTCCGCACCTTCGGAGCAGAGCGTATGGTTGTCGTTGGCGGCAATCTGTTTGTTGCGGTTGATTTTGGTGAGGATGATGTCCGTTAGGCTGGAAGGGAACATGTCGCGCCACGCCTCGCCGTAGTCGTGGTTCTTGCGAATCATGAGGGCTTTGGCATCGCCGATATACTTGTCGTAGAGCGAGATAGCACGCTCGCGGGTCATATCCACGGAGTCGGCATAGCCCTCGAAGAGTTGGATAAGCCCGATGACGGAGTAGTTGACTATCGCCATCATCTCGCCTTCCACGCTCTCGCCCACCATGTTCACGCCCGTCTGCTCTATCTCGCGAACGCGCTTGGCTTTGATGAAGAGTTGGTCGTTCACCGTCTGCGGACGCATGATACGCCAACTGGGACCATAGTCCTTCATCTTCAACTCGTATATATGGCGGCACTCTGCCACCACTGCGTCATATTCTTCTATCGTCTTCATATCATAGCATTTTGAGGGCGAGTTTGATTACTTTCTCCACGGGCAGCGTGGGGTCTTCGCGGAGGATTTTATCCACCACTTTTCCGCTGGCGGCGGCTTGGAACCCGAGCATGGTGAGTGCGCCGACGGCTTCTTCCTTCACCTCCATGGCAGGCGAAGACATATCGGGCAACTCCATGTCGGCAACGGGCGTCGCGCCGTCCTCCAACTCCACTTTCAGCACTTTGTCTTTCAAATCTACTATCACGCGCTGCGCCGTCTTCGGACCCAGTCCCTTCACCTGCGAGAGGGCTTTGGCATTGCCCGTAGCGATGATTTGCCGCACCTCGGAGGCGGAGAACGCGGAGAGAATCATGCGGGCGGTGTTCGCACCGATACCGCTGACCGTCATCAGCATATCGAAGAGCGCCCGCTCGCCTTTGGAGGGGAAGCCGAAGAGGTCATGGGTGTCCTCGCGGATAATCTCGGTAGTGTAGAGTCGGCACTCCTGCTGCTCCTTACCAACGAGCAAGGAATAGGCAGGCAGGGTGATGTTGATAGCATAACCCACGCCGGCGGCTTCTACGACCGCGAGCGTGGGTGTCAGTTCAGAAAGTATGCCTTTGATATAATCTATCATAGTTTGCCTTTTTGGGCTGCAAAGTTACTGCTTTTTTGCGATATATGCAAGTTTTTCAACTAAAAACCTGCTTTTTCTTGCACATATCAAAAAATAGTCGTATCTTTGTGCGCTATTTCGATATTATGGGCTTACTTTTACTATTCTTATTGTTGGCGATTGGGGTCTCTTTCCTTTGCTCGACGCTGGAGTCGGTACTGATGACCACCACGCTGAGTTACATCACCATGCGGGAAGATGAGGGCTACGCCCCCGCCACGCTGATGAAGCAATACAAGACCGAGACCGAGAAACCCCTCGCTGCCATACTCTCCCTCAACACCATTGCGAACACCATAGGCTCTGCCGGCGTCGGGCGGCAGGCTACTATCTTGTTTGGCTCCGAGTGGTTCGGGCTGGTGAGTATCATCGTTACCCTGCTCATCCTCGTTTTCGCCGAGATAGTGCCGAAGACCATCGGTACCACCTATTGGAAGTCGCTCATGGGCTTCACCGCGAACACCATACGGGTGCTTATCTTCGTGATGTACCCCTTTGTGCTGCTTATTCAGTTGATTACGCGCCTCTTCAAGCACGAAGATGAAGAAGCGACGGTCAGCCGCGAAGAGGTGCTCGCCATGGTCAACGTGGGCGAGGAAGAGGGAGTGATAGAGAAGGACGAGAACAAGATGATTACCAACATGATGCGGCTCGACTCCATCAAGGCGGCGGACGTGATGACGCCCCGCGTAGTCGCCAAGACCGCACCCGAGCAGATGACCATCAAGGAATACTACGACTCCGACGAATACGACCATTTCTCGCGCATCCCCGTCTATAACGAGAACGCACCCGAGTACATCACGGGCTACATCCTGCGCGACGATGCCCTCGAAGACCTTGCGGAGGACAATTTCCAAGTAACCCTCGGCTCCATCAAGCGCTCCCTGCCCTCGTTCGATGAGAACATGTCGTTGAGCGACATCTTCGACGCCATGCTCAAGCAGAAGTCGCAGATTGCGCTCATCATCGACGAGTACGGCTGCTTCCAGGGTATCCTCACCTTGGAGGACATCATCGAGACCATCTTCGGGCTCGAGATAGTGGACGAGAGCGACGAGTACGTGGACATGCAGCAGTACGCCCGCGAACGCTGGCAGCAACGCCAGAAGAAATACATGAAGATAGTGAAGAACCAAGAGCAAGGAGCCAAGACTAATTAGGTTTGGTATAGACGAAGGTAATAAGTCTTTCATTCTGCATCCTTTATCCTTCATCCCCTATGCGACTCAAAAGCGACGTAAATATAAAGAACAAACGGGCGAGTTTCGATTACTTGATTCTCGACCGTTATACCGCGGGCATCGTGCTCTACGGGACGGAAATCAAGTCCATCCGCGAGGGCAAGGCGAGCCTCGCAGACACCTACTGCCAGTTCGAAGGCAATGAACTGTGGGTCAAGCAGATGCACATCGCCGAATACCGCTTCGGCAGTTATGCCAACCACGAGGCGAAGCGCGACCGCAAACTGCTGCTCCAACGCAAGGAGTTGCGCAAACTGGCGAAACTCGCCAAGGACACGGGCAAGACCATCATCCCCCTGCGCCTCTTCATCAACGACCGCGGACTCGCGAAGATGGAAATCGCGCTCTGTCAGGGCAAGCACACCTACGACAAGCGACAAGCCCTCCGCGAAGCAGACGACAAGCGCGAGATGAAGAGGGTACAATATAGATGATACACACAATAGAATAAAGGAGATAGGGAATCAATCCTTATCTCCTTTTTTGTTAATGTGCTTCCAGCCAGTTGCTACCTACGCCGCAGTCTGCTACGAGGGGAACGCTGAGGCTGACTACGTGCTCCATTTCGCTGACCACCAATTGGCGCACCCGCTCCACCTCCTGCTCCGGTACATTGAAATTCAACTCATCGTGCACCTGCATAATCATTTGTGTTTGTAAGTGTTCTTCTTGCAGCCGGCGATGGATACTGACCATCGCCATCTTGATGATGTCGGCGGCTGTGCCTTGAATAGGAGCATTGACGGCGTTGCGCTCTGCAAAAGAGCGGACGGTGGTATTATGAGAGTGTATATCCGGCAGATAACGCTTGCGTCCGAAGAGCGTGACGGAATAGCCGTGTTGGCGGGCAAACTCCTTCTGCGTCTCAATGTAGGTCTGCACTTGCGGGAAGGCGGCGAAATAGTCGTCAATCAGTTGCTTCGCCTCCGTGCGCGGGCAGTCTAACTGTTGCGCTAGACCGAATGCGGAGATGCCGTAGATAATGCCGAAATTGGCGGTCTTGGCGCGGCGACGTTGGTCTTTTGTTACTTGCTCAATAGGGCAATGGAAAATCTTTGCCGCGGTGGCACTATGGATATCCTGCCCCTCGCGGAAGGCTTGCAGCAGATGTTCGTCTTGCGAGAAATGGGCGAGCAAGCGCAGTTCTATCTGCGAGTAGTCGGCAGAGAGGAATCGACAGCCCTCATCGGGGATAACCGCTTCGCGGATGAAGCGTCCCCGCTCGGAGCGGATGGGCAGGTTTTGCAGATTAGGGTTAGAGGAGGAGAGCCTGCCCGTGGCGGTAACGGTCTGGTTGTAGGTGGTATGTATCTTGCCCGTCGCAGGGTGGATATAGGTCGGCAGGGCGGAGATATAGGTTGAGATGAGTTTCTTCAGTTCGCGGTAGTCGAGTATCTGCGCTACGATAGGGTGCTTGTCTTTCTGGTTCTGCAATACTTCTTCCGAGGTGCTATATTGTCCGCGTCCGGATTTCTTGGCTTTTGGGTCGAGCCGGAGGGTGTCGAAAAGGATGTCGCCGACCTGCTTGGGGGAGTTGATATTGAATGGCGTACCGGCTAAGCGGTATATCTCAGCCTCTAATTGTTGTAACTCGTGGGTGAGAAGGCGTTCTGCCTCCTGCAGTTTGGCTACATCTATGCGCACGCCGGCTAGTTCCATCTCGCGCAGCACCGGCACCAGCGGCAGTTCTACCTCATTATACAGCCGCCACAAAGCAGGGTCTTGTTGCAGTCTCGCAAGCAAGGTATCGAGCGGGATATGCGGGTTGTATGCTACCTCGGGATTGAGCAGATACGACGCTATGGCACCCTCTTGGGAGGGGGAGTTCGCCACGTTGTTTTCGTCGCTTTCGTTATTCCCGTTGTCTTCGTTGTTTTCTCCGAAGAGGTCTAATGTCTGCTCGGCGGGTTTGGTGTTCCGACGGCTGGGGGTAACCGCGGGTTTGTTTTCGGTTTTGATGGCGGTCTGCTTTTTTAGCAGGGAGTTGAACTCCAATTGCCGGTATATTTCCGTTAGTGCTTCGTTGTCAGGTTGCTTTACGGCGAGGGTTTCTGCATCGAGTGTGATGGGTACATCGGTGCGGATAGTGGCAAGGAAACGCGAGAAACGGATGTCTCCTGCTTGCTCCTGAATTTTTTTCTGCTGTGCTCCTTTCAGTTGGTCAGTGTGTTGGAGCAGGGTATCTATGTCGCCAAACTGTTGTAGCAAGGCTATAGCGGTTTTCTCACCAACGCCTTTGCAACCGGGGATGTTGTCGCTCGAGTCGCCCATCAGTCCCAAAAGGTCTATGACTTGGCGTTGGTGGGTAAGTCCGTACTTGGTGCAAACCTCTTGCGGACCCATCTTCTCGAACCCGCCCGTATGGCGCGGGCGATAGATGAAGATATGCTCATCAACGAGTTGCCCGTAGTCTTTATCGGGCGTAGCCATATAGACCTCCAAGCCGGCGGCCTGTCCTTGTTGCGCCAAGGTACCTATCACATCGTCCGCTTCAAAACCCGCTACCTCAATTGCAGGGATATTCTTCGCTGCAAGAATCTGCTTAATGATAGGCACTGCCCGCCGGATATCTTCGGGTGTCTCCTCGCGTTGGGCTTTGTATTGCTCGAAAGCTTCATGGCGGAAGGTAGGTCCGTGCGGGTCAAACACCACTGCCATGTGGGTTGGTTGCACGCGCTTGATGAGGTCATCGAGGGTGATAAGAAAACCAAAGATAGCGGAGGTGTTCTCGCCTTTGGAGTTGATACGCGGTGTGCGGATAAAAGCATAGTATGCTCGATAAATCATCGCGTATGCGTCTATGAGTAGAAGAGTTCTCATGGGAAATTGTTTTTACCAGTCGATAGGTTGCATGCCGTGTTGAGTCAGATATGCGTTGGCTTTTGAGAAGTGGGCGCATCCGTCGAATCCCCGATAGACGGAGAGGGGAGAGGGATGGGAGGTCTCCAAAACACGATGTCGTCGGCGGTCGATGAACTGCCCTTTGCGCTGGGCATAACTGCCCCACAGCATGAATACGAGATGCTCGCGCTGTTCGTTGAGGGCTTGGATGGCAGCGTCGGTCAGTTCCTCCCATCCTTTCCCCTGATGGCTGCCGGGGCGGTGTGCTTCTACGGTCAGCGTTGCGTTGAGCAGCAGTACACCTTGCTGTGCCCACCGTTGCAGGTTACCTGATGCAGGGATGGGTTTGCCTAAGTCGCGGTGAATCTCCTTGTAGATATTCACCAGTGAGGGGGGGATAGGCACTCCGTCGTTCACGGAGAAACAGAGTCCGTGCGCCTGCCCCACATCGTGGTAGGGGTCCTGTCCGATAATCACCACGCGCACTTGATTGAAAGGACAAGAATCGAAGGCATTAAAAATCAGACGTGCAGGCGGGAAGCACTGTCGCGTCTGATACTGTTGCCGTACAAAAGTAGTTAGCAACTCAAAATAGGGTTTGTCAAACTCCGGCTGCAAGACTTGCCGCCAACTATCTTCGATACGTACATTCATAGGCTGTGTGGTCTAATCGACAATCAACATGGCATCGCCATAGTCGCCGAAGCGGTAACCTTCATTCACTGCCTCGTTGTAGGCATTCATTACTTCTTCGTAACCACCGAAAGATGCCACCATCAGGAGTTGGCTCGATTCGGGCATATAGAGATTGACAAAGAAGGAATTTGCTACGGTAAAGTTGTAGGGAGGATAGATGAATTTGTTGGTCCATCCATCGAATGCTTTTATCTGTCCCTCTGTATTCACGACATGCTCCAATGCACGCATAATTTCTGTGCCGACGGCGCATACTCGCCTATTGTTTTTGTGTGCTGTGTCCACGGCATCTACTAACTTCTGGGGGATGCTGAACTGTTCCGACTCACATTTTGCTTTGGTCAGGTCTTCGACATCAATCGGTTTGAAGTTACCGAGCGACATGTGGGAGGTCATACATTCACACTCGATACCCTTTATCTCCATGCGTTTGAGCAGTTGTTTGGAGAAGTGCAGACATGCAGCGGGTGCAGCTACCGCTCCAACCTTGCTGGCGAAAATAGATTGGTAGCGTTCAATATCCATCTCGCGCACGGGTTGGTCATGGAATACCTCTGTGTATGCTGCTTGCACTTCCGGCGACATGGGACGTTGAATGTACTTGGGCAGCGGTGCATAGCCTAAGGCATACAATTTGGGGACAAACTCATCTATCGGATAGTCCGTGAGGAAACGGAATGTGCGCCCCCGCGATGTGGTATTGTCGATCACTTCGGCAACGATGGCATCGTCCTCTTCGAAGTTGAGTTTGTTGCCTATACGAATTTTGCGTGCCGGATCAACCAGCACATCCCAATACTTGCTCTCGTGGTTCAACTCACGCAATAGAAATACCTCAATGGCAGCATTGGTCTTCTCTTTTTGGGCAAATAAACGAGCGGGATACACTTTGGTATCGTTGAAAATAAGTAAATCTTTCTCGTCGAAAAACTGTACGGTATCCGATACACGTTTGTGTTCTATTTTCCCTGTTTTGCGGTGTAATACTAATAGTCGTGCGTCATCGCGGTAGAGAGTAGGGAATTGTGCAATTTGCTCCTCAGGCAGCCGAAAGCGGAACTGGCTGAGTTTCATATCATTGTATTTATACATAGCGTTGGGAATATATATTAGTCAATGGCTGTTGAATGGTATGTTTGTTGTATCTCGTGCAGGAAAGTGTCTATTTGGTAGCAGTCTTCTACGCGTGTGTTTCCGATTCGTGTTCTGCGTAGTGCGGTAAGGTATGCGCCGCTTTGCAATCGTTCGCCGATGTCTCGTGCGAGTGCTCGTATGTAAGTGCCTTTGGAGCATGCCACTCGGATGGTGAGTAGCATTTTCTCTGCATCGAAAGAAAGTACCTCTATCTCGTCAATCATGAGCAGTTTAGGCTTCAGTTCAACGTTTTCTCCTTTACGTGCTATCTCGTAGGCGCGTTTACCATTAATGGAAACGGCGGAATACATAGGGGGCACCTGCCATTGTTCTCCGATGAATTGCGGGATAGTGTGATCGATCAGCGTTCGCGTGATATGGGTGGTGGGATAGGTCTTATTAACGGGGTGCTCCATATCATAGGAGGGCGTAGTGGCACCCAACTGCATAGTGGCTACATACTCTTTGGTGTCGTACTGCAACTGCTCTATTAACTTGGTTTTCTTGCCGGTGCATACAATCACTACGCCTGTAGCCAAGGGGTCAAGCGTTCCGCTGTGCCCAACCTTCAGTTTCTTTTGCCCTAAGCAACGGCACAGCGTGCGACGCACCTTTGCAACCACATCAAAACTGGTCCAGTGGAGGGGCTTGTCGAATGCTAATATCTCCCCCTCAACAAAGTCCATAGATGATAGCGAAAGTGCCTACGCAAAGACAATAAATAGCGAAATAGATGAGTTTTTGCTTGCGAACGATGTTGATCATAAACCGGCAAGCGAAACAGCCAGTAGTGAAGGCGGCGATAAATCCGACTAACAAGGGAAGCCAACCAATAGATGTTGTCATCTCGCCTTGTAATAAGTCTAAGAAGTCAAGGAATGCTTCGCCTAAGATGGGAATCAGCACCATTAAGAAAGAGAATTGCGCTACGGATTCTTTTTTCACTCCGCAGAGCAGTCCGGTAGCGATGGTGGTGCCGCTGCGGCTCAATCCGGGCAGAACAGCGATGGCTTGTGCACAGCCTATGATTATGGCATCACGGTAGGTTACTTCGTGTCCCTGTCGGTTGATACGCTTGGTCAAGAACTCGCTCAACCACAAGAGGAAAGCGGTGATGATGAGGCATATCCCCACTATGAGCAAACCATGCCCGAATAAGCCCTCTACTTGGTCTTTGAAGAACATCCCAATAATGAACACGGGAATCATCGATACGAGTATCTTTGCCACATAGTCTTTCTCTTGATTCCATTTGATGGTGGTGAAAGTCCCTTTGAAGAGGTGTGCGACTTCGTGCCAAAGGATGACGAGTGTGGAGAGTACAGTAGCGGCATGTACCACGATGGCAAAAGTCAGGTTCTCTTCACCGGCTGTACCCAATAAGGCTTGTCCAATCTCCAAATGTCCGGACGAAGAAACAGGCAGGAATTCGGTTAGTCCTTGTATGATGCCTAATATTAATGCTTCCCACCAAGTCATTTCTTTTTTCCTTTCCAAAGAATAGATACCACCATACTCACAAATCCGAAGAGTGCAATCATCGGTCCGAGCGTGATACGCCGGAAAGAGAAAATGTCGGGATTATACACTTCGCCGCTGGGTGCGCCTGCCATGAGTGCGAAACCCGCAATGATAATCAAGAATGAAACGGCGATAAGGATGATATTTAGTTTCGGGAGACTTTGTTTCATAGTTTTATATTTCGTACATTGTGTTGATATTCATTCGTATGTAGCGTCCTGTTGCAATGAGAGAGGAGAAGAATGTGATCAGCAGTCCGGCGATGAGAATAGTTCCGGCAATGAAGGTGATATTTTGCCATGTTAGAGGAAAGAGTACAATACCTAATCGTATTTGCACATAATAGACTGTGCATGCAAGTGCGCCAATTGCTAATAATGCAGCGATTGCGCCGAGGAGCAAATATCGTCCGACAAAGGGTGCTTTGATTGTCCAAGGTGTAGCACCGACAAGGGTCATCGTGTTGATTAAGAAGCGTTTGGAATAAATCTGCAATCGAATAGTGTTCACTATGAGTACACAAGCAATCAACAATAATACGGCAGCGATAATCAGCAGTGCGATGGCTGCTTGGGATACATTGCTATTGAGTAATTTCACCAAATCTTTTTGGTACAATACACGGTCAACATACGGCAGGTTTAGAAATTTACTCTCTAAACTGCTGATGCTATCGGGGTTTGAGTATAGTGCAACAGGATGTACTTCGTATGAGGCATAGAGTGGGTTGTAGCCTAAGAATGCCGACGGGTCTTCTCCCAAAGTTTGTATATGCTCGTCTAATGCTTGTTCTGCAGAGACATATCGGAAACTGCTGCAATAATCAGCGGCTGCGAGCATATTTTCGAACCGCTGTCTTGCAGTGGAGTCAGCGTCTTCAGTAAGCAGAACGGTGATGGTTACATTTTCCTTAATGTGTTTCATCAATGTGCCGGCAGAAAGCAGCAATATACATTCTACCCCTACTAAACATAACACCAACGCCACAGAGACTGCGGCGGTGATGTACATATTCCATAGATGATGGGGACGACTCATAAGGAAAGTGCGGCGTTACGCACGAAATATGGATGTGAAGTTCTGCACGTTAATACTCCCACAAGTCTTGTTCGAAAGTAAGTAATTCGGTTTCGATGCGTGCTTGTTCTTTCTTAACATCCTTCTCTATTAAGGAGTACTCCGGTATAAAGCGGTTGTATTGGTTTCCTTCTCCTACGATATACGAAGTGTATAGTTTTTTTTGGAAAAAATCGTCGAAGGTAACGCGCTTCGTCTCGTTTTGGAAGGGTATCACATATTGCATTGCGAGGTATGGACGGAGTGCATCAAACGGAATCCAGAAAGTGATTGCTTCATGCAGAGCCGACATCACATTGTCTTTTGTGCGAATGAGATCGGAGTTAAGCGGTGCGATAGCCATAATCTTGGTATGCAGGCGTGAAGTGTGCGTGTCGAAGAATACCATTTCGAGTAGGAGGTATTTAATTTGGTTCTTAGACAGGTCTTCGAACGCATAATCGTTAACCTCCATTTTGCCGGACACAGTGTCATAATGAATCAACATCGAACTTGAAGAAGCGATATCGTAGTGGCTCTCATCAGTGGAGTAGTCTTCGGTAGGGTCTTCGATGAAGTAAGCCATAGGAACTTGCGCTTTGCTCATTGGGTTTGCTATGTCGAAATCGTTGGGCTTAATCGTTTCCCCGTTTTTTTCATAGATAGGGAGTCCGTCCACGATAGCATCTGCGATGACTTTGAGCAGGTTGCGATAGTGCAGGTCATCTGACTTCGTCGGGAAATAGAGTTGATAGTTTTGCTTATAGCGCAAATCCACGATACGATAAACCATACGCGACCAGATGATGTCATCCTGGCGGTGGTCCACAGTAATGATGGTATCATGTGTGCCGGAATACTCAACGGTTTGGATTCTTGCCATACCCTTCTGGTCAAAGAAGGGATTCACCTGATGTTGTGCATTGACTGCTGTGATACCCAACAGAAGACAAGCAATGATACAAAGTTTCTTCATTATGTTGTGTGATTTATTAGTTCATGGTGAGCGGGATAGGGCTTAGTCGTGTTTCTTTGCCGTCGGGTCCTTGTGCTCGAATGTCTGTGATGACTACGATTGCTCCTTTTTTGAGTTTTCCGAGGCGGTCCATTTGGTCTTTGCTGAACTTATTGCCTTTTGCCTCGAGATACATACCGTTGATATTCAACTTGAAGGACTTGATGGTGAAAGGAAGGTCTAAGAGTCCGTCCGGTCCGTAACTTGCGATGATGGTAGCATTTTTGTTGAGCAGTGCACTACGAGAGATATTACCTTCTTGGTATTCCGTCTCTCCGCTTTTGAAGTAAGCACCCGGTTTGGGCAGAGCCTTCACTCGGTATGCTCGTTCACCCATATTGTGCATTGTTCCCTCCATTTCCGCCTTAACCTTTACCGTAATGGTTTTGGCTTGGTCGTTAGGCTTGATAATCCAAAGTCCGTTTCTCTGGGTAACCGATGCACCGCCGGACACCTCTACTTTGAGTTTGTCGTTGCTTACGCCGGGAACGGAGATAGAGAAGGGGTTGTCGTAGCCTCGGTACATGATGTTGAGGTCTGTATTCGAGATAGTAACACTGGGCTCGCTAACAACATATTCGCTCTCGAAGGGGAGGTATTGCATTTCACCGGTAGCGGGATCAGGGAATGCTATTTGTCCGTTGTATTTCTTGACTCCCAATCCGCTTGCGACCACTTCGTAGATACCCTGGTCGTTGATGCGTTGCCCGTTGATATAGTACTCAGGTGTTTGCGTTGAGTCGATAGCCGCCAAGATGATTTGTGCGGAGTATTTTGCTCCTTGGATGACGTAGTCGGATTTTGGGATGACATAAGCGTTAAGTTTGTTCACGCGCAGGTCTCCTGCATCCGTTTGGTCGAGGAGGTATAGAATCATCTCGCTCTCAGTGGTACGAATATCGCTTTGCATCTTGGTGAGCACCGTGACGCAGGCGCAGACGGGCATACCATCGAACATACCGACTTCCCATTCTACGGAGTCTTTCATATGTTCGTTCCACATCTTATCGCAGGCGAAGACGTTTCTGAACTCGTTGGCGAGTTCGGGTTTATTCTCTGCGAGTTCGACGATGTAGTCGCGATACATAGCAATGACATCTCTGAGGATAGCGCCGTTACCTTCGACAATGGCGTATTGTCCTGCGACGTCGCGGTTGTCTTTACCTTGGATTTCGCGTGTAGGGTCAATACCTGCAGCGATGCGTTCGTCCACGGCTTTTTGTCCGTCGGCAAGAACAACGATTTGCGTTTTGAACTCTTGGATATAATTGTACAGGCTATCTGCGCGCTGTCCGAGTTCGACTGCACGATTGTACCAGTCTTGCATTTTCTCGGGATTTTGTTGTGTAGCTTCTTCAAAATCTCGATACATTTTGCTATTTCGGCTATTGGCAGCGTCCACGGAATTGTGCAGACTATCGTCCACCATAGTAAATCCGTTCAAGATATCGGTACTGACGTTGAGTGCCAACATAGCGGTTAGCACGAGGTACATCATACCGATCATTTTTTGTCTCGGGGTTTCCGGACAGTTTTTTGCTCCACCCATAGTTGTATCAATCTTATGCTAATGCGTTGAGCATGTTACCGTAAATAGCGTTCAGGTCAGTGATTTGCGCAGCGAGTTTCTTGCTTCCGGCAGCGAATTGCTCTTGGGATTGTTGTGCGTCGGCTGCTTGTGCCTCGATATTTTGCAGGCTGGTAGTTACTTTCCCGAGCGTGTTGTTTTGTGCTTTAGCGATTTCAACTTGCTCTTTGATCGCATTTATTTGCAGTTCGTAGATAGCGTTGAGTGCGTTGAGTTGTGCGTCAACGTTCTGCATATTTGCAGCAAATGCTTTGGTTGTATCTGCAGCTCCCTGCATGTGCGTTTCAGCTGCTTTGTATGCCTCGGAGAGTTGCGTGGAGGAAGCGAGTAGAGTGCTTTGGCTTGCAGCGAATTGTTCTGCAGCATTGCCGGCTGCCTCCATTTTGGTCGTCAGTTGTGTGGTAGCAGTAGCGACTTTTCCGAGTTCGCTGAGTTGTGTAGCGGTTTTAGCCAAGTCAGTGATACCATTTTGTAGTGCTTCGAGGTCTTTGTCGCTGAGTGAGGGCACTTTCACCGAGGGTGCGGAGCCTTGTGCGGAAGCGGCTACGCCGCCGGAGATAGCAGGAATCTCACCGCCTTCTACGCCTGCCCCCAAGAGGGTGGGGCGGGGTTGTTTTGCTTTTTCCTCCAAGATTTCGGGATTGGTACCATATTCCAACAGTTGCGGGAAGACGTTGCTCCAGTTAAATTCGGGGTGCGGTTTATCGAGGGCACCTATGACGAAGAGGAAAGCCTCGGTAAGCATACCGGCGATAAGCACTGTAGATGCTCCGGGCCAGTGCATGATTTTGAACAATGCTCCGATAATTACGACGGAAGCGCCGACGGAATAGATGACTCCGACGATGCGTTTTCCTTTGTAGGATTCATACCAGAGCATGAATTTTTCCCAAGCCCCAACTTTGTTTGCAGTTTCTGTGGTCTTTTCTGATTTAGCCATAGTTTTCTAAATTATTGGTTTGAACCTTAAAATTTTCTTGTTATTATATATAATAATGTGTTATTATTCTCCGATGTAAGAGCGAACGCAGCGGAATCCGATGTAGGGTCGGCTTTCGTATTGATATTCGTATGTACGAACGCCGCACTGCATGAAGTAACTGATGTCTTTCCAACTACCTCCTTTGATGACTTTCTTTTTGAGCACATCGGGGTCATCTTTTCGAGCCATATAGGAGAACTCGGGGTTGAGGTCGTGTGTGTAGGTACTGGTAGCATCGTTGTATGCATCGTTGGTCCATTCAGCGACATTACCTGCCATGTCGAACAGTCCGAAATCGTTGGGTCGGTATTGTGCGACTTTCATAGTGGTGGTACCTGTATCGTCGTTGTAGCTACCGCGATAGGGTTTGAAGTTAGCGAAGAAGCATCCTTGTCCGTCTCGGGCGTAGTTGTTTCCCCACGGGTACATGCCCATAGTTCGTCCTCCTCGTGCTGCGTATTCCCATTCTGCTTCGGTGGGGAGTCGGTAAGCATTCGCGCGAACATCGTTGGCATTATTGAAGTAGTTAGATCGCCAGTTGCAGAAGGCGTGTGCTTGTTCCCACGTAACACCGACGACGGGGTATTCGAGGTAACCCGGGTGCGAGAAATACATG
Organism: Paludibacteraceae bacterium; assembly: GCA_016297215.1. Taxonomy (GTDB): domain Bacteria; phylum Bacteroidota; class Bacteroidia; order Bacteroidales; family Paludibacteraceae; genus Colicola. The sequence goes on along the minus strand of JAEDGZ010000003.1, from coordinate 47,795 downwards.
TGGAGCATAGGTTCGTTGAATGAGAACTGGAAGTCGCGTACCCAAGCGAGGGTATCGGGATATACGCTAATGATTTTCTTAGTGATCAGGTCTTTAGGCTCTCGCAGCGGTCTAATGATTGTGCTATCGTTGATGGAGCCGAGTTCGTCAACCCAGAAGGTATCGATGCGTACGGAAGCGCCTACGGGGTAGGAGCTGGTAGCGACATCGAACTTATTTCGTTGTTCGGAAGCTTGGTCGTAGTTGTACCACTGGTAGCGGTAGTGCAGGTAGTTGGATTTGAGTTCTTTACCGTCGCTGAAGTACATTGATGCGAGTGCGTCTCGAACTTCTTCGTCTTTGGATCCCCATGGAATTTTGGAGCGCATCTTCCAATTGAGCGTGAAGTTCTCCTCATCGAAGTCTTCGTCTTTGGGTTGTATTGCATAGTCTTGCATACCAGCCTCGACGAGTCGAGTCATAGCGATGGAGTCTCGAACCCAGAATACAAATTGTTTGTACTCGTTGTTGGTGATTTCCGTTTCGTCCATCCAGAATGCCTCGACGCTCATCATTCGGATGTTGTCGGGTTGTTCGAAGACAGCGGATTGGGTGTTTGCTCCCATCATAAAAGCGCCTTTACGGATGAAAACCATTCCGTAGGGGTTTGCTTCTCTGAAATCACCTGCTTTACTAACGCCGACGAGTTCCCCTGCCGGTGCGCTGCAACTCGCTACCACAGCGGTCACTGCCGCTACGAATAGCATGAATTTCATTTTCATATCTGATAGCATAATCTTATTGTTCTACTATATATTATAGGTATCTGACGCTTTTGTATCTATTGGTTCGTTTGGGCTTTAGGATATCGAAATTGTAAGCCAAATATATCTCGTGTGATCCGTAACTTTCTCTTAGCAGTTTGCTTGTGGGCAGTTCGCAGGAGTAACCGAGTTGTAGTCCGGCGATGATGTCGATATTGAGTAAGATGTTGACGCTACCTGCTATTCTGTATCCGAGTCCCCATCTATACTTATCTAAGTACGCGCACATGAGTGTGAGGTCTATGTCCCAATCTCGGAAGTCTGTAGAGAGGATAGCGGACGGTTGCAGTTGCCAATTTTTGTAGTTTTTGAGTTTGAAGTGGTATCCTCCTGCGATGTACATTGTTCCTTTGAGGTGGAATTCCGTTTCGACTTGGTCAGCCCAAATGACTTTTGGTTGTGTGAGGTGAGCGTAGGAAGCTCCGACCCACCAAGTGTTTGTGCTGTAGTAAAGTCCTAAAGCCATGTCAAAGGTCATACCCGATTTATCGCCGTTAGGAATTGCTTCATCGTTTCTATCGAAATAGTCTGCTTGGCTGAGCATATCGAGGTTGACGCTATCTCCTTTGAATCCGATGTTGATAAATCCGAGGTCGATGCCGGCAGAGAGGAATCCTTTTCCGATTTTGTGTTTGTATGCGTATTGTGCGTAAACGGCTTGGTTAGTGAACAGTCCGAACTTATCGTTAAGGAATTTGACTCCTGCTGCGTGGTTTGTTTTTCCGATTACGAAGGGGCTATTGAAGGCGACCCACGTGGTCATAGGTGCGTTGTTGATACCGACGTATTGCATTCGGTGTGCTCCATAGACTTTCATCATATTTCCTTCTGCGAGTGCTGCGGGGTTGAAGGAGGATTGCATGTACATATATTGCCCCATTTGCGGGTCGAACTGTGCGTATGCAATTAAGGAGAGTCCCCAGCACCAGAAGGTTATGATATAACGCTTTATAGCCTGCAAATCCATTCTATAAAAGGTCAGCCTTAGTACTCATCTTCGTTGAAGAAGAAGTCTTCGTCGTTGGTAGGATAGTCGGGCCAAAGGTCTAAAATACTTTCGTAAATAACATCTTCGTCGTCGTCGAGTTCTCCGAGATTTTCTATTACTTCAGCGGGTGCTCCTATACGATTTGCGTAATCCAACAATTCCTCCTTGGTGGCGGGCCAAGGTGCATCTTCGAGTTTTGATGCTAATTCCAACGTCCAATACATATAGTTAAAAGTTTTAGTAGGTGTCTAATGTGCTAAAAATCAGTTATCTATAAAGGCGCAATCCGTCGTATTAACGCGACGAAGAGGTACTTTTGCATGGGTCTTTTCCCAAAATACCGCGCAAAATTAGTAAAAACTTTTGATATGTGCAAGTTTTTTTGTGATTTTTTTGCATTTTTCTCTTATATCGGGCGTTTGGCGCTGATTTGTATTATAGTCGTCTTCTGCCAGTCAGGTCGTAGATGAGGTCTCCTCGTTGTATAAGGATTTCGCCGTTGATGAGGAGTTTTTTGCAGGGTGTGTTCATGTTGTTGTTATTCTCTTTGTCCTCGTCAATGGTGGTGTTAGGAATGCTGAGGAGGAAGTCGAAGGATTGTTTTATCTCGGGCAGTGTTTGTTGTTTGCCGGTGTATATCTTGACTTCTCCAGCCGCGAGTGTGATGGTGTTGTTTGCAGTGGGAGTGGTTGCAGCAGCGAAGTAGTCGTACCATGTGCCGTCGGGGAGTGTTGTTTCTTTGGTTGCTGCGGGGTCGAAGTTAGCGACGATGAAGACGTCGCTTCCCCATTGAATTGTTCGGACGGCTTTACCTCCGGTGATGGCTGTGGCGGTGGGGTTTCCTTCGAAGACTTGGGGCATGATTTTGGTTCTCAGTTGGCAAGCCTGTGCAATTTTGGTGTATTGCTCCATGCGTCTCGGGTCTTGGAAGTAGCCGCGGTTTTCGGGACGGGGTTTCTTGGAGCAGCGGTCGTCTTCAGATGTTCCGTTTGGTTTGTCGAGGCTGCTGTTGATGGAGAAGTCGTATCCGATTTCTTCGTATTGCCAGATCATGTGTGAGCCGTTGAGGAGGACGTTGAAGATGACGTTTTCGGCGATACGGCTGAGTCGTGTATCTTCATTGGTTTTGATGGCTCCGTTTCCGTAGGCTTTGCACTTGTACTGCATGCGTTCTTCGTCGTGGCTTTCGCAGTAACTAACATATCCGTCTTTGTTGGCATCTTCGAAAGAGTCTTTTGAGAGCCATCCCATAGCAGTCTGGCAGTAGGCGTTGGTTACGTTTTGCCAGCAGAGCATTCCTTCGTTGATGAGTTGCGGGCGTTCGCTGCCCATGTTAGCGCCCCAGTGTTCGAGGATGAAATAGGCATCTTCCGATACGGCTTTCACGCCATTCTCGTAATAGTCTTTGATGTTTTGGACGGAAGTGTTGGGGTTGGAGTCGCAGAGTCCGTGGCTGAGGTCCATACGGTAGCCGTCCACTTTGTATTCGCGTAACCAGTATTGCAAAGCGCGCGTGAACATGGCGTGTGCGGGCGGGAAACCGTGGTTCCAGTCTTCGTACACATTGTCGGTGTGGGGTGCTTTTGCGTTGAACCACGGGTTTTCTTTCAGTTCGGTGCCGTAGGGATAGAGTTTGTTCATGGGGTTGAGTCCTGTGGCGTGGTTGAAGACCATGTCGAGGATGACGGCGATGCCTCGTTTGTGGCATTCGTCGATGAAGGTCTTAAGCATCTCGGGGGTGCCGTATGCTTTGTCGAGTGCGAAATAGTGGTTGGGCGAGTATCCCCAGTTGTAGTTTCCGTCAAACTCGCATACGGGCATGAGTTCGATGGCGTTGACTCCGAGTTGCTGAATGTAGTCGAGTCGCTCGTGGAGTGCGGGTATGGAGCGGAAAGGTGTGTAGTCGTAGATCCAGAGTTCGTATATGATAAGGTTGTTTTTGTCGGGGCGTTTGAAGTTGAGCGTTTCGTCAGACCATGGGAAGGGGTCTTTTCCGGTTTGTATGACGGTGCAGTATCCGTCTGCCTGCTTGGGGTATGGTATGAGTGTGGAGTCGATTTTCGCGGGTTCGTATCGGTCGTCGGGGTGGAGTAGTTTCTCGGAGTAGAGGTCAGAGATGCGTTTGATGGTGCCATCGGCTCGTACGACGACGTATTGGAAGGCATATTCCTGCTTGGGTGTGAGGTTGTCGAGGGTGATCCAGAAGTAGGCGCTATCGTTGTCTTGTTGGAGTTGGAATTGGTCGGAGATGGTCCAATCGTTGAAGTCTCCGACGACGAAGACGTGTTTAGCGGGTTCTGTCTTGCTTGCGGCGTACGTGCAGAGGGTTACTTTGGTGTTGTCGTCGGGGTCGTAGTAGATGCCGTTGAGGATGCCTGCGGGTCTGTTGGTGCGTTGTGGTGCTTTAGGGATGCAGGTGGTGATGGTGGCGTTTGCTTGTTCTGTGTCTGTGGTGGCGATACATTCGAAGACGTAGTCTCCTTCGGTGTTGAGGGTGGTGGTAAAGGTTATTTCTTTGCCTTCAGCGGTTTGTACCTCTTTATCGTTGAGGAGGAGCCTGAGCTGGCAGTTTTCGGTAGCGGTAGCGGTAACGGTAACGGTGGTGTTTTTCTCGGAGATGGCTGGTAGGGGCTCGCTGAAAGCGACAGCGAATCCTGCTTCTATGAGGTTGACAAAGATGTCTTTGTCGCCTTCTGCTTTACCTTCTTTGGTGCCTGTTGCGCCGTCGTTGAAGACGAAGCAGAGTTGGGTAACGGTGATGGTGTCGCTGATGCCGTAGAAGGCGTTGATGGAGGGTGTGATTTTGAGTTCCCAGTTGCCGTCGGCGTTTTTGGTCATTTTGTGTTTGTCGAGTGCGCTTCTCCATTTTGGTGCTTCTTGCCACGCAGTGCCGTGGTATGTGATACCGGTGTGTGCGTAGCAGGCGGTGGCACCGACCATGCCTTTGTTGCCTTGGTTGGGGTTGAAGATGACGGTAACCTCGCCGTCATAGCCTTGCTGGATGATGGCGGGGGTGGTGGTTATTTGTGCGAGGATGGAGTTGGCGGAGATGAACGCCGCGAGGGCGGTTAAGAAGAATGATTTTCTCATGGTATAGTAGGTTGATTGTTGCATTCAAAAGCGGGTGCAAAGGTACGAAAAATAATTGAATTGCGCAAATTTGTGTGTGTTTTTATATCGATTGTTGTGAAAAAATTATCATTTGTTGTGTGTGTTGTGGGATTTTAGGAGGGTGCTTTTTGGGGAAGTATTCTTAATAATCGTACATTTTTGGTTTTTGCGGAGGTGCAGTTAGAGCCTTACTTAACCCTTACTCAACCCTTATGAGAGTGCGTGTAGGGTAGGGTGGTGAAATCTTAATAATCGTACCATATTTAGAAGGGGGATGTTTTTGGTGGTTTTTGTGAGGTTGGTAAATGGTGTTATTTTGCTTAATTATGATTTTTTTGTAAAAAGATTTGCATAATTGGGGAAAAAGTTGTATCTTTGCGGGCAAATTAAAGAAGTCTAATTTATCCATGAAAAACTATGTTAGAAAACATGGATTGTAAAGAAAAAGCAGGTATGCGGAACAATAATTTTTGTGTGATTATGGCGGGCGGAATCGGTAGTCGGTTCTGGCCGTACAGCAGGAATAACAAACCCAAGCAGTTTTTGGACTTCTTTGGGACAGGGAAGAGCCTCTTGCAGATGACGGTTGACCGTTTTCGTCCGCTGATGCCGATAGAGCATATCGTGGTGGTAACGAATGTGGCATACCGCGAGCAGATACTGGCGCAGATACCCGACATGAAGCCCGAGCAGGTGCTGTGTGAGCCCGCTCGGCGGAACACGGCGCCGGCGATAGCGTATGCGGTGGCGCATATCAAGGGTATGCTGCGGCAGGAAGCGATAGCCGCGGGCGCGCTGGACAAGGATGACCCGATGGATTTGAGCCACGAGTACTGCGACGCGAACATCATCGTGGCGCCGTCGGACCACCTGATACTGAACGAGCAGGAGTTTCAGCAGGTGGTGCGTTGCGGGTTGGCGTTCATAGGGGCGCATGACTCGCTGCTGACGCTGGGCATGAAGCCCACACGGCCGGAGACGGGGTACGGGTATATTCAGATAGAGGACCGCGCTGCGCGCTGTCAGACTGAATCGGAGATTTATGCTGTGAAGACCTTTACAGAGAAGCCGAACTTGGAGTTGGCGAAGGTGTTCGTAGAGAGCGGGGAGTTCTTGTGGAACTCGGGGATATTCCTGTGGAACATGCGGACTATATGCTCGGCATTCCGTTCGTTCTTGCCGGAGATGGACAGGCTGTTTCGGTCGGGTGCCAAGGTGTTCGGCACGGCAGACGAAGAGGCGTTTATTCAGGAGAAGTTCCCCACCTGCCCGAACATCAGTATCGACTACGGGGTGCTGGAGAAAGCGCAGAACGTGTATGTGCTGCCTGCGGACTTCGGATGGAGCGACCTCGGCACATGGGGCTCGCTGTACGACCTGAGCGAGAAAGACGAGCAGAAGAACGTAACACTGCACTGCGAGGCGATGTACTATGAGAGCGAAGGCAACGTGGTTACGCTGGAGTCGGGCAAACTGGCGGTGATAGGCGGGCTGAAGGATATGATTGTGGCAGAGTCGGACGGCGTGCTGCTCATCTGCCCGAAAGACCGCGAGCAGAACATCCGCAATATCGTAACGGAAGTGACGGAGAAGTTCGGGGGAAGGTATAGTTAATTTGTCGCTACGCTCGGTAATAAGTAATTCGCGCTACGCGCTGTAATAAGTAATATGGCTAAAAATCTTCTAACATATCTCAACAAAGTGCTCGGGATGGTGATTGGGGCATTGGGGCTGACAGGGTGTATGGAGCTTGGGGATGGTATACCCGGGGGTGGTGGAGCTGTGGCAATGTATGGGTGCCCAATGGCGAATTTCGCGGCAGAGGGGACGGTAAGGAATGAACAAGGGGAGCCGATAAAGGGCGTGAAGGTAACGGCGGGAGAGCGGCAGTATATGTCGGAGGAGAGTATGGGCAAAGCCTTGACGGATGAACAGGGGCAATACCACATCAAGATAGACGCGATGTTCCCTGCGGACTCCATTTGGCTGTATGCCGATGATAGCACAGGCGTGTATGCCGGCGACTCAGCAAGGGTGAAGGTAGAATATGAGGGGAACGGAGACGGGATGTGGAACATGGGCGACGGCAAGGCGGAAGCGGACTTTAGGTTAATTAAGAATTGAGAATTAGAATAAGTAAGGATTTTTGTTGAGTATATTGCACTATTGACCACTAAAACCACAAAAACACATATTATGGGTTATTTGAATTTTGACAAGACGGTATTGACCAATCTGGAGCGTTCGCTCGGGAAAGAGATGATTCGCACGAATCGTGCAGGCGTCTATAACGCGACGACGCTGGTGGATTGCAATACCCGTAAGTATCACGGACAGTTGGTGATGCCCCTGCCGGAGTTGGGGCAAGACAACTACGTCCTGCTCAGTTCACTGGATGAGACCGTCATTCAACACGGTGCCGAGTTCAACCTCGGTCTGCACAAGTACGGTCCGACGACCTATGCGCCCAACGGGCACAAGTACATCCGCGAGTTCGACTGTGAGGTCATCTCGAAGACGACGTATCGCGTGGGTGGCGTGGTGCTGACGAAGGAGCGTATGCTGGTGAGTTTCGAGCCCCGCGTGCTGATTCGCTACACGCTGGTGGAGGCACACTCCGCCACCACGCTGCGCTTCAAGCCGTTCTTGGCATTCCGTTCGGTGAACGAATTAACCCACCAAAACACCCGCGCGAATGCAAACATGGATGAATGCGAGAACGGGCGTGTGAATCAGATGTACCGCGAGTTCCCGCAACTGTTCATGCAGTTCTCGAAGGCGGTGGAGTACAAGCACGACCCGCAATGGTACAAGGGCATTGAGTACCCAAAGGAGCAAGAGCGCGGCTTCGAGTTCAAGGAAGACCTGCTCGTGCCCGGTTACTTCGAGTTGCCGATGAAGAAAGGCGAGAGCGTGATTTTCGCCGCGGGTATCACGGAGGTGAAGACCCGCACGCTGAAAGCCACGTGGGAGAAAGAGATGACGCGCCGTATCGCCCGCGAGAACATGTTCGCCTGCCTGAAGAACTCGGCAGGACAGTTCTACAAACGCGAGGGCGACAAGTGCTACCTGCTGAGCGGCTATCCGTGGTATCACGCCGAGGCACGCGCCACCTTCTTCGCTACTCCCTCCTGCACGCTCGACATTGACCGCCCCGAATACTGGGAGGCGATTATCGACCAGACGGCAGTGGATGAGATACGCCATTTCCTCGCCGGACATACCGGCATGGTGAAGATGACGGGCATGGACGACCCCGACGCCCTCCTCTGGGCTGTACGCGCGTTCCAGAAATATGCCCATAAATACACCGTGCGCGAGGCGGCAGAGAAGTACGCCGACCTGTGCGCCTACATCGTGGCTTTCTATCGCAAGCAGAACCACCCGCGTGCGTACCTGCACCAGAACGGGTTGCTGTGGGTGGACGGCACGCAGCGTCCCTCCACGTGGATGAGCGCTGTGGAGAACGGGCGTCCCATCACCCCGCGTACGGGCTACGTGGTGGAGATTAACGCACTGTGGTACAACGCGTTGCGTTTCACGGCAGAGTTGCTCCGCGAGCAGGGCAAGCAGGAAGCCGCCGACTTGCTGGATTTCCAAGCAGAGATTACCCGCGGCGCATTCGTCAACACCTTCTGGAACGGACTCTACCTGTACGACTACGTGGTGGACAACTACCAAGACCGCGAGGTGCGTCCGAATCAGATTTGGGCAGCCGGTCTGCCCTACTCGCCGCTGGATAGGAAACAGCAGAAAGCCGTGGTGGATATATGCACGAAAGAGTTGCTGACTCCGCGCGGATTGCGCACGCTGTCGCCCAAGAGCGGCAACTTCCGCCCCGAGTACATCGGCGGGCAGTTGGAGCGCGACCGCAACTTCCACAATGGTCCCGTATGGCCCTGCACCATCGCCGCTTATGCACGGGCATATATGAACCTGTACAAACGGAGCGGACTGAGTTTCATGGAGCGTCTGCTGGTGGGCTACGAGCAAGAGATGAGCGAACTGTGCATCGGTACGCTGAACGAGTTATACGACGGCAACCCGCCCTACAAAGGACACGGCGGCATGAGTTTCGCGCCGAGCGTGGCAGCGGTATTGAGCGTGATAGATACGATTAAACGTTACGAAGCAGAGAGCGAGAAAGGAGGTGCCTTATGAAAGCGTTAATGTTCGGATGGGAGTTTCCCCCTCATATCTTAGGCGGTTTGGGTACGGCAAGTTACGGTCTGACGCGCGGCATGGCACAGCAGCCCGACATGCACATCACCTTCGTCATCCCGAAGCCGTGGGGCGATGAAGACCAGTCGTTCCTGAAGATTATCGGCGCGAACAGTGTGCCCATCGTGTGGAAAGAGAACGACTACAACTACGTGAAACAACGCATGGAGGGCAAGATGTCGCCCGAAGAGTATTTCCACCTGCGCAACGGCATCCGCTACGACTACCGCCGCATCGGCACCGACGACCTCGGGTGCGTGGGCTTCTCGGGACGCTACCCCGATAACCTCATCGAGGAGATTGGCAACTACGAGGCTGTGGCGTCCGTGCTGGCGCACTCGCTGGACTTCGATATCATCCACTCGCACGACTGGCTGACCTACCCCGCAGGCGTGTTCGCAAAGCAGATTTCGGGCAAGCCGCTCGTGATACACGTGCATGCCACCGACTTCGACCGCTCGCGCGGCAACGTGAACCCGACGGTGTTCGCTATCGAGAAACGCGGTATGCAGGAGGCAGACCATATCATGTGCGTGTCGAACCTGACGCGCCGGACGGTGATAGAGAAATACGGTATCGACCCGCGCAAAGTGTCCACCGTACACAATGCCGTAGAGCCGTTGGCTAACCCCGACGAGTTCCAGAAACATCCGCGCAAGGACAAACTGGTTACCTTCCTCGGGCGTATCACCATGCAGAAAGGACCTGAGTACTTCGTGGAGGCAGCCGCCCGCGTACTGGCAAAGACCGATGGCGTGCGCTTCGTGATGGCAGGTAGCGGCGATATGATGGCGAAGATGATTGAGTTGGCTGCCCAACGCGGTATCGCCGACAAGTTCCACTTCCCGGGCTTCATGCGCGGCAAGCAGGTGCAACAGGTGTTGGCAGACTCCGATGTGTATATCATGCCCTCGGTGAGCGAGCCCTTCGGTATCTCGCCATTGGAGGCGATGCAGGTAGGTTGCCCATCTATCATCAGCCACCAGTCGGGCTGCGCGGAGATTCTCACCCACTGCATCAAGACCGACTACTGGGATATAGACGCGATGGCAGACGCTATCTACGCCATCGTGAAGTACCCCGCGATGTACAAGAGTCTGCACGAACTCGGCATGGAGGAGGTGAACAACATCCGATGGTACGATGCCGGACTGAAAGTGCGCAAGATATACGACGGCGTGATTAACCACACGCTGTAAGTTAATTAGGAATTAGGAATTAGGAATTAGGAGATTCACTGCTCTGAGGTTTGTAATTGATAATTCTGCACACTATACGCCTCCGAAAGAATCTTTTTATTCTCGTGAGCGTAGCGAATAGGACATAATTCACCTTGCTTCGGGCTACGCCCTCGCAGAGAAAGAGAGGATTCTACGCAGAGGACACTATTAAACATTACACAAACATTAAAACAATTCGCAATCATGAAAAATATCTGTTTTTGCTTTCAAATGCATGCGCCCTATCGTCTGAAACGCTATCGTTTCTTCGAGATTGGGCAGGACCACTACTACTACGATGACCTGATGACCGAAGAGTACATCACCGGTCTGGTGAACACCTCGTACATGCCGCTGTGCCAGATGCTGAAGTCGATGGTAGAGCAGTCGAAGGGCAAGTTCCACTGCGCGCTGTCCGTATCGGGCACGATGATGGAACTCTTCGAGCAGTTCGCACCCGAGATGATTGACGTGCTCAAGGAGTTGGCAGACAGCAAGTGCGTGGAGTTCCTTGCTACCCCCTATGCTAACTCTTTCGCTGCTGAGTACGACATGACGGAGTTTGAGAACCAACTCAAGAAACACGCCGACCTCATCAAGGAGGTGCTGGGCGTGAAGACGCAGAGCGTATGGAACAGCGACCTGCTCTACTCCGACGAAATCGCTTATCGCCTCTACGAGATGGGCTACAAGACCGTGCTCACCGAGGGTGCAAAGCATGTACTCAGTTGGAAATCACCGAACTACATGTACGCCAGTGCTGCCGCTCCAAAGCAGAAAGTGTTGCTGCGCAACATGCCGTTGAGCGACGAACTGAGTTTCCACTTCTCCGACCCCTCATGGCACAACTACCCCATGGACGCGGTGAAGTATGCGAACATGCTGCAAGGGCTGCCCGAGGGCGAAGAAATCATCAATATCTGGGTGGGTGCCGAGACCTTCGGCTTCAACCAACCCGCCAGCACGGGTGTGTTTGAGTTCCTGAAAGCGCTGCCGTTCTTCGTTGTGGAGCGTGGCATGGGCTTCTGCACCCCCGCCGAGGCAGCAAAGGCAATGGAGGCAAAAGACGTGGTGTCCGTTCCGTACCCCATGACGTGGTCGGGCGAGGCAAAAGACCTGAGTGTCTATAACGGCAACGACCTGCAACACGAGGCACTGGAGAAACTCTACTCCGTGGCTGAGCGCGTGCGCTTGTGTCAAGACAAGTCGTTGAAGACCAGTTGGTTGCGCCTGCAAGACATCAACCACTTCCACTTCATGAACCATATCGACCAAGGCACCAGCCACTACGAGTCGGCTTACGACGCGTTCATCAACTACATGAACGTGCTGTCGGACTTCATGCAGTGCGTAGAGGAGCAGTACCCGACCTCGATTGGCAATGAGGAGTTGAACGAGTTGCTCAAGACCATCAACAACCAAGAGCAGGAGATTCAGCAACTGCAGAAAGAACTCGCCAAAGCCTCGAAAGCCACCAAAGCCGCTGCCAAAGAGGAGAAGGCAGAGAAGAAAGAGACCAAGAAAAGAGCGTGCAAAAAGTAAGACTACTGCTCATATTTCTTCTCGGAGCGGTTGCCGCCGCAGCCGCTCCGAAGAATAAAGTTGTCAAGACCGTGCTGCGGTCTTGGCAACTGCCGTCTGCAACAGGTATCGCCGACACCGTCTCGTTTCAGGATACCTTGATGCTCAACTACCCGATGCGCGACGTGGAGAACAACTACTCGCTCTCGTCAGCTTTCAACGGCAACTGTCTCGTCTCGCCGCTGCAAGCGCGTATCTACTTCGACCGCTTGGAGACCGTGGACGACCTCTTCGCCACCGCCTACCAGCCCTATGTGTATTCGCCGGCGGATGTGCGTTTCTTCAACACCACCACGCCCTATTCAAAGATAGCCTACAAGAAAGGCTTCACCACCTACCGCGAGGAGAACGAAATCAACCTGCTCCTCACGGGTAACATCAACCGTCGCCTCAACCTCGGCATGCAGATGAACTATCTGAACGCCGTGGGGCACTACAACAACCAAGCCGGACAGGACTACAACGGCTCCGTATGGGGCTCCTACAACGGCAACCACTATTCCATGCAAGCCGCCTTCGCATGGTCGAAACTGTCGCATTACGACAACGGCGGATTGAGCAACACCGACGACTTGGACGGTCCTCTGGAGCCCGAAGACCTGCCCGTGCGGCTCAATGCCATGGTCGGCTACCGCTACCTCACGGGCTTCCTGAACCACTACTACAGCATCACCGTGGAGCGCGAACGGCACGACTCCATCGAGGTGCGCAACGAAGAAGGCAAATGGGAGAAGAAAGACACGGTACGCATTGATTATGTGCCCGTTACCACCTTCCGCCATGTCTTCGAGACCACCAACAGCAACCGCCGCTATATTGAGAAGACCGCGCAGCAGAAGTTCTACGGCGTGAACGGCTTCGGCAACACCTACCTGCGCAACCCCAACCGCACCAACGACTCCACCGACGTGCTCACCATCCGCAACACGCTGTCGGTAACCTTCGAAGAAGAGTTCAACCGTATCTTGAAGTTCGGCGCGACCGTATATGCCATCAACGAGTGCCAACGCCATCTGTTCAAGACGGGGGACTTGAATAAGGAGACCCTCTTTGACTCCCCCTTAAAGGGGGAGAATAATAAGTCTCCCTTTAAGGGAGATTTAGAGGGTCTTCCGACAGGCGTCCAACTCATGGGCGACACTACGTATCGCTACCAGTGGACGAACAACACCTTCGTGGGCGGGGCGCTCTATAAGAACCGCGGCAAATGGGTGCACTACGGATTCGACGGCGATGTGTGCGTGGCGGGGTATAAGTTGGGCGAGTTTCAGGTGAACGGGCATGTGGACGGCTACTTCCCCGTGGGCAAAGACACGATGTACATCAACGCCCGCGCCTTTGTGAAGAACGAGACCCCCTCGCTCTATCTGAATCACTACGAGAGCAACCACTTCCGCTGGGAGAACGATTTTCAGAAGACCTACCGTTTCTACGTGGGCGGCGACATCGCCTACCCTACCAAGTGGGTGAAGCCGAAAGTGGAAATCGGCTTTGAGAACCTGACGCGCTATATCTATTTCGACGCTGCCGATGGGCTGCCCAAGCAACACGACGGCAACATTCAGGTGCTGATAGCGAACGTACAGTGCCACCTGACCACGCCGTGGGTGAACCTTGAGAACCACGTGGTCTATCAGATGAGCACCTCGGACTACCTGCCCCTGCCCGCCGTAACGCTCTACCACAACCTCTACTACCACGGCTCGTGGGCACGCAAAGCCATGGACGCGCAGATAGGCGTGGACATGCGCTTCTTCACGAAGTACGCCGCGCCGGTGTTCAACCCCGCCACCTCGCAGTTCGGCGTGCAGACGGGCGAGCAGAAAGTGCAAGTGGGCAACTACCCCGTACTGAACGTCTATGCCAACTTCTACGTGCGCTCTATCCACCTGCGTTTCTTCGCGCAGTACACCCATTTCAACCACCTCTTTATGAAGTCCAAGCCCTACTACTACGCCATGCCGTCCTACCCGATGAACCCCGACGTCTTCCGCGCAGGACTCGCTTGGCATTTCTATAACTAACAATCAAACAACCAATCAACATGAAACACATTTTCTTAACTGTGATGCTCGCCATCACGTCCGTGTGCGCTTTTGCGCTCAACCCCACCGAAGCAGACAAGAAACGCTGCTACATGGAGAACACAGCCGACTCCACTATCACTTTCCTCTATCCGATGGGATCGGGCTATTTCTCCACGAACACCAATCAGAGTGCCCTCTACGTCTATGGTTCGATGAACGGCTGGGGCAAAGACGAGCGCTACAAGATGGCATACGATGCCGCTTCCAACTGCTATTTCGTAACGCTCAAATGGGAGGTGATGAATATCCCCGGCAACTCGGGGCATCCTGAGTTTAAGTTCAACAGCAGTGGCAGTTGGATAGACAACACGTCTTGGATGGACAAGAACTACCGTTTTGCGGGCGGCAACCTCGTGGTGGTCTTCTCTTACGAGGATATGGACGAGATACAAGCCAACTCGGCGTTCGCCAAGAAGGTGCGTCCGTTGAGCGATTTCGACCTGACCGATTCTGTGGACCAACACAAGATTAGCAATTTCCGCCGCGTGCCTGCCACCACTTGCCTCTATCGCAGTTACCATCCCTATCATGCCTATCGTGCGAAGTACGACACGGAGCACGCGCGTCTCACATGGATTGACTCGCTGGCTACCCGCGCGGGTATCCAAAACGACATCTGCCTCTCGGAGAACGAGTCGGGCAAGATGAACTCCTACACCTGCGGCGGCAAGACCTATAAGGAGGTTATTCCCGCTTATTATCAGCAGATTATCAACAACAATGGTGTCTTGTATGTAGGTACGCAAAACGGCAGCACTCCTTCCTACAACGAGGTGTATTTCAACTCCGTGGGTACGAAGTTCGGTCAGTGGGTAGCCGAGGTGGTGGACTTCATCATCAGTCCGTCGCATCCGGGTCCGTTCCAAATCCACTGCGCTTTGGGTACTGACCGCACGGGTGTCTTCTCCGCAACGCTGGCGGCTCTCTGCGGCGCTACGTGGCAGCAGGTGGCGGACGACTACCAATACACCAACAACATGCAGATAGAGGAGTTCCGCGACAAGGGTATTCTTGCTTATTCCATGCGTCGGATCTGCGGCGTGTATGACATGAACAGTGTAGTGGACTTGGAGAAGGCAGTGTCGGAGTACTTTATCACAAACGGTTACCTCACGCAGAAGCATATCGACTGCCTGAAGCAGAAACTCAACGGCGTGCAGCCCACCGAGATTCCCGATCCGTATGTCGTACCGACCGATACCCCCGACGGACAATATAAAACCATCTTAGTCAAATGCTACAGTCCGAACGGTCCGTCCACGATATGGTGGTGGAACGGAGGGGATAAAATCACCAAGACATCTGAGACCTATATTGACGGGACAGATACCAAATATACATGGGACACTCGTCCTGCGATGCCCTCTGTGCAGTCGGCGTGGGATGCTGCGGGCGAGACTCCGAACGAGGACGTGAGCGGCTGGTACTACTGGGTTTTCAACGATGTGGATGCCGGCTTGGGCATTGACTATATCCTCACTATAGCCGACGGCAACAAATCGTCAGACCTCAACGCCAAAGAGGATGAGTGCCGCGACGAGAACTACAATGTGCTGAATACCTGTCCTGCTCTGCCGAGCGGAATAACCAGTATGGTCTCCCCCGAGCAGATGATAAACGACCACGCTCCTTACCGCAAACTTATCCGCAACGGGCACCTATACATAGAAACGCCGCAGGGACTGTTCAGCCTCGGCGGTACTTCTGTTGAATGATAACGCCCCGTCAGGGTGCGCAGGCGTCCACTGGGGACGCGGGCGTCTCGCCCGCGGTAATGGTCAAATATCCGCAGGAGTCCTCGCCTGCTAAATAAAATCTATAGCCGCTATAGCATCTATAGCATCTATAGCGGCTATAATCTCCAAAATATCTACTACATTGAAACGATTTCTTGACAGACATGCCCTTTGGCTGGCGATGGTAATCGGCGTGGCGGGCTATCCATTGTTCCGCCACCTGATGTTCCTCCTGCCGCCGATGATTTTCTTCATGCTGTTCTTCACCTTCTGCAAGGTGAATCCATTGGACTTGCGTTTGCACCGCTGGCATTGGATAGTGCTTTTTCTGCAACTTGCCATTGCTGTCGGGCTCTACTACGGCATTATGGCGTTGAACAGGAACGGAGTTGGGGCATGGGGACTGGATATCTCCGCCATTGCCCAAGGGCTGATGATATGCGTGCTGATGCCCACCGCCACGGCAGCGCCTATCATCGCAGGCAAGATGGGCGGCTCGATACAGAACCTCACCACTTTCACCATGCTCAGCAATATCGCTACAGCGATTATCGTGCCTGCTTTCTTCCCTGTGGTTAATCCGATGGCAGACATGACCTTTTGGCACGCTTCGGCACTGATTCTCGGCAAGGTCGGACCGCTTTTGCTCGGACCGTTCTTTGCCGCGTGGTTGCTGCGGCTGTGCTATGACGGCTACCAACGCCACAAAGGCACCGACAAGCGTTTTGCGCTTACCAAGGCATGGGCATCCGTGCCTTTCTATCTCTGGGCAGGGACGCTCATCATCCTTATGGCGGACATTACCCACACCCTGCTCACTACCCGCTTCAACGGCTGGACGGTCGCCCTCCTCTTTGGCGGTGCATTGATTACTTGCGTCTTGCAGTTCTTCCTTGGCAAAGCCGTTGGCTACCATTTTCCTGCGCCGTCGAAGGGTGAGGACTACCGCGCGGAGGTCATCCGCGAGGACTTGCCTACGGATATGCCCTCCGTGAGCAAGGTAACGGCGGGGCAAGCCTTTGGGCAGAAGAACACCACCCTCGGTGTATGGATGGCGCAGACTTACCTCTGCCCCCTCGCCGCCCTTGGTCCTGCTGCCTATATCATTTGGCAGAACATCTTCAACAGCATCCAACTGCTTGTGTTAGGCAAAGGGAAGCCAACTGCTTAACCGTGGACTCAGGCGGAGCCCGCAAAACGTCCGACGTGCGCAGGCATCCCCACCTGCTGAATATCGAGACAAAGACGAGGTAAACACGGCAACGACACGGCAACGACACGGCAACGAATCGAATCAAGAAGCAGAGAAAAAGCACCGGGGACGCAGGCAAAAGTCTCCCTTTCCGGGGTCCCCGAAAAATCTTTGATTTTTGGGAGATTTAGAGGGTCTTTGTCCGGCGTGCGCAGGCGTCTCGCCCGCGGAATGTCCGGGTGCGCAGGCGTCCCCGCCTGCTAATGAGGAGAATATGAGAACATCAGTGAAACCCTATAGCAACTATATCCACTATAGCCACTACCCCCAAAAAAAAAGAAAGAAAAAAACACCAATCGTTTGCATATTTCCCAAAAATTCTGTACCTTTGCATCGGTTTTGTAACAATTCCTATCATAATGATAGCAGGCGAGGACGCCTGCGCACCCGGACATCACTGCATATAGACACCGCTGTAGCAAGATAATAACAATCACTAAATATGTTTCACTCTAAATCCAAATGTGTATGAAAAAATCATTCCTCTTCCTTTGCGCCATGCTGGTAGCCAGCAGTAGAATGGTTGGAGAAACCCCTACGGACATTACATTTTATGTGCATATTTCCGAAACAGATTCTCTTCGTTTTGGTCTTTTGGACGGAGATTCGGCTATTTTGAAAGAAAATGTATATCCCCCTACTTGTGATTCATTAGTTATTCCGGAAACGGTGCAATACAACAATACGACTTATCGAGTAACTACCATAGATGAATATGCGTTTGCTGATTATCCTATAAGCAGTTTGACTTTGCCAAGTTCTATATCTACAATCATTACAACGGATGCGAATCCCTTTTGCACAAAGAGTTTGCAAAATATCTATGTGAACGAAAGTAATCCGTATTTCTGTTCTGTAGATGGGGCTTTGTATTCAAAAGATACTACTACACTCCATAATTATCCTAACAAAACGGATAAGAATGTAGTTATCCCTGAGGGTGTAAAAGTTTTAGCCCCCTATTCTATGCGCAATATGAAAGATATAGAAACATTGGAGTTCCCTTTGACGCTCAAAGAGATAGGGCTTCGTTGCTTGCACAATATACAAAGCAAACTTCAACAAGTCATCATTAAGGATAGTGTGGAACAGATTGATTCTTTGGCATTGCGCGGCTGGATATTGGAAAAAGTGGTATTAGGAAGCGGACTAAAAAGCGTACATTCCCATTTTCTAACGAATAATGACACCCTGAATATGGTGTGTTATGCAAAGACACCTCCGACAATATTTGGGCAACAAACACTGCACATAGCAAGCAAAATCAATCTCTTTGTGCCGCGCGCTTCCTATTCCTCATATTGTAAAGCCATCGGATGGCGCGATTGTGCGCATATCAATGTGATAGAGCCGCCCGTGGTGAGCACGGATGAGGGGGTTACTATCTCTTGGGTGCAGAGTTTCTCGGCAACGGGCTATGTGTGGTATCTGTACAAAGACGAGGCGCACACGCAGTTGGCGATGTCGCTGTCGTTTGACAAAGACGGACGCTTGCAGGAAATAGTGCTGAACAGCCCTGCCCCGCAGCGCGTCGAGGCGGAGGACATAGAGGAAGGTAACAAAGAAGCCGAGCGCTTTGCCGAGTATTTCTCGTTCACTATCAAGAACTTATCCTCCAACACCAATTACTACTACCTGCGTAAAACGCTCTGCCAAGGGGAGGTGATAGAGACGGAGGAAGGCACCTTCAACACCACCCCCGACACCCCCACCGCCATCCAAGACCCCACACCGTCCATCCCTGCCATGGAGGCGCAAGATAAGGTTACCAAGATACTCCAAGACGGCAACATCATCCTCCTCCGCAACGGCAAACGCTACACCATCTTAGGCAAAAACCTATAACAACTATAGTATCTATAACAACTATAGTATCTATAACAACTATAGTATCTATAACAACTATAGCAACTATAATATCTATAAACAACTATAGCCACTATCCAATACCTTACAACAAGCGGGAGCACCGGCGTAAGCCGATGCCCCCGCTCCATTTCAAGGAGGTGCGCTCTCCATGCCGCACAAAAAGAGCAATATAGACGCGGGCGAGACACCCGCCGCATCTCCAGTTTGGTTCTCCCCCTTTTAGGGGAAGTTAGAGAGGGTCTTACCCTACCTGCCGTTTGCGCAGTTGCTTGAGCAGCCACTCCTTCGTGCGGCTGATGAGGTTCCACGAGCGGCTGGTCGGCGGTTGGTCGGTAAGGAACACATCCGGCACCGCGGCACCCATCTGCTGCTGCGGGTAGATAATCAGCCAACTATGCTCGGCGAAGAAACGCTCCAGCATGTCGGGTATCTGGCGGAACAAAGGATTGTAACTGGCAGTGGCATGGCGCGCGGAAATCAGCACCACCATATCGTCCGCCTCCGTCTCTTTGGCTATCATCAGCACATCTTCCCAGTCTTCCATCTCGCGATACGATGCCCGCAGGAACTTCCCCGGGCGGCGGCACAGCGCCTGCAACGCCCGTTGCGTCTCCTCGTTGGCGAAGAACACCACCCGCGCTCCTATCTGACTGCTTAGGCGCCGCACCTGCCCGAAGCACGAGATGAAGTCATGCTCTTTCTCCGCATACCGAGGCACCGCCACCAGCAGGCGGCTCACGGTGTTTAGCGGCTGGTGCTCGTGGTAGATGGCAATCGACGTACTCGTCCGCTCCACCATGCTCTCTGCATCTTGCCAGTCGCTGCACAACACAAACTTCGACTCATGCAGGCTGCTCAACCGACTCAACTCTTTCAACTGCTCGTGGACACCCGCGTCCCCCGTATTCACCGACATCATCAGCCACTCGTCCTCCGTCCTGTCGCTCTCCAGTAGCGCCTCTTCTTGCAACGCGATATGCTTGGCGGCATGCTCCGTGATGAACGATGCCGAGGTGCAGAGCACCAGAATCATCAGCACGGCGGCATTCAGTATCTCCGCGTTGAACAGCCCCACCTGATAGCCGATGGTTACTATCGCCAGCGTCCCTGCCGCCGTGGCATGCGTCAAGCCGAACATCAGCCGCCGCTCCTCGCCCGACAGGTGGAGAGACCACTGCCCGAGCCACGCCGACAAGCCCTTGCCCGCTAACTTCGTGAGTATCATCACCCCCGCAATCACCACCGTCGTCCAGCCTTTCCACAGCAGCGACACATCTATCATCATGCCCACGCCTAACAGGAACAGCGGCACGAACGTGCTGTTGCCGAAGAACGTGATACTGCTCATCAAGGGCGACAGGTTGGGTATCAGCCTATTGAGCGACACACCGCAGACGAACGCGCCGAGGATACCCTCCAGCCCCGCCCAGTCCGCCAGCCATGCCGACACCACCAGCATCACCATCACCAGCATGAACGACGACACGGGCTCTTTCCGCCGCTTGAAATACCACTGCGCCACCCATGGGAAGACCACCACCGTTACCACCGCGAAGAGCAGTATCTTGCCTGCCATCGTGCCGTACCACACCAGCGGCGAGACCGTCGCCGAGGCGGTCAGTATCTGGCTCTTCAGTACCGCCAATACGAGCAGCGACAGGGTGATAGACACCATCGTACCGCCCACCACGATGTTCACCGCAGCGTTCTTCTGTATGCCGTAGCGGCTCACTATCGGATAGGTCATCAGGGTGTGGCTGCCGTACATCGCCCCCAGCAGAGCACACGTGCTCCACCTGAAGCCCAGCAGCCAACTGCTCAGGAAACCCAATGCAAAAGGAATAATAAAGGAATATAGTCCGAACACCAGCGCGCTGTTGCGATACTGCCGAAAGTCGTTCATGTCTATCTCCACGCCCGCTTGGAACATGATATAGAGCATGCCCATGTTCCCCAGCACCTTGATAGTCGCGTTCTCCGCTATCCAGCCCAACCCGTGCGGTCCCAGCACGATACCCATCAAGATGAACCCGACGATACTCGGCACATGCAACCGCCTGCAAACCAAGGGAGTAATGAATATCACTCCCATCACCAAAGCCAATATCGCCAAAGAAGACATGATAAAAGACCCCCTCCAACTCCCCCTACGAAGGGGGAGAGCAAAGAGATTAGTTTTAGTTAGACAATAGTTATTTTTATCTCCCTCCCTCTGTAGGGAGGGTCGGGGTGGGTCCTACACATACCTTCCCGTAACGCTCTCCGCGCACCTCCGCAGGTCCTCTTGCGTGCCGCAGGCGACCACCGTTCCCCCGTGTTTACCGCCCTCGGGTCCCATGTCTATCAGCCAGTCGCAAGCATGTATCACGTCAAGGTTATGCTCGATAATCACCACCGTGTTGCCCTTGCCCACCAGCCGGCGCAGCACGCCCATCAGCACCCGTATATCCTCAAAGTGTAACCCCGTCGTCGGCTCGTCGAGGATATACAGCGTCCTGCCCGTCGAGGGGCGCGCCAACTCCGTTGCTAACTTGATACGCTGGCTCTCGCCGCCCGACAGCGAGGTGGACGACTGCCCCAACTTGATATAGCCCAATCCCACGTCCTGTATCGTCTTTATCTTGCGCAGGATATACGGCTGACTCTCAAAGAACTCCACCGCCTGATTCACCGTCATATCCAGCACGTCGGCTATCGTCTTCCCCTTGAACCGCACCTCCAGCGTCTCGCGGTTGTAACGCTGCCCGCCGCATGCCTCGCAGGGCACGTACACGTCGGGCATGAAGTGCATCTGTATGGTCTTGTAGCCGTTCCCCGCGCACTCCTCGCACCGCCCGCCTTTCGCATTGAAACTGAACCGCCCGGACTTCCAGCCTCGTATCTTCGCCTCGGGCAGTTGCGCGAACAACTCGCGTATGCTGTTGAACACCCCTGTGTACGTGGCGGGGTTCGACCGCGGAGTCCTGCCGATAGGCGACTGGTCCACGTTAATCACTTTGTCTATCTGCTCTATCCCCTCTATGCTGTCATAGGCAAGCGGTTTCTGCAGCGAGCGGTAGAACTTCTGCGACAGGATAGGGTAGAGTGTCTGATTGATAAGTGTCGATTTGCCGCTCCCGCTCACACCCGTAACGCCAATCATCTTCCCCAGCGGAAACGCCACCGTTACATCTTTCAAGTTATTCCCCCGACATCCCCGCAACACAATAGCCGAAGAATGCTGTCCGGGTACGTAGGCGTCCACTGGGGACGCGGGCGTCTCGCCCGCGGTAATGGAGGTGCGGTCTCCAGGCCGCACCAAAGGAGTTTCAGGTAGGCTCTCCACAGAGTCGAGACTATTTAGTCCTTCATCCTTCATCCTTAATCCTTCATCCCTCAGATACCTTCCCGTCAGCGTATCCGTCTTCATCAACTCCTCGGGAGTACCGGCAAACAGCACCTCGCCGCCTAACCGTCCTGCCTTCGGACCGATGTCCACGATATAATCCGCCTCGCGCATCATCTGCTCGTCGTGCTCCACCACTATCACCGAGTTCCCCATGTCGCGCAACTCTTTCAGCGACCGAATCAGCCGCTCGTTGTCGCGCTGATGAAGCCCGATGCTCGGCTCGTCGAGGATATACAGCACGTTCACCAGTCGCGACCCTATTTGCGTGGCGAGGCGTATGCGCTGGCTCTCGCCGCCCGACAGGCTGTCCGACGAGCGGTTGAGCGACAGGTAACTCAGCCCCACGCCCTGCATGAACTCCAGCCTTTTGCCTATCTCTCTCAGTATCGGCTCTGCCACCGCCAACTGCGTCGCCGACAGATGGTCTAACGAGAAAGCGGTGCTTTTGACGGTCCTCACCAACTCGTCTATATCCATCTCCGCCAAGTCGGCGATGCTGTAGCCTGCTATCTTGTAACTCAACGCCTCTTGGTTCAGCCGCTTGCCGTGGCACACGGGGCACTCCGCCCACTGCTCCTCGCCCTCTGTCTGCTCCTCATCCTCTGCAGCCGTCGTGTTCGCCAGTGCCACCAGTTTCTCATACCAGTCCGCGTCATGCACCACGTCCTCCAGCACCTCATCGGAGAGCGCTTCTTGCCCTTGCTCCGCGCGTATCCGCCCCAGTCCCTTGCAGCACGGACACCAGCCCTGCGGGCTGTTGAACGAGAACGTATGCGGCGCAGGGTCGGCATACGAAAGCCCCGTCGTGGGGCACATCAGGTTGCGCGATAGGTAGCGCACCTTGTTGCTCCCGTGTTCGCATAGCATCATCACTCCGTCGCCCTGCGTCATCGCCTTATCCACCGACTGCCGCAGGCGCACCATATCCTCCGACTCTTCTGCTTCACAGGGGACACCTACTAAAGCACTCTCAGAGTCGATGCTATCTCGTCTTTCATCCTTTATCCTTAATCCTTCATCCTTCACCAGCAGCCTATCCACCACCACCTCTATCGTGTGCTGCTTGTATCGGTCCACCTTCATCCCGAGTTGCAACTCCTGCACCTCGCCGTCCACCCGCACATGCAGATACCCTTTCTTCCGCAGCGCGTCGAATAGTTCTTTGTAGTGCCCCTTGCGGTTCTTCACCAGCGGCGCCAGCAGCAGCACTTTCTTCCCCGCGTACTCCCGCCGAATCAGGTCTATTATCTGCTCGTCGGTGTAGTGCACCATCTTCTCCCCCGTGAGGTACGAGTGTGCCTCGCCGGCGCGGGCGTAGAGCAGTCGCAGGTAGTCGTATATCTCCGTGATAGTGCCCACTGTCGAACGCGGGTTGCGGCTCGTGGTCTTCTGGTCAATGGAAATCACAGGGCTCAACCCCGTTATCTTGTCCACGTCCGGGCGTTGCATGTTCCCGATATACCCTCGCGCATACGACGAGAACGTGTCCAAATACCGCCGTTGCCCCTCCGCGAAGATGGTGTCGAAGGCGAGCGACGACTTCCCGCTGCCCGACAGACCCGTAATCACCGTCAGCGCATGCCGAGGTATCTTCACGCTGATATTCTTCAGGTTATGCACCCGAGCCCCCGTAACTTCTATGTATCCGTCTTCAAACACTTTGAAACCTGTTTATCCCGAAAAAGTCGGGGAAACTTGAAACTATTATTTCGCTTGCAAAATTACTGCTTTTTTCCGACATACGCAAACAAACGCGTGCGAAAATACCCGAAATTACTAAAAAACACTTTTATTTACTTGCACATGTCAAAAAAAAGCAGTACCTTTGCACCCGCAACCGAAAAATGGTAAAATTGTAAATTGTCAAATTGTCCAATGAAAAACGTCCTTGCTATCACGGGAAAGCCCGGCTTGTTTAAGTTGGTGAGCCGCGGCAATAATATGTTGATTGTAGAATCGCTCTTAGACGGCAAGCGCATGCCGACCTACGCACGCGACAAGATTGTCTCCCTCGCTGATGTCTCTATGTTCACCACGGGCGACGACATCGCGCTCAGCGAGGTGCTGACCAAGGTCGGTGAGAAAGAAGGGCTCAAGCCCGCTTCCATCGACGCTAAGAAGGCGGACAACACCGCCCTCCGTGCATGGTTCACAGAGGTGCTGCCCAACTGGGACGAAGACCGCGTCTATCCGAGCGACATACGCAAACTCATCCAGTGGTACAACGTCCTCATCAACGCAGGAATCACTGACTTCAGCGTCGAGGAGGAACCCGCAGCGGAAGAAGAAGTGGAAACAAAAGACTAATTGCTCCTTCAAGAGATAATCCATATCATAGAATCTGTAGCACCCTTGAGTTACCAAGAGTCTTGGGATAATTCGGGACTGCAGGTGGGTAATCCAAGTGCGGACATACGTGCTGCCTTGCTGACAACAGACATTACCGAGTCGGTTGTCGGTGAGGCTGTTTCATTAGGTTGCAATCTCATCATCAGCCACCATCCCCTACTCTTCCGTGGCGTGAAGCACATCTGCGGCAGCACCCCGCAAGAGCGTTGCATCATCCAAGCCATCCGCCACGACATCGCCATCTACTCCGCCCACACCTCCATGGATGCCTACATCCACGGCGTCAGCGGCAGAATGGCAGAGCAGTTAGGCATCCCCGCCTACCGCATCTTGTCAAATAGTCAATTGTCAAATAGTCAATTGTCCAATTGTCCAATTGAGCATGGTCTCGGCGTCATCGGAAGCCTCCCCGCTCCCATGCCCTACGAAGCCTTCCTTCGCATGGTGAAGACCCGTTTCCAAGCCCCCTACCTGCGCTATACCCGCGCTCTCACACCCGAGGTGCAGACCATCGCCCTCTGCGGAGGAGCAGGCGCCGAGTTCGCGGAGGAGGCGATAGCACAAGGCGCAGATGTCTTCATCACCGCCGACGTCAAGTACCACGAGATGCAGGCGGCCGACGGACGTATCGCCCTCGTGGACATGGACCACTGGGTAAGCGAGCATTTCACCCGCAACATCTTCCAAGACCTCTTGCAACCCCACCTCCCCACCCATATCTCCACCACCGACCGCACCCCCGTAAACCTATTATAAAAAGCAAAGCAACTACCTAAAATACCTAGAATATCTAGAATTTCTAGGATTTCTATAAAAAATAACTAAACAACATACTATCATGGCAAAGCAAGAAAAAGAACTGACCGTAGAGGATAAACTGAAAGCCCTCTACGAACTGCAAACCGTTGACTCCAAGATTGACGAGTTGCGTATCCTCGCGGGCGAACTGCCGCAGGAAGTGAAGGATATGGGAGACATCGTGGAAGGTCTCAAGACCCGCCTCGAGAACATCGAGAACGATATCAAGAACTGCGAGACCCAAATCTCCGACTACCGCGTCCGCACTGAGAACGCCAACGCCAGCATCAGCCGCTACCAAGAGCAGCAGAAGTCCGTGCGCAACAACCGCGAGTTCGACAATCTCAACAAGGAGATTGAGTACCAGCAACTGGACATCGAACTGAGCCAGAAGAAAATCCGCACCTTCACCGCCGAGTTGGAGGCAAAGCGCGAAGAGAAAGCCAAGACCACAGCCGAAATCGAGGAGAAGACCGTGGACCTCAACCAGAAGAAGAGCGAGTTAGACTCCATCCTCGCTGAGACCAAGGACAAGACCGAGGCACTCATGCTCCGCTCTGCCGAGTTGGAGAAGCATATCGACGAGCGTCTCTTGGCGGCTTTCAAGCGTATCCGCAAGAACGCCCACAACGGTCTGGCGGTCGTAAAAGTAGAGCGCGACAGTTGCGGCGGTTGCCACAGCAAGATTCCCGCACAGCGACAACTCGACATCCGCGCCCGCAAGAAAATCCTCGTCTGCGAGTTCTGCGGCCGTATCCTCGTAGACCCCGACATGACCGTCAAGGAGAAGAAATAACCCCAACGCTACGCTACCATGGATAAGATAAGTTATGCAATAGGTCTGAGCATGGGTCAGAACCTGATGAGCAGCGGCGTGGAGTCGCTGGAGTACAACGATTTGGCAGCGGGAATCAAGGATGTGCTGGAGAAGCAGAAGCCGCAGATTTCCTACCAAGAGGCGCAGCAGGTGCTGGGTAAGTTCTTCTCGGAGTTGGAGGCGAAGGTGGCAGGTGTCGCCAAAGCACAGGGCGAGGCTTTCTTGGCAGAGAACGCAAAGCGCGAAGGCGTGAAAGTAACGCCGAGCGGGCTGCAATACGAAGTGCTGGAAGCCACATTAGGGCAGAAGCCCAAAGCGACCGACAAGGTGAAGGTGCACTATGAGGGCACGCTGGTGGATGGCACGGTTTTTGATAGCAGTTACAAGCGCGGGGAGCCCATCACCTTCGGGCTGAACCAAGTGATTAAAGGCTGGACGGAGGGGCTGCAACTGATGTCCATCGGGTCGAAATACAAACTGTTTATCCCATACCACCTGGGCTACGGCGAGCAAGGTGCCGGCGCATCGATACCGCCCTATGCAGCGCTGATTTTCACGGTGGAGTTGCTTGACATT
The DNA here is from genome assembly GCA_016297215.1 of Paludibacteraceae bacterium. Classification (GTDB taxonomy): domain Bacteria; phylum Bacteroidota; class Bacteroidia; order Bacteroidales; family Paludibacteraceae; genus Colicola. The sequence goes on along the minus strand of JAEDGZ010000003.1, from coordinate 20,999 downwards.
ACATGTTAAGCATTACATGTTAAGCATTGCATGTTAGACATTTCATGTTGGCATTTTCATGTTGACATTTCATGTTAGACATTTCATGTTGGCATTGCATGTTGGCATTGCATGTTAAACGCGGAGCGCCGACAGAAACTGACTAACTTACCGCAGGCGAGACGCCTGCGTCCCCAGAAGAAGGAACTGACTAACACAACGTGATAAACAGGAACTGAATAACTTATTAACTTAAACAATATGAAAAAGATTAGTATTTTTGCATTGGCATTGGCGATGGTAGGTTGTGCGAACACCTACAAAGCACAGGATGCCGAACTGACGAGTCAGAACGACTCGATGAACTTCGCGCTCGGCTATATCAACGGCGCGCAACTGAAGATGTATCAATTGTCCGGCGAAGAGGGCAAAGACCTCGACGAGTCGGTAGGTGAATTTATTGACGCCCTGCAAGCCGGCTACGACGGCAAAGTGGAGGAACTGTCCGACGCAGCGAAGATGGGTCGCAACATTGGTGTTGCAGCCAAGGCTTCCGAGGAGAAAGGTCTGGCAGAGAACGACAAATGGACCTTCAACGAGAAATTGTTCTTCCAAGGTTTGGTGAACGGTCTGAACGGCGACACGACCGTGATGCTCGTGGACGACGCGCGCAGTTTCTTCCAGACCGCATACCGTAACTCGATGAGCGACACCACATTAGTGGCAGGCAAGACCATCAAATCGAGTTGCCCGCGCGTGGTGAAGACCGTAACGCTCGGCTCTTTCATCGACAGCCTTAACTACGCTTTCGGTCTCTTGAACGGCGACCAGATGAAGATGTATGTGCTGATGAACGACTCGGACGGGACCTTGCAGAAAGAGTTCATTGCGAACATCAACCACGGGCTGAAACAGCGCGTGAAGAACCCGCAGTTGGTCAATATGGGTGAGCAAATCGGCAAGAGTATCAAGGAGCAAGAGGCACAAGGTCTGCTCATGGAGCCCGCGCTGGCAACCGACTTCGAGTTGATTAAACAAGGCTTCGTGAACGGTCTGTACGGGCATGATACTCAGTTTGATATGCAGTCGGCAGGCGACTATATCGAGAGCACGATGAACAACCTCAAATACGGTGACACGAAAGCGCAGGGCGAGCAGTTTCTTGCCGAGAATGCGTTGCGCGAGGGGGTAAAAGTAACCGAGAGCGGCTTGCAATATGAGGTCATCAAGATGGGTAAGGGCAAGAAGCCGAGTGCGACCGACCGCGTGAAGGTGCACTACCACGGCACGCTGATTGACGGCACGGTGTTCGACAGCAGCGTGGAGCGCGGTGAGCCGATTACCTTTGGGTTGAACCAAGTGATTGCCGGCTGGACAGAGGGTCTGCAACTCATGCCCGTGGGCTCTAAGTTCAAACTGTACATCCCGCAGGAGTTGGGCTACGGCAGTCGCAACGCTGGCAGCATTCCTCCTTACTCGACCCTGATTTTCGAGGTTGAATTGCTCGGGATAGAGTAAAGCGCGTTGCGCTGTTGGAAACTATGTGTTAAGCCCCTTTGGGGCTGTAAAGAACTGCCGTGTTAGGAAGCGCTTTGTGCTGTACACGTAGCGAAGCGAAGTTAATAACACGAAGTTACCTACACGAAGCGAAGCGGAGTTGACCCATGGGTATCATAGCACGACAGAGTATCAAAGCCACCATCGCCACCTATTTTGGGGTGGCGGTGGGCTTTTTCACTACTTTCTTCGTGCTGACCCGCTTCCTCACGGCGGAGGAGATTGGGCTCACGCGTGTCCTGATTGATGCCGCCACGCTCTTTGTCAGCCTTGCGCAGTTGGGGACGTCTTCTTCTATTATTCGTTTCTTTCCCTATTTCCGCTCCACTGGGGACGCGGGCGTCTCGCCTGCGGTAAAGGAGGTGCGGTCTCCAGGCCGCACCATAGAGGTGAAAGAGGCGGACATGACAAGAAGGATGCAAGGACAAGTACGGCATGGAGACCGCACCTCCATTAACACCGACCACGGGTTTTTCTTTTGGACGGTGGTGATACCGCTGGTCGGGTTTCTTATCTTTGCCCTACTCTATTGGGCTTGCCGCGTGCCGCTGGGGCAGTGGTTCGGCGAGAAGTCGCCGCTGTTCTTGGACTACTACTATTTTGTGCTCCCGCTGGCATTCTTCCTACTCTATCAGACTATTTTTGAGACCAACTGCAATGTGCTGATGCGCATTGTGGTGCCCCGTATGGTGCGCGAGGTGGTGGTGCGCCTCGGATTGCTGGCGTGCTACCTGCTATATGCCTTTCGCGTGCTGTCATTAGACGGGTTTGTGGTTGCTCTCTGCGTCAACTACGGCATTGCCGCCCTTATCAACCTCGGCTACCTCATTGCCCTCGGGCAGATTTCTTTCCGCCCCGACCGGCAGTTCCTGCGCACGAACATCCCGCTGGTGAAGAACTACGTGCGCTATTCGAGTTTCGTCTTTGTTTCGGCGCTGGCGGCGGCACTGGGTCCTACACTCTCGTCTTTCTTCATCACCGCCAAGATGGGGCTTGACTACACCGGTATTTTCGCCATCGCCACGTATATCGCCGTCATCGTGTCTATCCCCTATCGGTCGCTCACCGCGATTGCTTCGCCGCAGTTGGCACGCGCCACTAAGGAGCAGAACCACAACGAGGCGCAGACGCTGATTCATCAAGTGAGCAGTAATCTGTTGCTGATTGGAGGACTGCTGTTCTTCTTGATTTGGTGCAACATCGACCTGATTTTTCATATCCTGCCCAACGGCGAGACCTACGCGGTGGCAAGGAATGTAGTGTTCATCCTCTCGCTGACGCAACTCATCGTTGCGACCTGCACCATCTCGCTGACCACTATCTCTTTCTCGCGTTACTATGCGTTCTCCCTGCTGTTCTCACTGATACTCACCATCACCTCGCTCTGCCTGAACAACTACCTGATACCGCTCTACGGTATGGAGGGTGCTGCTGTCAGCACCTTGCTCTCCAACGCCCTCTATTTTGCCCTCGCGCTGCTGGTACTGCGTTTCGCTTGCCACCTGCGTCTGCTCAACGGCAATGCTCTGAAAACCATCGTATTGCTACTTTTGCTCTTTGCACTCAACGCCCTGTGGCTGCACTTCCTGCCTGCGGGGAATATATGGTGGAGCAGTATCGCACGCACGGTGGTCTTGGGCGGCAGCGGCGTTGCGGCAGCATACTATCTTCGCCTTTCGCCCGAACTGAGCAAGATTGGAGATACCCTCCTAAACTCCCTCAAAAGGAAAGGTAAGGAGTAATCTGAGTAATCAGAATAATCAGAGTATTCTGAACACTCAGAGCACTCAGAGTATGGGCACTCATAATTCATAATTCATAATTCCCCACATGCGCTATTTCATCTCTTTCTCCTATTGCGGCAGCGGCTACCAAGGGTCGCAGAGCCAGCTCGACGCGCCCACTGTACAGGGTGAGTTGGAGCGTGCTTTTGCGCTTATCTTGCGCCAACCTGCGCCCCTCGTTATGGCGGGCAGGACGGACGCGGGCGTGCATGCCGAAGAGATGTGGGCGCATATAGACCTGCCTGACACACTCAGAACGGACAACCTCGTTTTCCGCCTGAACGGCATACTACCCGCCGACATCGCCCTGCGGCGTATCGTCCCCGTCAGCGACAATGCCCATGCACGCTTTGACGCCCTCTCTCGCACCTACGAGTACCGTATCACCACGCAGAAAGACCCATTCTACATAGGAACGCGCACGCGCGTACGCAAGGGACTGGACTTCCGGAAGATGAGCCAAGCCGCCAACAGCCTTATCGGCAAGCAGGATTTTCAGTCTTTCTCCCGCACCAAGACCGATGTCAAGACCTTCTTATGCACCATTACCCAAGCCTATTGGCGTATTGAGAAGACCGACGAAGAGGGCAACGTGCTGGAAGCCACCTTCGTCATTACCGCCAACCGTTTCCTGCGCAATATGGTGCGCGCCATCGTCGGCACACTCTTCGAGATTGGTTACGGCAAACGCGCCGTGGAAGACCTGCAAACGGTTATCACAGCGCGCGACCGCAGAGCCGCCGGCGAATCAGCACACGCAAACGGACTATTTTTGACACATATCGCCTATCCTTCGTCAATTTTTCTTCCTATTAACACAAATTAATCAACATTTGTCCCGAGATAATTCACTACCTTTGCACCTGCAAATTCAATAAGAATAACCTGTGCGACAGAACGCACTGCAAATTTAGTGTTTATCATGAAAAAGACAATCTCCCTTTTCGTTTCTGCTATCATAAGCGGGCTGTTGCTCAGCGCATGCTCGGCACCCTCGCCTTATCAGACGACCACCCAAGCGGACATCGATGCGCTGTGCCAATCCGCTTCGTTCGATATGCCAGCCATTACCCTGCCTGCTTTCCCCGCACGCACATTCTCCGTGCTGGATTTCGGCGCGGACAACACGGGCAAAGAACTCTCCACACAGGCGATGCAATCTGCTATCGACGCTTGCAACGAAGCGGGCGGCGGCACTGTGGTAATCCCCGCGGGCGTGTATATCACAGGACCTATCTCTCTCAAATCCAATGTGCGGCTCTACACCGAGCAGAACAGTTTCATCTCTTTTGCCCCGCAGTTTGACCTTTATCCTATTTACGCCACATGGTTCGAGGGCATCCCCACCATGCGTGCGCAGTCGCCTATCTCCGCATTTAACGCAGAGAACATCGCCATCACCGGTCAAGGTACTTTCAACGGCAACGGCGAGTACTGGCGTCCGCTCAAGAAAGCCAAAGTGGCCCCCTCGCAGTGGAAGACCCACTTGCAGAAAGGTGGCGTGCTCTCCGCTGACGGCAACACGTGGTACCCCGATTCCGCCTCGCTCTTTGCCGCTACGCTCTGCGTTGACCAGAACGTGCCAGTAGTGAGCGACCCCGCGTTGTGGCAGCAGATTCACTCGTTCCTGCGCCCCGTGCTGGTGCATTTCGTAGGCTGCCGCAACATCCTCTTGGAGGGCGTAACGTTCGAGAACTCACCCGCATGGAACCTGCACCCGATGTGCTGCGAGAACCTTATCCTGCGCGACTTGAACGTCCGCAACCCGTGGTACTCGCAGAACGGCGATGGCGTGGACGTGGAGTCGTGCAAGAACGTGGTGATTGCCCGCTGCTCGTTCGATGTGGGCGATGATGCCATCTGCATGAAGTCCGGAAAGAACAAGCCCGGACGCGACCGCGGTATCCCAACGGAGAACGTGGTGGTGGATGAATGCACCGTCTATCACGGGCACGGCGGCTTCGTAGTCGGCTCCGAGATGTCCGGCGGCATCAAGAACATTCAGGTCTCCAACAACCTCTATATCGGCACCGACGTGGGTCTGCGCTTCAAGTCCACCCGCGGACGCGGCGGCGTGGTTGAGAACATCTACATCCGCAACGTCCACATGGCGAACATCCCCCACGAGGCGCTCTTGTTTGACCTCTTCTACGGCGGCAAGGGAGCCGGCGAGGAGACGGAGGAGGAACTGGCAGCACGCATGAACGCCGAGGCTCCCGCCGTGAGCGAAGAGACACCGCAGTTCAAGAACATCGTGATTGAAGATGTCATCGGCAGCCATGTCGCACGCGCGATGTACTTCAACGGTCTGCCCGAAATGAAGATAGAGAACGTAGTGCTGAAGAACATCCGCATGACGGCTAAGCAAGGGGCTATCATCCGCCAAACCAACGGGCTAAGCGTGGACAACGTGGAGATTATTGCCCGCGAAGGCGAATCCTTCACTATCGCCCCCACCGTAGAAAACATCATCGGACTATGAAAAAGAACATTTCTTATATCGTTGCAAGCCTGCTGTTGAGCGGGTTTGTTGCGTCTTGCGCAAAGCCTGCGCAAAAGGCCACTGCCCCCCAAGTGATCGCCTCTTTCTGGCGCAAAGTAACGCCCGCCGACAGCCTGATGGACGGCTTTCGCGTGATTGAAGCCGAGGGGCAGACGCGTTATATCGTGCCCATCACCGAGTGGACGGCATCCCCCGAGGTGGACACCTATCACCAACTGCACCACCACGGCGTGGCATTAGAGTCCGACCTCATGGCATACCGTATCTATTTCGACCGTAAGCAGACCATCGATGTCTATGCCAAGAAGACCCCGCGCCTCGAACTCCCCACGTCCTATTGGTACCCCTCTGACGAGCAGTTGGCAGACCACTACGGCGATGACATCCTCCGCGTGAGCGGCACCATTGGTGTGGGCAGCGTCAAGCCGTGGCGAGACAGCAAGATGCGCCATGTAGAGCCCGTAGAGAGCCGCACGCAACGTATTGTCTATCAGACCAATGACAGCGCCGCCATGGAGGTGAGCGTCAAAGGCTGGCAGACCGAAGGCAAGACCGTGGATATGACCGTCCGCTACACCCTTCTTGCCCACCACCGCGATATGCGTTGCGAGGTCTTCCTTTCCGAGCCGCTCGACAGCCTCTGCACCGGCGTGCAACAAGTGCCATACAAGAACCCAGACCTATGCCCTGACTCCAAGATTTTTGTGGATAACATCCATTATAACGGTGCGCTCCTCGGCTCGTGGGGTACGGACTGGCCCGTCAACGACACCGTCAAATACGCCAAAGAGACCGTCGGCTTAGGAGTCTTTATCCCCAAGCAGTACGCCGCCGAACACATCATCGGCAGCACTCCTAACCTCGTCTGCCTCTTCCGCCCTGCCACCTACCTCTGCTTCTACCTCACATGTGTGGCGCAGAAAGAAGAAAACCCGCCTGCACGCACATCTTCAGAGTTTTGGGATTACCTCATCCAATGGTCTGCTGCGCTTAATTAACGTAAATTCGATATTGGATTTAAGTCTTGATTTATCCGCGTGCGCAGACATGACCGCTTGAGATTTCTGAGCAATAGTCTATCGCGTAGCTTAGTATTAGATTACAAAAAGAGGCTGCCTAACTTGATTTGTTAGACAGCCTCTTTTATTGCTTCTATTAAGTGCTTATTGCCTGCGATAGGGTAGGTGGTCATGCACCTCAAAGGAAGAGACCCTTCCAATATATAGGCTTGACCCTGTTAAATCCTTTTCTGCCGCAACTGCCACGTGCGGAAAGCCACCATCATCACTGCGCAAGCCAACAAACACCATATACCATCGCCAATCGGAGTTGGATCAACAATTCCCGGCAAATCAGGACCTTCTTCATTTTCATCTTTGATAGGCGGGGCATACGATCTACTCTTCGAAGTAGGTTCTACTGCGACCCCGACATTACTCAAATCCTGTACTGCAATAGGAATTGTGTATTCCCCCATTCCTGATGCGGTAGATTGAAAAACGGTATTTGGAACACTTATAGGACTATAAGTCCCATACTGTTGCCCATTGAATATCTCTTGCTTTTGGTCCTGGTAGGGCAAAGGGACGTTAGGGTATGTGGTTTGGGCGTGGGTAGGAAGTAACAAACCACATAACAACACAATATCTAATACATATCTTCTCATTTTTTGACCTTAATTAAAATACGACTTTCTGGCTTATACCGTTTGAGTAAACAAGATAGCATCCATTCTCCATCTCGACAGATATTTCTTTTTCTCCGGCACCAAAAGAGTGAATGAGCGCTCCGCTTATAGAATAGATATAAACAGGCTTTCCGTTATTCAAAATATGCAGGGTATTTCCATCCGCCATGCAAAGCATCGCATCTTTGGGGATAATTGGGGCGCCTGTGGTAATATCGTTCTTACGAGGCATCGCAAAACTTCTTGCAAGAGGTGTTCCTAAAGAAACTTTCTTGGGAGCAATATAGCACTCAAACGGTTTCAGGGTGATTCCCTCCTCTTGGAGTAGGAATTGGTTGCCGTTTAAGGGGAACAATGGCCCATCTATCGCTACGTGCATCATAGTGGTATTTCCTACCAATTGGTACTTGCTGCTGGCCGCAGGCGCGGTGAACGTTGAGGGAAGTTCATTTTCCGCAAGTTTGCTGGTGAAAACAATGTATTTGTCGGTATAATAATCATCATCAAAGCAAATGATATATGCTTTATTTCCTTGCATGACAATGTCGCTGGAATATGCTAACTGATCGCCTGCTTCATTCATCTGACCTAAGCAGAAATAGCCACTTTGCACTAAGTACACCCAAGGATATATCTCAAATAGTTCTCCTCCTTCTTCTACATATATCTTGCCAATCTCAAAGGGCACATAGATTGTTTCCCATTGATGAGGAGTGAATTTCCGTTTGTAGGTAATAGAGCCAGTCCATCCTCCACCAAACTGCGTATCAGGTCCGGAGCCCGTATGGTAGATTGTAAGCCCACTACATTCAGCATCCGATAAACGAGCACTTAAAGCCGCCCAACTATCATTCGCCAAATATGCATCCATAGTCTTGCAAGGCAAATATATAGGATAATTCAGTGCTTTACCGGTATTTGACGCGAATGCCATCCCTCCCAAGGTCGGCGGTGTAGGACTTGTCAAAGTAACCGAGGGCAGGCTAAATGTGTTGCAGAATGCGAAAGGTTCAATAGATTGAAGTGTATAGGGCAGTGTCAGGCTTGATAATAAAGAGTCATGGCAGAATGCTCGATCACCAATGGTTTTCAAACCATACGAGAGGGTAACCTCTTTCAGAGAATGGCAAGAGTAAAAGGCTTTTTCACCTATACTCTCTACGCCCTCACTAATCGTAGCAGATACAAGAGAATTACAAGCATTGAACGCAAAAGGAGAGATTTCCGTAATGGAGGAAGGAATGACCACGCTTATCAATGTATTATCTTTATCAAACGCATTGGGAGCCATAGCCACCACCTTGTATTCTTCATCTGCATAGGGTACTGTGGTGGGAATAACCAAGTTTGCCGCATGAGGTGTATTGGTCTGTCCCATAAGTTTAACTTCATTGGTTACATCATTTGTAATCAAATAGCGCAATCCATCTACTATGAAAGTAATGTCGCATGCCTCTTGCAATCCGATGGTACTCCATACCTCATTAGCCATATAGGCCTCCATCGCACCGCAAGGGATCTCAATAATTCCGCTCGGTTTTTCTTTGTTATTGAAGATGTTGTTTGCAACGATGGTGGGCGGAGTATTAGAAGTAACATGGAATTTCTCTACTTTATAGCAGTAACCAAAAGCCCAACTCTCAATGTAGTTTACTGTACTCGGAATGGTAAGTTCGCCCACCAACGAGGTGTCATTACAAAACGCACGGTCTTTTATCTGCTCCAGCCCGTTGTTTAGGGTTAACGAAGATAGCGCATAACAATTGTAGAACGCCCTGACACCGATGCTCTTTATGGAAGATGGTAATACTACTTGTGTTATCTTATTTTTGCCATAGAAACAACTATCGGCAATCGCCGTAATAAGATATGATTTGCCGTTGAAAGGATGCGATACTTTGGTTGATGCAAATGAGATAACCGTTTGGTTTACATCTACCAATTTCTTTACAGCAACCTCGGTATTCTCCTCGTTTGTTTCGTATAAATACGTCCCGTCCGAAAAGATACACGGGTCATTTATCTTGGTGGTGTATGCTCCCCATATTTCCATATATTTGTTGTATGTCCTACAAGGAACACAAAACGGCACATCGGGCAATTTATAAGATTCCGATATGGTGAAAGTTGGGGGTGTTTCTGCAAGGCATACAATGGCGTCCACCGAGAGACTTAGCAATGCAGCAGAACTATAAACCGTTTGAAGAGTGGAGGGTAGCGTCAGAGTTCCCTGCATACCAGTAGACTTACAAAACGCGCGGTCACCTATCTCAACCAATCCTTCACTGATTTCGATAGTAAAGGCTGTTGTTATATCACGGAATGCCCGACTTGCTATGGTTGTTATGCTCGAGGGTAAAGTAATTTTCTTTATCTTTATACCCTTAAATCCATCCGCAGCCACCGTGGTTACAGTGTAAGCAATATCGGTGGCAGGGTTTGTAGCAGAAGATGGAATGTTTAGAATACTATCTGCTGTATAATGATTGGACTTATCTACCGCTTTCACCGATACCGTCTTGGCTTCTTCGTCAAGCACAGTGAACTCCAAGTTGGAGTACTTGGGGTCTTGGAACGCGAAAGTCGGGAAAACAACGACTAACAATAACAAAATGGATAGGCTGCTGCGCTTCATAGACAGACTATGACGATTACACAAACTTTTCATATACAAACTAAATAAATAAAAAATCGGCACAAAGGTACGACTTTTTTCTGAATTATGCAAATTTTGAGACAATTTTTCTACTTTTTTCTTTTACAATGACCTTAATCTGGTGTCCTTTCAAAGAGAGTTTTGATTTTCTTTTAACATTTTTTCCCTCATGCTCTCGCTGATATAACTACGTAGACAACTCGAAAAAACTCGAAAAAACTCGAAAACGACTCGAAAACGACACGAAAACGACACGGCAACGACACGGCAACGACTCGAAGCAAGAAGCAGAGAAAAAGCCGGCAATGTTCTACTGGGGACGCGGGCGTCTCGCCCGCGGGATGTCCGGGTGCGCAGGCGTCTCGCCTGCTGCAAAGGAGAATCAGAGAACATCACTGAAACCTACAACCCCTATACACTATATCATGTTTTTGGTAATTAATGATTAATTACATGATAATTATATGTTAAAGAAAAAAATGTAATGAATTAATGACTAATTATATGAAAATTATATGTTAAGAAAAAAAATATTTGAATGTTTTTTGAAAATTTTTGTTGACATAAAAGAATCATCGTTGTTTTAATGTATATGTTTCTTATCCCGAGTCCCCGTTGATTACACGTTTTGCGTTATTTTTTACACGTAAAACGTACGAAAAAGCGAAATAGTACATCGTTATAGCAAAAAAATACGCATTTTTTCAGTAAAAATTTGCGTATTCAAAAAAAATGTAGTATCTTTGCACCGCTTTTTTTGGAAACACACAATCAACAACTCTAAATCACCGCAGACCTAACATACCTGCGTTCAAACCAACAACCATGACACACTTTTTACGACCGGCATTAGATAGAGGCTTCATGCTACGCGCTTTCCTTTTGCCTGCGTTGCTGCTGACTCCCCTTGTTTGCTCGGGCAACAACGAACGTATCACGATGACGTCCACCTCCAGCCTAAGAGCGGAATCAGCAATGTACCATCCCACAAACGCCAACCTGAGCACGGGTGCCTCATCTATACGATGCACCTATCTTTATTATACGAATACGTCTACTCTCGAAAACGGTAGTGCTTATTCGTATGCAGATGCCGTTGAAGAAATGTGGCCATCAGCAGCCAATGCGTTTGAGAATGTCAATGCGGCGGGAAAGAGCATCTGCCCGAGCCGAAAAGACCACCGCATCGAGTACGTTACCGTCGATATGTACCCCACCCCCCAACAGCAAGAGGATAACAACTATAGCCCCTATAGTCCCTATAGCAACTATAGTAACTATAGCCCCTATAGCAACTATGGTAACTATAGCCCCTATAACAATTATAGCAACTATACCCCCTCTAACACCTATAGCAACTACGCCACCTATTCCCCTGCCTTGACGATGGTGGGTGCGAACAGCGTCGCCCTCATCGCCACCACCGCAGGCAGCAGCCCATATAGCAACTCACCCTCCCGCGCCCCGGGCATCACGAATATACAACGAGGGATTTTTGATAACGGTTTTGGCTACGACGATGATATAAACCGCGACCCCGAGTCTCCCGTAGGCGAGGCATGGTCGCTCCTCTTCCTCGCTGCAGGGTATGCGTGGTACACCCTCGCCAAACGCAAAAAGCAACAACAAACCATAGAGAAAGGATAGAGGAGCCTCATAAGGCGCACAATGCCGTCCGGGTGCGCAGGCGTCCCCGCCTGCTAAAAACAGCAACAATGCCGTCCGGGTGCGCAGGCGTCCTCGCCTGCTAAAAACAGCAACAACGCCGTCCGGGTACGCAGGCGTCCTCGCCTGCTGAAAACAGCAACAATGCCGTCCGGGTGCGCAGGCGTCCCCGCCTGCTGAAACAGCAACAACGCAATGTACGGGTACGCAGGCGTCCTCGCCTGCTAAAAAAAAGAAAAGAAAAAGAATAATTATTGATATACACATCGGACACCCCGAAACAAAAAACAGCAGGCGGGTACGCAGCCCACGAACACCACCCCACAACAAACACCGCCCTTATGTCCTTCACTACGCCTCATAAACCCTACTCCACTGACCAAGGACATAGCAGAGGATTCCTCCCGCACGAGCATTTGCACAGCTTGCAGTTTATCACTTTCCGCTTGCACGATTCAGTACCAACAGAGTTGATGGAGCAATGGCGCAGAGAGAAAGCAACTCTCGCACAACAAGAGGACACCGAGCGTTGGATACAACTCAACCAACTGATAGAAGAATATGCGGACAGCGGGCGCGGAGCGTGTTTCCTCAAAGACGAACGAATAGCGCGGCTGGTGATAGACACCTTAAAGAAGAATGACGAGAAACAGTATTTGCTCCATTGCTGGTGTGTGATGCCCAATCATGTGCATGTGTTGGTGGAGTTATTGGGCGAGAACAAGGTGGTAGATATAGTGCAGCAATGGCGTTCATACACGGCGCACGAGGCGAATAAGTTATTGGGTAGGAGAGGGGTGTTTTGGATGAAAGACTATTATGATCGGTATATACGTAACGAGAAACACTATCAAGACGTGTGCAGATATATCGACCGAAACCCGACCAAAGCAGGTCTGCCGGAATGGCAATGGTCATCCCACGCCGACCAGAAATGGTAACCCGTCCGGGTGCCGTCCGGGTACTGTCCGGGTGCGCAGGCGTCCCCGCCTGCTAAAAAAAGAAAGAAAAAGAACACTCATCGATACCCCCCAGCAGGCGAGGACGCCTGCGCACCCGGACAGCCAACGAATAACAACGTAACTACAAAAAACAACATACAACCTATGAAAAATTTCAACTTAAAATCCATTTTTGTAACCATCCTCCTCCTTCTCGGAGCAAGCCACGCCGCGTTTGCCGCTTGGACTTTTAATCAGGGAGATGTGTTTTATATTGACATGTCTGCCATAACAGGACAAACCTTTGGATGCAATATTTTTGTGGATAGAGGAAGTCTGTATAGTGCAGAAATTGTTTCAGGTTCAGCTACACGAAATGGCACTTCTTCTCATGAGTTCGGAAATTGCATAGCTCCCATTATTAAAGTTACGTTTAATCAAAATACTACAATAGAAGATCACATTATTGTCGTTAAAACGAGTGTCGCTAATTGGAGTAACGATTTAACGATACAACGAATAGGTAGTAAAACTAATAACTGCTATAAAGTTAACTCGGATGGAAAAACAGGCTCTCTCACAACTTATGGTTCTTCCGGCGGCAGTGAAGGCGGCAGTGAAGGCGGCGAAGGCGGCAGTGCCGGCGGAACTATCCCTAAGCAGATTAAGGGATCTTTTGATGGTTGGAATACGCATGGTTTTACGAAAAGTGGTGACCTTTATTCTTATACTTACAAGAATCTAGAAGCAAACAAGTCTTACGAGTTTGTCGTAGTTCCTCAGAGTGGCGATGACTTCAAAAACAAAAATATCACAAAAGAGAGCCCATCGGCTGTATTGGAGCAAGCGGGAAATAATGCTACTATTCAGACTGATATTGCAGGTGATTATAAGTTCACATGGGATCCTGCAAAAAATACAATAACCGTTACCTACCCATCTTCCTCCTCCAATCCCTGCTTTGCCCTACACGCAGAATTTTTGAATTGGAATAATCCTATCAAATTTAATGAATCTGAAGATGGTAAGACAGCATCGTGTACATATACCGTTTCTTCCACATCATCTTCAGAAAAGGCATTTGGTATAAGGCAATTGAAATCGTGTGATAATACCGGTGAGCAAGCAGCATGGTGGTATGCAACAGGTAATACCTCTATTACTCAAACAAGCACGATACAATTATACAAACAAACAACCGAAGGATGCTCTAATCCAAAGATAACGTTCAATACCGAAGGCGAGTACACATTCACCATAGAGTACTCCACTAATAAATTAACCGTTACCTACCCATCTTCAACCACCATAGATGAGTGCAAACTATATTATGCGAATGAAAGTGATAACGGTGCTCATACAGGTGCAATGGATGATTATATCGTAATGGAATACGATAATGTTTCCGCTGCATACTACGCGGATGTAACAACAACAGCAACCTATTATTGCTATCGGTATCAGAAAGGACATAGCGGGTTGTATGCTGCCGATTGGAGTGCCCATCCTAAAGGCACAGAGGTTATAGCAAATGGTGACAAAGTGGATGCGAATAAAGATGTGAGCGGGTGGGGCGATAAATCCGTTTGCTATTACAAAGGTACTTCCGGCGATAACATACGTATATGGATTGATTACGCGAATAAGAAGACTTGGATAACCCAAGATGTCTCTTTGACCAACTCCTATCGACTGGTATATGTGGAGAAGAACGGTGGCACTATCAAGAAGTTCCACCCCTCGCATATCATCAAGAACCACCCTGAGGCAACTAAGGATGCACCGATATTCGACACCGTCAGTATGCACGTTCGCCTTAAACTATTGAATAAGAAAGTGGTAACCGGCACTACAAATGTGTCGTATGATACCATTGATAACGACAACGACTGCGAGGTATGGCTGCAAGAGTTCAAGGAGAGCACAATGGAATGGGTAACGATACAAAATATCAATACCAAAGAACCCCTCACCACCAACGGTGTCTATAACTTCATCATCACGCAGGCAGACGGCAGCGCGACCATAGAGCCGACTGCTATCCGTCCCTACACCGGTCGCTACTATATCCGTACCGATGCCAGCGACGGAGGCTGGCACAACTACAAGCAACTCTCCAACTATTGTTACTACACCGAGTACTCGCGCGTCTATCGCGGCTTTGACTATTACTACTGCCACTGGTCGAAAGCAGGCAACATAAAATACACCATTGCCTGCGACTACTCCAACTGTGTGAGCGACACCCTCGCCCAAGAAGACCACGAGCCGCATAACACTTTCACCGACGCACACGGAACACTGACGGATAATAAAAATGCTAATGTGCGCTTTATGTGGAATAGTTTCGACAACACCCTCGACCGTGCGTACATAGCGGGCGTAGGGAAGGAAGATAACGTCTTCAACCTCTTCCTGCTCAGCGAATCAGGTATTTACAACATGGATGGAAAGACCTCGGCTAAAGAGGTCAAGCTTGATGACCAACAGAACTGGGTATATTGTGTGGATGTGAAAGCCGATTCCAAAGCACGCATCAAACTGCGTGCCGTGCCCTACAACGGTGCAACCTCTTACTCGTGGTTCCGCGGACTCGACGGCAACTTCTCCGACGAGAACACCGAACAACTCATCGAGGGTAAAATAGACACCCGATACACCGTCCGCGTTATCTACGACTTCAAGACCGACCACCTTATCTGCGCATGGATTCCCGACAAAGATACCATCACCTCTAATGACGTGATCAATGCCGACCTGATGATTATCCGCACAGACCAAGGCGAAGCCGCACAGTTGAACTTCAAACCCAACCAGACCAAAGTTACCAACATCACCGTGGCATACTGCGTGCTCAACCTCACCAAAGACCACCTCAATGATAGCGACAAGTCGTCTAAGGAGCGTGGCTGCTATTGGATATCGTTCCCCTTCGATGTCAACCTGAGCGATGTGTTCGGTTGCGGTAAGTACGGCGAAGACTTTATCATCCAGTACTACGACGGCGATGAGCGTGCCCGGAATGGCTGCTGGGCAGACTCGCCTACCTACTGGAAGTATATCACCAACCCCAAGGGCGTTGTGCTGAAGAAAGGCATGGGATATGTGCTGGTAATCGATTATGAGAAGATTCTGACAGAGCAGTTCAAACACAACAACTCCAGCGTGAACATCTACTTCCCGTCCTCCGGTCCTATCGACTCTATCAACGGCAAAGCACCTACTGAAGTATTGGTGCCGGAGCACGAGTGCACCATCAAGCGCAACGAACGCTATATCTACGATTCCAACTGGAACATCATTGGTATCCCCACATGGGCTAACATCGACCAGTTTGGCAATCCTATGGTGGCAACGCAAAGAACGACTGAACTCTCGCAAGGCGGTACGGCAACCTACACCATCGGTTTCTACTACGCCCACGATGCAGTAAACAACAAGTGGAAAGTCTGCAATACCAAAGAGGTAGATTTCCTGAGTATGTATTCCTACCTTGTGCAGTGGGCAGGTACTATCGACTGGCAAGAGAAAGAGGCTTCGGGTAAGCACCATCCCACTTTGGCTCCGCGTCGCTACGCGCCGGCTGCCGAGGGTGAGGAAGAGGGTACGGCTCCCGAGCAGTACACCCTCCGCCTAACGCTTAACCGCGGAGAGCAGCAACTCGACCACACCTACGTCCGCTTGCAAGAAGGCAACGTAACTACCGACTTCGACCTCAACTACGACATGACGAAGATCCTCAACGACGGTACGAATCTCTACTCGCTCGTCGGCACGAACCTCATCCAGTGCGCCGCTAACGTGCAGCCGCTGCAAGAGGAGGCGCAGACCATCAGCATCCCGCTGGGCGTAGTGGCAGACCAAGACGGGCTCTACACCTTCTCCCTGCCTGACGGCACCGAGGGCATGAACGTCTCCATCGCCGACTTCGAGGACGGCACCGTGCATAACCTCGCGCTGGGCGACTATCAGACCGCCCTCACCGCAGGCACCTACGAGGGGCGCTTCGCGCTGGAGATACAGCCCCGCCAAGAGGTTAGCACCGGCTGCGAGCAGACCGACGCCGCAGGCAAGAGCCTCCGCAAAGTGCTCATCGACGGTAACCTCTACATCCTCCGCGACGGCAAAGCATACACTGCCGCAGGAAAGGAACTGTAATTAGAAGGACAATAGAAACTATACACACAAGGGCGGCACATGCCGCCCTTGTGTGTGTCTGGGTGCGCAGGCGTCCCCGCCTGCTATGGAGGTTGTACGATTGCCCTTTTAGCAGGCGGGGACGCCTGCGCACCCGGACAGTTTTCCGCGGGCGAGACGCCCGCGTCCCCAGTGGACGCCTGCGCACCCGGACTACACAAAATCGGCTACCCGAAGGGGCAGCCGATTTTGCTTATGAATAAACTATTGATTAGTGTCTGCGGTCGAGTCGTGCGCCGTCGGCATCACCTCCGCGGAAGGGGCGTTCGGGGCGGGGACCTCTGCGCTCGGGGCGGGGTCCGCGGTCGCCGTTTTCACGCATCGGTCGCTGACCGCGGTCCTGCTCTACGTAGCCTTCGGGTTTGGGCTTCAGGGCTCTCGCGCTGAGACGGAACTTGCCGGTTTTCTCATCCACCTCGAGCAATTTGATACGTACCTTGTCGCCCTCGTGGAGACCCGTCTCCTCCATGGTCTCGTAGCGTTTCCAATCGATTTCGGAGATATGGAGCAGTCCTTCTTTGCCCGGCATGAACTCTACGAAGCAGCCGTAGGGCATGATGGATTTCACCGTTGCCTCGTACTCTTCGCCTACCTCGGGCAGGGCTACGATGGCTTTGATTTTCGCCACAGCGGCTTCCATAGCGGCGCCGTTGTTGCTGGCTACCTCCACGCGGCCGCCTTCCTCTACCTCGTCGATAGAAACGACAGCGCCGGTCTCTGCTTGAATACCTTGGATAATCTTACCGCCCGGACCAATGACAGCACCAATCATATCCTTCGGAATCATGAAGGTAACGATGCGCGGAGCGTGGGGCTTGAGGTCGGGACGCGGAGCGGGCATGGTCTCCAGAATCTTGTCGAGGATGTACATA
Organism: Paludibacteraceae bacterium; assembly: GCA_016297215.1. GTDB lineage: Bacteria > Bacteroidota > Bacteroidia > Bacteroidales > Paludibacteraceae > Colicola. The sequence goes on along the minus strand of JAEDGZ010000003.1, from coordinate 3,158 downwards.
CGCGCTTGGTGTGCTTGCGCGAGCGCGTTCTCCAGTATCTCGTAGCTAAGTCCGTCCACCTTGATATCCATCTGGCAAGCGGTCAGACCGTCGCGGGTACCTGTGGTCTTGAAGTCCATGTCGCCGAGGTGGTCTTCATCGCCGAGGATGTCGCTCAAAATGGCGTATTTCGTACCTTTGCATTCGGAGATAAGTCCCATAGCAATACCGCTGACGGGTTTCTTGATGGGTACACCTGCGTCCATGAGGGCGAGTGTGCCTGCGCAGACGGTCGCCATAGACGACGAGCCGTTGGACTCGAGGATGTCGCTCACCACGCGGATGCTGTAGGGGAAGTCGGCGGGAATCATGTTCTTCAGCGCGCGGCAAGCCAAGTTGCCGTGTCCTATCTCGCGACGACCTACGCCGCGTTGGGGCTTCGCCTCGCCCGTAGCGAAGGGCGGGAAGTTATAATGGAGCAAGAAGCGGTCGGTGCCTTTGATGAGCGCCTCGTCAATCATCTTCTCATCGCGGCTGGTGCCGAGGGTTACGGTAGAGAGCGACTGGGTCTCTCCGCGGGTGAAGATACTGCTTCCGTGAGGTCCGGGCAGCGGGCTCACCTCGCACCAGATGGGGCGGATGTCGGTGGTCTTACGGCCGTCGAGGCGCTTGCCCTCGTCGAGCACGGCGCGGCGCATTGCCTCTTTCTCTACATCGTGGTAGTAGCGGTCCACCATTGCGGCTATCTCCTCTACCTCCAAGCCCAGCGCCTCGGCGCGGGCAGCCATATAGTCGGCTTTCTCGGTCTTGAAGTCCTCGCATATCTGCGCGAACATCTCCTCGCGGTGGTGCTTGTTGGTGTCGGCAGCGGTCGCCTGCGCGTAGGCGCGGGTGTACGAGAAGTCGTGCACGGCTTGGCGCAACTCGTCGTCGTTCACCTCGTGGCAGTACTCGCGTTTCGCGGTCTTGCCGTAAGCCGCCATCATCTCGTTGAGGGCGAGGCACTGGGGCTTGATAGCCTCGTGTGCGGCGCGGATAGCCTCCAGCATCACTGCCTCGGGCACCTCTTTCATCTCGCCTTCCACCATCATGATGTTGTCGTAGGTGGCAGCGACCATGAGTTCGAGGTCAGCGTTCTCGCACTGCTCGAAAGTCGGGTTGATGACCATCTCGCCGTTCACGCGCGCTACGCGCACCTCCGACACGGGACCCTCGAAGGGGATGTCCGAGCATGCCAAGGCGGCACCGGCAGCCAAGCCGGCGATAGACTCCGGCATGTCGATGCCGTCAGCCGAATAGAGCGTAACGTTTACGAAAGTGTCCGCGTGATAATTCGCGGGGAAGAGGGGGCGCAGGGCGCGGTCGATGAGGCGGGCAATCAGGATTTCATAATCCGACGCTTTGCCTTCGCGGCGGGTGAAACCGCCGGGGAAACGACCTGCCGAAGCAAATTTCTCTTTGTACTCCACGGTCAGCGGCATGAAATCCGTACCGGGCATTGCATCCTTTGCGGAGCATACTGTGGCAAGCACCATGGTGTTGCCGAGCGTCGCCATCACTGCACCGTCGGCTTGTTTCGCCAGTTTGCCGGTCTCCAGTGTGATGACTCGCCCATCGGGGAGAGCAATCTCCTTTCTTACTATATTCATTGGTTCAAAAAGTGTTTTTGGGTGCCGTTTGCACCTCTGTTTGTTATAGACCACAAAAAGTCGGCACAAAGGTACTGCTTTTTATTGAGATATGCAAATAAATTTGCGATTTTTTGTGGTTTTCTATAAGTTGCTGCGTTTTTAGATAATTTGGCAGTATAATATTCATTCGATGATGATAATTTTATTCACTAAATTGTTGCACGTTCCAAATAATTGTGTTATATTTGCACGAAATTTCTATTGCATGTGTTCTTGCCAATGTGCTAAGTGCAGCGTGTCGGGTGAGTTGCAATGGAGAGATCATGGTTAAACTAATTCAAAAAGAGTGCTATGAAACGTATTTTTGTTTTTCTGTTAGGTATTGTGCTAACGTTGCCTATGCTTCGGGCGCAGGATGTGATTGTTACCTCGGGTGCTAACCGTATTAACGCTACGGTGATAGAGGTGGGGGATAAGGAAATTTCCTATAAGTTATATGATGTGCCCGACAGCCGTCTTTTCACTATTTCGAAAGAGGATGTGGTAACGATATTGCTGGAGAACGGTAAGGTGTTGGTTTTCGGCAATCCCTGTGTGCAGCCTGAGACAGACCCTATCTTGGAGGTGCACCCTATTCTCCCGGGGGCTATCACGAAGCAGGATGGCGACTATTTCTTGAACGCAGGGGGCGTTACTACCAAACTGAGTGAGGATGCGTATTTGCGTTTCATTGCCAACAACTGCCCTGAGGCGTGGCAGAGTTATCAGAAAGCCGACCATCTCTGGTCGCTGGGTTGGCGTTTCTTCGGCTCCGGCATGGCGGGGCTGGTTCTCGGTGCACCCGTTTGGGGAGCGGGCGTCGTATTAGAGAGTAAGGCAAATTCAAACCAGCCGCAATTCTATTACGGTACCGGTATGAGGTATGCCGGTATTATCCTTATGGCGGCAGGTGGTGCACTGACGGTGGCGTCTATCCCTATGTTGTCAGTAGGTCAGCACCGCCGCAAGAACTCCCACGAGGTCTATAACGCCTGCTACCTCGAACAGCAACATATCTCTGCGCCACAAGAGACTTCGCAGGTGAGCCTGAATGTTCAAGTCTCCGGAGATGGGGTAGGGGTGGCAGTTCGGTTTTGAGGCGCTTGTATGGGTGTATAAGTAGTATGTGTAGGAAATGCTTTATTGCGCGTTTTTAGTAGAATGTAATACGGAGCATGGTCGTTAATCACCCGATAATCACGCGTTAATCACGCGTTAATCACCCGATAATCACCCGATAATCACTCGATAATCACTCGTTAATCACCCGATAATCACTCGATAATCACCCGATAATCACCCGATAATCACCCGATAATCACCCGATAATCACGCGGTAATCACCCGATAATGAATAAATGCAAATCCCGCGGTTAATTTGCTAATACATATAATAGTAATTGCCTGACCGTTTGGTCAGGCAATTATTACTTATGTGGTGCCAACGGGAATCGAACCAGTGACACAAGGATTTTCAGTCCTTTGCTCTACCAACTGAGCTATGGCACC
>JAEDGZ010000023.1 GCA_016297215.1 Paludibacteraceae bacterium | reverse complement strand
GCTCCCGCACCTCGTACAGCACGAGTATCAGCAGCCCTAAACAAAGGAATAGTATTAATGGAAGCATATCTGTGGTTAGTGGTTAGTGGTCAGTGGTCAGTGGTCAGTGATTAGTGGTCAGTGATTAGTGGTCAGAGCATGGGCACTCATAATTCTTAATTCTTAATTCCTAATTACTCTACCGCGTCTTCCTCCACCACGAGGTTATCTATGATGAAGTTCTGACGCTCTATTGTGTTTTTACCCATGTAGTACGCCAGCAGGTCTGCCACGGCGTCCTCCTTGCGGAGCATCACTTGGTCGAGGCGTATCTCCTTGCCGATGAAGCCTTTGAACTCATCGGGGCTTATCTCTCCCAAGCCTTTGAATCGGGTAATCTCGGGATTCTTCGCCTCAGCGATGGCTTGCAGGCGTTCCTCCTCGGAGTAGCAGTAGCGCACCGCCTGCTTGTCCTTCACGCGGAACAGCGGCGTTTGCAGGATATACACATGCCCCTTCTTGACCAAATCGGGGAAGAACTGCAAGAAGAACGTGAGCATAAGCAGGCGGATATGCATGCCGTCCACATCGGCATCGGTGGCGATAATCACCTTGTTGTAGCGCAGTTCATCCAGTCCGTCCTCTATATTTAGCGCCGACTGCAGGCAGTTGAACTCCTCGTTCTCGTACACCACCGACTTGCTCAGTCCGTAGGAGTTGAGCGGCTTTCCGCGCAATGAGAACACCGCCTGCGTGCGCACATCGCGGCTCTTGGTGATAGAGCCTGATGCCGACAGACCCTCCGTGATGAAGATACTGCTCTCCTGCCGCAAGTCGTCATCGGCGTCTTTTGCCGACTTCACGGGCTTGGCGTCGTTGTAATGCACCTGACAGTCGCGCAACTTCGGGTTGTTCAGTTGGTTCTTCTTCGCCCGCTCGCGCGCCGCCTTCGTTACGCCCGCTATCGCCTTGCGCTCTTTCTCCGAGTCTTGTATCTTCTGCAACATCACCTCCGTTATCTCGGGGTGCTTGTGCAGGTAGTTGTCGAGTTGCAGTTTGATGAAGTCGTTGACGAACTTGTTGACCGACAGCCCGCCCGTGGGCGACATGTCTTTCGAGCCTAACTTCACCTTTGTCTGACTCTCGAACACCGGTTCCTCCACGTTGATGGCTATTGCGCCCACCACGCCGTTGCGGATATCGCTAAGGTCTTGATTCTTATTGAAAAACTCCTTGATAGTCCGCCCTATCGCCTCGCGATAAGCCGCTTGGTGGGTACCTCCTTGGATGGTGTGCTGACCGTTCACAAACGAGTAGTACTCCTCGCCGGATTGGTTCGTATGGGTGAACGCAATCTCGATGTCCTCCCCTTTCAGGTGGATAATTGGATAGAGCGGGTCGGCACTCATGTCCTCCGTCAGCAGGTCAAGCAAACCGTTCTTGGACGTGTACTTGCGCCCGTTGTAGAGCAGGGTGAGTCCGACATTCAGATACGCATAGTTGCGCATCATCTCCTCGATATAGTCATCTCGGAAATGGTAGTTCTCAAATAGCCCTTTGCTGCTGTCGGGCGTGAACTCAATGAGCGTGCCGCGCTTCTCGCTGCCGTCATAGTCCACCACCCCCGTGTCGCTCACCAGATGCCCTTGGTGGAAGACCGCCTTGCGCGTCTTGCCCTCGCGGAACGACTGCACCGTGAAGTCCATCGACAGCGCGTTCACCGCTTTCGTACCCACGCCGTTCAGTCCCACGGACTTCTTAAACGCTTTGGTGTCGTACTTGCCGCCAGTGTTCAGCAGCGAGACGGCGTCCACCATCTTGCCCAAGGGTATGCCGCGCCCGTAGTCGCGCACACGCACCTGCTCGTCGCGCACGGTAACCTCTATCACCTTACCTTCGCCCATGCGGTACTCATCGATAGAGTTGTCGATGGTCTCTTTGATAAGCACATAGATACCGTCATCGGAGTGGCTTCCGTCACCTAACTTGCCGATGTACATACCCGGGCGGCGACGGATATGCTCACGGTCATCCAAGTGGATGATGTTCTCATCGCCATACGCGGTAGGGTTCGTATTTTCCAATTCTTCCATAGTATTCAGTGGTCAGTAATGCTCCGAATAAAATCCTTCCCAATCTCTGCAAGGGCGTAGCCCGCAGCAAGGTGTTTATGTGTTATCCTGCTCGCTCCGCTCGCGAGATTCATAGGATTCTTACGGAGGATATGAAGTAGTCTGTAGTTCGTTACAATCGGTGTGTTCAGAGTACTCAGAGTCCTCCGATTACTCTGCGCATGGGCTTTCACGCCTTCTTCGCCTTCAGCGCGATGTCGTATGCCTGTCGGTAGTACTTGAAGAAGTAGCGCCACTCGGCTTTTTTGGCAACCGCCGCAGCCGCCTTGCGTACTTGCTCCATCTCCTCGGAGGGCAACTGCGCGAAATACACCAGTTGGCGAGCCACTTGGTCCACCACGTCGTAGTAGTTGCTGTCGTTGCGCTCTATCACGGTTACGCTCAGCGTATCCTCCGCCGGCATCGCCTCTTGCGCCCACAGTCCGAAGCCCGCCAGCGTCGTGGTGATGGTGGGCACATGGAATGCTACCGACTCCAGCGGCGTGTAGCCCCACGGCTCGTAGTAGGAGGGGAATACCGTTGCGTCCATGCCGATAAGCAGGTTGTAGTACGACTTGCCGAACATCGGGTCATGCCCGTTCAGGTAGTACGGCACGAAGATAACGCTCACCTTGCCGAAACGGCGGATGGGTTTATCCAAGTAAGGTATCATCACAAACGCAATGATTTCGCGGTTGATATGCCGGTCGTACAGCAACTCGCCCAGCCGCTCCATCGAGTGTAGGAACACATCTATACCCTTGTTCTTCCACTCCTGTCTGCCCGCAATGCAGATATACATTGCGTCTTTCGGCACCACGCCGCCCAACTGCTGCTCCGCCACCTGCGTCAGCGCCTCGCGGGCAGCATGGCGACGACCGTCGAACGCCTTCCCTTTCGGCACAAAGTTGGGCTCAAACCCATTGGGCGTAACGATGTCCACGGGCTTGTCCAGCAACTGCTTGCACTCGCGTGCCGTCAGGTCGCTCACCGTGGTGAAGCAGTCGGCGAAATGTGCCGCCTGCTTCTCGGCAGAGTGCTTGCTGACCATGTTCAGTTCCTCCGCCATCTGGTCTCCGTTGTAGTGCTCGAAATAGTCGTAGAGCGGTTTGCCGTTGCCCGCGATAGACCGCCCGATAGAGGTGGCATGCGTGGTGAAAAGTGTGCCTATCTGCGGACGGAAATAGTGCAGGTAGAAGACCATGAATGCCGTCTGCCACTCGTTGGCATGCGCCACCACTTTCAGCGTACTTTTCGTTGCCACTGGGGATGCGGGCGAACTCCCCCGCCCCGCTTGCGGGGAGGGGGGTAGGGGGCGGGGCTCTCCTATTGACCCCTTAATTTTCTCCGCGGTAACGGAGGTGCGGTCTCCAGGCCGTACCATAGCATGCATTGTCACTGGGGACGCGGGCGTCTCGCCCGCGGAAGATTTCGTCTTTTTCGCAGCGGGCACCACCTTCGGCGCCGTCTCTGCCAGATAGTCATACAGGCTCGCCATCGTCATACCCGCCGCATAGCCGAACAGCGACGACTCGTCGTAGTCGCCGTAAGCGGCATGGCTCTGCACGTGGAAGTTCTCCCACGCCCAAGCGTAGATACTATCCTTTTGCGCCCACAGCGCGTCCGCCCGCAGCAAGACCGCCATCGGCTCGCCGGGCACCGTCCAGCGCCCCACGCGCACGGGGATATCGGCATGCTCCTTGCGGAAGCGGGCTGCCCACGTCGGAAGCAACGAAGCGTCTTCACGAAAGAAATGGTCGGAATGTGCCCCGAAGTCGGGGCCGAAGAAAATAACTTTGTCGGGGTGTTCTTTTTGCATGGAGGCTGCGCGAGTGGATAACACGGCATAAATCCCGCCTACTCGATTGCACACCTCCCAACTGGTCTCGAAGATATAGTCCGGAGAAAGCATTATGCGAATAATGTTGGTGAATTATTTGTTTCTTATGGTAATTTTTTCTACGCCCTGCAAGGTGTTGAGCGTCGTCGGCACGGTGGTAAACCGATTGTTGTCCGCGCCCACCAACGGCATATAGCGCACGCTGTCCGCCACTGCCCAATACAGCCTGTTATCTGCCACATCTATCGTTAGCGCCTGCGTCGGCTGCGCCTCTATCTGCACCGCCTGCGTGCCGTCTATGTGCGACACATAGAGCCCGTTGGCGCGGTAGTACAGTTTGCGGTTCGCAATACAGAAGCCCTCAATATCGGGTATCAAAGCGCGCAACATACTCACCGTAAACGTCTGATTATTAAACACCTGCATCGTATCCTGCACTGCGTCCAGCAAAGCCTTCGCCTCTGTATCTCCCGCATGCATCTCCACCTCAAAACGGTTGCCGGCAAAGATACGCTGCCCGTAGTCGCCACCCGCCGTCCGCATCAACACCTGCGTCGCCGTCGTGTCCTTCACGGCAAATACCTTCTCCACCACCGTTTCCTCGCCGTTTATCGTCATCGTCAGTCGGACACCCACGTTCTCTGCCGCCTGCGCGAAATAGAGGGTGTAGGTAGCCGCGGTGTTGCTCTCCGACACGGGCATATACAACGTGTTGGACATCACGTCCCATTGGTAAGTGATAGGGTAGTTGTAGGGGTTGTACACCAGCGCCTTGAAGGTAACATCCCGAAAAATCGTCGGCACCGAATCGGAGCAGGAGAACGTAGGCACCGTGTCGTACACCGTGATACTCTTCACCCGAGTCAGCGATTTCTTCTTGTCCACCTGCAAGGTTACCGTGTACGTGCCGGGCCGCTTGTAGGTATGCGATGGCGATTTCGACTCCGAGGTGCTGCCGTCGCCGAAACTCCATGCCCACTCCTCGCCGTCAGAAGACGAGTTGCTGAACCGCACCGACTGCCCCGCACGAGGCTCCGTAGGCGAGTAGGAGAAATCCACCGTCGTCTTATCGCAAGCCGCCAACGCGCACAGCGCAAACAATACTATACTAAATTTCCATTGTTTCATATTTTTCTTTTCCTTATTGCAATACCATTTCTCGTATCTTCCCCGCCGCGTCCGGCTCCTCGCTCAGGTCAATCCAGCGTATCTCCGCGTCGCGTCGGAACCATGTCAGTTGCCGTTTGGCGTAGTGCCGCGAGTTCTGCTGTATCAGTTCCACCGCCCGCGCTCGGTCATACTCGCCGTCCATGTAGGCGAACAACTCCCGATACCCCACAGTCTGCAAACTATTGCAACGCCTATACGCATACACCGTCCGCGCCTCTTCTTCCATCCCCGCCGCCATCATCTGCTCCACGCGCCTATTGATACGCTCATATAGTTCAGCCCGCGGTCGGGTCAGCCCCACCTTCACAATCCGAAAGTCCCGTGCTTTCGCCGCACCTTTCCGCAGTGTGGAATAGGGCACGCCCGCTTGCAGACTCACTTCCAAGCAGTGTATCAACCGCTGCGGGTTCTGCCTATCCACCGTCTCCCAATACGCGGGGTCTGTCCGCGGCACCTCTTGTTGCAGCCACGCCAGCCCTTCCTCGGCATACCGTCCGCGCACCTGCTGCTGCACCTCCGCCGACACCGCCGGAATCTCATCCAACCCCTTGCACACGGCGTCCACATACAGCATCGACCCGCCCGTCAGCACCACCGTCTCATGCTCCGCAAACAGCCTCGTCAGCAGCGCCATCACATCGCGCTCATACTGCCCCGCGTTGTAGTCCTCCGCCACCGACTTGCAGCCCACGAAGTAATGTTTCACCCTCGCCATCTCCTCCGCCGTGGGTGCCGCCGTACCTATCGGTATCTCCCGATACACCTGCCGCGAGTCGGCATTCACTATCGGGCATCCCAACGCCTCTGCCACCCGCAGGCTCACCTCGGTCTTCCCCACACCCGTAGGTCCCACTATCACCAACAACGTCTTCACTGGTCTTCTCGTTCAACTCCTCCCTTAAGGGAGGTCGGGAGGGTCTCCTGCTAAAACATCGACCCGTCCTCAAACGACACATCTTGGAAGCCTTCCATGTCAATGTCGCTCGTGTCATACTGGCTGCCGCCGTAAAAGTCATCGTCCAAGTCCAAATCGCCCTTGCCGCCTTTGCTCGTCATCAGCGGCAGGTCATCTTCTGCCTTCAACTGCTTCGGCGCACGACCGCTGCTCTCCACGCACTTCACGCCGTCCATGCTCCCTGCCCGCATCTCTTTGAGTGAACCGAAGAAATAGCGCTCGAACATCGGGTCAAAGACGTATATCAGCCGCTGCCCCTGCTCCGTCAGCAGGTCGCTCAGCCGCGTCTCCTCCATCACCATGTTGTCGTACTCGAAGTTGGAATCCATCGGTATCAGCGTTACCTCCTGACCCTTCTCCCACTCGTCGTTGCACATGAAGAACGACGTCATCTGGTCGTCCGTATAGTGCACGCTTTCCAATATGGCTTTATGCAAATCCAAAAACGTGGCTTCGCTGTCCGCCTCAAACACCCGACGAAACTTCGGGTCGCCCTCTTCACAAGAAAAAGTAATTTTGTATATCATATGCTGTACAATTTATTGCCTTTGTTGTTATGTTGTGCCGTAAACCACAGAAAACCATGCGAAACTATGTAAAACTATCGGAAACCACACAAATAGGGCGCAAAGATACAACTTTTCCATGATATATGCAAGACTTATGCCATAATTTCACCAAAAATTGAAAAATATCGCCTTTTTTCTTGCACATATCAAAAAAATGTCGTAACTTTGCGCCCTGAATTTCAGAACTCTCTATTTATACCTTATATTTATGAGCAAAACAATTCAATATCTATTGTTGGTACCCGCGGTTTTGGTACTCGCTGCTTGCGGCAACAAACGAGAACTTAACACCAAAACTTCCAACACCACGGGCTGGAACTATTACGATGAAGCCACAACCAACTTCCAAGCGCAAGAGGGCGTAGGGAACGTAAATCCGACGGGTATGGTGCCTATCCAAGGTGGTACTTTCACGCTGGGAGAAAAGGACGAATTCATTACTATGCCACGTAATAACCCCACCAGAACGGTTACCGTCAACTCGTTCTATATGGATAAGTACGAAATCACAAACCTTAACTGGAACGAATATCTTCATTGGCTCGAAACCGTCTTCGGGGCAACTGCACCCGAACTCGTGCAACGCGCGCAGCCCGACCACACTGTTTGGCGTGAGGACTTGGCGTATAACGACCCCTATGAAGTCAACTATTTCACGCACCCCGCTTTCTCTTTCTATCCCATCGTTGGTGTTACTTGGGAACAAGCTATGACCTATTGTCAATGGCGTACCGACCGTGTCAACGAGAAAGCGCTCATCGCTTGCGGAGCTATCAATATACCACCTTTCTACCAACTCGAACCCATAGAAGATGAAGGAGCCAAAGACGAGTGGGAAACGATGACGGGTTACACTATGGACTCCTACGAAGAAGTCAGCCCTGAAGACCCCGAACAAACCGTTACCTACTACCGAGTGCCCTACGAGTGGATACGCGACAAGTTCGTCTTCAACACCGATAAATACCTCGAAGATGTTTCTTACAACCCCGAATATGGGAAAAAACCAAAACTTGACTCTCATGGCAACACTCGCAAAGTAACCCGCGCTGATGGTATCCTTGTTACCGGCTACCGCTTGCCCACCGAGGCTGAATGGGAGTTCGCTGCCTTCGCACCCGTTGCCGGAGAAGACGGACTGACCATCGAAGGAAAGGTTTATCCCTGGTCCGGCTACCACCCACGTGATATCTCTTCGAGAGTAGCAGGGCAACTGCAAGCCAACTTCATCCGTGGACGAGGCGATATGATGGGTGTCAGTGGAGGACTCAACGATGCTTATACCATCACTGCACCTGTGGACGCTTTTGCTCCTAATGACTTCGGACTCTATAATATGGCGGGTAACGTCAACGAATGGGTACTCGATGTTTACCGTGAAACATCTTTCCAAGAACTCACCGAATACAACTCCTTCCGTGGTAATATCTACACCACACCCGTCAGAGGTGAAGATGGCGGTTTTGAAATTGACTCGCTTGGTTGCATCAAGGTCGAATATAAAGCATCCGACGACCGCCGTAATGTGAAAGATGGCGACTTTGCTTCAACTATCCGTACCGACTTCCCTCTTGACACTACCGGCGTAGAAAACCCCAAAATCGACCCCACAGATATCCTCGCACCGCGCATCTCCGACAAGAGCCGCGTTTACAAAGGTGGGTCATGGAACGACCGCATCTACTGGATCAACCCCTCTTCACGTCGATTCCTCGACCAAGACAAATGCTCAAGCACCATCGGTTTCCGCTGTGCTATGTCCACTCTTGGCGACCAGATACCATCTATTTCTGCTAAATAATCGAATACGCAGGTGTCTATAATTGTCCAATAGTAAATTGTCAAATTGTCAAATATATGAACACTCCCGCTAATCTCCGCTACACCAGCGAACACGAATGGATTCGTGTAGAAGGCAACGAAGCCTTTGTCGGTATCACCGACTATGCTCAGTCCGAATTGGGCGAAATCGTTTTCGTAGATGTTAACACCGTAGGCGAAACTGTTGCGCAAGGTGAAGTCTTTGGCTCGGTAGAGGCAGTGAAGACCGTTTCTGACCTCAACATGCCCGTTTCGGGTGAGGTGCTTGAGTTCAATGAAGCCCTTAATGACCAACCCGAACTCGTTAACAATGACCCCTACGGCGAAGGTTGGATGGTGAAAATCACTGTCAATGATCCCGCTGAACTTGACAACCTCCTTGACGCTGCCGGCTACGAGAAACTAATCGGCTGATAATTAATAGCATTCTGCTATCTTTAAGTGTGTAAATTTAAACAACAGTTTAAGTTTACACACTTTTTCTATGCCTATAACCACTATATTTCTATCTTTATTTGTGTACATACAAACGGTCGTTTTACCTACTCCACATGCTATCCACGGCGCAAAGCGAAAATGAACCAAAATGAACTTTGCGCATATCAACGAAAAGCAGTATCTTTGCCGCCGAAATGAATGGAGCAAGCCGAAAATCCCTAACAGAGTAGGCAACATAAAGATAAGATTTAGTATTATGAAAAAGTTTTTGTTAATGTTCATGTGCGTGTCCATGTTATGCGCATGTGGTGGCGGTAATCCGCAGTCGAAGGAGCAGCCCAAGGAAGAGTCTAAAAACCTCCCTGTATCTTCTGTGGTGTTCAAAGGAAAACACGCGAATTTGTTTAAGGCAGGTGGTGATTCGTGCAAGGTCAGCCTTGTACAAGTAAACGGGGACTGGCAGGTGCGGGTGAAAATGACCATTGCCAACAAGAAATCATTCAATCAGTTGTCCGATAAGTCCAAGTACGAGCGAGAGTTCAGGAGTATTATCGGAGAGTTGCTCAACGCAAGCGATGTAGAACTTGCTTCCTTGGATATTTCTACCGAAGAGTGGGACATGCTGGTGGCAGAAGAGGTGGATGCGCAACAAGATATGGCGATGAAGACCTATACATATAACCATTACACCTACGAAAAGGCGAAAGAGATATATGACAATGTGGTAGGTATTGAACTGAGCGGTATCGAACTGAAAGAAAAAGACAACTCTAAGGCGTCAGAATCTATCTATGACGATGACACTCGGCAAGCAGTAGAAGATGTACAGCAAATACTGGAGGCAGAAGGAGAGATGTTAAACGCATTGCAAAAACTATTGTAATGTGAATTATTAATACTAATTACTAAAAAACAACACAATGAAATTTTCAAAGTTTTTATTTGGGACTATGCTCGCAGTAGCATTGGTTTCCTGTTCCGGCAAAGAATCTTTACTCAAAGATTATGAAAAGGCATGCAGTAAAGGCGACGCTATTAAGGCAGGACAGATTCTCCAAAAAATGGAGGAAAAGTATCCGGAAGATGCAGATTGGTCAGAAGAGCAAATGAGTCGTATTGAGGTCGCTACAGAAGTATTGGCAACAAAACAATTAGAATCGTTGGGCAATATGCTAAAAGATTAGGTTGGTTATTAAATTATTTTTTATTATGTCAACTATTTTATGGTGGGTGCTGATTGCCCTATTTCTTTGCTTTGGTTTTCTCGGGTGTTTCATTAGTAAAGTGCCGGGACCGATTGCAGTTGTATTGGCTACTCTTGTGGCAAAATTAGGACTTGATATTGACATCGAGTGGTATGTGGTGGGGATTGTAGCCGCATTGGCTATAGCCAGTATGGTTTTATCCAAAGTACTTGTTAAACTGGTGAAGAAACTCCACGAGTATAGCAAACGTGCCACTTGGGGTACCATCATCGGGTCTATCATCGGCTTAGGTGTCTTAGTAGGCGTGAATAGTATCGATTCCACGGCGCTTGTTATTCTGATTGCAGTAGTGGCATTGGTGTTGATTCCCTTTGTGTTGGCTTTCTTGCTCGAACTGACCAACAGACAAGGTGCTATGTGTGCGCTTAAGAGTGCGACCTCTGCTACGGCAGCCTATTTGGCTGATACTTGCTTGAAACTGGCGGTATTCATCTATGCCATCTATGCTATCTTTCAGTTCTGATAAGATGCCTATTCTACTAACATCCCATTAGTAACCCTATCCAATTGTGAGGCAGGCAACCGACATACAAGGTTGCCTGCTTTTTTTCCCTCCTATCCCTCTCACTCTTGTTACTCCCAAAGCCGACTTTTACCTATACTCCCACGTGCAACTATCATTTTGTCATCAAGATAAAAAGCCGTCAATCATAGGTGATTCATAGGTGATTCTTAGGTGATTCGTAGGTGATTCACGAACCGATACCCTACCTATTTCGGTTGACAAAATGACACATTCCCTACTCTGCTCTTGCACATTCCAAAAAATTGTAGTACTTTTGCAGCGTAATCAGTTCGTAAATCATATTGTCTTATGTGGTTGGCATTAGGGTTATTGGTGCCGTTTGTGGGCACGGTGTTGGGTGCGGCGATGGTGTACCTGCTGCGCGGGGCGTTGAATGCGCTTTGGCATAAACTGCTGCTGGGCTTTGCGGCGGGGGTGATGGTGGCGGCAAGCGTGTGGTCGCTGCTGATACCGAGCATGCAGATTAGTGAGCCGATGGGCAAGTGGGCGTGGGTGCCTGCGGCGGTGGGGTTTGTGCTTGGGGTGCTATTCCTGCTGCTGCTCGACACGCTGATACCGCACCTGCATGCGGGTGCCGCCGAGCCTGAGGGCGTGAAGCAGCGGAAGCCGTGGAAACGCACCACCATGCTGGCGGTAGCGGTAACGCTGCACAACATCCCCGAGGGTATGGCGGTGGGTGTCATCCTCGCGGGCATGCTGGAAGGCGGGAGCGGCATCGGTCTGTCGGCGGCGCTGGCGCTCTCCGTAGGCATGGCTATCCAGAACTTCCCCGAGGGGGCGATACTCTCGCTGCCGCTGCGGGCGGAGGGTATGAGCCGCTCGAAAGCGTTTGGCGTGGGGGCGTTGTCGGGCGTGGTGGAGCCCGTGGCTGGCTTGATAACGATACTGCTCTTTGCCCATATCGCGCCTGCCCTACCCTATCTGCTGGCGTTTGCCGCCGGTGCGATGATGTACGTGGTGGTGGAGGAACTCATCCCCGAGAGCCAAGCCGAGCCGCATACCAACATCCCCACCCTCGGCTTCACCGCGGGCTTCGTGCTGATGATGATTCTCGATGTGGCGCTGGGATGATGAAAGCCATACAAATCATCCGGTAAGTACCATCCGAGGATTATATAATCAGGTAAAGTACCCCTTTTTCAATCCCCCATTAATCTCGCATTAACGGGGTGTTTTTTTGTTGATTTGCCCCCAAAGACGGCGGTGTCTATTTTGTTAAGTTTTTATGAAGAATTTGCATTTTGTTGCTCATATTAAGAATAAGCAGTACTTTTGCACTCGGATTTGGTACAAGTGCTATCATTACAAACGCACACTTGAGAAGCAACAGAATGAGAAAACGGTTACTAACACTTTTGTCAATGACCATGGCATTGTTCCTTTGCAGGGAGGCTTCCGCGGTCGAAATCAGAGGGGTGGTGTTGGACTCGCTGACGGAAGAGAGCCTTGTAGGTGCCACGATTCGTATCAAGGGCGAATCGACCAGCGGGACGACGACAGGTCTGGACGGCACGTTTGTTCTTCGCACCGAGACGGCACATCCTGTGGTTTGCTGCTCGTATATGGGCTTCGAGTCGGTGGAGGTGCCTTACGAGGGCAGCCGCATGGTTATCCGACTGCGCGAGCAGACCACCAGTATCGGCGAGGTAACCGTGGTGTCCAACTACAACGGGAGCACCGCCGCCAAAGCCATCGAGATAGAGCGTAACTCGTCGAACGTAGTCAATGTGTTGAGTTCGAAGGCGATGGAGTTGGCTCCCGACATCACGGTGGGCAATATCATACAGCGCATGTCGGGCGTTACCGTGGAGCGCAACTCCTCGGGAGAAGGGCAGTATGCCATTCTTCGCGGTATGGACAAGCGGTACAACTACACCTTGGTGAACGGCATAAAAATCCCGAGTCCGGACAACAAGAACCGCTTTGTGCCCCTCGACCTGTTTCCTTCGGAGATACTCTCTCGCATAGAGGTGCACAAATCGCTGACCGCCGACTTGGAGGGGGACGGGATAGGCGGTGCGGTGAACCTTGTGATGAAAGATGCACCGGCGCGTCGGCTGCTTACCGCCAACATCTCGACCGGCTACAACGCCACCTATTTCAAACGCCCGTTCTTCAGTTCGGATTATCAGGCTGTTGAAAAGCAATCGCCCGATGAGCGGATGGGGAATATCGGGCACAATAAAGTGAGTGCTGGCGATTTCGGCATGAGAAGTTTGGATATTCGTTCGCGCATACCCCTGCCCGACCTGATAGCCTCGCTGGCGTACGGCGACCGCGTATGCAACGACAAGTTCGGGTTTCTGCTCTCGGCAAGTTATCAGAACGTCCACCGAGGCAAGAACATGAACTACTACAACTACACCAAATCCACCGACGACCAAGAAGCCCGCACCTATTCCGACATGAAACAGCGTGTGGCTCTGCATGCGAAACTGGACTATGCGATTACCGCGCAACATAAGTTGATGTGGTACAACGGCTACCTATGGATGGGGGATGACGAGGTGAGGATAGCCGAGGCGGAACAATCTGCCAACATCCGCATGAAACACAACCGTCAGCAGGTATTCAACAGCACGCTGTCGGGCGAACATACGATGGCGCAAAAGACGGTTGTCCTCGATTGGAAAGGGGTGTTCTCCATTGCCGGAAACAGCACGCCCGACAATGCACAGATATACCTGCAAGGCTCTCATCTTCAGACTAATAAAGCCGCCACTCGCCGCTGGGAACACAACTCCGACAGGGATTGGGCAGGGTATCTCAACCTCAGTTGGCACCCCCGAGAGGAATGGACGCTGAAAGCGGGCGGAATGTATCGCGACAAGAAGCGCACATCGTTCTTCAACGAATATACCTTCGACAGTTCCACGGGCACGGAGTCGTATCAGGTGTACGGCACCGACTGGAGCAACTTCAGCGAACTCCTGCTCACGCCCCGCGAGTACGGGAACGTGGGAGACCCCCTCAACTACGATGCCACGGAGCAGATAGGCGCGGTATATGTCATGTTGTCTTTCAAGAAGAAGAACTTTGAAGCCGAGGCGGGATTTCGTGCGGAACATACGAATCAGGGCTACGAACTGAGATTCCCCCGCTCGACAGACGGTAAAGGCAATCAGCAATACTGGGACTACCTGCCGTCTGCCAATCTGAAGTATCACATCACCCCCAAGATGAACCTGCACCTCAGTTATTACCGAGGCATCAACCGCCCGAGTTTCTTCGAGATAGTCCCTTACAGCATCATCAACGAAGAGTACAAAGAGAAGGGCAATCCCGAGTTGAAACATACGATAGCCGATAACGTTGACCTCCGATGGGAGTTCTTCCCGCAGGCATACGAACAATTTATGGTGGGCGTATTCTACAAACACCTGCAAAACCCGATAGAGTACGGACTTATCACCGAGGGGCAAGATATGTATTACACCCCGCTGAACTTCGGCAATGCCAACAACGCAGGCGTGGAGGTGGACGTCCTGAAATACTTCCGACATTTCGGTATCAAGTGCAACTACACGTACACCTTCTCGCGTATCACCACGGAGAAACGCCACATGGAAGGAAACGAAATCGTGATAGTCAGTCAGTCGCGTCCCCTCGCCGGACAAGCCGCTCACGTGGCGAACCTCTCTCTTATTTACAAGGATACGGAACACGGCATCAATGCACAAATCACGGGCAGTTTCATCGGGAAACGACTGGCGGAGGTATCCAACTGGTATGAAAATGACATCTGGGAGAATGAGTATTTCCGCTTGGAACTCTCTGCCGAGAAAGCATGGAAATGCGGGGTGGAACTCTACCTCAAAGCCACCAACCTGATAGACCTGCCTATGATTCGATACATACAAAAAGGTCCGCACACCGATGGCGTAACCGACTTCCCGCGCTACCGAGATAACATCTTAGAGCGAAAAGAAAGGTACGGACAGACCATCATGATTGGCGTTAGGTACAAACTACAGAACTAACATAATCGTACAACTAAATTTTTTACGAACATGAGAAAAAGTGTTTTATGCTCAGCCCTGAGTGTTATCTGCGGCTTGCTTCTTCTCTCCTGCGAGAGACAGGAAAACGAAGGAAACAACAACTCCTCCACCACCAATGAGACCGAAACGGAAATCATTGTTTCGGGCGTGTGGAAGTCGGGAGAGATGATTCATCTGGACCGCCACTTGGTGGTGCCCGAAGGCGAATCGCTCACCATCGAACCGGGGGTAACGGTTATCGTTTCCAATGAGGGCGTAGACGTGAACCACGTGCCCGTGGAAATCGAGGTGAAGGGTAACCTCTACGCCTTAGGTACTGAAGCGCAACCCATCACCTTCAGCGTTGCTCCCGAACTGCGTACGGAAGCGAACACTTTCAAGGGTCTGTGGGGCGGCATCGTTGCCTACGAATCATGCGACGAGATGGCGCTCGAACACGTGATAATCGAATATACCGGTGCACAAGTTATCGAGGGGTCGCCCGCTGCTGTAGAGGGCGTTTATACCGCGGGGGATGACATGTATCCGCAAATCACCACGAACAACAGCAACGGACGCTATGCCATCACTGACTGCATCATTCGCAACGGTGCTTCGGACGGTATCTATATGATGGGCGGCAACGCTATCGTTGCACACAACACCTTTGTTGCCAACGGCTACACCGGCGCAGAAGCCGTGAACATGAAAGCGGGTGTGATGGCCGATATAGCAGGCAACCTGATGTTCTCGCCGAACACCAACGGTCTGAAACTCTCGTCCTCGGGACAGAGCGAGACCCGCGCTCAGATGAAGGCGACGGCATACAACAATACCATTGTCAACGCGGGTTGGCGTCGCGATGGAGAGAAAGGCGGATGTATCTACGTGGAAAAGAACGCATTGGTTACCATCGTCAACAACTTGATGGTGAACTGCAAGTTCCGCGCAATGACTCCTAAATACAAAGACCCGAACAAATCCGATGGCGGGTTTGATGATAAGTCGGTGATAGATTACAACTTCTATGCGTCCGGCTCGCAGACCACACCCATCGTAGGTGATGCAACGGTAGGCAACCCTGCAGAAGGTTATGCACAAGACAACAAGAACTACAACCCCGCCGTGGATGTACACAGCCAAATCTCTAAGCCCGACCAACTGTTAGACCCCCAATTTGTATCGTTTGATATCCATCAGGTCAGCCTGACTGCTTATACGTTTGACCCGACATGGGATTTGCATCTTGCTGCTGGCTCGCCTGCGCTGAAGGGAGCCGAGGGAACAGTAACCCCTTATTTTGCACAAGGGCTCACTATCGGTTCGAAATCATACGTATCACCCGCTTTGGAAGCGCAATTCGGTGCATTCGGAACGAAATGAGAAAGACAGGATTTTTGATACTGCTGCTCGCTTGGGCAGCAGTATCTTCCGCTCAGATGCGTCTGCTGGTGGTCAACGACCTTGGTCGCAACGGCTACTATGAGCAGAAGCCCATCGCCGAACTGATGGGGAAGATGGCGGGAGAATTAGATATTGAGGCGGTGTTGGCTTTGGGTGATATTCATCATTTCATGGGAGTAGAGAGTGTGAATGACCCGCTATGGATGACCAACTATGAACTCATCTACAGCCATCCCGAACTGCAGATACCTTGGTATCCCATCCTCGGAAACCACGAGTACAGAGGGAATACGCAAGCGGTGTTGGATTATTCCGCCGTGAGCAGGAGATGGCAGATGCCGGCACGCTTTTACAGCAAGGTCTTTGAGGAAGACGGTGCCAGCCTCCGCGTGGTCTTCATCGACACCACGCCGTTGATTGAAAAATACCACAAAGACTCGGTGGACTACCCTTCCGTAGCAGGACAAGACGGCAATCTACAGTTGGCGTGGATGGAGAGCGAACTGCGGGAGGCGAAAGAGGATTGGGTGGTGGTGGTAGGACATCATCCCGTCTATGCCTTCACCCCCAAAAGTGAGAGTGAGCGCAGCGATATGCAAAAGCGGGTAGAGCCTATCCTCCGTCGGTATCGTGCGGATATGTATATCTGCGGTCATATCCACAATTTCCAGCATATCCGCCCCCAAGGAGCCCAAACCGATTATATAGTCAATTCTACCGGCTCGCTTGCCCGCAGCCACGTGGAAAAGACAGAGGGCACCCTCTTTGTCAGCGGAGAAGCAGGATTCTCCATTCTGAGTTTCACAAAAGACGAACTCCGTCTGGACTTGGTCAACGCTAAGGGGGAGACCATCCATTCGGTGAGAAGGGTGAAGAACGGGGGATTGTAATCCATACATTCTCTTTTCTGTGCATAGCGTATTTGTCGGCACGCTATGCACAGAATTATGCAGAAAAGAAAGCGATAAGAGCAAACTCAGCAAGTCGTTTTTGCCAAATACGCAAGTTTTTAACCAAAAATTTGGCAGTTTCAGAAAAATGTTGTAATTTTGCAGCGTTTTCACACTGGGGCTATCCGGTTTTGACAGCAGGTAGAATGGGTGTGTAAGCACGCCGAGCACTGATGGAGACGCTCGTAAATACTGTCTATCGAACTATAACTGGCAACAACACTGTAGCTCTCGCTGCTTAAACCGAAGTATAGTAGGTTTGCTTATTCTCCGCACAAGGTGCAGAGACGAGACATCGCTCCAAGCCGAGTCTGTAGGCTGAATGGATAAAGCGGTGCGGAAATATACAGAATAGTTTGCCCGTGCTGCGACGGGTGCGCGAAAACGAAGCAGATAAGCCCGCGGTTGGTGGCTCAGGTCTTGCCACGGGTCGAAAACGAAGGCTGAGATAAGCGTGTAGAAAGCATACGTGTTCCTTGTTTGGACGCGGGTTCGAATCCCGCTAGCTCCACAATTAGAGAACTGTCTAACAACTCGAATGGACGTTAGGCAGTTTCTTTTTAATGAATTTTAGTTATGAAAGCAGTTTATATTCATGGTTTTGCGGGTTCGATACACTCGGATGTGGTAGGGAATCTGCGGAAGTATTGTCCTTGGTTGGAGTGGTGTCCGATAGAGGTGGACCACCATGTGGATGCGTCTGTGGGGAAGATAAATGCGTTTGTGCGTGAGCATGCTGATGTGGCGTATCTGATAGGCAGTTCGTTGGGCGGTTTTTATGTACTTTGTGCCGATTTCAACGGGGAAAAGATAGTGGTGAACCCCGTATTGAATCCGATGTCCACGCTGAAGAAGTCGGTGGGGACACATGCCTACCGCGGCCGTCGCGAGGACGGGGCGAAGGAGTTTAAGTTTACGATGCAGGATTTGTTTGCGTTCAAGAAGTGGAAGCCAAAGGATACGCCTCTGACGCTTTGCCACTACACGGCGCATGACCAAGTGCTGGGTGAGGAGGTGAAGCGCGAGTACCCGAAGTTCTTTGCGCATGCGGAGATGTGCCCCGATTTGCAGAACCATTTTATGAACGAGCACTATATCAAACATACCTTGGTGCCGCTGCTGTCAAAAAAAGAGTGATTTATTTGCATATATGGGAAAAAAGCAGTAATTTTGCGGGCAGATTAGTGTTTGTAGCGCATGACTATTCTTTGTATAGAGACGAGTACGCAGGTGTGTAGTGCGGCGGTAACGATAGGCGGTGTGCCTGTTGCGGAGCGTGTGTGTCGCGATGGGGCGAACCATGCGCAGATGTTGCCTGTGTTTGTGGAGGAGTTGCTGGCGGAGGTGAAGGCGAAGGGGCTGCGGATAGAGGCAGTGGCGCTGTCGGAAGGTCCCGGCAGTTACACGGGTTTGCGTATCGGCACCAGCACCGCCAAGGGGATTTGCTATGGCTTGGATGTGCCGCTGATACCCGTGCAGACGCTGCAAGTGCTTTGTGTGGCGGCGGCAAGCGTACAGCCCGTTGAGCACACAGATGTTTATCTCTGCCCGATGATAGACGCGCGGCGGATGGAGGTCTATACGGCGGTGTATGACGGCGATTTGCAGGAAGTGAGCCCCGTGCAGGCGAAGGTAGTGGAAGACGGGGCGTGGCTACCCGAAGGAGAAGTGCTGTATTTCGGCGATGGCGCAGCGAAGTGTCAGGAAGTGCTGAAAGAGGTAGATTCTGCCCGTTTCATCGGTGGTATAGTGCCCGAAGCAAAGTACATGGGCGTGTTGGCGGAGCGAGGGAAAGCCTTGTCTGGCAAGGAGATTGCCTACTATGAGCCGTTTTATCTGAAAGAGTTTGTTGCGGCGCCGTCGCATGTGAAGGGATTAGAGACCCACCCCAACCCTCCCTACAAGAGCACCCCAAAAATCCAAGATTTTTCGGGGACCCCGCAAGGGAGGGAGTCGGACCGTAGGTAGATACATGTTTCGAAAGATAAGAAATATCGTTTATTGCTTGGGACTGCTCGTGGCGTGTTTGTGCGCTACGAGTTGTTCTACGCAGAAGAATACGGCGGCGACGCGGGCGTACCACCAGATGAAGGTGCGGTACAACATTTTGTACAATGGTAATCATGCCTATGAAGAGGGGCTGCAAGCCATACAGACCGCCAATGTGGATGACTACTCTCAGGTGCTGAACCTGTATCCCGTGAGCAACCATCAGGCGGCAGCGTCGTCGGCAGCCAAGATGGACGTAACGATAGAGAAATGCCGCAAGTGCATTAAGTTGCACTCTATCAAGAAGAAACCTCAGCCTGACCCGAAGAAACGCAATGACCCGAAATACAAGTTGTGGCTTCAATCGGAGGAGTTCAATGCGGAGATGGGCAATGCGTGGATACGACTGGGCGAGGCGGAGTTTCATAAGGCAGATTTTCTCGGTTCCATCGGTACTTTCTCGTATGTGATGAAGCATTATCAGAACGACCCCGACATGGTCGCTCGTTGCCAACTATGGATAGCGCGCGCGTATGGGGAGTTGGGTTGGCTGTATGAGGCAGAGGACATGCTGCACAAGGTGAAGGTGGACGACCTGAACAGGAAGCATGCTTCGCTGTATTCGGCGGTGAGTGCGGACATATTGCTCAAGACAAAGCAGTACAAGGCTGCCCTCCCGTTTGTGAAGATTGCCGCTCCCGACGAGAAAAGAAAGGTGTATCGTCCGCGTTTTGAGTACGTGTTGGGGCAACTCTATGAGCATGAGGGCAATAAGCAGGAGGCGATAAATGCTTACAAGAAAGTGATTAAGTTGACACCTCCCGTGGAGATGGATTTCAACGCGCGTGTTCGTATTGCGCAACTGAAAGGCAAGTCCTCGCTCAAGCAACTGCGGCAGATGGCGAAGCAGGCGAAATACAAGGATAAGTTGGACTATATCTACGGCACGATGGGCAATATCTATCTGACTGCCGGCGATACGGCGCAGGCTTTGGCGCATTACCAAATGGCGATAGAGAAAGCCACGCAGGCGGGTATGCAGAAAGCGGCTATCTTGGTCAAAGCGGGCGACATCTACTATGGTCGCCAAGAGTACGTAGAGGCGCAGCCCTGCTACCGCGAGGCGATAACCATACTGACGGCAGATAATGACGATTTTGTCCGTATTCAACGGCGTTCTGAGGTGCTGGATGAGTTGATTGTAGAGCACGAAGTGGTGGTGCTGCAAGACTCGCTGCAGCGCCTGAGCCGTTTGTCGGAGCAAGAGCAGCGGGCGATAATCGAACGCCTGATAGAAAACTTGATTAAGCAGGAAGCCGCAGACGCAGAGGCAGCGCTGATAGCAGAGCGCGAGGCAGCCAACGGCGGTTTGCAGAGCGTGAATACGGCGAATATGCTCGGTGGGAACGGAGGAAATGCGGACTGGTATTTCTATAATCCGCAGTTGATGCGCAGCGGCAAGCAGGAGTTTCAAAAGAAATGGGGCACTCGCACGCTGGAGGACAACTGGCGGCGACTGTCAAAGACTGTTTCCACTCCTATGATGGCAGATAATGAGTCGGAGGATGATATGGATGTTTCTTCGGATTCAACGGCAGTGCGGGATAGTATAAAGTCGGCTTTTGTGCCTGAGACGG
Organism: Paludibacteraceae bacterium; assembly: GCA_016297215.1. Taxonomy (GTDB): domain Bacteria; phylum Bacteroidota; class Bacteroidia; order Bacteroidales; family Paludibacteraceae; genus Colicola. The sequence continues at coordinate 18,900 of JAEDGZ010000023.1, read as the reverse complement.
ACAACCATAAGCCCGAATACTACCTGCAACAGATACCGAAGACGGAGGCAGACTTGGCACTGTCAGACAGTCTGATTCGGCAGGCGCTAATCAATATGGTGTATATCTACCAAGACAAGATGGAAGACCAAGTCTTGGCAGACGCGACTTTCGAAGAGTTATGCCGCCGCTATCCGCACCATGCTGCTTTGTTGGATTTGTACTATATGCACTACCTCAAAGCCCTGCGCGCTAGCGATAGGGCGGAGGCAAACCGTTTGGCGCAAGAGATTATCGCCAACTATCCCGACTCGAAGCAGGCATATATCGTCTCACAGCCCGATTATTTCGAGCGTTTGCAGCGCATGGCGGCGGAACAGGACTCGCTCTATGAGGATACTTACAAGGCGTTCACCGCGGGTAATTTCGCGCAGGTGAAGCAGAATAAGCAGTACGCAGAGACTAACTACCCGTTGTCGCCGCTAATGCCTCGCTTCCTCTTTCTGAATGCCGTCTCCGTGGCTCGCACCGAGGGGCAAGAGGCGTTTGCGGAGGCGTTGCGCGACATGGTGAGCAAGTATCCGGAAAGCGAGTTGGGCGCGATGGCGAAAGACATGCTGGCGATGATGGGGCAGGGTATGGAGTCGCAGAAAGGCGGCAGCACGGGTAACCTCGCTACATTGCGCGGAGAAACCGCACAGACTGAGACCGATGAAACCGAGCAGAATGGGGAAGAGGAGAGCCAATGGACGAAAGAACGCAACGTGCCGTCCGTGGTTTTGTTAGTGCTGAAAGAGGCGGACGAATTGTTGCTGAATCAAATGCAGTATGAGGTGGCGTTGTTCAATTTCTCGCAGTTCTTGATTCGCGATTTCGACTTGCAGAAGATGCCTGTCTTCGGTACGGGGTGCGCACTGCGCGTGATTGGTTTCACCACGCTGGATGAGGCAGAATGGTGGGTAGGACTGGTAGGGCAAAATGCCGAACTGACGAGTTTCTTGCAGTCGCACGATGTGGAGATTATCCCCGTGGCGGAGCAGAATGTTAACAAAGTAATAAGTAATAGGTAATAAGTAATAGATATGAATGATTTTTTGAAGTTTGCAACGAGTCGGGGAATGAACTCGATGCATGTAGAGAGAGTGATGCAAGACGGAATGCGTGCGCCGATGGTGGCGAGCGACAGTTATATCAGTCCGTCGATTTTGGAGGAGCGCCAACTGAATGTAACGCAGATGGATGTGTTTTCGCGTCTAATGATGGATAGGATTATCTTCCTCGGTACGGAGGTGAACGACTACACGGCGAACGTGATACAGGCGCAGTTGCTGTATTTGGACTCGGTGGATTCGGATAAAGATATCTCCATCTATCTGAATACGCCGGGCGGTTCGGTGTATGCCGGATTGGGCATATACGACACGATGCAGTTTGTGAAGAGCCGCGTAGCCACTATCTGTACGGGTATGGCGGCGTCGATGGGCGCGGTGTTGCTCGTAGCCGGCGAGAAGGGGATGCGCGCCGCGTTGCCCCACTCGCGTGTGATGATTCACCAGCCGATGGGCGGTATTCAAGGGCAGGCATCGGATATAGAGATTACGGCGAAAGAGATACTGAAACTCAAGGACGAACTGTATCAGATTATCGCAGACCACTCGGGGCAGGCGATGGACAAGATTCGTCAGGACGCCGACCGCGACTACTGGATGACGGCAGCGGAGGCGCTGGAGTATGGTATGATTGATAAGGTGTATAAGAGATAGTGGTCAGTGGTCAGTGGTTAGTTATGGCAAAGAATAAGAAAGAAGAAGTGTGCAGTTTCTGCGGGCGGCCGATGCCGAATATGTTTTCGGGCATGGACGGCAGCCTGATTTGCCCTGAGTGTATCGAGCAGGGGCATCAGTTGGTGAAGCAGATGGGCGGCACGCAGCAGGCGGCGTCCATTGATTTGGATATAGCAACCTTGCCCCGTCCGAACGAGATAAAGGCATTTTTGGACCAATACGTGATTGGTCAGGATGAGGCGAAGAAATACCTATCGGTGGCGGTGTACAACCATTACAAACGTGTGTTGCAGCCGAAGGATGACAACGGCGTGGAGATAGAGAAGAGCAATATCCTGCTGGTGGGCAGTACGGGTACGGGCAAGACGCTACTGGCGCGAACGATAGCCAAGTTGCTGAAAGTGCCGTTTGCGATAGTGGATGCCACAGCGCTGACGGAAGCGGGGTATGTGGGTGAGGATGTGGAGTCGCTGCTGGTACGCTTGCTGCAAGATGCGGACTACGACCTGCCGAAGGCGGAGATGGGTATTGTCTTCATCGATGAAATCGACAAGATTGCCCGCAAGAGCGAGAACCCGAGTATCACGCGCGATGTGTCGGGCGAGGGTGTGCAACAGGCGTTGCTGAAGTTGCTGGAGGGTGCGATGGTGAACGTGCCGCCACAAGGCGGGCGCAAGCACCCCGAGCAGGAGTTTATCCACGTGAACACGAAGAACATCCTCTTCATCTGCGGCGGTGCGTTTGACGGCATAGAGCGCAAGATAGCGTTGCGGATGAACACGCAGGTGGTAGGCTTTGACGCGCAGCAGCAGACGCAGAAAGTGGACAAGAACGACCTGCTGCAATATATCGCGCCGCAGGACTTGAAGTCGTTTGGACTGATACCTGAGATTATCGGTCGTCTGCCTATCCTGACTTATCTCAAGCCGCTGGACAAGACGGCGCTGCGCAATATCCTGACCGAGCCGAAGAACGCGCTGACGAAGCAGTATGAGAAACTGCTGGCAATGGACGGTATCCAACTGACTTTCGCCGAGGATATGCTCGATTATATCGTGGACAAGGCGCTGGAGTATAAGTTGGGCGCACGCGGCTTGCGCGGACTGATGGAGACGGTGATGATAGACGTGATGTACGACCTGCCGAGCGGCGGCAAGGGCAAGAAGACGTTTGAGGTAACGAAAGCCTATGCGCAAGAGCGGATAGAGAAAGCCGATTTGGTGCGCTTGCAGAATGCGGTATGATACGGGTGCTTTTCGTTTGCCACGGGAATATCTGCCGGAGTGTGATGGCAGAGATGATAATGCGACACATGGCTCTCGAAGCCGGTGTGTCGCATTTGTTTGAGGTGGACTCATGCGCCACCTCGCGGGAGGAGATAGGCAATGATATCTATCCGCCTGCCAAGCGTTGTCTGCGGGCGCACAACGTGCCTTTCACGCGCCATGCGGCGAGGCAGATAACACCCGATGACTACGAGCATTTTGACATGATTCTGTGCATGGAGGATTACAACATCCGCAACCTGCGTCGGGTATTAGGCGAGGCGTTGCTGGCGCGGGATGCCGCCTTGCCGGAGCCGAAGATACGGCGCCTGCTCAATCGCGATGTAGCCGACCCGTGGTACACAGGAGATTTTGAAACTACTTATCGTGATTTGGAAGAAGGATGCAAACAACTTCTTCATGCATTATGAATTTATAGAGTACTTCAACATATTTTTCTTCTTTCATAGAAGTACCTGTTATGTCTAATCAATATTATGTTATCTTCTCTCAATCCCGTTCAACGTGAGGCGGTGGAATACATCGCCGGTCCCGAGTTGGTCATTGCCGGCGCGGGCTCGGGTAAGACGCGCGTGTTGACCCACAAGGTGGCATACCTCATGCAGCAGGGGTTGCACGCGGGGAATATCCTTGCCCTCACCTTCACCAACAAAGCCGCCCGCGAGATGAAGGAGCGTATCGTCCGCCTGCTGCCCGACGGCGACGCGCGTTACCTCTGGATGGGCACCTTCCATAGTATAGCCGCCCGTATCCTCCGCACCGAAGCCGAAGCGCTCGGCTACACGCGCGACTTCACCATCTACGACACCTCCGACTCCAAAGCCCTCGTCAAGCGTATCCTCAAAGAGCGCGAACTGGACGAGAAAATATATAAGTTAGGCAATGTGCTGGCGAAGATTTCCGCCGCCAAGAACGCACTCATCACCCCCGGAGAGTACGGCAAACGCACCGACATCTACCGCCAAGACCGCGAGCAACGCATGTACGAGATGCCCACGGTCTATCACTACTACGAGCAGCACCTCCGCGCCGCCAACGCGATGGACTTCGATGACCTCTTGGTGAACCTCTGCCGCCTGCTGCAGCAAAACGAAGCGGTGCGCACGAAGTATCAAGAAGCCTTCCAATATGTCTTGGTGGATGAGTACCAAGACACCAACTACGTGCAGTACCTCCTTGTGAAACTCCTCGCCGAGCCAACGAACATGGTCTGCGTGGTGGGCGATGACGCGCAGTCTATCTACTCGTTTCGAGGGGCGGACATACGCAATATCTTGCAGTTTCAGCATACTTATCCGAACGCACGACTCTTCAAACTGGAGCGTAACTACCGCTCCACGCAGACCATCGTGCAGGCAGCGAACTCCCTCATCAAGCACAACGAGCACCAAATCTTCAAGGAGGTCTATTCCGAGAAAGAGAAGGGCAGTGCCATCGACCTCAGCCGCTTCCCCACCGACCGCGAGGAGGGCGATGGCATCGCACGGATGATTCAGCAAGAGGACATCGCCCTGCGGCGCTATTCGCCCGAGGACATCGCCATCCTCTACCGCACCAACGCCCAGTCGCGCGTCTTCGAGAACGCGCTGCGGCAACTTAATATCCCGTATCGTATCTATGGCGGCACCTCTTTCTACCAGCGCAAAGAGGTGAAAGACACCATCGGTTACTTCCGCCTTGCCGTCAACCCATCCGATGATGCTGCGTTGCAGCGCGTCATCAACCTCCCCGCCCGCGGGATAGGCGAGACAACGGTCAAGAAAATTGCAGATTCTTCCCTATTGAACGGGGTTTCTATGTACGAGGTGTGTGCGGAACCTGCCCGCTACGGGCTGCCCGTAAGCGCGGCGACCGCCAAGAAACTGACGCTGTTTGCCGCCATGATACAGCGTTTCACCGAGCGCACGGAGCAACTGGATGCCTACGAGTTCGCCGACATGGTCATGCGCGAGTCGGGACTTGCCACCGCGGCGGCGATGGACAAGACCGCCGAGGGCATCGACCGCGCGGAGAACATGGAGGAGTTGCTGGGCAGTATCCACGAGTTTGTGGAGACCTACGGCGATGGTGCTTTCGCCGTCCAAGAGGCAGATGCATCCCAAGAAACCCCGATGAAACCGAGGATAATGGACTTTTTGGCAGAGGTGTCGCTGCTGACTGACCAAGACGAGAAACTCGATGACCATACGCCGCGCGTAACGCTCATGACCGTACACGCTGCCAAGGGATTGGAGTTCCCTGTGGTGTATATCGTGGGCATGGAGGAGAACCTCTTCCCCTCGCAGATGAGTGTGCGCCCGCAGGAGATAGAAGAGGAGCGCCGACTACTCTATGTGGCGATTACCCGCGCCATGGAGGTCTGCCACTTGTCTTTCGCCCAACAACGTTTCCGCAACGGCAAGACGGAGTTCAGTTCGCCCTCGCGTTTCCTCGGTGAAATCGACAGAAATTGCTTGTATATCAACGCCCCGCGGGCTGTCGGTTATGCCTACGCCAATATGTACGGTGTGCCGCGAAAGGAACCGACCCCGCCGCAGTTCTCGCATGCTTCATCGGTTTCCGCTTCATCTGTGCCTTCTTCGTCCGTTGTTTCTCCCCGCCGTCAGGTCAGCGCCGCCAAGTCGGAAGCGCTCTCGCAGTACAATGAGGGCGACCGCGTGAGCCATCGCACCTTCGGCAACGGTACGGTCGTCCGTGCCTACACCGACCCCGACAGCGGCAACGACAAGATAGAAATCCGCTTTGACCAACACGGCTGCAAAACCCTCCTCCTCACCTACGCCAAGTTAGTCACCATCAACAATAAGCTTACTTAGTATCCATTTTTTAATGAAAAGATAACGTTTTTTTGTTCAATTGAAAAAAAAACAGTACCTTTGCCCTCGAAAATAGTAATTTTGTCTTTGTCCGTTCATATCGGAGGTTCTTAAGTTCAATACATTGAGTAATAATAAATGTGCGGTGAACATATTGGAATAAAATAGCAAAGCGTAAATTTATAAATCGTAAATAATATCAAGATGTCTCTTCAATGCGGAATAGTAGGGCTGCCTAATGTGGGTAAATCGACCCTTTTCAACTGCCTGAGCAATGCGAAAGCCCAGTCTGCCAACTTCCCCTTCTGTACTATTGAACCCAACGTAGGCGTCATCACCGTACCTGATGAGCGTCTTATCAAGTTGGGCGAACTATGCAAGCCCGAGCGCGGTGTCATCCCCACCACGGTGGAAATCGTGGACATAGCCGGACTCGTGAAGGGCGCGTCGAAAGGCGAAGGACTCGGCAACAAGTTCTTGGCGAACATTCGTGAGACGGATGCCATCATCCACGTCCTCCGTTGCTTCGACGATGAGAACGTGGTGCACGTGGATGGCTCGGTGGATCCCGTGCGCGATAAGGAGATTATCGACGCGGAGTTGCAACTCAAAGACTTAGAGACCGTGGAGAGCCGTATCCAGAAGACGGAGAAGCAGGCGAAAGCGGGCGGCGACAAGCAAGCGAAGATAGCCTTGGAGGTGCTCTACAAGTACCGCGAAGCACTGTCCGAAGGCAAGAATGCACGCACCGTGGAACTCACCAACAAAGAGGAGGAGCAGGCGGCGAAAGAGATGTTCCTGCTGACCAACAAGCCCGTGATGTACGTCTGCAACGTGGACGAGGAGAGTGCGGTGAAGGGGAATGCCTATGTGGAGCAGGTGCGTGAAGCCGTGAAAGACGAAAACGCACAGGTGCTGGTGCTCGCCGCAAAGATAGAAAGCGAGATAGCCGAACTGGAGACCTACGAGGAGCGGCAGATGTTCTTGGAGGAAATCGGGCTGGAGGAGTCGGGCGTGAATAGGCTCATCAAGGCAGCGTATGCCCTGCTCGACCTGCGTACCTTCCTCACGGCAGGCTCCGACGAGGTGCGCGCATGGACCTTCCGCTCAGGCAGCAAGGCACCGCAGTGCGCAGGCGTGATACACACCGACTTCGAGCGCGGCTTCATCCGCGCGGAGGTCATCAAGTACGAGGACTTCATCACCCTCGGCGGTGAGGCACAGTGCCGCGCCGCAGGAAAACTGGGCATCGAAGGCAAAGACTACATAGTCCAAGACGGCGATATCATGCACTTCTTGTTCAATGTGTAACCAAGAATGAAGGACTGCTCACTTCGTTCGCTAAAAGATGAAGGATAAAAGACTGAATAGTCTCAACTCTGAAATCTCATAGACGAATGTTGTTAGTCTTTAATCCTTAATCCTTAATCCTTTATCCAAAATGTTTGATTTCTTTAACACATGGATGTCGGCAGGCGGCTGGTGGGTCGCTGCGGCATTGCTGGTAGTGGGTTTTGTGCTCTTGGTCTGGGGTGCAGACTGGTTGGTGGACGGTGCCAGCGGCTTAGCCAAACGCTACCACGTGAGTAACTTGGTCATCGGGCTCACCATCGTCGCAATGGGCACCAGCATGCCCGAGTTTGTGGTGAATATGGCGTCGGTGGGCAACGGCTCTACCGACTTGGCTATCACCAACGTACTGGGTAGCAATATCCTGAATATCTTCCTCATCTTGGGCAGTACCGCCTTGCTCTATCCCATCGTGTCGCAGGCTACCAGCCGCAAGGTGGACATCCCCTTGGCGGCGCTGGCAGGAGTGCTCGTGCTGCTCTTCGGCTTGTTCTGCGACGGCATACCCCGCTGGGGAGGTATCCTGCTGTTGCTCATCTTCGCAGGCTACATGTACTACACTTTCCGCCATGCCAAAGCGGGCGGTGAGCAGGAAGAGACCTTCCGCCCGATGAAACTATGGCGGGCATTGTTGCTGATAGTGCTCGGTCTTACGGGGCTTGTCTTGGGCGGCGAGATGATAGTGAAGAGTGCCGTACATATCGCCGAGAAAGCGGGCGTGAGCGAAGCCCTTATCGGGCTCACCATTGTAGCGCTGGGCACTTCGTTGCCCGAACTCGCCACCTCGCTCATAGCAGCGGCGAAGAAGAACTGCGACATCGCACTCGGCAACGTGGTAGGCAGCAACATCTTCAATGTGTTTATGATACTCGGCTGCAGCGCGACCATCAAGCCGCTGCCGTCCTACACGGGTTTCGTCTTAGACAGCATCATGGCGGCATTGGGTTGTGCGCTCGTGTGGATATTCGTCATGACCAACAAAAAGCGGCAGATACGCTGGTGGCACGGTGCCATCCTCCTCATCATCTATGGCGGCTACTTAGGCTGGCGGTTGGTAACGGCATAGAGCAAGTAGGGCAACATAGCAGGATCTTACAACATGAGGCTGTCTAACAAGTCAAGTTAGGCAGTCTCTTTTTGTTTGTGAATGGCTTAAAAGGGGCTAAATCACCGCAAAAACCTTCTATTAGTTCGTTTTGTTCAAGCCCGCAGAGAGCACCCCACTTCACGTTGCTTGCGGGGGTCCCGCCGGCGGGATGCCTGTGTGCATAGTGGCTATGCTTCATAGGACTTGTTAGACAGCCCCATGTTTTTTTGGTTTAGACTCTCTTTGGTTCTTCGCATAGAAAAATATAGTGGCTGGTTGTACACACTGAACTATCTGAGATGCTTACCCCACTATCGACTCACCTCCGTTATGCATAAGTCCATATATAGTGTCCATTTAGGAACGCAATATTTCCCCCTCCCTGTTAGCCCTGTTTCGGTACCCTTCACAGGGCTAACAGGGAGGGGGGAAAAAGAGAAAATGGGGGTCTAAAGCAAATGCAATGAAAAAAAACGGGAAAAGATTTGCTCCTTTCCCGGAAAATAGTTAATTTTACATTTGCATATGGCAAACAACTAAATTCGGAGCAAAGGTACGTAATTTATGTGGATTTAAAAAGCAAACTGACAAAAAAAGTATCGCACAAAAAATTGGCGTTCATCCCTCGACCATCACACGTGAGGTCAAACGCAACGCCAACCGCGATAATCAGTATGTTTTTAAAGTTGCCCAAGAGAAATGCCTAAAGCGCAAGAACAGTACCTTACCTAATCACCGCAAGGATGACCTTTTGTGGTGGCGTGTTGAACAGATGATTATAGAGGACAATTGGTCTCCCCGTCAGATAAGCGGTGTCCTTGCCAAAGAGGGCATACATATCTGCCACCAGACCATCTATAATTATGTACACAAAAACAAAGAGCGGCTCGGCAAATTATATGCCGCATAAATTGTGTTATCGGAGAAGAGAAAAGAAACAACTACGTCAGACCAAAGCGGCTAATATCCCGAACAGAACAAGTATTCACGAACGTCCTGCGGAAGCCAATGGCAAACGCTTTGGAGACTGGGAGATGGATTTGATAGTGGATAGTTGTCAGCGTGTGATACTGACGTTGGTGGAACGGAGTACCAACTTCCTAATGATGGAGAAGATAAAGACAGGCAAGAAATCGGAGCCTATCGCCAAGACGGTTGTGAGGCTGCTCATGCCATATCGGAAGACTGTAAAAACCATCACTACGGATAACGGAAGTGAATTTGCATCACATCAACTAATTACCAAAGGCTTGCACATGAAAGGCAAAGACGATGTGATTGTCTATTTTGCGGATGCATACTCCTCGTGGCAGAAAGGATGTGTAGAAAACACCAATAAACTCATACGACGATACATACCAAAACATACCAACTTTAACCTTGTCTCACCACAGAAAATAATGAACATCCAGAAGAAGTTAAACAACAGACCCAGAGAAAAATTGAACTTTGACACACCTAAATTTTGCTTCTTCAAAAACTTTGACTAACTTTGCACACAAAATTGCATTTGCTATTAGACAGTACAATCTTTGGCGCGATTTTGTCCCGATTTTGACCCGTTGTGAAAATCGGTACGCTGTAGCCATTGACTATACTATTTTATCGAACAGAGAAAATGATTATATTCTACTGATAATCTATAAAATAACAAAGAGAGTTTCATCGCTGAAACTCTCTTTTGTCGAGAAGAGGCGACTCGAACGCCCGAACGTTGAAATTCAGGCAGTTACACTCGTCAAAACCTCTTAATTGAGAAGACAAAACTAAAACACGCGTTTTTGATAATTCGCTGAAATCGTGTTGTCTATCTCGTTCGTCAACAATAAATAGTAGTTTGACTTTCAGCTCAATAACGACTATTTGTTAATAATCGTTTTTATTTCAATTAACGACCCTTTCTTGTCCCGAAATTGGCGCTTTATTTCATCCAACCTTTGGACAGAAAAAACTCGCTTTTTTCATTTTCCAATACTTCGACTTGCCCTTTATTACTACATTTTAAGAAATGCGCGACACACCTTTCTTCTCAAAAAGAGGTCATTCCTATCTGTTGTCCATTTTTTGGATAAATGGCATTTTCCAATTATTGGACTCTTTGCTGGTTAAGAAAAGATGTTATCAGAAATAACATCTGTTTTTCCAAAAGCAATGCAAAGGTAAGAGAAATTATTCATATATGCAGGATATAAGAGTTTATTCTTGCTTTCTTACTAATCGCTCAACTATTTTATACACATCTGATCCAAGCGATTTAGGATATCTATCTCCAGCTATAGCAGTTTCCTTGGCATTTATGATTGCCTCATATACATGTGGCATGAATATAGTTGCTTTAGGTTTACCACTATACCCTCTATCACCCGGTATGATTTCTGCAAGTAACTTCTTGGCGTATGGCTTTCCATCTTCTTTTTCGTTCAAAAGGAGTTTTTCCTTTTGCTCTATTGTCAAATCGGATAGCTTTTTGAGATGAAAAATTAGCCACATCTCAAAGCATGGATTACTTACCAAAACTTTTGCGCCATCTTCATTTTCACAAGCTTCGATAAAACTATCAAAAGTAAAGTTATGCTTTGCTAACAAATGTTGCCAATTATCTACGTCCATAATTATCCATAACTCGTCTGTGGGTCGATAATTAATATCTTTCTTGATTTCACGAATCTGCCCACGAAGAGCTATTGGGTTTCCGTCTCCAGATGGACGTTTAATATGGCATACTTCGATTTTACCTTCCTTATTGAAGATATTTGAATCGCTCAATTGGTTGAAATACTTACGTTCAGTCACTTCACCTTCAGAAGCGATGATGAAGAACTTTTCCGCATTCAATATCTTACTTGGGCGTATTAACCTCGAACTTTCGCGTGGCATAATTACTTCATATTAAGTTTAATACAAGCTAAAGCTTCATCGCGGTCCCCTAAACGAGGAATTGCTTTATAACGTCCTAATAGATAGTCTTTGCGTATCTCTTTGTCAAAGCGTACATTATATTCTTCTAACGAGTGAAGTTGCGTTCCATTTTTATCTTTTGTGATAAACCAGACTTCATCTTTACGTACTAATTTCTGGGTAAGCAAAGAAGATTCGTGGGTTGTTACAATTAGTTGGCTTTGAACATCTTTTACTGACCGCAAATATATGTCAAAAATATCATATATTAGGTTTGGATGTAGCGAGCGCTCCATCTCATCTATTACGAACACATTGTTTCCACGCAATAAATCAATAATTACAGGAACGAAGTCTATAATCTTATTTGTACCATCGGATTCATCCTTCGTGTCAAAAAACTCATAGTCTTCTGAACCGCGTATCTTATGTTTTGTCATAAATTTTTGTATTTGCAATACTCCCTTTTCTTTAGAGAAGAAAAATGTATTGTCTGGAGTTTGTAGGATGACACGCGCATTTCGCATAGAAGAAACATCATTTTGTATTTGCTCCAATAGAGGCTGAGGGACATTCAATGATTTGATATCTACTTCTTGTAATTCAATACCATCTATGCCTGTACCGAAGTAATCCAACAGTTGTTCAAAGATAACATGTAATTGCTCATTGGTGACAAGTTCAGTGCTTATCCCATCTTTGTATTTTTCATTGGGTAACAGCACTTTAAGAGATTGCTCGAACCAATTATATACCGACAATATATCTTTAATATCCTCAACATTTTCTTTCACTCGCCTTACTATCATCTCTCGAAGTAGTAATTGATTCTCTGGTGTCGCTTTTGCGACAAACTGCAAGAATTGCTTATGTTCGGCTTTTGTATTTTTATTTAGAAGTGGGGCAATATTATATGTATTGGTGTCAAAACGCTCAAATAGCATTTTTTCATCTTTGTTGGTTAACTCATATAACCATTCTTCAACAATTCTTTCTTCATTGAAGACAAATCCATACGCATAGTTTTTGCGCCCCGCTTGAATCTCATATTCCAAACGAGTATTTCTATTAGACGCATCTTTGCTTAAACGGTAAGGAGAGAATGTTACTTTTGGTCCATTCAACGAGCCTAACAGAATCATTTGCCTACCCAATGCAATAGCCTTGACTAAATTTGATTTGCCCGATGCATTTGCGCCAAAAGCAATGGCGGTTTTTAATGTTGATACACCATGTTTGCGAGCGTTGATGTGTTCCTTTTTCAAACGTCCTAAGCCAGGTATCATTGAAAAGGTAGCTCTCTCTAAAAATGAGAAGCAGTTCTCTACAGAAAATCGAATTAACATAACATTTGCCTCCTATTTTAAATAATCGCTGCAAAATTAGTGAAATTTGCTCATATATACAAATCTTTTTCTAAAAATCTTCATATTTTACTAAGTTTCTCGTGATTTTTTCACTTTTAAGAGCAAGTGTACTGTCTATTAGCAAATGCAATTTAGCGTGCAAAGTTAGTAAAAATGTTCGAAGAAGCAAAATTTAGGTGTGTCAAAGTTCAATTTTTCTCTGGGTCTGTTGTTTAACTTCTTCTGGATGTTCATTATTTTCTGTGGTGAGACAAGGTTAAAGTTGGTATGTTTTGGTATGTATCGTCGTATGAGTTTATTGGTGTTTTCTACACATCCTTTCTGCCACGAGGAGTATGCATCCGCAAAATAGACAATCACATCGTCTTTGCCTTTCATGTGCAAGCCTTTGGTAATTAGTTGATGTGATGCAAATTCACTTCCGTTATCCGTAGTGATGGTTTTTACAGTCTTCCGATATGGCATGAGCAGCCTCACAACCGTCTTGGCGATAGGCTCCGATTTCTTGCCTGTCTTTATCTTCTCCATCATTAGGAAGTTGGTACTCCGTTCCACCAACGTCAGTATCACACGCTGACAACTATCCACTATCAAATCCATCTCCCAGTCTCCAAAGCGTTTGCCATTGGCTTCCGCAGGACGCTCATGAATGCTTGTTCTATTCGGGATATTGGTCGCTTTGGTAAGACGGTGTTGTTTCTTTTCTCTTCTCCGATAACACAGTTTATGCGGCAGATATTGGCTTAGCCGTTCTTTGTTTTTGTGTACATAATTATAGATGGTCTGGTGGCAGATATGGATGCCCTCTTTGGCAAGGACACCGCTTATCTGACGGGGAGACCAATTGTCCTCTATAATCATCTGTTCAACACGCCACCACAAAAGGTCATCCTTGCGGTGATTAGGTAAGGTACTATGCTTGCGCTTTTGGCATTTCTCTTGGGCAACACAAAAAACATACTGATTATCGCGGTTGGCGTTGCGTCTTACCTCACGCGTGATGGTCGAGGGATGAACGCCAATTCTTTGTGCGATACTTTTTTTTGTAAGTTTGCTTTGTAAATCCACATAAATTAAGTACCTTTGCTCCGAATTTAGTTGTTTAGCCATATGCAAATGCAAAATTAACTATTTTCCGGGAAAGGAGCAAATCCTTTCCTGTTTTTTTGCATTGCATTTACTTTAGACCTCCATTTTGTATTTTGTCTTTTTCCTCCCCCTGTTAGCCCTGTTTCGGTACCCTCCACAGGGCTAACAGGGGGAAGAAAAATTGCGTTTCTAAATGGACACTATACTTTTAAGAGCAAGAACGATGATTGTTTTTCCAAAATTTGGACAAAAGTACAGAAAATGAAAAAAGTTACAAATTTTGCAATTTTTAAGGTAGAACTTTTAGATATGCTTTTCAAAAGGATGATTGAGTAAAACTGTTGAAATTAAGCATCTTATGTCTTCTAATTGTAGATTTTGGAAATCCAATAATTGGAAAAATGGAGGAAATCAAGAGTGATATGAGTCAGTGTAAGATTTGGACAGGTGGAAAAAAAGTTGTAATTTTGCAGTGTTTTTAGAATCGATCGTTCAATATCTGATGTAATATAATATGAGGAAATATGTATTGATTTCGCATGAAATCAGTTATTTAGCGGACTTATCCGTAAGAGAAATATTAGAAAAATGGAAATCAGTTTTAGCCCAAAAAGCTAAAACTGATTTTCGTATAAGATTGTCCCAAAGTTTAGTTTTGTAAACTTTTAAACTATATCATTCTGATAATCAAAATATTATATATCATGTTACACTACAACTACACCGACTTTTTGCGCATATATCGCAGAATGTTGAGCCATGAAAAAAGACACTTCAAAGAGGAGTGTATGGCAGTCTTTGGCTGGAGTAAATCTACCTTCTACAACAAGATTAACAATGCCGTCGGTTTACGGCAGTGGGAAGTGAAAGCCCTGCATAATATATGCCGGAAGTATGAACATAAAAACTGCTAACCATGATTCCTAACTCAACCATAGAGCAAATTCTATTACGTACTGACATTAAGTCGGTTGTTGGAGAACATGCTACATTTCAAGGGACCGGTGTTCGACAACGGTGTTGTTGCCCATTTCATAAGGAAAAGACTCCTTCTTTTTTCATTAACACTATAACAAATCGTTGGCGTTGCTTTGGTGCTTGTGATGAAGGCGGTGATGCTATCGCGTTTGTTATGAAGAAGAATGGAATGTCTTTCCTGCAGGCTGTGCGTTACCTCGCCAAACGATGTGGCGTTACCATAGAGGAACGTGCAGATGAACATACACAGGAGCAACGCGAAACTGAACGTAAGCGCGAGGCTTTATTGGTGATATATAGCTCCGTACAACATTATTATGAACAACAACTGCAGCAACAAACAACAGAAGCCCACCAAGCGCTGGAGTATGCGTATAATCGATGGGGAAAAGAATTCTGTATGGAGCAAGGTATAGGTTATGCGCCTAATTCATGGCAAGGACTGGTTAATTATGCCCGTCAGCAAGGTCTCTCAAATGAACTTATGAAAGAGGTCGGGTTGATTGCATTATCGGACAAATCAGGCAAGGAGTATGATTTTTTCCGAGGACGTATCATGATCCCCATCAGAGACAAATTTGGAAGGGTTATTGGGTATACCGGTAGGACACTGTCCGAAGATGACAAGACACCAAAATATCTAAATTCTACATCATCTTTATTATATCAAAAGAGCAAGACGATTTTTGGAATGGATGTGGCATGGCGAGTTGGTACAAAAGAAGGTATGTTTGTCTTGGTTGAGGGTGCTCCGGATGTACTACATTTACAATCTATTGGAGTTCTTAATGTTGTCGCTTCCCTTGGCTCTGATTGGACAGATGACCAATTTGCAATCTTGAACCGCTCCGCATCAAAACTTCTTTTTCTTCCGGACGCAGATTGTCCAAGGGTTGGAACTCCTTATGGTACAGGCATCAGCAAAGTTATCAAATCGGCTTGCAGCGCTTGGAATCTCGGTTTTGAAGTATACATTAAAGAAATACCGCTCGGACCGGATGGTAATAAACAGGATCCTGATTCTTATTGTAGGTCCCGTGTGATATATGATGACTTAGAAACACAAGATTTTCCCGTATGGTATGCTCAGAAACTGTTGCAAAAGCAAGATATGTCTCCTAATTCGGTTGTTGAGACAGTTGCAGCTTTATTAGCACGTTTGGAACGTGACCATGAGATAGACAGATATGTCAATCTGCTGAATGATGTCATCAAAGGAAAGTCCATGTGGAATAAAGCTATACGGGAAGCGAAACGCAAACGATGCGAAGAAACATTGAAGAGCGATAACAAGAATACTATATATCTTGATTTATTTGACAGATACGGTTTCCAAGCCTCGGGACATTCCTATATTTCTATTGGACAAAATGGAAAAACTATTAAATGGTCTAATTTTATTATGAAGCCGCTTTTTCATATTTCCGATGGCGGCTCATCTGCCCTCCGTTTATTTGAGGTGGAAAATGAGGATGGAGAGAAAAGAATCATTGAGTTTAAATCAGAAGACCTTGTTAGTCTAAGCCGTTTCAAACAAAAGATAGAAAGTGTCGGTAACTATATATGGTTAGCAAAAGAAGAACAACTGACTCGATTGAAGCAATTCCTTTACAAGGCTACAGAAACAGCAGAGCCGATTAGCCAATTAGGATGGCAAGAGCACGGATTTTATGCTTTTGGTAATGGTATATTTGATGGAAAACAATGGCATCAAACGGATGAACTTGGGATTGTACGCCTTGGCGATTTGGGCAATCATTATTTGCCTGCATTCTCTTCTGTGTATAAACGCCAGAAATCATTGTTCCAATTTGAACGAAATTTCGTTCATAAGAACTGGGGCAGTATTTCGCTTAATGAATATACAGCACTACTTATAGATGTCTTCGGAGATAATGCCAAGATTGGGATGGCTTTTCTAATTGCAACATTATTTCGAGATATTGTTACTGCTTATACAAAATCTTTTCCTATTCTAAACTTATTTGGGCCCAAAGGCTCAGGGAAGTCAGAACTTGGGCACTCGCTGATGTCCTTCTTCATCATTGAGAACACACCGCCCAACATCCAAAATTCCACGCTGCCGGCATTGGCGGACACGGTCGCTCAATGCGCCAATGCACTCGTCCATATTGATGAGTTCAAGAACACCATTGATATAGACAAGCGGGAGTTCCTGAAAGGTCTGTGGGACGGCGCAGGGCGTAACCGTATGAACATGGATAAGGACAAGAAACGCGAGGTTACTCGCGTAGATTGTGGCGTTATCCTTTCGGGACAAGAGATGGCGACCGCCGACATCGCGCTATTCTCACGCTTCATCTTCCTGCGCTATAATAAATCGGAGTTCACCGCAGAAGCCAAGCAACAGTTTAATCATTTGGTAAATGTACGAAAGTTAGGATGCTCACATCTAACATTGCAATTGCTACAACACCGGGCGTTTTTTGATGCTAATTTCAAAGACGCTTACACACGTGTTACTCATGATATACAAAACGCTCTTACTGACACGGTCGTTGAAGACCGAATCCTAAAAAATTGGATTATACCAATTGCTGCTTTCCAGTGTTTACAAGATAGATTAGATATGCCATTTACGTATCAAGATATACTATCGGTTGCCATTAGGGGTTTGGTAACTCAAAATGGCGAATTGAAACACAATAACGAGATAGCCACCTTCTGGGATATAGTTAACTATCTTCGCCAAGAAGGGCAAGTCGTTATGGAAGCAGATTATCGTTTACAGTGGGATAATAAACTGAAAGTGGATAACAGCAATTATGTGCAAGAGTTTTCGTCTCCGAAGCAGATACTGTATTTACGCTATAAGCGCATTTTTGAATTATATCAGATTCATGGCAAGAAAGTGGGAGAGACATTATTACCCAAATCCTCTCTTTCATATTATCTGGAGAACTCACCCGCTTATTTAGGAAAGAAACGAAGTTTTCGTTTTCGTAACATTATCCAAGGTTATACGATGACAAGTATTACTCGAGGTAGCGACGGAATAGAACGCAATAAAACGGAAACTATACTGGACCAATGTTATTGCTTTGATTATGATAAGATAGTTGAGTTGTTTGGTGTTAACCTTGGAGTAGATTACGAAGAATAAAATTTATAATACCATATTATGTGCCACCGATATTATGCGGTGGCATTTTTTTTAGTGTGTAAGTCTTTTGGCAGTCGTAAATGCCTTTCAACTTATTCAACAATTGCAACACGTAGAATTATAGCACATTGCACCCTTGCATCTCACTCAACAAGCTTCAACACGATTCAACAACTTGATACAAGCACAGTTGTTTTTCAACATTTTTTTTTCTTTTAGTATTCTTTTCAACAGTACAAATATTTATATTGTATTGTTTATCAGTCGATTAATGTTTATATGTACTGGTTTTATTTGTTGAAGGGGATGTGTATGGATACAATATAATTTTTTCAAAGAAACTTGGTATACGACATTTAATAGGGTATAGTCTAAATTATCCGATAAAATACTTTTCTTTTGGGCGTTCCCTTTCAGGTCGGGCTATTCAGGGGTTCCGCCCTCACCGTTCTTCCACGTTGCAGGTTCGTCCCTCGCTTGCAATGTTACAGAGCGGGGCGGACTCGCTCGCTTTTTTCCTCTCTGTTCTTCCGCGTTGCAGGCTCGTCCCTCACTTGCAATGTTACAGAGCGGGGCGGACCCGCTGCTTTTCCCTCTCCGTCCTTTCGCGTTGCAGGTTCGTCCCTCACTTGCAATGTTACAGAACGGTTCGGACAGCATCGTTCCACCCTCGCTTTCTTCCACGTTGCAGGTTCGTCCCTCGCTTGCAATGTTACAGAACGGTTCGGACAGCGGCGTTCCACCCACGCTTTCTTCCACGTTGCAGGTTCGTCCCTCGCTTGCAATGTTACAGAACGGCTTCGGACAGCCCTGCTCCCTTACTATCCCTAACGCAATGAAACGCCTGCCAGCCCTTTGCCGGGACACTTGTCCTCGGCATGGTACTGTCAGACAGAGCGGAATACCTGCCGCCTCTCCCACGGCTGCACTCCGTTCCGCTGTAGGGTAGGGCTTCGCAGGTATGGCTTGCGCTGCCGATTGGCTTTGCACCGCGTCCCACGATAATTTGGTATAACTGCTTCATGGTGCTTATTGATTTTTGGGGCAGTCGTTACTTGCATAGTGCAAAGTTTTTCGTTTTCGAGTATGTTGAGGTTGTTTTCTCACTGCAAAGGTAAGACGCGGCTGCTCCGAACCGCTCC
>JAEDGZ010000022.1 GCA_016297215.1 Paludibacteraceae bacterium | reverse complement strand
GCGGGCAACTACCAGCCGAATTACTTTGACTATCAGACCATGCTGACATGGTCCGCTAAATCTGGTTGGACGACCTCTTTCCTGGGCAATGTGAGTGTGAATGACTATGTGTTTCAGCCGGATTCGATGTCGGAGAGTTGGGGCGGATTGGACGCAAAGCACCTGAATATATGGTACGAGGGTCAGGAGAAAGACCGCTTCGTAACGGCTTTTGCTGCACTGAGCACAGGGGGGCAGGTGAGCCGTGAGGTGAGCATCGGCTTCGACGCGAGCGGCTTCTACACCAACGAGCGCGAGACCTACGACATCACGGGCGACTACGTGCTGTCGAACAAGTCGCTGGACGCGGAGAACCCCGACACGGGCGGCGGTCGCCCGGGGGAGATGGTGGACCCGAGCGAGCAGACGGATGTGCTGGGCACGGGTAAGTACCACCAGCATGCCCGCAACCGACTGGAAGCGGGCGTGGCAACGCTGTCGCACCACGGCGAGTGGAAACGCGGGCAGAACAGCCTGACATGGGGCGTGAGTGCGCAGGGCGAGTGGATACGAGACCATATCAGCGAGTGGGAATGGCGCGACTCGGCGGGCTACAGCCTGCCGAACAACGGGCAGGACATGCTCCTCTACTACGCCATGCAGGGTGACAGCAGCATGCAGTCGGCGCGCGTGCAGGGCTACGTGCAGAACACCCATAAGTGGAATACCGACAAGGGGCAGGTGATACTGACCGTGGGCGGACGATTGCAATGGTGGAGTTGGACCAACGAAGTGCTGCCCAGCCCGCGGGCGAGCCTCGTCTATATCCCCGGCTGGAAGCGCGATTTCAGTTTCCGTCTGGCGACGGGACTCTACTACCAAGCACCATTCTACAAAGAGTTGCGCGACACGCTGACGGGAGCGGACGGCGTTACCCGTATCTCGCTCACGCGCGACCTGAAAGCGCAACGGTCGGTGCACGTGGTGCTGGGCGGCGACTACTATTTCCGCGCATGGGGACGACCGTTTAAGTTCACCGCCGAAGCGTACTACAAGTATATCGACCGCATGGAGAGTTATACGGTGGACAACGTGCGGGTGCGCTACTCGGGCAAGAACGACTCGGAGGGTTACGCGGCGGGGCTGGACTTGAAACTCTATGGCGAGTTGGTGCCCGGGGCAGACAGTTGGATTAGTTTCTCGGTGATGAGCGCGAAGCAACGGTTGCTCGACCGCCCCGAACTGGGCTGGATACCCTCGCCGCAGGAGCAACGCTACTCCTTCTCCATGCTGTTCCAAGACTACGTGCCGCAGTTACCGCAGTTGCGCTTCCACCTGAAGATGATATGGAGCGACGGCATGCCCTTTGCCGCGCCGCGCGACTACGCGAGCATGAAGGTGCTGCGTATGCCGGACTATCGGCGCATAGACATCGGCGCGACCTACGCCTTCAACGCGAAGACGGCGAAGTTCATGCGCGCCCCGAGCGCCAAGCACGTGGCGGAGTGGGCGATACAGTTTGAGGTATTCAACCTCGTGGGCTGGAAGAACGTGAACTCCTATTTCTGGGTGAGCGACGCCTACGGGCAACAGTGGGCAAGCCCCAACTACCTCACCGGCAGACGCTATAACCTGAAACTGACGGTGGACTTGAAGTAATTATGAATTAAGAATTATGAGGGCGCATGCTCTGAGTATTCTGAAGAATCTGAATAATCCGAGTATTCTGCCCACTGATAACTAACCACTAACCACTGACAACTACTATGGCAGAGCAGTTAACTCCAATGATGAAGCAGTTTCGAGACATCAAGGCGCAGTACCCTGATGCGATGTTGCTGTTTCGTTGCGGTGACTTCTACGAGACCTATTGCGAGGACGCTGTGGAAGCCAGCAAGATACTGAATATCACGCTCACGCACCGCAATAACGCGGGCGGGGCTGCGCCCACGGAGATGGCGGGTTTCCCCTTCCACGCGCTGGATACCTATCTGCCGAAATTGGTGCGCGCGGGACGGCGCGTGGCGATATGCGACCAGTTGGAAGACCCCAAACTGACGAAGAAACTGGTGAAACGCGGGGTAACGGAGTTGGTTACCCCGGGCGTCAGTTACTCCGACACCACGCTGCAGCAGAAAGAGAACACATGGGTGGCTGCCGTGCAGTTCACGCGCCACTCATTAGGTATCGCCTTTCTCGACATCTCCACGGGCGAGTTCCTCGCCGCCGAAGGAGCGAGCGACTATATCGACAAACTGCTGACCAACTTTGCCCCCAAGGAGGTGCTCTTCCTGCGCGGGCGCAAAGCGGACTTTGAGGCGCACTTCGGCAACAAGTACTTCACCTTTGAGTTGGAGGACTGGATGCTCAACGAGACGAGTGCGGTGGAGCGGCTGCATAAACAATGGGGCGTGCAGAACCTGAAAGGCTTCGGGCTGGATAAGATGCCCAATGCAGTGATTGCCGCCGGCGGCATCCTCCACTATCTGGACATGACGCAGCACCTGCAGACTGCTCATATCCAACACCTGAGCCGCATAGAGGAAGAGCGCTATGTGTGGCTCGACCGCTTCACGATACGCAACCTCGAACTGACGGGCGCACAGCGCGAGGAAGGCAAGACGCTGTTCGAGGTGCTCGACCGCACGCAGTCGCCCATGGGTGCACGTATGCTCCATCGCTGGATGGCGCTCCCGCTCAAAGATGTGCGCCCGATACGCAATAGGCAGATGGTGGTGGAGCATTTCTTCAAGCACCCCGACCAACGCGACACGCTTCGGGCGGAGATAGCGAAGATGCAGGATATGGAACGCGTGGTGAGCAAGATAGCCACGGGGCGTATCTCGCCGCGCGAGATGGTGCAACTGGCGGTTGCCCTGCGGGCGGTAGCGACCATCAAAGAGGTGTGCCTCTCGGCAACGGACAACGCCTATCTTTCGCTGCTCGGCGACCAGATGGAGACCTGCGCGGAGATGCGCGGACGCATAGAGCGTGAGATACAGCCCAATCCGCCGGCAGTGCAGGGGCGACCCGGAATCATCGCGCGGGGTGTGGATAACGAGTTGGACGATTTGCGCGACCTGCATAGCAACAGCAAGGATTACCTCTTGCGTCTGCAGCAAAGCGAGAGCGAGAAGACGGGCATCCAGAGCCTGAAGATTGGCTTCAATAACGTCTTCGGCTACTATCTAGAGGTGCGCAACACCTACAAAGAGCAGGTACCGCCCGAGTGGATTCGCAAACAGACGCTCGCCAACGCCGAGCGCTATATCACGGAGGAACTCAAGGAGTATGAGGACAAGATTCTGACGGCGGAGGAGAAGATACAGGTGATAGAGAACAGGCTCTACAACGAGTTGATGCTCGCGCTGACCGACTATGTGCCGAAGATGCAGGTAGATGCGAACATCGTGGCGCAGTTGGACTGCCTGCTGTCGTTTGCCACCGTAGCGGCGGAGAACAAGTATATCTGTCCCGATGTGAACGATGGGCTGGTGATAGACATCCGGCAGGGACGGCACCCCGTCATCGAGCAGCAGATGCCGCTGGGCGAGGCGTATATCGCCAACGATGTGTTGCTGGACAACAACGGGCAGCAAATCATCATCATCACGGGTCCGAACATGGCGGGTAAGTCGGCGTTGCTCAGGCAGACGGCACTTATCGTGCTCATGGCGCAGATGGGCAGTTTCGTGCCGGCAGAGAGTGCGCAGATAGGCGTGGTGGACAAGGTCTTCACCCGCGTGGGTGCGAGCGATAACATCAGTATGGGCGAATCGACCTTTATGGTGGAGATGAACGAGGCGGCGAGTATCCTCAACAACCTCAGCGAGCGCTCGCTGGTGCTTTTCGATGAACTCGGGCGCGGTACCTCCACCTACGATGGTATCTCCATCGCATGGGCAATAGTGGAGTATATCCACGAGCATAAAGGGCATGCGAAAACGCTCTTTGCCACCCACTACCACGAACTCAACGAGATGGAGAAGACCTTTGCGCGCATCCGCAACTACAATGTGTCGGTCAAGGAGGCGAACGGCAAGGTGATTTTCCTGCGTAAGTTGGTGCGCGGCGGCTCGGAGCATAGTTTCGGTATCCACGTCGCGAAGTTAGCCGGTATGCCGGAGAGCATCGTGCAGCGCGCTAATCAGATACTGCGCGACTTGGAGCGCGACGCGGCATCGGTTACCCCCACCGGCGCTAATATCTCGCCCGCGCAGGGCACGCAACTCAGTTTCTTCCAACTGGACGACCCCGTGCTGGAGCAGATACGCGATGAGGTCAAGAGCATGGATATCAACAATCTTACCCCGCTCGAAGCCCTAAACAAACTCTCGGACATCAAGAAACTCGTAGGAGGGTAATGGTTAATTAAGAATTATGAATTAAGAATTAAGAGTGCCCATGCTCTGAATACTCTGAATACTCCGATAATTTTCCAATTTACAAATTTTCAAATTATACAGTTATGGCAGAAGAGAAAAAACAACCGTCTGCGGACAAGTTGAAAGCATTGCAATTGGCGATGGCGAAGATTGACAAGGACTTCGGCAAAGGTGCCATCATGAAGTTAGGCGACGACAAGATAGAAGATGTGTCGGTCATCTCCACCGGCAGTATCGGTCTGAATCTGGCGCTGGGTGTAGGCGGCTATCCGCGTGGGCGTGTGATAGAAATCTATGGTCCGGAGTCATCGGGTAAGACCACGCTCGCTATCCACGCGATGGCAGAGGTGCAGAAGCAGGGCGGTATCGCAGCGATTATCGATGCAGAGCATGCCTTCGACCGTTTTTATGCCGAACGGTTAGGCGTGGACACCGACAACCTGCTGATAGCGCAGCCCGACTGCGGCGAGCAGGCGCTGGAGATAGCCGATGAGTTGATTCGCTCGTCGGCAGTGGACTTGGTGGTGATTGACTCCGTGGCAGCCCTCACACCCAAAGCCGAGATAGAGGGCGACATGGGCGACAACAAAGTGGGTTTGCAGGCGCGACTCATGTCGCAGGCTTTGCGCAAACTCACCGCGACCATCAACAAGACGCAGACTACCTGTATCTTCATCAACCAGTTGCGCGAGAAAATCGGCGTGATGTTCGGTAACCCTGAGACCACCACGGGCGGTAATGCACTGAAATTCTACGCTTCCGTGCGTCTCGACATCCGCAAAGTGGGGCAGATAAAAGAAGGCGATGAGATATTGGGTAACCAAGTGCGCGTGAAAGTGGTGAAGAACAAAGTGGCGCCCCCGTTCAAGAAAGCGGAGTTCGACCTGATGTTCAACGAGGGTATCTCCAAGGTAGGCGAAATCATCGACCTCGGCGTGGAGAACGGCGTTATCAAGAAGTCGGGTAGTTTCTATAGTTACAACGACACGCGCCTCGGTCAAGGGCGCGATGCGGTGAAGAACGTGCTGCGCGACAACCCCGACCTCATGGACGAACTCGAAACCCAAATCATGGAGGGACTGAAGAACAATAAATAGATGAAGGATTAAGGACGCAGGATAAAAGACAAAATAGCATCGACTCTGCAAACCTTGAGACGATTGTAATAAGTCTTTAATCCTGTGTCCTTCATCCTTAATCCTCTATGACCGAACTCCTTACTATATCGCCCAAAGAAGCGCAGGCGTTGGAGCGTCAATACCGCATCGTATCGAAGTCGGTGGACGCGCGGCAGCGCAATCTGCGTGTGAACTTATCCATATTGTTGGATGAGGAGGGGCGGCGTGTGCCCAAAGATGCACCCGTTCAGCTCTACGAGCCGCCGCATTTCCAAGACGTGCACGCGGCGGAAAGGACGGTGTACATCGTGGGAGCGGGTCCTGCGGGGCTGTTTGCTGCGCTGACCTTGCTGGAGCATGGCGTGAAACCCGTCATCTTTGAGCGCGGGAAGGAGGTGAGCGAGCGCAAGAAAGACATCGCCCTGCTCAACCGCAACGAGGGACTGAACGCCGAGAGCAACTACTGTTTTGGCGAGGGCGGCGCAGGCACGTTCTCCGACGGCAAACTCTTCAGCCGCAGCAAGAAGCGCGGCAACATGCAACGGGTGATGGAGTTGTTCCATTATTTCGGAGCGCCCGACAGCGTGCTCTACGAGGCGCATGCCCATATCGGCAGCGACCGCCTGCCCGGCATCATCCGAGCCATGCGCGAGTGCATCCTCTCCCACGGCGGCGAAATCCATTTCGAGACCTGCTTCCACTTACTTACTCCCTCCCTTGTAGGGAGGGATGGGGAGAGTTCTACTATCATCTACGCCATCGGGCACTCCGCGCACGACACCTACCGCGAGTTAGCGGCAGCAGGGGTGCGGCTGGAGCCCAAGGGCTTTGCAATGGGCGTGCGTGTGGAGCACCTGCAATCGCTCATCAACCGCCTGATGTATCACAACGCGCCGCAGGAGATAGTGGACATCGTGGGTAATGCCAGTTACTCGCTCGTAACGCAGGTGCAAGGGCGTGGGGTCTATTCGTTCTGCATGTGCCCGGGCGGGCATATCGTCCCTGCGGGCAGCACCACAGGCAGTTGTGTGGTGAACGGCATGTCTGCTAGCCATCGCAACTCACCCTTTGCCAACTCCGGCATGGTGGTGGAGATACGCCCCGAAGATATATGCGCGCACCCCACGTGGGAGACCAATCTGCTCTACCAAGAGCGTTTGGAGCAGTTGGCATTTGAGCACGGCGCGGCAGCGAGCCAAGCCCCAGCCCAACGGTTGCGAGACTTTGTCGAAGGCAGAATGAGCAAGACCCTGCCCAAGACCAGTTACCTGCCCGGGGTGGTGCCCAGTCGAATGGACGAATGGTTACCCAAGGAGATAGGCAGTCGTTTGCAGCAGGGTTTCCGCGATTTCGACCGCAAATACAAGGGTTTCCTGACCAACGAGGCGGTTATCTTGGGCGTAGAGAGCCGCAGCAGCAGTGCCGTCCGTATTCCCCGAGACCCCGAGACCTTGCAGGCATATTGGGAAAAGGCGCCGCAGGACAATTCTCAGATAAACATCTACCCCGCCGGCGAGGGCGCAGGCTACGCCGGAGGCATCACCTCCTCCGCCCTCGACGGCATCAACGTTGCACAAGCAGTAATAAAGAGGATAAAAGACCGTTCGCTACGCTCACTACAAGATAAAGGATAAAAGACTAAATAGTTTCGACTCTGAACATTCAAATACAAAGGTAATAAGTCTTTCATCCTTCATCCTTAATCCTTCATCCAAACAACACCCATGTTTTCTCGAACAATCCAAGCCATAGGCGAAGAGGCGTTTGCCCGTTTGCAGTCCGTTCGCGTCATCTTGTTTGGCGTGGGCGGCGTGGGCGGCTGGTGTGCCGAAGCCTTGGTGCGCACAGGCGTGCAGCACCTGACGATAGTCGATTTCGACACCGTCGCGCCGAGCAACCTCAATCGGCAGG
This sequence comes from Paludibacteraceae bacterium, assembly GCA_016297215.1. GTDB lineage: Bacteria > Bacteroidota > Bacteroidia > Bacteroidales > Paludibacteraceae > Colicola. The sequence continues at coordinate 32,666 of JAEDGZ010000022.1, read as the reverse complement.
TAGTTGCCACGGCGGCGAACATCGGTCGCACCAAGGTGGAAGAGATGTGCGCGCGCCTGTTCTCCATCAATCCGCAGGTGGACATCACCGCCCTCCCGCTACGCTACGACACCGACACCGCCGACCGCTTTGACTTCAACCAATACGACTACGTGCTCGACGCCATCGACTCGCTCGACTGCAAGATGTTGCTCATCCGCCGCGCCACCTTATCCACCGCCATCCTCTTCTCCTCGATGGGTGCCGCGCGCAAGTACGACCCCGCGCAGATTGAGGTCGCGGAGTTCTGGAAGGTGCACGGCTGCCCCTTGGCGCGGGCGCTGCGCACACGCATGAAGAAAGCCGATATGCTACCTGCTAAGAAGTTCCTCTGCGCCTTTTCGCCGGAAATCTCCGCTGCCGGCGGCACGCTCGCCCCCGTGGTAGGCACTTTTGGCTTCCGCCTCGCCGCAGAAGTGGTAAAAGACATTCTCAAAAACAAGACGAACCACTCAGAATAATCAAACTACTCCGATTACTCAGAATACTCTCACCTCTCACCTCTAAACACTCAACTCATCCATGCCAACGCGTGTTCAACGTATCACCCGAATCACGGTATTCGGTACTATTGTCAATACGCTCTTGTTAGCGTTCAAGTTCTTAGCCGGTATATTAGGCGGTTCGGCAGCCATGTTAGCAGACGCAGTCCACTCGCTGTCCGACTTCCTGACGGACATCGTGGTGCTGGTCTTTGTGAAAATCAGCAACCGTCCCGCCGACCGCAAGCACTCCTACGGCTATGGCAAGTACGAGACGCTGGCGACGCTCTGTATCGGCTTGGCGCTCTTGGCAGTCGGCATCGGCATCGCCGTGGACGGTGTGGAGAAGATTATCCAAGTGTGGAATGGCGAGACGCTGGCGCAACCCGGATGGATTGCTTTCTGGGCTGCCGTAGCAAGTATCGTGCTCAAAGAACTGACCTACTGGCTGACCATTCGGGTCGCCAAGCAGGTGGATTCCGAAGCCCTCAAAGCCAACGCTTGGCACCATCGCTCCGACGCGCTCTCGTCCATCGGCACGGGGCTGGGTATCGGCGGTGCTATCCTGCTGGGGCAGAAATGGACTATCCTCGACCCCATCGCGGCACTCGTCGTGTCGGTGTTCATCGTGCTCACTGCCCTGCGACTCACCTACGGCGCCATCGGCGAGTTCTTGGAGCAGAGCCTCCCCGAGGAGAACGAGAATGAGATTCGCGCCATCGTCGCTGCGGATACGGAAGTCAGCGAGTTGCACCACCTCTGCACGCGCCGTCTCGGCAACCGTGTAGCGATAGAGATGCACCTGCGCATGCCCGGCAACACGCCACTCACCGTGGCGCACAAACACGCCTCCGCCATCGAGCAGCAACTCAAACAACGCTTCGGCGACCAGACGCACATCAATATCCACCTCGAACCCACCAAGGTCAACGGGAAATACGAGGAATAGATAACGAACCCTCCCTACAAGGGAGGGAGGTGAATTGCCAAATACCACAAAGCATACCATGAAAATCCGCAAACCAACTCTCAACACTCAACTCTCAACTCTCAACAAAAAAGGTCAAAAACTTCGCACCTACCTCTCCCCCATCCTCTGCCTGCTCGCCGTCATCGGCTTGTTCGCCTATCTGGCATGGGTGATGGGGCTCGCCAACGCGCTCAACACCATCATGAACACGGCGCACGACCTTCTGCTCAACACCGTCTTCTACCTGATGGGTATCTGTGTCATCACGAGCGCCATCGGACGCCTGTTCGTAGATTTCGGGGTGGTAACGCTCTTGGAGAAACTGCTGCGACCGCTCATGCGTCCGCTCTTCAACCTCCCGGGCGTGGCATCCTTGGGTGCCGCCATGACCTTCCTTTCCGACAACCCTGCCATCATCTCGCTGGCGAAAGACCCGCAGTTCAAGCGCTACTTCCGCAAGTATGAGTATATCTCGCTCACCAATTTCGGCACGGCGTTCGGTATGGGACTGCTCGTCATGGTCTTCATGGTCGGGCATGGATTCATCGCCGCCCCGCTGGTAGGCTTGTTCGGTGCTTTCTGCGGCTGCATCGTCTCCACCCGCCTCATGCAACGCTTCATCCTAAAACAATACCCCCACTACAAAGAAGAACAAGCCCAAGACCCACCCCAACAAGACCCACCCCTGCCCTCCCTACAAATGGAGGGAGAGAATAAATTGCCTTCGTCTATAGAAACTAATCTTTCCCCCTCCCTTTGTAGGGAGGGCAGGGGTGGGTCCTCTGTCTTCCTCCGTATCCTCAACGCCCTCTTGGACGGTGGAAAGGCAGGCGTAGAGGTCGGTATCGCCATCATCCCGGGCGTGTTGATTATCTCCACAATGGTCATGGTGCTCACTTTCGGCGCAGGCACAGACGGCTATACGGGTGCCGCCTACCAGGGTACGGCGCTCCTGCCGTGGCTCGCAGGGAAAATCACTTTTGTCTTCGATTGGCTCTTCGGCTTGCAAGACCCGCACCTCGTAGCCTTCCCCATCACCGCACTGGGTGCCGTCGGCGCTGCCTTGGGGCTCATCCCCTCCTTCATGGAGCAGGGATGGATTGACGGCAACGCCATCGCGGTCTTCACCGCCATCGGCATGTGCTGGAGCGGCTTCCTAAGCACCCACACCGCCATGCTCGACTCTATCGGATACCGCCAACTCACCTCCAAAGCCATCCTCGCCCACACCATCGGCGGCATCGCCGCAGCCTTCGCCGCCCACTGGCTATTTGTATTAGTCTCTTACTTCTTATAAAGCCCTCAATGCCAACAAAAAACGAGGCTGTCTAACAAGTCAAGTTAGGCAGCCTCTTTTGCTATATATTAGCGTGGCGCTAATATGTGCGAACTATTTCTGCAGTCAAAGACTAATTTGGTTTTGGGGCAATGAGTTAATGAAAAATAATATGTTATAGAAAAAGATATTGTTGGAATAATTTTTGGAAATTTTTGTTGAGTAAAAGGTCGTCTTCGTATATAAGGATTTCGTATTCGGTTATATAGAGTTAGGAAACAGCGGTACGAGGAAGCGCGCCATCAGGTAGCCGCCTACGATGAGCCATAGCCAGAGCAGTGCCGCGAGGGCGAAGGGCTTGGCACCTGCCTGCTTGAACTTCTTGAAGGAAGTGTCGGCACCTAATGCCGTCATTGCCATGGTCAGCAGGAAGGTGGAGATGATGTTCATCGTTTTGCTGAACGGTGCCATGAATGAGGCAGGCAGGTAGGCGACCATCAGGCTGTTCACACCTATCATCAGCAGGAAGAGGAATGCGAACCATGGGATAGTGATTCTCGACCGCTGTCCGGGTACGCAGGCGTCCCCGCCTGCTGTCTGACCGCTCTGCTGTTTGACAACTTCGTTGACCGACTGTTTGCTTCTGCCCAGCGCCCACGACATGATGAGGAGGACGAAGACGAGGAGGATAACTCGCACCATCTTGACGATGAGGGCGGTGGCGGCGATGGTGTCGGACGCCATGGCATTGCCTGCGCCTACCACGTGCGCCACCTCGTGCAGCGTCGCACCGGTGTAGATACCCACCTGCTGCTCATCCAGCCCGACCATCCAGCCTGCGCGGTAGGCGATAGGGTAGAGAAACATCGCAATGGTGCCGAAGATGACCACGGTGGAGACTGCCACCGCCGTCTTGTGGCTCTCGGGCTTGACCACCGCCTCTGCGCCCAGCACGGCTGCAGCGCCGCAGATGGCGCTACCCGTAGCGGTCAGCAGCGTAGTCTCGCTGTCCATCTTCAGCAGTTTGCCTAACCAAATGCCGAGGAAGATGGTTACTGTTACCACAATCACATCTATCACCACGGCGGGCAGACCTACTGCCACGATGTCTTGGAAGGTCAGGCGAAAGCCGTAGAGCACGATACCCGTGCGCAGCAGGGTCTTCGAGCAGATTTTCATGCCCGCGCCCCACGAGGCGGGCACATGGGCTTTCTCCGGCAGATTGGCATAGACCATACCGAGCAGGATACCCACGATGAGGGAGGAGAACGACAGGGCTTTCACGGCGGGAATCTCCGCAATGAACCATGCGGCGATAGATAGAACCGTGATGAAAAGTATGCCGAAGAGGGCATTGATAGTTTCTTTTTTCATAATTTATTTTACTATTTTACAATTTACTATTTACCATCGACCATGCAGCGCAATAATTGTCAAATAGTAAATTGTCAAATTGTCAAATCAAGCATCCGAGTTGCCGGTATGCCGGATGATATAGTAGGGCACATCGAGGGCTTGGATTTCCTGCTCGTAGCGCTGGAAGAGTTGCAGGCGCATCTCGTCGCTGCCGTTCTCGCGCGTGGGGTCGGGTATCCACGGGATGTCGGGATAGGTGAGCAGGTAGGTGTCCATCTTGTACTGCTGCATAGCGTCCAGCAGCCAGTCGGGTGCCGCCCCATAGACGTAGTCGAACCACACGCGGGTTACAATGAGTTCTGTGTCGAAGAATACCACTTCGTTATCCGCCCGCTTCGTCATCTGCCCACTGCCCACTAACCACTGCCCACTAACCACTGCTCTAATCTCCTCTATCTGCTTGCGGGCGATGTGGCAGACGTCTTCGTAGGTGTAAGGGCGGTGGAGGGCTGCCACATAGTCGCGGGCATACTCGGGAACGTATGTCGCCCCATAGCGCTTGGCAAGATACTGCCCAAGACTGCTCTTGCCCGTGCTCTCAGGTCCTATGATGCCTACTTTAAACATTCGTGGTGCCAAGTTTCATGTTTCAAGTTTCAGCGTTAAAGGTTACTTTTACTTGAAAATTGGAACTTGGAACTTGAAACTTTTTTTTACTCTGTTATCTCGTGAGCATGAGTTTGATGTTGATACCGATGTTGTCTGCCTTGATGGGGTAGGAGGTGGAGATGAGGGGGATGGTAGATTGGTGGTCGTAGAAGAGCTGCAGGTTGATTTTCTGCGAGAGCACGTAGTCGGCACTGATTTTCAGGGCGAACACCTTGTTGCCGCTGGATGCCTGCGTCAGCCCTTCCTCTACCTTGCGCAGCAGGGTCTTGATGTCCTTGTATGACACATCCACGTTCAGTTTGAGGTCGTTGCTCACCTTCTTCTGCCCGCCGTCTTTCTTCTTGGTGATAAAGTTGAGGTTCTTGACGGTATAGCCCGCGCCGATGACGAACTCATCGGAATGTCCCTCGGTGAGTTGCACGCTGGTAACGTTCAGCGCGAGGTTGCGCTGCTTGCGGTACTCGAACTTGCACGAGAGCGAGTTCTTCATCGTCATGTTCAGTCCGATGAGCGGCGAGAACGACTCGGTGATGGATACGTTGCTGATGTCGTATGCCGAGGAGGGGATAGGCATGTCGGTGGTTACGTCGCGCACGAAACCTATCTGTTTGTTGTCGCCCTGCCCGTCCAGCGGCACCCACGTGGAGTAGGAACCAAAGGAGCCGATGGCGTACTTACAAGTGTAGGCGTGGGTGAGCGTGATGGAGCGGAAGTTATCGCGCATCCACGGCAGTTTGCCCAGTCCGTCGTAGGTAACTGACCAGTTGGGCAGTACGGAGAGGATGGAGAGGATGGGGTTGAGGCTCACGCGGTTGGCATCCTTGCCCGTATAGGCGGCGAGGAACGCGGGCACGAGCACGTCGGCGGAGTTCTTTGCCACTGCGCCCTTGCTCTTGTCGTACACTTGCCCGCCCGGGAGCATGCCTTTCATGAAGCCCGTGGTGGGGTAGCGCACGCCCTCGTACTGCGCCTGCACGCGCTGTTGCAGCACGCCGATGTTCTCGATGAACTGACTATAAGCAGCGTTGGCGAAGTTCTCCTCTTGCGTGCCTATCTTGCTGAACGCCGTCCCGATAGCCACCTGCGTGATGTTGAACGACCCGGTCATGTTCTCTTGCAGTTGGTCGTAAGAGTAGATGATAGAGGTCGATTGCGCTTGGTAGCGTTTGCCGTTCAGTTGCACTTTCAGCCCGGGCAGGGGTTCGAGGGTAACCTTCACATCGAAGTCAGAGGTGTGGGCGCGGGTGGCGGGTTGCACAACAGAGGTATCGCCCGAGAGCCAGCCGCGCGCTTTGGCTTGCTCCACAAAGTCGTTCGGGAAGAAGCCGAAAGAGAAGTCGAAGCCCGGCGCGTAGTAGTCGTTCACGCGCTCGTTACCCATGAAGTTCGCCATCGGCGCGAAGCCCGGCACGGTCATGTTGTCCGTCTCACGGTAGGTAACCTGCACGCGGCGAATGAGTGTCCCTACGTATGCGAACATGTCGCCTGCTACCTGCGCGGGCGTGCGCTTGTTCGGGTCTTTGGTGGTGATGGTCAGCGTCAGCGCCTCACAGTCCGCTTTCGGCGTAACGCTCACCTTGGTGTTGCCCGCGGGCTTGAAGGTTATGGGTACGCGCTTCCCCAGCGAGTCGGCTGCGGTAATGACCAGCGTCTCGGAGTTGAGGCGGTGGGTAATCTCCACGGTCTTGCCTTTCTCCGCACGGATGGTCTCTGTGTAGGTCTTCGCTTTGAACTTCTTGGGCGAGGTGCGGCGAGTGTATAGTTGGGTGATTTGTTTCCAGTATTTCGACTTGCCGTAGAGGGTCTCGAAGTTGATGCCGCCGTCTATCTGCCATGAGCGCAGCGAGGAGATGGTGTTGCCGAGATAGGTGTCCTGCGAGACGGATTGTGCCGTGCGCGCCCAGTTGTAGGTTCCGTTGTACGACGCGTTGGCGCTCAACGCCTCGAGGTACGGGATACGGTTGAATGGCACGTTCCACGACATGGTGAACACCTGCTGGTAGGTGTAGGGCGTGCCCCACTTGCCCAACGAGCGTTGGATGGTGTCTTTCCATGCCTCGTAGTAGTCGTTGGTGAAGGCGTAGTCGCGCAGTATCTCCGGCGCGTAGTAGCCCTCATCGATGGTCGCGTTGTAGGCGGACTGGAAGGAGAACTTCATGTTCTTGGTCAGGTCGTACTTGAAGTCGAAGTCCCTGTCCCACGTGAAGTCTTTGGAGAAGGTCAAGTCCATATCCGCGCCGGCGGTCGCCGTCAGGTCGCGCATCTTCATGTGGCTGAAGGTGCGGTGCATATTCGTGTTGAATGCCCACGACTGCGGCAGGTAGTAGAAGTTCATCTCTTTGAGGAACTTCACTTTCTGCACTTTCTTCGCGTTCTTGAAGGGCTCCCACGGCTGCGGGTTGAAGTTGTAGGCGTAGTTGAGCGAGCCCTTGTGGTCGGTGGTGATGTTGCGCTCCATCTCAGGCGTGCGCTCCTCCTGCTTGTTGTAAGACGCGGAGATGGAGAAGTTGGCGGGGTCGTAGAACATGTCGCGCTTCTTCGACTTGATGTTCACCTTCATGTTCGTTACCGAGAATGACGTGCTCTCCTGCACGGTGTTTGACATGCGCTTGATGGAGTCGCGCTCCTCTTTGGTCTCGTAGGAGTCGAGCGTCTCTTGCAGTTTGATATCCGTGTCCAGCGGGTCGTAGTCGGGCGAGAGGGTCTCGTTGCTGTACGATACGTAGAGCGGCATCTGTATCTTGGCTTGCTCGGGGAAGAGTCGTCCTGCCTCGAGGGCGGCGGACACCGACAACTGGTAGGTGTTGTCCATGTTGCGGTCGAGCACATTGCTCTCTATGGAGCCGTAGCCTGCGGTTTCCAATCGTCCCGCCACGTTCACCTGCGCGATGTCGCTCACCGACAGCGAGGCGTTCGCCATGGCTGCCACGCCACCCTGCTCGTTGAACTCGCTCAGGCGCAACTCGTTGACCCACACCTCGCCCGTTGCCTCGTGCGAACCCGTGTTGCGGATACCTATCAAGATACACTCCACGTCCTCCAGCGTGGGGTTACCCAGCACGGTGATTTTGTTCTGCGGCTTGCCGTTCTCGTCGTCATACACCACGTATGGGATGCTTATTCCCACGTCCGTGTTGCCTGCGCGACGCGCTTTGTTGCGTGCTGTCTTGGCGTTGGTGAACACGGTGAAGGGGAAGTCGAACATGTTCTCCACGGGCCACACCTTGCTGCGGTCGGTCGAGTTCTCGTCGTTGCTGTACAACCCCGGGGGCGTTAAGGAGAGCGGTATCTCGTACTCGTAGTAGTTGTTCTTCAGGTCGGTACCCAGTCGGATGAAGCACGACAGGTCGCCGTCTTTCAACTCGGGGTCGAGTGCCGCTATCTGCTCGGCGTGGACGAACATCTGCAGTTTCTTGTAGTTGCGCATGTCGTAGCCGGTGTTCTTATAGACGGCGCGTGCGTCTTTCGGGCTGAGGTTCTGCACGCGCAGCACCATCGCCTGCTCGTTCTGTGCGATGAGTTGGGCTTGCCCGGGGTCGGTCTGGCGGCTCACGCCCGGCGGCAGTACGTAGTTCACCGGCGTGCGGCTGGAGTTCTCCTCGATGTTTATCGCTTGCACATCCAGTTGTGCGCTCGTGTTCACCACAGCCCCCAGCGGGTAGAGGTCTTTGTTGTAGTTGCGCCACTCGCCGCGTACCAAGTCGAGCGTGGCGAGACGCAGGTGGGTCTCGTAGCTGAAGCCCGTCAGGTAGAGACGCATGAAGCGGATGGACTTGAAGTTGCGTATCGACCCCACGGTCTGCACGGTGGCGCTGTCGCCGCGGAGAGGTATCTTGAACTGATACCACGTTACCTCCTGCGTCTCGCCGTTGCGCAGCGTTACTTTCGCCACTTTCTTCTCGGTGATGTGCTGGCGTCCCACCTCCATCATGTCGGGGCGCAGGATGACTTTGTATTGGAAGTATTTCTCGTACTCGTTCAGCGTGTTGTCTTTGTTGATGTCCTCTATGTCGGGCGACAGGGTGGACGCCGTGCCGTAGGTCTCCGTCTGGTCTTCCGTGGCGGGCGAGTTGCCCTCGGTGCCGTTATAGTGCTTGTAGCGGGCGAGCACGGGCATCTCCTGCTCGTCGAAGTCGGTGCCGCGGTAGTAGTGGAAGTTATCGCCCGCAGGGTCGTTCAGCGGCGAGAACGGGTCAGCCATCCACTCTGCCAGCACGGCTTGGCTCACCGTGTTGCGCAGGGCGTCCACATAGTCTTGATACGGACGCTTGCCGTTGTAGGTGAATCGGAACTCGTCCTCGGTGCTCAGTCCGTTCAGACCCACGTCCTGCTTCTTGCGCGCCCCCGTCTCGTTGGAGAAGGCGGTTACTGTGGAGGTAGTCTTCGGCACACGCCCCCACATGGTGGAGTCGGTGCGACCAAGGTCCTCGTCGGAGATGGGCAGACCGTGCTCAAACGATTTCTTGCCGTCGCGCAGGATGTCCTCCGAGATATCGCCGAGGTTGATGTACATCTCGCCCTCGTAGCCGTCGGGGTTGGTCAGCGCGGGGTCCATCAGCCAGAACTCGATATACTCAATATTCGATTTCTCGAAGTCGGTGTTGTCCAGTTTGCGCATCATACCGCCCCAGCGTTGCTTCGGGTTGGTCAGTTTGCCGTCAGCGCCTATCTCGCTCGCCACGATGTTGTACGGACCGCGCTCCTCGGGGTAGTAACTCAGGTTCAGCACGCTCAATTTCGAGTCGGCGTTCGCCACTTGCTCCTTGCTCGGGTAAATCTCCGTCTCATAGACGATACGTGTCCTGTGGTCGGACATCATCGCCACATCGTTCTTGATATGCGCGGGGGTGTTCGTCTGCGGGTAGCCAAAGATGGGGTCCACCGTGTACCACGCCAGCAACGCACGGTTCTTGCCGTACTCCGCATTGTTTGATAGTTTCGACTCCTCGTACACCGCGGGGGTCGAAGCCAAGAACCAATACGACGGATAATGCACATCAATGTTCGTCGTAGTAGCCTCAAAATCATCGATATACGCCGTTCCCACCGAGCCTACATCTTTTGTATGCCCGGGTATCAGGTGCGCAAACTCTGCGTTGATTTGGAAGGAAGAAGGGGCGGTCGCGCTTATCCAAGGAATCTTGTCAATGGCGTTCGTCAGCCATTGCATGTCGGTCTTCCAGCTGCCGTTCACGCCCCAGATGGTGTTCGCCAGCGGCTCGCTGCCGGTGTTCACCTTCGTGGTCAGCGGACGCTCGCGCAGGTGCATGATGGTTCCCCCGATGACCAACTCGGGCGTGAACTCATACTCCAGATGCGCCCCGAAGAGCGACTTCCGTTGCAGCGAGAAGGTCGATTGGTTCTCCAACTTCACATCCACGTTCGTCCCCGACTCCAAGATAGACTGATTGAGGATGGTTACCGTTCCCATCATGTAGTCCACCGTGTAGTCCACATTCTCTATCAGCGTCGCGCCGCCGGCGGTTACCGTTACGCTCCCTCGCGGGATGTTCATCGCGTTGAGCCGTATCTCGCTGCCGCTGGTGCCTTTGTATTTTCCCGTCAGGTAGAACTTGTTCTTTTCCGTCATCTCTTGCGCCACCACCAGCGTGGAGTCGTACAACTCCTGGAAGATATATTTCTCTGCTATCGCAGGGTCGCCTATCGCCTGCTTGAGGTGGCTGCCGAAGGGCTCCAGCACGGGGAAGATGACGCGCCCGTTGCTCGCATACACCGTCAGCCCCTCCACAAAGTCGAACTTGCCGTCGGGGTAGGGGTTGTTCTTGCTGTCCAAGCGGTCGAGGTTCATCACGCGAAGCAACTGCTTGCCTTTTATCGCGCCCTCCGTCAGGTACTGCATCTCCGTCCCCACCGAGTCGTTGCGGTACTGGATATAGAGTTCAAACTTCTCTTGCGAGATGCTGCTCGCGCCTAGCGAGTAGATGTTCTTCATCATCAGGTCCCACGTGCCCGCACCTTTCTTGATAGGCGCGTTGTTGCTGCTCTTCAATAGTTTGAGTATCAGCGTGTTGGGTGCCCGTAGTTCCTCGCTGCCATCGGTGGAGAACTCACCCACCTGATACACCTGCCCGCCGTAGGTGTACTCGTATGCCACCGCCAGCACCTCGTCTTGGTTCAGCGCTTGCTTCAGCGAGATGAAGCCCAATGCGCTGTTCAGCGAGTACTCGCTGCTGGATAGCAGCCGAGCCGACTCCACTTTCTCGTAGTCCTCGCCGCCGTCCATCCCTTTGTAGCCTTGCAGCACACTGCTCGTCTGCTGGATGTCGCGGATACCCGCCAGCCCGCGCACCTCGTTGTACAGCCCGTTGGTCTTGTTGTCCGGCACCTGCTGCATCGTACCCGACCAACCGCTGTTCATCGTATGCACGGCGGACTCGCCTAAGTCGCTGAATGCCACGATGTTACGCGCCTCGTCGTAGTTCCCTTTCTTGTTCGTTACCCATACCTCTATCTTGTTGATGGTAACCCCGCTCGCGATATACGGCACCGACGCCATCGCCTGCTCGTACTGGTCGCGGAAGAAATAGCCGAGGAAGAAATGTCGGTTCTCGTCGTAACTGTCGCCCGACACCTCAAAGTTGGTCATCTGTGCGCCGCCCTTGCTGCTAACAGACTGACTCTCAGAGTTCTGCTGACTTATCAATGCCTGCACTTTCAGTTTCCCGAACTGCAGGTTGGTCTTCACGCCAAACAGCGCCTGACTGCCTCGTATCAGGCTCGAGTTCAGGTCCATCGTTACGTTACCCGCTTCGATACTCTGGATGATATCATCCTCTTTGCCTTTGTACGCTAATTTCAGGTTCTGCTGGTCAAACGAGAACGATGCCTCCGTGTTGTACGACAGGTTGAAGTTCAACTTATCGCCCACCTTTCCGTTCACGCTCACTTGTATCTTCTCGTCGAAGTCGAAGATGTTGTTGTTTCGCGAACGCTCCGTAAGGCTCGGATTTTCAATGTATTGGTGTTTGAAGCCGAACAGCAACTCCGCCGACCCTTGCATCTTCAACTGCACACCGCCCGGTCCGAACACCTTGTCCGCGGGACCGATGTTGAACTTCATGTCGGTGATGTCGAACTTCTTCTCGTTGTTGTGCTCCACCTCGCCTATCTTCTGCTGCCAGTATTGGTGCATCGCCTGCTGTTCGCTGTACGACGCATACTCCGACGGCGTCATCAGATACGGCGTAGCGATATCCACATCGCCTATCTTCGTGTGAATCACGTAGTAGCCCGTGTTCGGCTGATACTCCACCTCCGTCTGCACGTTCGCGGGGTCGCGCAGGTCCAGACTGCTCTGCGGCGACGACAGCGCCTCATAGTCCTCTGCACCCAACTGCTTCACCTGCGTAGGTGCCCAATACGCCGAATCATTCGGATTAAACACCAGCGAGTCCCTTTCCATGGAGGTGCGGTCTCCAGGCCGCACCCCTGAAGAAGCCGCCTGTGGGCGTGGCTCCGTCTCCCCTCCCCTCGGCCGCTCCACAAACGAAGAATCCATTGCCTGCCGCCGAGCCTCCTCTGCCATACGCCTATCATTACGCAGCGACGACACCAGCGGAGGACGACTCTGTGCCTGCAACGCACACCAATCGCCCCCTGCTAACAAGGGAGAAAACAATAGGAATAGGAAGAATATATAGAGACTATTGCGTCTTTTCAAATGGTCTAACATGCGCATTCAAAAAATTCCTCGCAAAGATACAACTTTTTTTTCATATACGCAAGTATCCGCCCATAATTATTACATTTTCCGCTATTTAAGAGCAAATAGTCAGTCTCGCAACCTCTTCTCATTGCAGGCATTGCCTATGTGCGGAAGGGATGGAGAAATATGCTTCTCGATAAAAAGACGGCAAAAAGACGGCAAAAGGACGGCAAAAAGACGAAGTAAAAAAGGAGGGAACATCATACCAACGAAGAGGGTATAAAAAGAAGGTGTGCCAAACCTTCTTGACACACCCTCGTTTTCCTATTCTCTGTGTAATGAAAATGTGAACGAGTTTATAGGCCTTGAGTAAAAGTAACCTGATCAACTATTAACTCACATTGTCCTACTGTATAATACCCAAATCCGGTATACTCAAGCGGCATATGGCGAACTTTCATTATAGGTTCGTCATTAACAATAAATTCCAAGGTTATGCCATCGCTTTTTAGTAACCATGTTTGAGCGAGTTTATTACGTTTCTTTTTCCAACGAACCCCTTGAGTAATTGAACCTACGCATCTGTTGTTCTCATAGCGCACAAACTGTACATAATCCTCTGTCATTCTAAATGCATAATAGTTGCCGAAATCTTTGAAATTAAACATAAGTCCTACTTGTTCTCCTTTTTTTACAGTAACATCACTGGAAATAGTAAAGGGCTTCTTGATATCTAACGGAGCATAACAGTGAGTCTCAAAAGCTGTTAAGGTCTTTTCTACTTGACCGGCTGCCAACAAAAGAGCCACATCTACTTTTGTGTAGGACTGGATTGTCATAACGCCCTTGTCAATAATGGCTGTACCCTCTTCGTTTTTGAATGCTCTTTCCGTCCATTCCAACGAATTAGAATCAAACGTTTCTGTGAACGATTGTGCAGACAAATTTAATGCACACGCCGCGAAAATAGCAGCAAATAAAAATTTTTTGTTCATAAAATAATTAGAATTTAATGATTATTAACTAAAGGCTGCGTACTTTTCCTATACGAGTTTGCAGCTCTTCTATCAATGGCTCATATTCTTTAGCGATTCTATCTATTTCTTCAAATTCTCCGTGCAATGCAGCAGAGGCAGCTGCAACTTCCGAAGATATCTTGATTTGTAAGGCAGCTCTTTCCGGAGTCGAGATGTCGCGAATAGTTACACGATTGCGCATTTGCATCTCTGACATTTGGAATGTCTTATATTGCCACGGAGTTTGTACATAACCACCATATATATCTGTCATCGCAATCTCGTCAAAATAGTTTAATAAAATTTGATGCAGTAGTTTCCATGCTTCTTTAATGTCTACTTTTCCATCCTCAGAAACAGTATAATATTGAGGATCAATATCTACTGTAAAGAACTTATTGACAATGCCGGAATATGCGCTCATACGGTAATAACCATCCTGCTGGAGTGTAAATGAAATCGCACTCCGCTTGTCATCTCCGTAAAACTTTGTATTAATTGTTTTATAGCCGTTGCATTCTATACGAATTACTGCCATCTTACCGGATTTTGGGCGAACAAATTCTCCACTTCCGTTAGCCAAAAAAGAGTTGTTTACATAAATCGCTGCTTCATTTGGCTCTACGGAGATGTTAATCATTTTACGCTTAGGAGCGCCTTGGATGCTGATACCCACCAAGAGTAACAGTGCAAATAGAATAAACTTTTTCATAATGTTTTACTTTTAATGATTAGAATGATATTTATGATTTCCGTTTTTCTGTAGGTGGCGTGGAATACTTATTTCGTAATAATTCTGTCCGTCTATAAAATTTATACGTTGTTTATGTATCTCTATTCCATTTCTGCGAAATGACGCATATACATATAATTTGTTATGAGGCACCTTTAATAGAATAGGAGGCCTTCCGTAATTTTCATCGTCGATAAATACTTCAATCTCTGGTTCATTGCAAGCAATCTGAACCGTCTTGCTACAACCTGTAAGGAGTAGTAGCAGTGCAAATAGAACAAACTTTTTCATAATGTTTAATTATTTAATGATTAGAGAGTTATGTATGATTTCTTTAGTCCGATTGTCAATTCTTCTCATTTTTATTATGAGCGTATAGTATCCCAAAGAATTAAACTTTAATTCTTAAGACCACATATAGGTACACAAAAAAAGCGTAAACTTCTTCTACTGTTTACGCTTCAGGCCTTCGCTTTGCCACAGATAATAAACAGCAACCGAAGTCCACGCCGAGATATATGTACAAATCCTCATTCGCCTATCATCATCGTCTTCATGGGAATTATTCCCCATAAAACGATAACAATCAAACAAATGGTATGGATATATACCATCCCAGGGACATTCATTGTTGCATTGTTTTGCTATCTGTTATCAAAAGTTGCGAAGTTTTGAAGCGCAAAACAAGCGTCAATAAACGCTCTATCAATACATTAATTGAACCCACACCTTCTCCGATAATTCAAGATATGCCATCACAGGCATAAGCCTTCATCGGCAACCCGGCGTGACCTCAATGAAATACATAAATATCTCCTTTCGAATCTATCTTTTGCATTTCAGCATGCAAAGGTAGTAGTTTTTTTTGAAATAGACAAAAAAAAGGAGAAAAAAATATAAAAATGCTATATATTGCGTCAAAAAAAACGGCTGCCCGACGAATCTTTTCGTCGGGCAGCCGTTGAACTAAACACTTGCTACCGCTTACTCTACGCGTTGTCCGCGCATGTTGTAAGCTTCCTCTCCGCGGATAATCACCACTTCGCCGTTGCGTACCACCTTGCGCGCGCGCACTTCGGTGATAACCAAACCGTTGTCTGTGGAACTATTAGCGATGGTGATGGTGAATGAGACAGATTCTGCAGCATGGTAGTTCTGATTTCCGTCCTCGTCAATGCCGTCTTGTTGTGCGGTGATAGTGAGCGTACCTGCTGCTACTGCAATCAGCGTATTGCCATCAAGCATAGCATATCCAGTCGGCTCCATCTCGTAAGTTACTGCATATCCGCTTGTCGCCGTCGCGTCAAACACTAAGGTGTCGCCTACGGAGATGAAGTTCTGCGTGAAATTCCACACGATCTCTTGTTCTGCCATGTCGATATATACATACACCGTGCATGTGTCGCCCTCGAATGTTACGGTATCTTCGGGGATGAACGCAACCTCCATCCAGTAATCACCAGCTACTTGTACCATATCGGGATCTAACCATTGGAAGGTGCCTGCGCAACTTGCCTTGCCGTCGATGAGTGCCACTTTGCCCAGTGCCTGTCCGTAGGTCAGCGTGTCTGCCGCTACCGGCGTAGCGGTAATGGTGGCTTTCACCTTACCTAACTCGATGGTCTTCTCTGCCGTCGCCTCATAGTAGAGGTCGCTCTCCACAGCCGTCGCCGTTACTACCACCGTACCACCGCCAAGGAAGTACAGTTTATCACCATCTATTACAGCAACCTCCTCGTTATCCACCGAGTAGGTAACCTCAGTCTTTGCGCTTGCCGTCAGGTATACGGTATCTTTCACGCTCAGCCCTTCCAGCACATCGTTCCAAGTAATCGTCTGCGCCATCTTGGTAACGAGCACCGACACGGTTGTCTCTGCTGTGGCATACCAATTGGTGTTCTCAGGAGTGAACAGCACAGGAACCTCATGCTTACCGGGCAGATAATCGGCGTCGTCCGCAATGTTCCATGTGAATACACCCGCTACGCTCGCCTTGCCGCCTGTCAGCATATCGTTGGTTAGCGTCTCGCCGTAGCCCACGCTCTCCACCGTCAAGGTCGGCGCAGCGGTAATCGTCGGCGTTGCCAACGCGATGGTGATGGTCTTGCTCAGCGTTGCCTCCTCGTACTTGTCGTCTTGTGCGGCAGTGGCGGTGATAGTTACCTCGCCCGCTCTTACAATCACTAACTTATTCGCTGCACCCACATAAGCAACCGTCTCGTCTGAACTGCTGAACGAAACAGCCGTCTGTGCGCTTGCTGCCAGCGTAACCTCATTTGTTGTCAAGATACTATCTTGCACACCTTCCCACGTGATAGTTTGCGTGTTACGCTGCGTGAGTACTTCTACGGGCACTGCCACTGCCATGCCGCTCACCTCATCCCGCACGCGAATCGTATCGAGCAGGGTGCCGACTGCGGTAGGCGTGATCGTGATATGCAGGGTCGCCGAACCGAATGCACCGCACTCGTTGCCTAAATACTGCTCTGCTACCGAAACAGCCGCTACCTCGTTATGGCTTACCACCAACTCCGCCTTCACGTTGGAGTAGTTAATCACAACCTCTTTCTTTATATTGTCGCCGATGATAGACTTATCTACGACTATCGTTGCCTTATCGCTCTCCAAGTACTGCGCGGGGGTAATCACCACGTCCTTGATATAGTGGTAACCCGTTGCACCGCTCGGACGCGTGAACTTCACATGCGTAGCATTGCGCGAGAGTTGAATCTCGCCCGATGTGTTGTAGGTGCCCGCGGTAGGCTGTTGCGACCACAAGACATCGCTCCAACTGCTGCCACCATCGGTGGACTCGCGTACCTCGATATTTCCACCGTAACTTGCAAGCCACTTGCCGCCCTTGTGGTCGAACATCAACTTGTTGGGCACGCCGTTGTTGCGGTCGATAGCGTAGGTCTTTTCTATCTCATTCAGATTCATTTGGAAGAACTGCACTTCCTCGCCGGTCAGGTTATCGGCTACTAATACATCTTCGCAACCTGCGGAAGCAGTGCGCACACGCACGCTCATGGTGGCACTCGCCGCCTCGTAATCATCATCGCCGCTCACGGTGGCCGTCAGCGTGGTAGTACCTTCGCCTACGATGGTCAGCACATTGCCCGACACGCTTACTACATTCGCATCCGCGCTGGTATAAGAGAGGTATTGGTCGCGCGCGGGTGCATCGGTGCGTGTACCCTCGGCATCCACGATTTGCACTTTGGCAGTGAGGGTAAGAGGCGCATCACCTACCAGCAGACGGTTCAAGTTGTCCGTCCATTGAATATACTGAATCTTCTTCTCCGTAACGGTTACGGTTATCGAATCGCTCACGGCGTTCCACTCCGTGTCATTGCCTGCCTGCGTGGCGGTTACCACTGCCGTACCGGCAGCTACTGCCTTGAACGATGCACCGCCGTTAGTGATGGCCACAATGTTCTCATCGGAAGTAGAGTAGGTTACAGCCCCACCGCTCGTAGCCGTAGCCGCATCGCTCACCTCCTTACCCACAGGCAACGTAATCTTGTTGTTTTCAATATCCTCTCTCCACTCAATCGATTGGCTTTTCTTCACCGTGGTACCGCTCAAGGAAATCTCATGCGTAAAATCACCATTCGTGAGTGTCAAGGTAGCGGTATGCTCACCCACTGCATCGTGCGCATAGGTAACCGTAATGGTTGCGGTGCCGTTCGTACAAGTAGTGGCATTATTGCTGATGCTTACCTTAAAATAGGCAGCACCATCCCCCGTGATGTTTGCGGACAAAGACGAGGTGTTCCCCCACAGCATGGTGGTGGTTTTAGTATCTGTTGCAGAATGGATAGTTTTCTCCTCAAAGGTTAAAGTACCGTCAGCAGGTGCATCTACATACGTCGCACGAGTAACATAGACGTTCTGAATATATCTTTTGTAGGACCCATAACTATTATAGAAACGTATCTTGGTGGCATTTCTATTGATATTGTACGGACCATAATCTCCAAAAGAAGTTCCAGGGGCAATACCAGTTTGTACATTAGACCATTGACCATTAATATATTGCTGTAATGTTATGTCTCCAACTGCAATTGACTTCTCTTTTTTTGCTTGAAAAGAGACTATGTCGCCCTGTCCATTTAGAGTGTATTCAATAGTTCTTTCCTCCCCCAAAAGCGATAAAGACATATTTTGTCCGCCTGCTTCATTCAGCGCAGGACAATCCTCTGCCCAACTCACTTGGGCAACCGTACATAGTAAGGCGGTTAATAAGGTAAAAATCTTTTTCATACTTAAAATATGTTATTTGGTTATTGTATTTCTTTTCAAAAACTACGGTTTTACTGGGGGCGCAGGCGTCCCGCCTGCGGACAGTTTGGAACAAACTGCTTAGATAAGCACTGAATTTACAAATAAGTCTCGCGCCTTGTCTGCCCCAACAAGTCTGGGCATCCCATCGTAGCAATCCTCTCTTAATTCATAATTCTTAGTTAATCAAAAATTGCCGATTATTAAGATTATATGAAGAAATAGGTATAGTATGCACAAAAAATCGAATGCAAAATTACTATTTATCTTTAATAACAGCAAATCTTAGGCGCTTTTTCCCAACTTCGGATAATCTAATCATAACAAATGTATCAAAACAACCGCCTATATACAAAAAAAAAGAGACTGCCCAACAAACTTGTTAGACAGCCTCTTCACAACTAACCAATTAAGAATTAACCGTTTACTTTTGCCATGTGTGCGATGAGGTCGAGCACTTTGTTCGAGTAGCCAATCTCATTGTCATACCAAGAGATAACCTTTACGAAGGTGTCGGTCAAATAAACACCTGCGTTAGCGTCGAAGATAGAGGTCAGCGTGCAGCCGAGGAAGTCGCTGGAAACCACTGCGTCCTCCGTGTAGCCGAGTACACCCTTCAACTCGCCCTCTGCAGCCTCTTTCATTGCAGCGCAGATAGCCTCTTTCGTAGCAGGCTTAGCCAAGTTAGCGGTCAGGTCAACTACCGATACATCCAAAGTCGGAACACGCATCGAGATACCGGTCAGTTTGCCGTTCAACTCAGGGATAACTTTGCCTACTGCCTTTGCAGCACCGGTGCTGGAAGGAATGATGTTGCCGCTTGCTGCGCGACCACCACGCCAGTCTTTCAACGACGGACCGTCAACGGTCTTCTGAGTAGCGGTGGTAGAGTGAACGGTGGTCATCAAGCCGTTTACAATACCGAACTTGTCGTTCAGCACCTTAGCGATAGGAGCCAAGCAGTTGGTGGTGCAACTTGCGTTCGAAACGAACTGAGTGCCCTTCTCATACTTGTCGAAGTTCACGCCGCAAACGAACATAGGAGTGTCGTCCTTCGAGGGAGCGGACATAACCACGTACTTTGCACCTGCGTTGATGTGTGCCTGTGCTTTCTCCTTGGTCAGGAAGAGACCGGTGGACTCAACTACGTACTCTGCGCCTACCTCGTTCCATGCCAACTCGTTGGGGTCTTTGCATGCGGTTACGCGGATAGCCTTGCCGTTTACAATCAGCTTGCTGTTCTCAACGTCAGCCTCAATGGTGCCCTCGAACTGTCCGTGCATGGTGTCGTACTTCAGCATGTAAGCCAAGTAATCAACAGGGCAGAGGTCGTTGATACCTACGATTTCAATGTCGTTACGAGTTTGTGCGGCGCGGAAAACGAAGCGTCCGATACGGCCGAAGCCGTTAATTCCTACTTTTGTCATAGTGTTTATTGTTTATTAAATGGTTATTATAGTTCTTTTGATAGTTCTTGTCTGTCTCGTAAACCGATGAGAGTACTAAAAAATAATTAACGAATAATTACACGATAATTATATGTTCCCAAATCCTCATCAATTCGTGTTTTATTCCCAAAAGCGGGTGCAAAATTACAAAAAAACTATGAAACCTGCAAACATTTACCGATTTTCTCTGCTATTTTTTACATTATGCTATTTCTGTTTTGCAAAATAACGGGTACAAAAAAAGTAGGCATTGTCTCCCGACAATGCCTTACCTTCTCAGTCAGCGGAGCAGAAAACGATTTAGAGTACCATTTAGCCGCTCCCAGAATGCTAACCAATAAAAACCAAATCCAATTGTTAAGCTAAATTCGGCGCAAAGATACAAAAACAAAACCGAACATCCGTTCAAAATACGGGGGGGGGATAATTTTTGTACATTTTTAATACTTTTGTGGCGTTTTGGCACAGTTTTGAGGGGACTTTTTTAGAATCAGAATAATCAGAGTATTCTGAAAACTCCGAAAACTCTGATAATTCCGAACTATCGATACTTGCTCTCGGTGCAGTCGCCGAGCATGGAGAGGTACGACTCGTAGCGGCTGGGGGCGATACTTCCGTCGAGGGCGGCTTCATAGACAGCGCAGCCGGGCTCACCCGTGTGGGTGCAGTCGCTGTAGCGGCAGTCTTGCCCAATGCGGAAGATTTCGCGGAAGTAGTGCCCCACCTCCTCTTTCTGCATGTCGATGGTGCCGAAGCCCTTGATGCCCGGGGTGTCGATAATCCAGCCCTTGTGGTCGGGCAGTGGGTACATCTCGGAGAAAGTGGTGGTGTGGGTGCCTTTATTGTGGGCATTGGAGATAGCGCCCGTGCGTGCCAGCGGCTTGTCGAAGATAGCGTTGAGCAGCGTGCTCTTGCCCACGCCCGAGTTGCCGCTCAAGAGAGTGATTTTGCCCGTGAAGATAGCGGACACTGCCGACAAGTCCGAACTATCCAACGCCGAGATGGCGTGGGTGGGGTAGCCTAGCGATTCGTAGAGCGCGCGCAGTTCTTGCAGCGCCTGCTCCTCGTCGGGAGTGAGGAGGTCTATCTTGTTGAAGATAAGTGTGGCAGGCACGCGATACGCCTCGCAGGTGGCAAGGAAGCGGTCGATGAAGGTAGTGGAGGTAACGGGGTGGTTGACGGTAACGAGGAGCGCCACTTGGTCGAGGTTGGCGGCGATGATATGCGACTCCTTGCTGAGGTTGGTGGAGCGGCGGATGATGTAGTTCTTGCGCTCGCAGACAGCGGTTATCCAGTTGGTGCCGTCGGCAAGGGTCTGCACCTCCACATGGTCGCCCACGGCAACGGGGTTGGTCGAGCGGATACCCTTGATACGGAAATTACCCTTGATATGGCAATCAAGGGTATCTCCGTTCGGAAAATAAACAAGGTAACTGCTACCCGTGGATTTGATGACAAGACCAGACATAGTTAATAGTGAACAGTTAATAGTTAATATCTCGTTGTGAGATACGGAAAAAGATACATTACCGATATGTGATGCATATTGCTGATATGCAATGCGATATTAACTATTAACTGTTAATTATTCACTAATAGGAAACTATACCGTCATTATCTCTTTCTCTTTCTTGGCGTAGAGGTCGTCAATCTGCTTGATGTATTTATCGTGCAATTTCTGCACTTTCTCCTCTGCGTCTTTCTGTGCGTCCTCGGGCAGACCCTCTTTCACTTGTTTCTTGAGGGTCTCGATAGCGTCGCGGCGGGCATTGCGCACCGACACCTTGGCGTTCTCTGCCTCGCCCTTGCACTGCTTTGCCAGTTGCTGACGGCGTTCCTCGGTCAGCGGCGGGAGGATAAGACGGATGCACTCGCCGTTGTTGTTGGGCGCGAGACCGAGGTCGGAGTTGATGATGGCGCGCTCTATCTCGCCGAGCATCTTCTTCTCCCAAGGCTGAATCTGGATGGTGCGGGCGTCAGGGGTGGTGATGGTGGAGACATTCGCCAGCGGCGAAGGTGCACCGTAGTAGTCCACACGGATGGGGTCGAGTATGCGGGCACTAGCTTTGCCGGCACGGATATGTGCCAACGCGTCGTCGAGGAACAGGATAGCAGACTGCATCAACTCTTCCGCGTCTGCTTGGATTTTGCTAACTTCAATCATTGCTAATTATGAATTAAGAATTATGAATTATGAGGCTTATGCTCTGAGTATTCTGAGTATTCTGAGGGATCTGACCACTGACCACTAACCTCTAACCACTGATTTACGGTTTCACCAGCGTCCCAATCTCTTCGCCTTGCACCACTTTGAGCAGGTTGCCTTCGGTGTCCATGTCGAAGACGTAGATGGGCATTTTGTTCTCCATGCACATCGTGATGGCGGTCAAGTCCATGATACGCAGCCCTTTGGCAAGGATGTTTTGGTAGGTTATCTCGCTGAACTTCTGTGCATTGGGGTCTTTCTCTGGGTCAGCGGTGTAGATACCGTCCACGCGCGTACCTTTGAACATGATGTCTGCTTCCAACTCGATGGCGCGCAACGCCGAAGCGGTGTCGGTGGTGAAATAGGGGTTGGAGGTGCCGCCGGCAACAATCACCACGTTGCCTTTCTCAAACAAGCGCAGCGCTTTGGCTTTGTTGTAGAAGTCGCCGATAGGCTCCATGCGCACGGAGGTCAGCACCCGCACTTTCTGCCCGATGGCTTCCAGCGCCGACTGCAAGGCGAGCGAGTTGATGACCGTGGCGAGCATACCCATCTGGTCGCCTTTCACGCGGTCGAACCCTTTCTGGCTGCCGCTCAACCCGCGGAAGATGTTGCCGCCGCCGATGACGATACCTATCTGCACGCCGAGGTCGGCTATCTCTTTGATTTGGCGGGCGTAGGCGGCAAGGCGTTGCTCGTCAATGCCGTAGCCCTTCGCCCCCATGAGGCTCTCGCCCGATAGTTTCAGTAAAATGCGTTTGTACATAGTTCTGTTGCAATTTTTGCGCAAAGATACGTATTTTTTTGCATATATCAAAAAAAAAATGTACTTTTGCAAAGATTTTCAAAGAAATAAGTAAAAACAGACCGGGTACGCAGGCGTCCTCGCCTGCTAAAAACAACACTACTATGCGAACGGAGTTTGAAGAGATATATCGACTTGTTGCTGAGGCAACGAAGGTGGTGATTACTACCCACATGTCGCCCGACGGTGACGCGATGGGCAGTGCGCTGGCGATGTACCATTGGTTGCGTTGCCGCCGTCCCGACTTGCAGTCGCTGACGGTTATCTTGCCCACGGCGGCGCCTGATTTCCTGATGTGGCTGCCCGAGGCGGACAACTGCTTGGTGCACGACCGGCAGCGCGAAGAGGCGGAGAAGAGCGTGGAGAATGCAGACTTGATTATCTGCACCGACTTCAACGAGCCGAAGCGCGTAGGTGCACTCGCGCCTGCACTGCTCAAAGCGACTTGCAAAAAAGTCCTCATTGACCACCACCTGCACCCGTCCGATTTCGCGGACGTGGTAGTGTCCGTCCCCGAAGCACCCGCCACCTGCCAGTTGGTCTACGAACTCATCACAGCGAAGGAACAAACTCCCTCCCTTTTCGGGGCCCCCGCAAGCGACGCGCAGCGGGGTGATTTTAGGGAGGGCTGGGGTGGGTCCTCTATCCCCACCTGTATCTATACCGGCCTGATGACCGATACGGGCAATTTCTCCTACAATTCGCGCAACCCCGAACTCTATCGGATTGTGGCAAGGCTGATAGAGTGGGGAGTGGATAAGGACGCGATTTACAACAATGTCTTCAACCAGTACTCCGTGGACCGTATGCGGCTGGTGGGCTACTGCTTGAACCAGAAGTTGCGCGTCTTCCCCGAATACCACATGGCGCTTATCTACCTGAGCCGCAAGGAGTTATACAAGTTCAACTTCCAGTCGGGCGACGCAGAGGGAATAGTGAACATGCCGCTGCAGAGCAAGGAAATCTACTACTCTTGTTTTATGCGTGAGGACAAGGCGACGCCCGAGGAGCAGGAGGCGCACGGCGGTTGCAAGACCAAGGTGAAGATTTCGCTGCGTTCGCAGGGCGACAGACCGGTGAATATCCTTGCCGCCGAACTGTTCGGCGGCGGCGGACACGCCAACGCCAGCGGCGGCGAGTACTACGGCCCCCTCTCCTCAGCCGTTCACCGCTACCTCTCCGGCTACACCCAGTTCTTCAAGAAAGACTAATAACGTAAGATACAAATCTATCCAGAATAGGCTGTCTAACAAGTTTGTTGGGCAGCCTATTTTTGTATGTGAATTATTGTCCCATCAAGGGAAGCGCCGCAGGCGTTATATCGCGGCGGCGATCGGGCAGACGGGGGAGGGAGTGGGGCTTTATGACGGGGATATATATGGTGGTATGTGTATTCGTCAAAAATCGGCTATTTTGGTCGAAACTTCACTTTTATTAGGTGAAATATGCCATTTTTCTTGCATATTCGGAATAATTATTGTACCTTTGCAGCCGAAATTTGTGGGTTAGTGATTATGGAGGAGTTGTGATGGAGACTACTACCCATATAAAATAAAGTACTAATGGGAAAAAGAAAACCGTATGTTGATGCCCAAGGCAATAAGTTGCCTTATCCGTGGTTAATCAACTTTGCACTTTGGTTGGTGGGAGGAAGTCAGCGAGTTCGTTTGAACTTTTGGAGTAAGCACCCAAAGCATGCAGCAGAGAAAACGTTGCGCGACATTCTGAGTATATCACGCGACACAGTGTATGGTAAGGAACATCATTTTGATGATATCCTGAAAGCGACCAACGCAGAGGACTTGTTTCGTTTGTATAGGGAGTATGTGCCTGTGAACGACAGTTTTGAGAGTCTGCGTCCGTATGTGGAGCGGCATAAGCACGGCGAGGAGAACATCCTGTTCCCCGGTAAGCCGGATATGTACGCCACCACGAGCGGAACGACCGCCGAGCCCAAGTGGGTGCCGATGACGCACAAGTACATCAAAGACGTGTACGGCAAGATGACGCATGTGTGGATTTGGAACTTCATCACCCACCGCAGCCGTATCTTCGGCGGGCATATTCTTCAGACAGTAGGCAAAGAGTGTGAAGGCTATGCGCCTGACGGGACGCTGTTCGGCTCCGTCAGCGGCGTGCTGGTGCGCGATGTGCCTGCCATCATCAAGAAGCACTATACGCAGCCGCCGAGCGTGGTGTCGATAGCCGACTACAACGCGCGCAACTACACCTTGGTGCGGTTGGCGTTGCAGTGGCGTGATGTTACGCTATGGGCGACCGCCAACCCATCGACGATATTGGAGTTGCTGCGCGTGGTGGACGAGCATGCCGACCTGCTGATAGACGATATTGAGAACGGCACGCTGACCAACGACTTCGACGTGTCGCTCTATATCCGCGAGGAGTTGGAGGCGTATATGTCGCCCAAGCCCGAGCGCGCGGCGGAGTTGCGCAGGCTGCTCGACGAGAAAGGAAGGCTCGACCCCAAGGACTTCTGGCCGCAGTTGCAGTATATGAGCACATGGAAATGCGGCAACACGAAGATATACATGGAGAAGTACATGGACCGCTTCGACTGGGAGCAGACCTATTACCAAGAGTTGGGCTATATCGCCACGGAGTGCCGCTTCGGCTTCTCGCTGGATGAGACCAACGAGTCGGTGATGTTCCCCCACTTTCACTACTACGAGTTCGTGGAGGAGAGCGAGTTGGATAGTCCGAACAAGCACTTCCTGCAACTCTATGAGTTGGAGCAGGGCAAGCGTTATTGCGCCTACGTAACGACCTACTCGGGTATTTTCCGCTACAACATGAACGACCTGATTGAGGTGGGCGGCAAGTTCTACAACACGCCGACCATCCACATGGTGTCGAAAATCAACGGTATCGTGTCGATGACGGGCGAGAAACTCTATGAGCCGCAGTTCATCGAAGCAGTGCACGAGGCGGAGAAAGAGACGGGTATCAAGACCAAGTTCTTCGTGGGCTTTGCCGACATCAAGGAGAGCCGCTACCATTTCTACTTCGAGTTCGCGGACGAGAAGATAGACCAGCAAGAGGCGGACAACTTCGGCAAGGTAGTGGACAAGAAACTGCAAGGTATCAATATCGAGTACGAGTCGAAGCGGCAGTCGTTCCGCCTGCACGATCCGCAGACGCATATCCTCCTGAGCAACGCCTACTCACGCTTCAAAGCCGCCTGCCTGAAAGACGGTCTGCGCGACGGACAGTTTAAGTTCAATCTGCTCATGCAAGACGAGAAGCGGCAAAAGAAGTTCAGCCTTATCGAGCGCTTGGCAGAGGGCTACAACAACTGGACCGACCGCGTGATGGAGCAAGCCAACGAGATGGACGACCGCATGCGCGAGCGTCAGAAAGCGCGTGCGCAACGCCGCAAAGAGCGCGAAGAAAGAAAAAGGAGACGGAAATGACCCTCCCTAACGGCATAAAAGCAGTAGTGCTGGATTTGGACGGCACGTTGTACGACAAACGCGGTATCGTGCGGCGGATGGTGCTGGGGCAGTTGGGCTCGCTGTCGGTGCTGGCTGCCGAGCAGCAGAGCAAGAAAGCACTGCGCGGGCACTATTTCGGTACGGAAGAGGCATTCTACGACCGCTTCTTCGAGGCGATGTCGCGCGGACACTTGTACAACAAGCGGGTAGCGCGGTGGTGGTACTTCCACGTCTATATGCCGCTCATGGTGCTCGTGTTGCGACTCTGGCATAAGCCCAGACCATGGGTGAAGCCGCTCATCGAGGACTGCCACCGCCGCGGAATATACATCGCCGTCTATTCCGACTACGGCTGCGTCCGCGAGAAACTGCGCGCCCTCGGACTCAACACCGACGACTTCTGCTACTTGGTCTCCGCACCCGAACTGGGCGGACTCAAACCCGCTAAGCAGTGCGCAGAGAAAGTGCTCCACACCCTCGGCGTCGCCCCCGAAGAGACCCTTTTCATCGGCGACCGCGACGACACCGACGGCGAATCCGCCCGCGCAGTCGGAGCACAGTTTATGTTGATTACTTAGTCATTTATTGCTGGGGACGCAGGCGTCTCGCCTGCGGGCAAGGCGACAGCCTTGTTACACAATCAGTTTGTTCCAAACTGCCCGCAGGCGAGACGCCTGCGTCCCCAGTAAATCTTTCATCCTTCATCCTATTTACGCCTATGAACAACGCAAGATACAACGACATGCAGGTGGTAGAGGGGACGTATATCCCCGAGGTGGGGATTGACTACCCCACGGATGACCCCTATGCACGGCTCTACCGCCCCGTGTACGACCGCAACGTGGTAGTGGACGAGCACTACCCCTACGTGGATGACTCGCTCAAAGCACGCTTCCTACGCTGCTCTATGTGGCTTCTGCTGCTCAGAATTGGGCTGAATATCATGCTACACGTGAAGATGGGATTGCGCGTCAAAGGGCGCGAGAACCTGCGGAAATACAAGCAGGAACTCGCCGGCGGCGCCATCACCATCGCGAACCACTGCTTCCGTTTGGACTGTCCCTGCGTGCTCTTGGCATGCGGGACGAAACACACCGTGAAGATACCGATGTTCGCGCCCAACTTCTCCACGAAGGACAATTTCTTCCTGCGCGTCGTGGGCGGCATACCCATCCCCGAGGCAGACAAGGGTATCGCGGCTATCAAGAAGTTCAACGAAGCGTTCGATGAGTTCCACCGCCGCGGCTACTGGTTCCATATCTTCCCCGAGGCGGCACGTTGGGACTTCTACAAGCCCCTGCGCCCGTTCCAGAAAGGGGCATTCACCATGGCGTACAAGTACGGCATGCCCTTGCTCCCCTGCGTCATCACCTACCGCGAGCGGACGGGTATCTATCGGCTCTTCGCCAAGAAAGAGATACCGCTGCTGCAGGTGGAGATAGGCGAGCCTATCTTCCCCGACAAGACGCAGCCCCGCGGGCAGGAAGTGGAGCGCCTGCGCACCGAGGCGCACCAGCGCATGGAGCGTATGGCAGGCATCACCAGCAACCCGTGGCCCGTCAGTTCGGGCAACGCGTAAAATCATTGCAAGAACATAAAAAAAGCAAATATATTTGGTAGTTTGCTTTTTTTTTTGTACCTTTGCCGCGATTTTGGGTATTGTTCCGACCTTTTGTTTGGTTGGGTTGCCCGCAAAAACACTACTACATGGCAAAAATTTACTCGATTGATTTCTTTAACGACCTGCTGTTTATCATGTTTATTATCGGTCTGGTCGTGTTTGTTACCCTTTATTTTGTGGACGCCGGCTACGGCAAGATGCGCACGGAGAAGTGGGGCCCCGCCATCAACAACAAGATAGGCTGGTTCTTGATGGAAGCGCCTGTGTTCCTCGTGGTGTTGTACTTGTATTCGACCTCCGTGGGCGAGTTCGGCGGGATAACCACGAAAGCGCCTTACTGGGTGTTCTTCCTGCTGTTTGAGTTGCACTATTTCCAGCGGTCGTTCGTGTTCCCGTTCCTCTTGAAAGGCAACAGCAAGATGCCCGTGGTCATCATGGCGCTGTCGGTGATTTGGAACCTGATAAACGGCTATATCCAAGGCTTCTGGCTATTCCATTTGGCACCGCAGTACTATCCCGAGATGTACACGCTGTCGTGGCTGACCGACCCACGGTTTATCATCGGCACGATCATCTTCCTTGTCGGGATGGTGATTAACCTGCATTCAGACTACGTGGTGCGGCACCTGCGCAAGCCCGGCGACACCAACCACTACCTGCCGAAAAAAGGGATGTACAAGTACGTAACGAGCGCGAACTACTTAGGCGAGATCACCGAATGGTTGGGCTTTGCCATACTGACATGGTCGCTCGCCGGACTGCTGTTCTTCTGGTTCTCGTGCTGCAACCTTGTGCCGCGCGCGAACTCCATCTACCATAAGTATGAGGAGGAGTTCCCCGATGAGTTCGACAGGAAGAAACTGAAACGAATTATACCGTTTATTTATTAGGATAAAGGAACCAGGATTAAAGACTAAATAGTTCCGACTATGAGGGTGCGGCCTAGAGACCGCACCTCCTTGAAAACCCATAGACGAAAGTAATAAGTCTTTCATCCCAAGAAAGTCCTTTATCTTTCATCCAAACAAAACTATGGAATCTAAACTATTTACCCCCTTTCAATTAGGACCTATCACGCTGCGGAACCGGTTTATCCGTTCGGCAGCGTTTGAAAACATGTGCCATAACAACACCCCTTCGCAAGAGTTGCACGACTACCACGTGAGCGTGGCGCGCGGCGGCGTGGGTATGACCACGGTGGCTTACTGCGCCGTTGACCTGAGCGGCGTGAGTTTCGACGGACAACTCTACGTGCGCGATGAGGCGCTGCCGGGCTTGAAGAAACTGACCGATGCCATCCATTCCGAGGGCGCGAAAGCAAGCATCCAACTGGGGCACTGCGGCAACATGACGCATTTCTACTCCTGCCACTGCATGCCCGTGAGCGCCAGCAACGGCTTCAACCTCTATTCGCCCACCATCCACCGTCGTCTGCGCGTGGATGAGATAAAAACGCTGGTGAAGAAGTTCGGCGAGGCGGTGGACTTCTGCCGAGAGGCAGGCTTCGACTGCGTGGAGATACACGCAGGGCATGCCTACCTGATTTCGCAGTTCATCAGCCGACGCACCAACCGCCGCCACGATGCGTACGGAGGCAGTTTTGAAAACCGCGTGCGCTTCCTCAAAGAGGTGATGGACGAGGTGATGCGGCATGCGAAAGACGACATGGCGGTGGTGGTGAAGACCAACATGTGGGACGACTGCTGGCGCGGGACTGACCTTGAGGAAGGGCTGCGCGTGGCACGAGAGATACTGAAACACAAGCCCCACGGCATCGTGCTCTCGGGCGGCACGGTGAGCCGTTCGCCGATGACGATTTTGGGCGGTGCCATGCCCTACAAGACCTTGGCGCACTACATGCCGATGAAATCGTTCTGGTGGCTCAAAGCCGCGCTCAACTTCCCGGGCGTAGCCCCCGTGATGATGCCTACCGTGCCCTTCAAGGAACTATATTTCATGGAGAAAGCCAAGCATTTCCAGCGCGAGTTGAAAGACGAGTTGGGCGACACCAAACTCATTTACGTGGGCGGCGTGCAGTCTGGCGATAACTGCCAAACCATCATGGACGAGGGCTTTGAACTCTTCCAGTTGGCGCACGTGCTCATAAAAGACCCCGACTTCGTGAAACACGTACAGGAGAACCCCCACTACCATGCGGGTTGCGGGCGGTCGAACTACTGCGTCGGGCGCATGTACACCAAGGACATGAAGTGCCACGAGTGCGTAGAGCGCGACGGCGAACCCATCCCCGCATGCCTCAAGAAAGAGATTGCCAAGCTGGAGGCAAAAGCCAAGAAATCAATGGGATAACCCACTGGGGACGCAGGTGTCCTCTTAATTCTTAATTCATAATTTTTAATTAAATACAGTGCTTTCCTTAGTAACAGGCGCGAGCAGTGGCATCGGGTTGCAGTATGCCACGCAGTTGGCTCGCGATTATCATAGCGATATCCTCTTAGTCAGCAACCAGCAAACCGAGTTGCAACAGGTGGCAGAGCAACTGCACAACGATTTCGGCGTGCAGACCATCCCCCACTATGCCGACCTCAGCCTCCCCACCGCGGCGGAAGACTTGTTCGACTACTGCCAACAGAACCACTTGCAGGTGGATGTGCTCATCAACAACGCGGGCGTGTTCTTCTTCAACCCCTACTGCGAGACGAGTATGAAACGCATCGACCTCATGCTTCAACTGCATGTGGTTACGGTAGCCAAACTCTGCCGCCTCTTCGGCGAAGACATGGCAAGCCGCACGGAGAACATCCCGGGCCGCAAACACAAAGGCTACATCCTCAACATGTCTTCCATGTCCGCTTGGATGGCAATGCCCGGCATCCAGACCTACAACGCGACAAAGGCGTTTATCTACAACTTCTCCAAGTCGCTGTGGTACGAGTTGAAACCCAAAGGCGTGGGCATCACCGTGATGACGCCCGGGGCAGTGGATACGGCGTTGTTCGGCTTGTCGCCCTACTGGCGCCGCGTGGCGGTGAACCTGACGGTGTCCATCCCGCCGAAGAAACTGGTGAAGCGGGCGCTTAAGAAGATGTTCGCTGGCAAGAAAGCCGACATGCCGGGCGTGATTAACCACCTCGTCACACCGCTCCTGAAGCATACGCCCGATTGGCTCGTCTTCCTCGCTATCAAGTACATTGGGCAGTTTCAGAAATAGGAGCCAAGAACATGGATCCAAGAACCAGGAACAAGGAGCAAAGACTGATTAGTTTCGACTCAACAAAACTTTTCGTCTTTGCTCCTTGTCCCTTTCAGAGGGTGCGGCCGGGAGACCGCACCTCCTTTGTCCCTTGTTCTTGGCTCATGGTTCCTACTTCACCGTCCATTTGCAGCGGACGGGGGAGATAATGCTGCCCTCGTCTTTGAGGGACTTCATCGCTTTGTCCACCTCCTTGCGGTCGAGACCGGTGAGTTCTGCAATCTTTCCTGCGTTGAGCGGCTCGCCTGCCTGACGCATGGCTGCCAATACTTGTTCTTTTGCTTCCATAATAGTCTGTTTTATAATGAGTTGTTTTATATAGTCGAAACTTTTAGTCTTGGCTCTTGGTTCTTTTCTAAGGGGTGCGGCCTGGAGACCGCACCTCCTTTATTTTTTATTCCTACATTCTCAGTTTGAATCCCGAGAGGAGGGTGTCGGGGGCGAAGTGGAAGACGGATGCCATCTCGCCTGCCATGCAAAAGCCGCATTCGCGGCACTGCTCCGTGCCGTAGCCGAGGCATAGACCGCGCGAACCATCGGTGTAGATGAAGTTCGTTACGAAGCATTCTTTGCCCAACTGTATCTGCCCCAAGGCATTCTTTTTCATACGTTTGAGCCCCGAGCGGGAGTTCATGATAGGGTACCCCTTGCGCTTGTATTCCAGCACGCGGTCGATGATAGCCGCTTTCTGCTCCGAAGGCAAAGCGAGGTACTCCGTCCCCGGGTAGGGCGTGTGGAAATTGATGGAGATTTGCTCAATGTAGGGGCTGTTCTTCACGTATTCCATCGCTTGGTCGAGCGACTCGTGGTTGAGTGTATTCACCACCATATTCACGCAGATATGCTTCTGACCCGAGCGGCGGATGTTCTCCTCCAAGCGGGCAAACGTGCCCTCGCCGCGGATACGGTCGTGGTACGCCCCCACGCCGTCCATGCTCACCCAAATAGAGTGCGGATGTATCCACGAGAAGTCCTGCTGCGCGTTGGTCGTAACTGTGATGGAGAAGAAGCCTATCTGCAAAGCCGCGTCTATCAGATCGTTGAGGGTGCGGTCGCCCTCGCGCCAGAGGGTAGGCTCACCGCCCTCAAGGTCGATGAAGCGCGAGCCATGCGCGTAGGAATAGCGCATGTCCGCCACGATGTCCTCAAAAGCGCGCTGCCGGTAGCCCGCGCTGCCGTACACGCTGCAATGTTTGCAGCGGAGGTTGCACTTGTCGGTGATGAACAGCACCGTCTGTAGCGGCGCACGCCGACCGAAGAAACGCGCACGAACAAACCACTGCGCAAGGTATAGATAATGGAGAGGGTTCATGGTTCCGAGAATGCTTGTTGTTTATATAAAAAAACAAAGAGAACCTGCACCAGGTTCTCTTCTGTGGGCGTTTACGGATTCGAACCGCAGACCCTCTGCTTGTAAGGCAGATGCTCT
>JAEDGZ010000021.1 GCA_016297215.1 Paludibacteraceae bacterium | reverse complement strand
TCCGTGAAACCCATAACATGTAATTATCGTGTAATTATTCATATAATTTAGCAATGAATAATTAATGGTTAATTACACGGGCATTATATGTTAAACATGCCACATTTGCCACATTTGCCACATTAACATTTAGTATTCATTTGCATATTTCAAAAAAAAGTAGTACCTTTGCACCCGATTTGTGTTATTTGTAAACTCTAAACACAAAACACTAAACTTTCAACTCTAAACTCTCAACTCTAATGAAGAAGTTTAATCTATGGGATACTCTTTGCGGCTGGGTGGTGTTTGCCATTGCGGCAACGGTGTATCTCCTTACTATCGAGCCCACCGCCAGTTTTTGGGACTGCGGTGAGTTTATTGCCAGTGCGCATAAGTTGGATGTAGGGCACCCGCCCGGAGCGCCGTTCTTCATGCTGATGGGGCATTTCGCAAGCCTCTTTGCCATAGACAACGGGCATGTGGCTATGTGCGTGAATGCGATGTCTGCATTGGCTTCGGCGTTCACCATCCTCTTCCTCTTCTGGACAATCACCGCGCTGGCAAAGCGGCTGGTGAAACCCGATTCGCTATGGAAAGGTATCGGCGTGCTGATGGCAGGTGCTGTCGGGGCATTGGCTTATACGTTCTCCGACACGTTTTGGTTCTCCGCCGTGGAGGGTGAGGTATATGCCAGTTCGTCCCTGTTCACCGCTATTGTGTTCTGGCTTATCCTCAAATGGGACGAGCAGGCAGACGAGGCGGGGTCGGACAAATGGCTGATACTCATCGCTTACCTGATGGGCTTGTCTATCGGTGTCCACCTGCTGAACCTGCTGACTATCCCCGCTATTGTGCTGGTGTACTATTTCCGCCGTTATTTGTTCTCGTGGAAGGGCGTATGCGTGGCGTTCTTGGCATCGGTGGCTATCTTGGCGTTCATCCTCTACGGCATCATCCCGGGCTTCCCGACGGTGGCAGGCTGGTTTGAGTTGCTGTTCGTGAACGGGCTCGGCTGCCCGTTCAATACAGGACTGGCAGTGTATATCGTACTGACTATCATTGCGTTGGGCGTGGCTATATGGCTTACTGCCAAGTACTCTGACGAAGATTCCGACGGTATCACTACGCCGCAGATAGTTTCTTTCGTCTGCGCGTTTGCACTTTCGGGGGCGGCGTTCTTGTTCGAGAAATGGTGGATGGGAGTGCTGACTTCCGCCGCATTGGTGGGCGTACTATTTTGGAAGAAGCAGGTACTGCCTGCTCGCTTGCTCAACACGGCGGCGCTGATGGTGGCAGTGATACTGATAGGCTACAGCAGTTATGCGGCGTTGGTCATCCGTTCGTCTGCACAGACGCCGATGGACCAGAACTCGCCCGATAACGTCTTCTCGCTGAAGTACTACCTCAACCGTGAGCAGTATGGCGACCGACCGCTGTTCTACGGGCAGACTTACAACGCGCCCGTCAAACTGGAGGTGAAAGGCAATATGTGTATTCCCGTGGAGAAACAAGGGCATGCACAGTATGCGCCCGCGCCGAAGGTGGAGGGAGAGAAAGACCGCTATGTCGTTACCGGATACAAGACCTCGTATGTCTTTATGGACGAGTTCATGATGCTCTTCCCGCGTATGTACTCGAGCCAAGCGAGCCATGTGCAAGCCTACAAGGAGTGGGCAGAGGTGAAGGGCAAACGTGTGCGCTACGACTATTGCGGGCAGCAGAAGACGGAGTATTGTCCCACGTTTGGCGAGAACCTGCGTTTCTTCTTCCGCTACCAAGTGAACTTCATGTACTGGCGCTATTTCATGTGGAACTTCGCCGGACGGCAGAACGACCTGCAGTCCTACGGCGACCTGTCGAAGGGCAACTGGATAAGCGGTATCCCGTTCATAGATAACGCCATGCTCGGCGACCAATCGAAACTGCCGACCGAACTGCGCGAGAACAAAGGGCACAATGTCTATTACATGTTGCCGCTTTTGCTCGGTCTCATCGGCATTGTATGGCAGTGCGGCAAGCGCACGTCATCGGGCGAGCGCGAGGGTTGGAAATCGTTTACGCTGACTTTCCTGCTCTTCTTCCTGACGGGACTTGCCATCGTGATTTACCTCAACCAAACGCCTTATCAGCCGCGTGAGCGAGACTATGCCTATGCCGGCTCGTTTTATGCTTTCTGTATCTGGATTGGTTTGGGCGTGTTGGCGCTGACTGATTGGGTGAATACCGCTGTTAAGAATGAGCGCGTGCGCGCGGTTATCGCCGTAGTCATCGGTATCGTCTGCCTGCTTGTGCCCGCACAGATGGGCGCGCAGAACTGGGACGACCACGACCGCTCGGGACGCTATGTATGCCGCGACTTCGGCGCTAACTACCTGAAATCGTGCGAGAAAGAGGCGGTTATCTTCTGCAACGGCGACAACGACACCTTCCCGCTTTGGTACAACCAAGAGGTGGAGGAAGTGGGCACCGACATCCGTGCTTGCAACCTCTCTTACCTGCAGACCGATTGGTATATCGACGCGATGAAGCGTCCTTACTACGACTCGCCGGGCTTGCCTATCTCGTGGGAATACAAAGACTACATGCCCGGAAAGAACGAGATAGCATGGGTGGACAACAAACTCGGACCTGTATCGGTGGACAAAGCGTTTGCCTTCCTGCGCTCCGACGACCCGCGCACGAAGAACCGCGAGGGCGAAAACTACCTGCCGTCTAACCAACTCTATGTAGAAACTCCTTCGGGTGAGCATATCACCTTCCGCTCGGCGCGCCGCTACACACGCTCCGAGATGATGATTATGGAGATGCTCTCGCAGAACAGCATGCAGGGTTGGAAGCGTCCGTTCTACTTCGTGGTAACCGCCGGCAACGACTACTACCTCGGCTTGGAACCCTACATGGAACTGACGGGTATGGCTTATCGTGTAACCACTGAGCGCAGTGCCGATGGACAACCGCGGGTGAATACCGAGGTGATGTACGACAACATGATGCATAAGTTCGCCTACGGCAATGTGAATATGCCGGGTATCTATCTGGACGAGAACACGATGCGTATGTGCCGCACCCACCGACTGATGTTCACCCAACTGGCAGAGGCGCTTATCCGCGAGGGCAAGCGCGAGAAAGCCCTGGAGGTGCTGGACTATGCCGAGGAGGTGCTGCCGGGCTACAATGTGCCCTACGACTACACTTCGGCATCGATGGCATCGATGTATCTCATGTTAGGCGCGACGGAGAAGGGCAATGCGATA
The DNA here is from genome assembly GCA_016297215.1 of Paludibacteraceae bacterium. GTDB lineage: Bacteria > Bacteroidota > Bacteroidia > Bacteroidales > Paludibacteraceae > Colicola. Next base: position 39,027 of record JAEDGZ010000021.1, on the reverse strand, counting down.
CTCGAAAAGGTGGCGCAGAACAGCGTGGAGTACGTGGAGTGGTGTGCTTCGCTCAACAAGTCGCAACGCGCTGCTTCACAGGGTGTTATGGAGCACCATCTGGCAGTATTAGGCTACGTGTTGCAGACGTTTGACCGCTACCATCAAGATGCACTGTTGGAAAAGTATTATCCCGTGTACGAACAATACGCGAGAAGATAGTGTTTGGATAATGGATTAAGGACACAGGATAAAAGACAAAATAGTTTCGACTTTGACTTTCCATAGACAAAGTAATAAGTCTTTCATCCTTTATCCTTAATCCTTAATCTACGAAAATTCTTAATCCAAAGAAATAATGTATACTCCTGTTCCCGTCCTGCTGCTAACGGGTTATCTTGGCAGCGGAAAGACGACATTGCTGAATCGTATCCTCTCCAACACGGAGGGGATACGGTTTGCCGTTATAGTGAATGACTTAGGGGAGGTGAATATCGATGCCGACCTGATTCAAAAAGGAGGCGTGGTGAGCCAGCAAGATGACAACCTCGTGGCATTGCAGAACGGTTGTATCTGCTGCACGCTGAAGATGGACCTTATTTCCCAGTTGCATGACCTGTGTGCGCAGCATGCGTTCGACTATATCGTGATAGAGGCGAGCGGCATCTGTGAACCGGCGCCTATCGCGCAGACTATCTGCTCTTATCCGCAGATGGTGCCGCAGTTTGTGCAAGACGGGCTGCCGCGCTTGGACTGCATCGTAACCGTGGTGGATGCCCTACGTATGCGCGATGAGTTCGGCTCCGGGGAGGACTTGCGCAAGCATGACCTCGGCGAGGAAGACTTGGCGTCGCTGGTGATACAGCAGATAGAGTTCTGCAACCTGATTCTACTCAACAAGGCAGACGAGGTGTCGCCGGAGGAGTTAGACCATATCCGCGCCATCATCCGTGCTATTCAGCCTAAGGCGGATATCGTGCCCTGCAACTACTGCGATGTGCCGCTCTCGCGAATGTTAGAGACGGGGCTGTTTGATTTCGACCGCGTAGCCACCTCGGCGACATGGATTCGCAAGGTGGAGGATGCGCTTCACCACGATGAAGACGAGGAAGATGAGCACGAAAGTGAGCACGAGCATCATCACCACGAGGAACATGACCATAACCACGAAGAAGAGCACGGGCATCACCACCATCATCACCACCACGACGAAGAGGGTGAGGCGGAGGAATACGGCATCAGTACGTTTGTGTATTTTGCTCGCCGTCCGTTCAACTTGGGGCTGTTCGATGAGTTTGTGGCAACACAATGGCCCAAGAACGTGATTCGCGCGAAGGGTATGTGCTATTTTTCCGATGAATACGACATGTGCTACCTCTTCGAGCAGGCAGGGCAGCAGTTCGGCTTGAAGAAGGCGGGCGAGTGGTTTGCCACGATGCCTGCGGAGGAGTTGGAGCGCATGAAAGCCAACGACCCGCAGTTGCGGTACGATTGGGATGAGCAGTACGGCGACCGTATGCAGAAACTGGTCTTCATCGGTCAGCACATGGATAAAGCCGCCATCACCCAATCCCTCGACTGTTGTTTGGAGTGATAATATATAACGCCCCTATGGAAAATCAACCATAGGGGCGTTATGTTGTTGCCTTAATGATATTACAAATGTTTGTAGAATTCTGCAACGGCGACAATGCCGTTTTCCCAAACTTCGAGATCCATTGACTCGTTTGGCGAGTGGATGGCATTTTTTTCTAATCCGAACCCCATGAGAATTGTCTTAACGCCTAACACCTGCTCAAAGGATGAGATTATAGGTATTGAACCTCCTCTACGTGCGGCGAGTGGTCGTTTGCCGAAGGCAATCTCGAAGCCTTTTTCAGCAGCTTTATATGCAGGGATATCAATAGGACAGACGTATCCTTGTCCACCGTGCTTAGGGGTTACTTTTACGCGAACTCCTTTGGGGGCAATCTTCTTAAGGTATTCAGCCATAAGACGAGAAATTTCTTCATGATCTTGGTTCGCAACAAGTCGGCAGGAAATCTTGGCAAATGCTTTGCTAGGTAATACCGTCTTGCTACCTTCACCTTGGTAACCACCCCATATTCCGCAGATGTCGAACGATGGGCGGCAGGAGTTGCGTTCGAGGGTGGAGTAGCCTTCCTCACCTGCAAGAGCATCCACATCAATGGCTTGCATATATTGCTGCTGATCAAAAGGAATGCAGGCAATCATTTTTCTTTCTTCAACGGGGATTGGCAACACACGATCATAAAAATGGGGTATCGTGATGCGCCCATGATTGTCCACGATGCGACTCAACATCTCGCAAAGCGCGTTTATAGGGTTTTTAACAGCTCCACCGAAGTGCCCGGAGTGTAAATCGCGGTTGGGTCCCGTCACCTCTATCTGCCAATATGCCAATCCGCGTAGTCCGGTAGTGAGTGAGGGGGTGTCTTTGCCGATCATGGAGGTGTCGGAAACGAGAATGATATCGCAGCGTAAGAGGTCTTTGTGTTGAATGATGAAGTTTTCTAATGAGGGGCTTCCTATCTCCTCTTCCCCCTCAAAGAGGAATTTTATTTGGCAGTTCATCAGTCCGTTTCGCACCATATATTCAAAAGCTTTTACCTGTATCATCGCCTGCCCTTTGTCGTCGTCAGCACCGCGGGCAAAAAGCCGTTGTTCTCCATCAACCTCGCGTACCTCCGGTTCCCAGGGATCGCTCTTCCATAGTTCCAGTGGCTCTACGGGCATAACGTCGTAGTGGGAATAGATGAGGACTGTGTGGGTTGAGAGTTGAGGAGGGGTGTATTCTGCATAGACAAAAGGATTGCCCTCTGATGGCATAATCTTTGCGTATTGTGCACCCGCTTCTTGCAGCAGTTCACGCCATCGTTTAGCGCAACGTAGCATATCCGATTGATGCTCTTCTTGACAGCTTACACTCGGGATTCGCAAGAGACTTGCCCATTCATCAATAAATCGCGCACGATGTGCTGCAATGTAATCACGTATCTCCATAAGGATAAATGAAAGGTAATGAAAAATGTATAATCTTTCTAATTCTTCGGCAAAGATACGAAAAAAAATGGAGATGCGCAAACAAATGCAGAAAATATGGTGCTGTTTGCCGATTAAAAGTGTAGTTTGCTATTGCATAATTCAAAAAAAAGCACTATCTTTGCACCGTATTTCATAAAAATAACTTATAAAAGAAGATGGAAAATCGTAGATTTGATGAGAGGCGTGAGCCGGAAATCGTGTACTCGCGTTCGGTGAAAGCGGGAAAGCGTATCTATTATTTAGATGTTCGCAAGGCACGTAATGAGGATTTGTATTTGTGCATCACCGAGAGCAAGAAGCGACAGGGAGAAGATGAGTTCCCTCAGTTTGAGAAGCACAAACTATTCTTATACAAAGAAGACTTTGCGCATTTCACCGAGGGGCTGCAAGATGTAATCGGCTATGTGCAGCAGCAATTGGGCACGATAGAAGAGCGTCAGGAATGGCGTCCGGAGAGCGAAGCAGAAGAGGGGACCCCTGCAGAGGAGCCCGAGAAAAAGAAATCGTTATTTGGTTTCCTGAAAAAGTAAATGATTGAAATACTTACGAGTAAAAAGATACTGCCTGACTTTTCGTCTGGCAGTATCTTTTTATAATATTGTTCTTCCGAAAGAGCCTATAACCGCTCCAACTCCACGGTGAAGTGGCGCATGAGCGGTGCCTCCTTGGTGATACGCAGACCGTGGGTAATGGTCTCGCGGCGGTCGTACACGTTTTTCAGCGCGGCGGCAATCACCTTCATGTGGTTGTCCGTATAGACGCGGCGCGGGATGCAGAGGCGCACAAGGTCAAGACCGCTGAAGCGGTTCTCGCGCGTTACGGGGTCGCGGTCGGCGAGGATATAGCCTATCTCGCATGCTCGGATACCTGCCTCCAAATAGAGTTCGCAGGTCAGCGTCTGCGCAGGGAACTCCTCTTTGGGCACGTGCGTCAGCACCTTGTCGGCGTCCACAAAGATAGCATGCCCGCCCGCGGGACGCTGATAAGGTATACCATACTCATCCAGCAGCGACGCAAGGTACTCCACTTGGTGAATACGCGTCTGCAGCATGTCGAAATGGGTATTCTCTTCCAATCCCACCGCCAATGCCGCCATGTCGCGACCGTTCATACCGCCGTAGGTGATGAAACCCTCGAAGGGGATGCAGAACTGTTTGCAACCTTCATACCACTCTTCTTTGTTGGTGGCGATGAAGCCGCCCATGTTCACCAAACCGTCTTTCTTGGCAGACATCGTCATCGAGTCAGCGTAGGAGAACATCTCTTTCGCAATCTCTTGGATGGTCTTGTCCTGATAACCTTCCTCGCGGGTCTTGATGAAGTATGCGTTCTCGGCAAAGCGCGCCGAGTCCATGTTCACGGGCACGCCGTACTTATGGCAGAGGGCGCAGGTCTCGCGGATGTTCTGCATGGAGACGGGCTGTCCGCCTACGGTGTTGTTGGTTACCGTCAGCACCATGAATGGCACGTTCCCCGGGTTGTCTTTGAGTATCTGCTCCAGTTTCTCAAGGTTCACGTTGCCCTTGAAGGGTATCTCCAACTGAGTGTTCTTTGCCTCGTCGATGGTTACATCGATGGCAAACGCCTTGCGCGACTCGATATGCCCTTTCGTGGTGTCGAAGTGCGCATTGCCGGGGATGACTTGCCCGGGTTTCACGAGGTAGGAGAAGAGCACGTTCTCTGCCGCACGCCCTTGGTGCGTGGGGATTACGTAGTTAAAACCTGTCAGGCGAGTGATGGTCTCTTTCAACTCGAAGAACGACCGTGCGCCGGAGTAACTCTCGTCGCCCATCATCAGCGCTGCCCATTGGCGGTCAGACATCGCGCCCGTGCCCGAGTCGGTCAGCAGGTCGATGTACACTTGCTCGGAACGGAGCATAAACACATTGTTCTTGGCTCCTGCGAGCCACTGTTCGCGCTCTGCGCGTGTGGATTTGCGGATGGGTTCCACCATCTTAATCTTCCACGATTCTGCAAAAGGTAATTCCATGGTATTAGTATTTTAATTTTGGTTAGAGACTTATTCCCTCCCTTTAAGGGAGGTTAGGAGGGTCTTCGCCCTCTCCAACTCCTTGTCAAACCGCAGTTGGTAGGCTATCTGCCCTTTCTGGTAGTAGTAGCGCAGCACTATTTCGCTGCCGAGCATTTGTTTCACCTCGTCTATGTTGCGCGCTATCGCTTCGCGGAACGAGGGTTTGAGTACGGGTTGCAATGCCTCTAATGCCGCCAGCGTCGTGGAGTCGATATCCTCATGGCGTGCCATATCCAGCATATCCGCAAAGTACTTGCTTGTCTCCGTCTCGTAGGTGAATCCTTTCTCGTCGAGGAAGCGGCAGAAGTCCTCTATCTCTTCGTCCGTCAGCGTGAACACCTCCGGCGCGGCAATAGTGTCGTGCAGGCGATGGTAGCGCGTGGCGTAGTCGAAGAACATGTTCTTGATATACAGCGAGTAGCATATATCCACTTTTGCCGAGTCTTCCACCACGATGTCGGGCAGTATGCCGCCTGCTGTGTCGCGTTTCAGCGCGTTGCCCTTCTGCTGCTCTGCGTAATCTATGGCTTGTATGCACCGCCCCGAGGGTAGGTAGTACTTCGAGGTGGTTACTTTCAGGTGCCCGTCGTAGGCGATGGGGCGCACGTTCTGCACCAGCCCCTTGCCGAAGGTGCGTTGCCCGATGATGGTGGCGCGTTTCAGGTCTTGCAGACTGCCGCTCACAATCTCGCTGGCAGAAGCCGAGTTCTTATCCACCAGCACCACCAGCGGCAGGTCGGGGAAATGCACGGGTGACTGCGTGATATAATGGCGGCAGGAAGACTGCGTCTTACCTTTCGTAGAGACCACCTCCGTGTCTTTGTCCACGAACAAGTTCACAATCCGTATCGCCTCATCTACAATCCCGCCGCCGTTGCCGCGCAGGTCGATGATAAGCCCTTGGATATGCTTGTTGTAATAGAGGTCATCCACCGCCGCGGCAAAATCCCGCGCTGAGTTCTCCGTGAACTCGCGGAAAGAGATATACCCGCAATATCCCTCCCCCTTTAAGGGGGAGTCGGAGGGGGTCTTAATAACTGTATAGTAATCCACCGCGTCAAGGTGTATATCCTCACGCGCAAAAGACTTCGTGAACGGCTTGTCCACCCCCTCGCGCTCCAGCACCAGCGTTACCGTAGTCCCCGGCACACCTCGCAGGTTATTGCTCACCTCGCTCACCGTCTGTCCCTTGGTGCTGATACCGTCCACCGACACTATCCTGTCGCCAGCCAGCACGCCGTTGCGTTGCGCGGGCTTGCCCTCATAGGGGTTGGCGATGAAGGTCTGCCGTTCGCTCTGCACCTCGCGCTGCTGTATCAGTGCGCCTATGCCGCCGTACTTACCTTGCGTCATCATGCGCAGGTCATCGTCTTTCTTCTTGGGGAAATAGACCGTATAGGGGTCCACCTTGCGCAACATCGCGTTGATGGCGGTCTCTGTGAGTTGCTCGTAGTTGAGTGTGTCAACGTAGTTCATATCCAACTGTCTGAGCACATCGCTGAAGATAGTGAGCGCCTCATCCGCCCGCGCCGTCTTCTGCTGCGCCGCCACTCCCGCACAAAAGCAGATGGTGATGATACTGGTCAAGAAATATCTTGTTCTCATAAGAATTGCTGTCTTTTTCTAATCCGTGTGCAAAGGTACTAAAAAAAAAAAGAATATGCAAATAAATTAAACAAAAAAGATGGAAATGAATTTTTCTAATACATTCATTGACGCAATACATACCAAAGATAAGCAAAAACTTTTCGAGATATGATAGTGGTTTTTCGGAAAAACGGAATCTACTCGGGTAAGGGTTTGCATTTGTTTGACAGAAAATATGGGAACCTCTTGCACATATCGGGAAAAAGTGGTAACTTTGCGGGCAGTTTCTCAAAGGATGAAAGATACAGGATAAAGGATAATTCCTTTGGATGAAGGAATAAGGACACAGGATTAAAGACTAAATAGTATTGACTCTGAAAACTCATAGACAAAGGTTATAAGTCCTTTATCTAAACAACGTATATGCATCGCATCTCACACATATTGCTTTGTTGCTTAGTGGCGGTCTGCTTGGCGGGGTGCCACTCGCAGAAGCGTGATGCCAAGCGGTTGCAAGAGACTTTATTAGAGCAAGAGAGTAGGGCAGAGGAGCAGGCGGAGGAGTTGGCGCGCTACCTGACCGGCGAGCCCGACATCGACTCGCTGCAGGTGCTGATAGAGGAGGAGAACAGCCTGATGTACTATATCTTCGACTCGCGCCGTATCGTCTATTGGTCGGACAACTGGATAGCCTCCGACGAGATACTGCTCCAGCATTACGACCAGTGGGATTACTACCGTTTCCACAACGCCCACGCCGTGGGTCGCTGGACGCGAGCAGGCATATACAACGTGCTGATTCTCATACCGATAAAGTATGCCTACAACGTGGACAGCCCGCAGTTCCGCAATCCCTATCGCGAACCGTTTGACTGCTCCAACAAGTGGGACATCCTACGCCGTCGTACGGACGACGGCATACCGATTCTGTCCAACGACGGGCGTTTCCTCTTCAGCCTTGTGCCCGCGCGGGAGGCGGACGAATACGACGACCCCGCCAACAATTTCGCAGGGCAGTCGTTCTCGTTTCAAGACCTGTTTGAAGACGAAGATGATATGTCTGCCATGCGTGCGAACGCTATGCGCGTGCGCGCGTACTACTTAATATGTGTGCTGCTCATCATCCTCATGCTGATATGGGGTATCGTGGGGTTGGTGCGCTATCGGGGCTTCAAGAACATGCGTCTGCGCACACGGTTCATGTACGTGATTATGTCGTGCGTGCTTGCGTGCTTTGTCTATGTCTTCCTGCTCTCTATCCGCTACCTGCGTATCAACTACGAGCAGCGGCAACAGGAGGAGTTGCAGACCAAGTGCCACTTCATCCAAGTCTATCTGCAGAACCTCTACTACTGGGATATGTCGCTCTCTCCCGCCAACCAGTCGGGACTGAACATCGACCTTCGCGACCTCAGTTACTCCGCCGGCTCAGACATCCTTGTGTACGACAACACGGGTCGGCTGGTGGGCTCTTCGACGCCCGGGCTGTTCAGCAACGGCATACTCTCCACGCGCATAGCCCCCAAGCCCTTCTTCTCGGAGGAGCACACGATGGTGCAATATGAGCGGATAGGCGACATCCGCTACCTGTGCGCCTACACGCCTTTCTACAACGGAGCGATGGTGCAGATAGGCTATATCGCCGTGCCGTTCTTCGTGTCGGGCTTGGAACTGATGCGTGAGACGGATGCTTTCCTTGCCCGTCTGTTGCCGCCTTACCTGCTGGTGGTCATCCTTGCCTTGCTCGCCTCCTACTGGGCGGCTCGCAGCATGACCGCCTCCATCGCGCTCATGGCGCAGAAGATGCGGCATTTCCGTATCGGCAGCCCCGATAACCACATCGAATATACCCACCACGACGAGGTGGGCGCGCTGGTGGAGCAGTACAACGCGCTGGTGGACCAAGTGGAGGCGTCGGCGGAGCGGCTCGCCAAAGCCGAACGCGAAGGGGCATGGCGCACCATGGCAAGGCAGATTGCGCACGAGATAAACAACCCGCTCACGCCCATGAAACTGACTATCCAGCAACTGCAACGCCTGCACACGAAGAGCCAAGAGGACGTGCCCGCCTCGCCGGAGAAAGAGAAATACGATGCCTACTTCGCGAAGGCGACCAGCATGCTCATTGAGCAGATAGACAACCTCTCGCATATCGCCATGTCGTTCTCCACCTTTGCCAAGCAGCCGGAGGTGGTAACCTCGGAGGTGGATGTGGCGCAGAAACTGAGCAATGTCATCACCTTGCAGCGCAACAACGACAAAGGTGTGCCCATCCGCTACGTGGGACCCGACCATGGTGTGTTGGTGTGGGCGGATAGCGAACAGATAGCGCAAGTATTTACAAACCTTATTCGCAATGCGCTGCAAGCCTTAGAAGGGCAGGCGGACGCGGATATCATCGTGATGATGACGGTCGAGGGCGAGTATATCTTGATAAAGGTGTCGGACAACGGACCGGGCATTCCCGAGGAGATACAAGACCGTGTCTTCCGACCTAACTTCACCACCAAGAACACCGGCATGGGGCTCGGACTCGCTATCTCGAAGAACATTGTGGAAGGCTCTGGCGGAAAAATATGTTATCAAACATCTAAAAAAGGCACTACTTTTCTTGTGTATCTCAAAAAAAAGCAGTAACTTTGCGCCAGATTTAGTAACAAAATGTCAGGTACATTAATGACCGTGTCGTATTACTTTTAACATATAATTATCGTATAATTAACCATTAATTATTCATTGTGGCTGCTCTGCAAAATTATACGAGGAATTATATGATAATTATATGTTAAAAGAAGAAAACAACAATTAGACGTTATTTAGTAAACAACATAAAACACTAAAACCATGAAAGTGCAAACCATTATGCAGCAGTTGGCTGCAAAGCACCCGGGCGAGGCGGAGTACCTGCAAGCGGTGCAAGAAGTGCTCGAATCTATCGAGGAAGTGTACAATCAGCACCCCGAGTTTGAGCAAGCAAAGATTGTGGAGCGTATGGTGGAACCCGACCGTATCTTCACCTTCCGCGTTACTTGGATTGACGACCAAGGGCAGGTGCAGACCAACCTCGGTTATCGTGTTCAGTTCAACTCGGCTATCGGTCCGTACAAAGGCGGTTTGCGCTTCCATAAGGCGGTTAACCCCTCTATGCTGAAGTTCTTGGGCTTTGAGCAGACCTTCAAGAACGCACTGACCACGCTGCCGATGGGCGGCGCTAAGGGCGGCTCTGACTTCGACCCCGTGGGCAAGTCCGACGCGGAGATTATGCGTTTCTGCCAAGCCTTCATGCTGGAGTTGTGGCACAATATCGGCGTGGATACCGATGTTCCCGCAGGCGACGTGGGCGTGGGCGGCAGAGAGATTGGCTTCCTGAACGGTATGTATCAGAAACTGGCGCGCGAGTACCACACGGGTGTGCTCACCGGCAAGGGCATGACATGGGGCGGCTCTATCCTCCGTCCCGAGGCAACGGGCTTCGGTGCACTCTATTTCACGCAACACCTCCTCCACCAAGCGGGCAAGACCATCGAGGGCAAGACGGTGGCTATCTCCGGCTTCGGCAACGTGGCATGGGGCGCAGCCATCAAGGCAACCGAGTTGGGCGCGAAGGTAGTGGCTATCTCGGGTCCTGACGGCGTATGCCATATCCCGGCTGGTATCACCAAGGAAATGATTGATTATATGTTGGTTATGCGTGCTTCCAACCGCAATCGCGTGGAGGACATGGCGACCAAGTTCCCCGAGCAGGCACAGTTCACAGCAGGCAAGAAAGCATGGTCTATCCCATGCGACATCGCGCTGCCCTGCGCCTTCCAGAACGAGTTGTCGGAAGAGGATGCCAAGGAACTGAAAGCCAACGGCTGCTGGTGCTGCTGCGAGGTCAGCAACATGGGTTGCCAGCCGGGTGCTATCCATTTCTTCCAGCACAACGGCGTGCTCTTCGCACCGGGTAAGGCTGTCAATGCCGGCGGTGTAGCCACCTCCGGTCTGGAGATGACGCAGAACGCAGAGCACCTGAGTTGGACAGCCAAAGAGGTGGACGAGCGTCTGCACCATATCATGCAGTCCATCCACGAGCAGTGCGTGAAGTTCGGTACCCAACCCGACGGCACCATCGACTACGTGAAGGGTGCGAACATCGCAGGCTTCATGAAGGTCGCTCAAGCCATGCTCGAGCAAGGAATCCTGTAATAAAGACTTACAAGTACTAAGGAGGTGCGGTCTCACGGCCGCACCTTTGTTTTTTCTGTACGCAGGCGACTGTCCGGGTGCGCAGGCGTCCCCGCCTGCTTGAAACTTGAAACAACGATTGTTCTTTTATTTCAAAAAAAAATTCCCAAAACGACCCTCTAAATCTCCCTTGAAAGGAGACTTCGATTTTCTTTAACATGTAATTATCATGTAATTAACCATTAATTCATTACCAAAAACTAAATTAGTCTTCGACTGATGAGATAGTAACATGTCCGAGTGCGCAGGCGTCCCCGCCTGCTTGAAATCAGTCTTCGACTGCTGAGATAGTCTGCTTATTTCAGCTCCATGTTATTTAGTTGATGTCCGCGTGTTAGCTTGCGAAATAGGTAACCGCACCATAGAAGACACAGGAGGCTGCCTAAACCTAATTTGTTAGACAGCCTCTTGATGGAACTTGATTTAAGCTTTAGCAGGCGGGGACGCCTGCGTACACCGGACAACTTACAGTCGTTGTCCCATCATGTCGTAGGTCTCGCCGTTGCGGAGGATGAGGACTTGACCGTTTTGGAAGATTTTCTCGGCTTGCCCTGCGGGGGTGTTATCGCCTGCTGATTCTGGGATGCCCATCGGTATGTCGCTTTGGGTGGTGAACTCGCCCGTATAGGTCGCCAAGATGCTGTTAGGGGCATCGCGGACGGTGAGCGTGTAAGCGTAGGCAGTGCCTTCACTCAAATTAGTAACCGTGAAGCGAAAGCCGTTGGCGGTTTGCTCGGCGTAGTTAGCGGGCGTTGTTCCCTCCGATGCGGGGGCATTCTGCCGTGCCGGCTTGAAGGCGATGCTGACCAACTGACCTTGTTTGTTGAAGACAAGTGTGCAGAAGGTTACGCCGTCTTTGGTGATGACCAGCGTGTAGGTCTCTGCGCCGTCCGTAATAGGCCATGTGAAGGTGGCATCTGCATTGCCGGGGACAATGGTAACCGTTTTATCCGTGATATCCGCATCCTCCGAGCCGATGCACTCTACGTACTTGAATGAACCGAACACCGCGTCCATATCATACGCATCCAGCGAGGCGCAAGGTACATGCACATAGACGTTATAGTTGGCAAACGAATTGGTCTGCGCTGTGGGAGGTGTGGCGGTATAGCAATAGATATCCCGCAGTTTGCGACATTCTTCGAAAGCGTATTCCTCAATCATTGTTACAGAGCTCGGGATGATTACGGACGCGAGGGATGTACAACCCGAGAATGTGCTGCTTTCAATGCTTGTTATGGAATTTGGGAGAGTGATGGAGGGAAGAGAAGTGCAGTTGCTAAACGTAGCGTATCCAATGCTTGTTACGGAGTTAGGGATAATTACGGACAAAAGGGATGTACAATCCTCGAAAGCGTATTCCTCAATCATTGTTACGGAGCTTGGGATGATTACGGACGCGAGGGATGTACAACCCGAGAATGTTCTATATGCAATGCTTGTTAAGGAATTGGGAAGCGTGATGGAGGTAAGGGCGATGCAATCCGCGAAAGCTCTGCTGCCAATGTATGTTACGGTGTTGGGAATGGTGATTGAGACGAGGTTGTAGCAATCGGAGAAAGTTCTATTACCAATGCTTGTTATGCCGTTAGGCAGAGAAACAGAATAGATGCTATCGCACAAAAGCCACCACGGTGTGCCATCGTACATTTCGCCGCTGCCGGTGATACTAAGTTTTTTGTTTTTGTACTCCCAGTAGAGGTTGTCGCCGCACATGCCGGAGTAAGCCAAACCGAACTCGGCGGTGAGGGTAGTGTCTTGCGTGAGGCGGACAATACGCGGGTTGTCGGTATTACCGTCGCTCCAATGGGTGAAAGCATAACCCTCATAGGGTGTAGCAGAGATAACCACGGACTGCGGTTCGCATATCCATTCATCTATATGGGCACGCCCACTTTCAGAATCGCTCAAGAGGGTTGTTTGCGGGAAGTTAGATGGGCGAATGTCGTTGAATCGACTCCAACCGTCTGCGGATTGGTATGTCTCTTTGCTTTCGCAGGGGCACCAAAGGGTGGCTTCGTCGGGAACATTATCAAATGCGTTACTTCCGCAAGTGGGCGGGGTAACAGCAAGACATGTGATGTCGCGAAGGGAGGTGCAACCGCTGAATGCGCCTACTCCTATTGCCTTCTCATAATGGAGACCTGTATGAACAGTATGCCATTCTCCATTGCAGTAGATTTGCCCTCCTTTCCATATTAAATCCTCTGTTTGATTGCCTATTCCCATACCACCATTGTTAAAAATACAAGATGCATAATCTCCCGGGGAGGCGGTGAAATAATAGACATCATATCCTTGGTAGGTAAAATCGGCTTTTGTGGCTATTTCTCCGGGCCATGTCGTTCCTTCTTTTGTACCACCCCAAGCATGCACATAGATATCTGACCAGCCCTCCGTATTCACAAAATATACCGAATTTGGATTTAGACTATCAACAGCAATATCAATATCAATATTGACCAATTCTCCAATTACTGAGTTCGGTATGGTGATGGAGCTTAGAGAGGAGCAACCACCAAACGCAGCACCTCCGATGCTTGTTACGGAGTTGGGAATATTGATAGCGGTAAGGGAGGAGCAGTAACGGAACGCCTCTTCTCCAATGCTCGTTACGGAGTTGGGGATGGTGATGGAAGTGAGGGAGGAGCAACGATAGAACGCCTCGTATCCAATGCTGGTTACGGAATAGGTAGTGCCATCGTAGGTAACGGTTGCGGGGATGGTGGCGGTGGTGAGATCTTGGTAGTTGGTGCTACTCCATTCTTCTTGATAGGTTACTTCCAAGGTGTTTTTACTTATGATGTTGTAGTACAAGTCGCCGGACTTAAAATCGTAGGCGAAGGTGGTTACTGCGGTGCAGAGTGCCGACAGCAAAAGAATTGATAAGCGTTTCATACTATTTATATTTTGTTGGTTATTTGAAATATGTATAATTATTTTGCAGAAAAGCAGCCCACGGTTGAAGTTGTGGACTTAACTTGCCGGAAGTTACCATCGTCTTGAACTCTATTTGCGAAACGAGATAGGACAAGGTTGTAAGGGGTTCATTCTTGATGGTTACCCGACGCACTTTGCCTAATGTCCATAAAAAACGGTCAATGATATGGTAAGGGGTCATTCCGATTTGCGTATCCCAAACAGGATGCGTGGTTTGGATGTGATGGATAAGAACGTGCAGGCTGTTGGTGTAATCCTTGATAGATTGGCATTTGCTGCGTTTTAATAGTGCATAATCGAATACTTTGGGTAATATCTTGGCGACTATATTGTCGTAGATAGGGAAGCCGATGGTATTTTGCGGCATCTGCGTCTCAACCAAGAAATGCAGGTACTTGGAGAGCAGAGACCACTGGTGCTTACCCGTGATGTTCTGATTGGAGTACACATAGCAGGGATATTTTTGTGCAAACAAGTCCTCTACCTCTGCTGCTCCTTGGGTTTTGGCTCCTTTACCGATAGTCCATTGCACATACTCATCGGCTTTGGCAGTCAAAGCCGCATCGGTATGCACGCCATTGCTGTCAAGGCAGGCGTTCCAAAGGGCTGTGGCAACATTCTCTTTGACAAAGAAACCCATCCGCGTGGTGGTGGACCAAAGGGAGTCGATAATCACCAATCGGGTGAAGATGATGTCCCATGTAAGCGGTCCTCCGCATTGTAGCGGACAACGGAAAGAACCGCGGATAGCGCGGTCGGTTGCCTTGAAACCGGTGTAGTTCTCCCATTCGGATTGCTGGGCGTCGCTGTGTACCGACGGCGGCGGAAACAGCAAATCTCCGATTAAGTCATTGATTTGTTTTACTCTGGCGACTTCTACGCCAACTCCAACATTTCTTAATAGACTCATAAACGTATGTTTTTGATGATATTGCCTACTCACTTATGGCTTTTCGGCTTGCTCCGTTTGGTTATGATTGTTCTTTGGCTGGCAAAGGTAGTGGTTTTTATGGAAGTGTGCAAAGTTCTTTTTGGTTCATTTTTGCGGGGGGGGGTAGTTGGTATGGGGGTTATAGTTGCTATAGGGGTTATAGGTTTTATAGATTTCTTTTAGCAGGCGGGGACGCCTGCGCACCCGGACAGGCATTGCTTATACAAGCAGTTTGTTCCAAACTGTCCGTCCCGATGAGTCGGGGCGCCTCCAGTTTTTTTCTCTTTGGTGCGGCTCCCGAACACGGGATAAACTTCCGAGCGCACCTCCTTGAGAGCACTTTGTCTCTGCTCATTCTCTGCTTTTTCTCCGCTCATTCTCTGCTTTTTTCTTCGTGTCGTTTTCGTGTCGTTTTCGAGTCGTTTTCGAGATTGACGGCTGAAGGGTCGCTTTTTGAGATGTCAAGCACATCACAGCACATACATATACAAAAAGCGCAGACCTCTGTCGCTTATTCATTAACAGAGGCCTTCGCATTACCTTTACACTTAAATAAACAACAAGAGGCCTACGCGGATATGGCGATATAACGCACCTATAATATCAGGTGCGATATGGCAATCGCCATACCGGTAAGCATCTATTGCTCACTTTGTTTTGAAGTGTAATGATAGAAAAAGTTGCGAAGTTTTTCTGCTAATCAAACGCAAAGCACAATAAACGCTTTTATCAATATGTACCCTGTTTGTCATCCTTTTCGCCCCGATTGGTTCCCGACACATCGGGATAAATAGGGGCGTAAACCGGACAAACAGGAAAGATCACACGAAACCGATTACTCAGTTTCGCGGGCAAAGATACTGCTTTTTTCTGAATTGTGCAAGAGTGATGGTGATAAAAAGAGGTTTACAGCATTTTTTTGTGGCACGCCACAGGTTTATGCTGTGTCTATACATGGTTGATACTCTTCCATATTCATACCAAAACAAAAAGCTGCCCGACATACGTCAAGCAGCCTCTTGCTTCAAAACAACAACAATCTTTATATACCTTAAAATTTTATTCCTTAGAATTAGTGGATGAACAACATCTCGCGGTACTTGGGTAGGGTCCAGAGTTCATCGTCCACCACCATCTCCAAGTCGTCCACATGTTTGCGGATGTCCTCCATCAGTGGCACTACCTCGTCGTGGAAAGTGATGGCGCGCTCGCGCTGATTATCAATATGGTTGGCTTTCGCACGCAGTTTGTTCATCTGCTCCACGCCCGCGATGATAGCGCTCGCGTGGTCTTCTATGCGGCGGATGATGATATAGTCCTGCTCGTTGAGCGACGCCACCTCTGCCTCGGGGAACACCTGCTTCACGTGCAGCACGTTCTCCAGCAACATCGTCTGATAGCGTTTGGCAGCGGGCAGCACGTGGTTAATCACCAAGTCGCCCAGCACGCGGCTCTCTATCTGCAACTTCATCGAGTAGTTCTCCCATTTCACCTCGCAGCGCGACAGCAACTCCGCCTTGCTCAGCACCTTCGTTGCGCCGAACATCTTCACCGAGGCATCCGACAAATAACTGTCAATCATCTTCGGGGCGCTGGTCTCGCAGTCCAGCCCGCGTTTCTTCGCCTCCTCTTTCCATTCATCGGAATAGCCGTTGCCGTCGAAACGTATTGCGCGGCAAGCGTTCAGGCATTTCTTGATCACCTTAAAGAGTGCGCGCTCCTTGGCTTCGCCTGCTGCAATCAGCGCGTCCACCTCGGCGCGGAAGTCGTTGAGTTGCTCTGCCACCGCTGCGTTCAGCGCCAGCATGGCGGCTGCACAGTTCGCACTCGAACCCACGGCGCGGAACTCAAAACGGTTGCCTGTGAAGGCGAAGGGCGAAGTGCGGTTGCGGTCGGTGTTATCCAGCAGAATCTCGGGGATGGTGCCCACACCGAGCTTCATCTCTTTCTTCGCGTTGATGATGATACCCTTATCCAAATCGGCATTCTCAATCTCGTTCAGTGCCTCGGTCAGTTGCGAGCCGAGGAAGACGGAGATGATAGCAGGAGGTGCTTCGTTGGCGCCCAAGCGGTGCGCATTCGTGGCAGAGATAATCGAGGCTTTGAGCAAACCGTTATGGCGCTGCACAGCCATCAGCACATTCACAAGGAACGTAACGAACTCCAAGTTCTGGTAGGGATTCTTGCCCGGTGCCAAGAGGTTCACGCCCGTATTGGTGCCGAGCGACCAGTTGCAGTGCTTGCCGCTGCCGTTCACGCCGCCGAAGGGCTTCTCGTGGAGCAACACACGGAAGTGATGCCGGCGAGCCACCTGCTCCATGAGCGACATCACCAATTGGTTGTGGTCGGAACCGAGGTTGCACTCTTCGTATATCGGCGCCAACTCAAACTGGTTGGGAGCCACCTCGTTGTGGCGCGTCTTCACGGGGATACCCAACCGCTGCGACTCTATCTCCAACTCCTTCATGAACTCCAGCACGCGCTCGGGGATGATACCGAAATAGTGGTCATCCAACTGCTGGCTCTTGCTCGAGTAGTGGCCGATGAGCGTGCGACCGGTCATCACGAGGTCGGGGCGCGCGGCGAACAGCGCCTCATCCACTAAGAAATACTCCTGCTCCCAGCCCAAGTAACTATACACGCGCTTCACGTTCTTGTCGAAGTAGTTGGCTACCGCCACCGCTGCCTTGTTCACCGCGGTGATGGAGCGCAGGAGCGGGGTCTTGTAGTCCAACGCCTCGCCCGTGAATGCCACGAAGATAGTCGGGATACAGAGGCGGTCGCCAATCACGAACGCGGGCGACGAGGGGTCCCATGCCGAGTAGCCGCGTGCTTCAAAGGTGTTGCGCAAGCCGCCCGAGGGGAACGAACTGGCGTCAGGTTCCTGCTGATAGAGCACCGAGCCGGAGAACTTCTCCATCGGCGCGCCGTCGTCGCCAAAGTCAAGGAAGGCATCGTGCTTCTCTGCCGTGCCGCCGGTCAGCGGTTGGAACCAGTGGGTGTAGTGGGTTGCGCCCTGCTCCATCGCCCATTTCTTCATGCCGATAGCCACGCTGTTGGCGATGTCGCGCGTCAGCGTCTTCTCGTTGTCCATCAGGTCGAAGAGTTGCTCCAGCACGTTGCTGGCGATATACTCCTTCATCTTCTCGCGCGTGAACACTTTCTCTGCGAACAGCACGCTGGCACGGCAACCCGTGGGATGTACCTGCATCGGCTCATGACCCCATGCGGTCTTCAAAGCCTCAAAACGAATGTTACTCATATATTATTTAGTTGTTAGTGGTCAGTTGTTAGTGGTCAGTGGGGTGGGTAGTGGTTTTCCGGGTACGCAGGCGTCCCCGCCTGCTAATTGTCAAATAGTAAATTTTCAAATACTCAAATAGTATATGCTTAAAAATAAAAAGCACCCGATTGATTTTTTAAATCGGGTGCAAAAGTACGCATAATTTTTGAAATAACCAAATAAAATAAATAAAATATCGTAATTTTCTGCATTTTTCTTTTTTTATCAACTCTTTTTAGTTGCTAATACCAAAAATGACGGCTAAAATATCAATAAGGTGTGATAAGACAAAAAGCAGTCTGACAATTAGTTTTTATCAGACTGCTTGACTATTTCAATGTGGCTATCCTAAACGACTGATATGTTTTATCTCCTCTTCGTTGAGCAGTTTTATCTTTCTTCCATCTACCGATACTAACCCTTCTTGTGCAAACTGCGATAGGGTACGAATGGCGTTGCTGGTTGTCATATTGCTCATATTGGCAAGATCTTCACGGCTCATATACATTGCAAGCGTGCAACCGTCTTCGTCTAACCCGTAGTTTTTCTTGATGGTGAGTAACGACTCTGCTAAGCGTCCACGGATATGTTTTTGGGTGAGATTGATTGTTTGCAACTCGGCTACAGCAAGGTCTTTCGCGAGTGCCATCATCATTTGAAAGCAAAACTCATGGTTTTGGTGAAGAAGTGTTATAAAAGTTTTGGCATTTAGTTTGTATGCCACCGACGATTCTATGGCACTCGCATTAGAGGTATATACATCACCGGCAATAGCAGCACGGAAACCGAAGAAATCATAAGGCTTTAGCAGACGGATGATTTGGGCGCGTTGACCAACGCCTTCCTTGTAGATACGCACTTTTCCTTCAATCAATGTCCATACATCTGTGGCGGCATCGCCTTCCGCATGAATAACCGCATTCTTCTTATAGCGCATCACCTGCACTTCATCGCTGACCAACAACTTCTCTTCGGCGGTTAATACGTCCCAGATAGGATTCAACTCCCATAGTTTTGCGTATGTTTCTTCCTTTTTTTTGTTTGCCATATCTTTTTCAAACTAATACCAATTGCCTTCCGAAAATGCACTAAAAAGCGTTTTTCCGTTTTATTGCGTGCAAAGATACTACTTTTTTAGGATATATGCAAGAAAATTTTTCATTTTGTATGCGTTTTTTATGCTTTTCAGCATATCTATGACTAGTTTTCATACTATTATGGGGGTGCGGCAATACGCCACATCCCCATAATCACACCTCTCCAAGTGTGTTTGATTTCACCAATCACGGGAGTTCGGTATAATAGTAATCAAAAACTAATTTTCATAACGGTCGATGGCTTCGCGCATCAAAAGTCTGCCTTGTTCAATGATTTCCTCGGCGCGGTCGAAGTCGAAAGTGGAGTAGGCGTATTGGGGCATGGTGGCGAGAATGTCGGGTGGCAGGAGTTGCAGCAGCAGATGGGTGTTCTGTTGTATCTGCATGTCCGACATGCGGTCTGCCAGCGAGAAATAGTTGACCATTCCGCGCAGGTCTTGATTCTCCTGCCGTTCTTCCTCTTTCTGCGCAATGCGTTTCTTCAAGTTGAGCAGGGTGGGCGAGAGTTGAATGCCGCGCTGCTCTATCAGTTCGGCAGCCTTGGCGAAATAAGATGGCTCCGGCTTCTTGATTTGCAAACGGTCTTTGCCCGAGATGTTCATCGCCACAAGCAAATCCCCTTTGGTTCGCTTCACGCGGTTGAGCGGCAGGGGGTTGAGCGTGCCGCCGTCAATGAGCAGCCGATGCCCGCGCTGAACGGGTTGGAAGAAGAGCGGAATGCTCATAGATGCGCGGATGGCGCTGAACAGGCTCCCCGAGCGGAACACCACCTCGTCCGCCGAAATCAGGTCTGCCGCCACGATGGCGCAGGGGATGTTTAGGCATTGTATCAGTTGGTCGGGCACCACTTTCTCCAACTCGCGAATCACCCGCTCGCCTTTCACCAACGAGTTGAGCGAGAGAGACAGGTCCACCATCTTCAGTATCACCTGCTGGTCCACCCGCAGGAACCACTCCTTCGCGTCCTGCAACTGCCCCGCGGCGTACATGCCGGCTATCATTGCCCCCATGGAGCAACCCGCGATACTTGTGATTTGGTATCCGCGTGCTTCCAACTCTTCGATAGCCCCGATGTGCGCCAACCCTCGCGCCCCGCCGGAACCCAGTACCAATGCTACATTGCGCTTTTTTTCCATAACCATCTTAAATTGTGGAGCATATCGGACTCGAAATAATCGTGCCCTTGTGGCTAAGAACCGACCACCTCAACATTGCGAACGTTGCGCTCTACCGGATGAGCTAATGCCCCATAGACCTTTGCTGCCACGTGGGCAGCAAAGGCGGATAATTCCTTACACAATCTTCGCGGGGATGAGTTTCTCGCGAATCTTGATGTAGATGATGGTCTCTTTCTTCGCAAAAGCGGTCTTCACGTAGCCCATGCCGATACCAACCTTGGTGTTCGGGAGCATGATACCGCTCGTTACGTTGCCGATGGTGTTGCCCTCAGCGTCGCAAATCTCGTAGCCGTTGCGCGGGATAGCGCGCTCTTGACACTCGAAGTGCACCAACTTGCGTTGCACGCCTTCGGCTTTCTGACGGAGCAGGAACTCCTTGTCGATGAAGTCTTTGGCATCGAACTTGGTAATCCATCCGAGCCCGGCTTCGAGGGGCGAGGTGGTGTCGTCGATGTCATGTCCGTAGAGGCAGTACCATTTCTCCAAACGGAGGCTGTCGCGTGCGCCCAAGCCGATAGGTGCCAGCCCGAAGTCTTTGCCGACCTCGAAGAGGGCATTCCAAATCTGCTCAGCATACTCTTTCGGGAAATACAACTCAAAACCGCCTGCGCCGGTGTAGCCCGTATTGCTCAGAATAACACCTTGCACGCCTGCAAAAGACCATTCGCGGAAACTATAATAAGGAATAGCACTCAAGTCTGCATCGGTGAGCAGTTGCAGCATCTCGGTGGCTTTCGGACCCTGCACGGCGAGTTGCGCATAGCGGTCGGAAGCGTTCTCGAGGCTCACACCGAAAGTGTTGTGCTCGTTCACCCATGCCCAGTCTTTATCGATGTTGCCTGCATTGACCACCATCAGGTACTTCGTGGTGGAGTATTTGTAGATAATCAGGTCGTCCACGATACCGCCTTTGCCGTTGGGCATGCAGGTGTATTGTGCCTTGCCTGCGTCCAGTTTGCTGACATCGTTGGTGGTGATGTACTGCAAGAAATCGAGTGCCTTCTCGCCTTTCACCCAGAACTCACCCATGTGGCTCACATCGAACACGCCCACGCCGTTGCGGACAATCATGTGCTCTTGGTTGATACCCGTGGGGTATTGGATAGGCATGTTAAAACCGGCAAAGTCTGCCATCTTTGCGCCCAACGCAATATGGGTCGCGGTGTACGGAGTCTCTTTCATGTTTTTATAGATTACTAATTGTTTGCAAGTTTTTGTTCAGTTGCTCTACGCTGCTGGCGCCGATGATGACGCTTGTAACGCCTTCTTGTTCAAGCAGATAGCGTAGTGCGTACTGCGCCAAGGAGAGCCCTTGTGCTTCTGCTTCGGCATTGAGTTGGCGCACACGAGCCATCAGTTCATCGGTTATTTGTTCGCGCTTCAAGTAGCCTTCGGGCCGCGCAGCGCGGCTGCCTTCGGGGATACCGTTCAGGTAGCGGTCGGTCAAGACTCCCTGCGCCAAGGGCGAGTAGCAGATAAAACCTGACCCGTGCTGTTGCGCCAACGGCAGGTTCTGCTCCAGCGTCTCCGTGACGAGCATGTTTGCTTTGTACTGGCTCAGCACGCAGGGGACATGCGCTTCGGATAGGTATCGGTAGCACTCCACCTGCTTGTCGGCGGGGTAGTTGCTGATGCCGGCATAGAGGGCTTTGCCGCTACGCACGATGTCAACGAGCGCCTGCATCGTCTCCTCGATGGGCGTATGCGGGTCGTAGCGATGGGAGTAGAAGATGTCGAAATAGTCCAGCCCCGTGCGCCGCAGGCTCTGGTCGCACGACGCTATCAGGTACTTGCGCGACCCGCCATCGCCATAGGGACCGTCCCACATCAGGTAGCCCGCCTTGGAGGAGATAATCATCTCATCACGGTGGGTGGCAAGGTCTTCGTGCAAGACGCGACCGAACGTGCGTTCCGCGCTGCCGGGCACGGGACCGTAGTTGTTGGCAAGGTCAAAATGCGTGATGCCTTGGTCGAATGCCCGCAACAGGATTGCCCGCGCATTCTCGTGCCTATCCACGCTGCCGAAGTTATGCCAAAGTCCTAAGGAAAGCACCGGCAACTGCAACCCGCTATGTCCTGAATATCTATATTGCATAAATCGTAAATCCCTTTATGCTTTCTCTACAATCTTGAGTATCACCTGCATGGCTTTCTCCATGGAGGGGATGGGGAGGTATTCGTAGCGGCTGTGGAAGTTCTCGCCGCCGGCGAAGATGTTCGGGCAGGGAAGCCCCTCGAACGACAGTCTTGCGCCGTCGGTACCCCCGCGGATGGGCTGCACTTTTGGTGTGATACCCACCTCTTTCATCGCTTCTTCTACCAGCGTAACGATGTGCATCACGGGCTCCACTTTCTCGCGCATGTTGTAGTATTGGTCGCGTATCTCTATCTCCGCGGTGCCCTCGCCGTACTCACGGTTGACTTTCCGCACAAGGTGCTCCATCTCGCGTTTGCGGCTCTCGAAGCGATGGCGGTCGTGGTCGCGGATGATATAACTGAGCGTGGTCTCTTCCACCGTTCCGTTCATGCCAACGAGGTGGTAGAATCCCTCGTAGCCCTGCGTGTGCTCGGGCGTCTCCCAGCGCGGCAGCATCACCGCCAGTTGGTAGCCGATACGCATGGAGTTAATCATCTTGTGGTAGCCGTAGCCCGGGTGGACGTTCACGCCGTGGATATGTATCTTCGCGCTCGCGGCATTGAAGTTCTCAAACTCCAACTCTCCGACCGCTCCGCCGTCCATCGTGTAAGCAAAGTCGCACCCGAACTTCGCCACATCGAAGTGGTCTGCGCCCTGCCCAATCTCCTCGTCGGGCGTGAAGCCCACGCGAATCTTGCCGTGCTTGATTTCGGGGTGCTGAATGAGGTACTCGCAGGCGGATACTATCTCCGCGATACCGGCTTTGTCGTCCGCACCGAGCAGAGTCTTGCCGTTGGTTACGATGATGTCTTGCCCCGTATAGTGCTGTATTTCAGGATATTTCGCCACTTCGAGCACGATGTTCTCCGTCTCGTTGAGCACGATGTCGTTCCCATCGTATGCTTTCACAATCCGCGGCTGGATATGCTTGCCGCTGGCGTCGGGCGCGGTGTCCATGTGGGCGATGAAGCCGATGGTGGGCTTGCCCTCCGTATTGGCAGGCAGGGTCGCCATGATATAGCCGTTGTCGTCTAACTCCACCTCCTGCAATCCGATGGTTTTCAGTTCTTCGCGGAGGTACTGTGCAAACTCCATCTGCCCGGGGGTAGAGGGCGTCATGTTGGTTTCTTCATCTGAAGTCGTGCAAAACGACACATACTTCAAAAAGCGGGCGGTGATATCCATAAATATACTGATTTTGAGTAACGATTTCTATATGAACTAATTCGCATGCAAAGATACTACATTTTTTCGCGATTTCCAAATTTTTGCCGCAAAAAAAGTAATTGGTGCAAAAAAAAGCACCAATTACCCTCTATCTTCAAAACAAGAACAAGTTTCTAAACGATAGCCAATCTGCCAATCTGCCTACCAATATGCTATTCGGTATGTTAAGCGGATTTTGAGCGGACGATAAGCCGTCTTTAAGCCGACCTTACAACTTCAATACACACTATCAAAATGATAACAAAAGTTGAGATGCTCTTGCTTTTTGTTATTCATCAAACAATCACTGTTCTATTGCTCATACGACGATATCCATCTTCTCAATCTCTCCTGCGGCAAATGCCAAGATGTTGTCGCACACATTCTCGCACATATCCAGCCTGCCTTCCCACGTCCCTGTCCCCGTGTGTGGCGAGACCAGCACGTTATCCATCTCCAGCAACGCAGGCGTAATCGCCGGCTCATGCTCAAACACATCCATCGCTGCCCCCGCAATCTCCCCTTTGCGCAACGCCTCCACCAGCGCCGCCTCATCCACATGCCCCCCCCGCGCCGTGTTGATAAGGTAGGCAGTAGGCTTCATCATCTGCAACTCGCGAGTGCTTATCAAGTGGTGTACGTCGGCGGTGTAAGGTAGGTTAAGCGACACATAATCAGCCGTTTGCAGCAGTTCATCCATGCCTATATACTCCGCTTCATACCGCCTCTCAATATCCTCCGAAAGCCGATGCCTGTTGTGATAAACCACCCGCATCCCGCTCGCCAACGCCCGTCGTGCCAGCGACTGCCCGATGCGACCCATCCCTATGATTCCCAGTGTCTTACCATACAGCGAGTGGCTCAGGTTGTTCATCACCCCAAACGGCTCTGCCGTCCCTGCTCGCAGCCGACGGTCAAACTCCGCAGTCCGCCTTGCGATGCCTATCATCAGTGCGAACGCCAACTCCGCCGTCGGCTCTATCACAGGCTGCGGGGTGTTCGTTACCCGAATACCACGCTCACGACATGCCTCCAAATCGATATTGTTATACCCCACGCCGAAGTTCGCCACTAATCTCAGCCGCGGCATGCCCGCAATCATCTCCCGCGTTACAGGCTTGTCAAAAGTAGAAACCAACACTTCCGCCTCCGCCAAAGGCGCATAAAGCACAAACCGACCGACTTCCTCCGTCAGCCGCCGAAAGCCCTCTGCAGGCAGTTGAGTAGTAAAAGCAATTTGCATCGTTTATGTAGAATTTTATGTAGAATAAAGTGCAATAATATCGTTTCGTTTGCAAAGATACGGCATTTTCTTGAAATATGCAAGTGCCACCCTTAGTGAAATTGCATTTTGTGTTCCTATGTAACGTAAGTTTGCTTGTATCATCTACGCGAAAAAATGGACGGGCGATGAAAAGAAAGAAAGATAAAAAAGAGGCTGCCTAACTTGACTTGTTAGACAGCCTCTTTTCGATTAGAGCGTTGTGGAGGGGGTATCTTATCACAGCCCCTCCGTGCGGTTTTACTCTGCCATCAGGAGTTCCATAATGGTGCAAGCAGACTGCGCCACGTTGGAGCCCGGACCGAATATGGCGGCTACGCCTGCCTTGTAGAGGAAGTCGTAGTCCTGTGCGGGGATGACACCACCGGCAATCACCATGATGTCCTCGCGACCGAGTTTCTTCAGTTCATCAATCACCTGCGGCACGAGGGTCTTGTGTCCTGCAGCGAGCGAGGAGACACCCAACACATGCACATCGTTCTCTACAGCCTGCTTAGCCGCCTCGGCGGGAGTTTGGAACAAGGGTCCCATATCCACATCGAAGCCACAGTCTGCGTAGCCCGTTGCTACCACTTTAGCACCACGGTCGTGTCCGTCCTGACCCATCTTGGCAATCATAATACGCGGCTGACGACCTTCTTTCTTTGCAAATTCTGCGGTGAGGGTTTGTGCCTTGACAAACCAATCATCGTTCTTAGTTCCTGATGCGTACACGCCTGAAATAGTTCTAATAGTTGCTTTATAACGTCCTACCACTTTCTCGCAAGCGTCGGAAATCTCACCCAACGATGCGCGGAGTCCTGCTGCTTTCACAGCAAGGTCAAGCAGGTTGTGGCTGCATTTCTTGCCGTCCGCCCACTCCTGTACGGTAGCGGTGATTTCTGCCAATGCGGCTTGCACAGCAGCCTCATCGCGGTTAGCACGCAGTTCTTTCAAGCGAGCCACCTGCTCTTCGCGCACGGCGGTGTTGTCGATTTCGAGGATGTCGATGGGGTCTTCGTGGTCAAGACGGTACTCGTTCACACCGATAATCTTCTGCGTGCCGGAGTCGATGCGCGCTTGTGTGCGAGCAGCGGCTTCCTCGATACGCATCTTGGGGATGCCAGTCTCGATAGCGGCAGCCATACCGCCGAGTTTCTCGATTTCCTGAATATGCTCCCACGCCTTATCCATGATTTCCTTGGTCAATGCCTCTACATAGTAGGAGCCGCCCCACGGGTCAATCTCCTTGCAGACCTTAGTTTCTTCTTGGATGTAAATCTGCGTGTTACGAGCGATACGCGCGGAGAAGTCCGTAGGCAGTGCGATCGCCTCATCGAGGGCGTTGGTGTGGAGCGACTGGGTATGTCCGAGTGCTGCGCCCATTGCCTCGATACAGGTACGACCGACATTGTTGAACGGGTCTTGCTCGGTGAGCGACCAACCGGAGGTCTGGCAGTGGGTACGCAGCGCCATCGACTTCGGGTTCTTCGCACCGAAGGACTTCACAATCTTCGCCCACAGCATACGACCTGCACGCATCTTCGCAATCTCCATGAAGTGGTTCATACCGATCGCCCAGAAGAAGGACAGACGCGGCGCAAAAGTGTCCACATCCATGCCGGCGTTGATACCTGCACGCAGGTACTCCATACCATCGGCGAGGGTGTATGCCAACTCAATGTCGGCGGTAGCACCTGCCTCCTGCATGTGGTAGCCGGAGATAGAGATAGAGTTGAACTTCGGCATGTTCTGCGAAGTGTACTCGAAGATGTCAGCGATAATCTTCATGGAGAACTTCGGCGGATAGATATAGGTATTGCGCACCATGAACTCCTTGAGGATATCGTTCTGGATAGTACCTGCCATCTCTTCGAGTTTAGCGCCCTGCTCCAAACCGGCGTTGATATAGAACGCAAGAATAGGCAGCACGGCACCATTCATCGTCATGGAGACGGACATCTTGTTCAAAGGAATACCTGCGAACAGCACCTTCATATCCTCGAGCGAGCAGATGGACACACCTGCTTTTCCCACATCGCCCACCACGCGCATGTTGTCGGCATTGTAACCGCGGTGGGTGGGCAGGTCGAAGGCCACGGACAGACCTTTCTGACCGCTAGCGAGGTTACGACGATAGAAAGCGTTGGACTCTTGGGCGGTGGAGAATCCGGCATACTGGCGGATAGTCCACGGACGCAGCGGGTACATCGCGCTATACGGACCACGCAGGAAAGGCGGAATACCCGACACGTAGTCGAGGTGCTCCATTCCCTCCAGGTCTTCCTTGGTGTAAACAGGCTTCACGTCGATGAGTTCCGGCGTTTGCCAGTTGGCTTCATTGGCTCCCTCTACATGCGAAGAAGCAATCTTGTTGATATCAATATCTTTGAAATTCGGTTTCATCGCTTTTTATTTGTTTAAGAGTTGAGCGTTAAAGGTTTTCAGGGTCTCGAGGACGTTGGAACGGACGTTGATGAAGTTGTTGATACCCAGCGCCTTCAGGTCTTCGGAGCAAGCGGGTGCGCCGGCAACGATGAAGAGTTCCTTGGCATCTTTCAGCGTCTTCCATGCCTCGGGTGCGAGCGTTGCATACTCGTCGTCGCTGGAGCAGAGCACGATGATGTCTGCCTTCGCCTTGCGAGCCGCCTTGATACCCTCGGCTACGGTCTTGAAGCCGTTGTTGTCTATTACCTTATATCCCGCGCACGCGAGGAAGTTGCACGAGAACTGTGCACGCGCGATACGCATAGCGAGGTTGCCGATGGTGAGCATGAATGCCACGGGTTGCTTCTTCGCTGCCTCGGTCTCCAGACGCAAAGCCTCGAACTCCTCGGCTGCACGCGCGATATGGAGCGCAGGAATCTGCCCTTGCTGCGTAGCACAACAGCCGCAACCGCAAGCGGTCTCCTTGATTTTCTTAGCGGCTTTCTCGGTGAAGTTAGGATACTGGTTCGAGCCGAGCAGCACCTCTTTACGCTTTGCTACGTCTGCCAGCCGCTTGGTGAGGTTCTCCTGCATAGCCTGCTGCACCTTTCCGGCAGCCACCATCTCGTACATACCGCCTTGCTCTTGGATAGCGAGGAACTGCTTCCATGCCTCCTCGGCGATGGCGTGAGTCAGGTTCTCCAAGTAGAACGAGCCTGCGGCGGGGTCAACCACCTTGTCGAAATGTGCCTCCTCTTTAAGCAGGAGTTGCTGGTTGCGGGCGATACGCTCTGCGAACTCAGTCGGCTGCTCGTAGGTTACGTCAAACGGCGTAACGACAATCTCGTCCACGCCTGCGATAGCCGCCGACATAGTCTCGGTCTGCGAGCGGAGCAGGTTGACATACGCGTCGAAGACGGTCATGTTGAAGCGGCTGGTCTCGGCGCTGACGTTCATCTTCGCAGCCTCTTTGAGTGCGGCGGTGAAGAGCGGTGCTTTGTATGCCTCTACAATCTTCGCCCATAGCATGCGAGCGGCGCGGAACTTGGCAATCTCCATGAAGTAGTTGCCGCCGATACCCATGTTGAAGCGGATAGCGTTCGCCGCCTTGTAGTTAGCCACACCTGCCTCGGTGAGCATGGTCATGTATTCAGCACCCCATGCGAGCGCGTAAGCCAACTCCTGTGCGCAGTAAGCGCCGGCGTTGTTCAGGATAACGGAGTTAACCCCTACCACGCGGTAGCCCGGGAGCGACTTCGCTGCTTTCACCACGGCGGCAATCTTCTCGCTCACCTGCTCGCGGCTGAGCAACTTGCCTTTCAGCAGCATGTTGCGGATGGGGTCCACGTTGATGCTACCCTTCATGTTCTTCAGGTTGTAGCCCATGCGACCGTAGTAGCGCACGAGGATGCTTGCCAACTCGGGAGCAGCGCAGGCGCATACTTGGAAGTTCAGCGTGATAGCGTCTGCCTGAATACCGTTAAGCAGGTTCTTGATGAAGCGGTAGTTCAGTTTCTCTTTGTCCAAGCGGAAGCCCAGCGAGGTGATACCCTTGTTGAGTACATCGAGGGCTTTGGCATTGGCTTTGCGAGCGTTGGTTCCCGCGCAGATGTTCTGACGGATAGCCCACTCGTTGTTGGTCTTCGTGCCGCGCACGTAGGGGAACTGCCCGGGTGCGGAAGTGGTGGTTTTCAGACCTTTAAGGTCTTCACGACGGTAGAAAGGCTGCACGTTGAAGCCTTCCGGAGTGCGCCATACGAGTTTCTTCTCGAAGTCGGCACCTTTCAAGTCGGTCACGATTTTCTCTTTCCATGTCTTGGTAGAGATGGCGGGAAAATCAGCCAACAAATTCAATTTTTCTTCTGCCATGATTTGAATTGATTTATTGTTGTTTTATGGTTAATGTTTAATTTAATTTTTAATGTTTAATTTTAATTGCCATGCGGCGGAAAAAAGTATTCTCCGTATAAAATCCTTCCTATTCTCTGCAAGGGCGAAGCCCGCCGCAAGGTGCTTTATACGCCTGCTCGCTGGCGCTCTATTTATCCCGACGTGTCGGGACGAGATTCATGGGATTCTTGCAAAGGATACGAGTTTCATAGGAGGTTAGCGGTCAGAGCAGTGCATGTTAATTGTTAATTGTTAATTGTTAATTCCCCATACACCGTGTATGTCTTGCCGTCCACGATGATGAGCAGTTGTCCGTCGCGGAGCACTTTCTGCGGTTTGAGGCGGCTACCGTTATTTTCTACCACATTGGTTTCTGTAACATTGCAGGTAGTCAGATACTCCGTATAGGTAATCTCCACTCCACCCAAACGGATTGTAATCGCGGCAACACCGGGACCATAATTATCTTTATACGTGGTGCTGCTAAAACGAATAGCACCACTGCCCTCTGCCCATTTACCACTGACAACGGACAACTCATAGTCTTTCAAATTTTTATCATTTGCGGTAAGCGAGCCAAGCGTCTGTCCTGCGCAGGTGATATCCACCGTGTTGTAGGAAGTGCCGCCATAGGTGCGCATATTCACCACGATAGACTCTACCGTACTCAGTTCCACCGCAGGCGACTCGATATAGGCGTTCTTGGTCAGTACCCAATAGGTCGGTTGCGTGCCGGTTCCGCTAATCGTCCAGCCGCCGGTCTGCTCCTTGGTCAGCATTATCTCTCCGGCAGCCGTGTTGGAAAGCGCCTCGGTAGTGCTTGCTTTCGCAAACACCGCATGGAAGGTCATGTCCGACTTTATCTCCGGCGCGTCTGCCGCATTGGCGAACAGCACCTCGGGCGCCATATCGGTTGTACCCGCTATCAGTTCCGTGGTCCATCCCATGAAGACCGTGCTCGTCTCGCTGCACGATGTAGGAATCGCAGGAAGCACCTCGATGCCCTTTCCCTTCACCACTTTCGTGGTCGGGTTGCCCTCGGTGTACTCCTCGCTGTCCACTTGCCATGTTATCTGCCAAGTCTCCTCGGGGTTAGGCACCGTGCCGCCGCCCGAGCCATCGTAGCCGTTGCTCACGCCCGGGACGAAAGCCGCGTCAGACGAGCAGACCAGCAGCGACATATCCACCGCCTCGCCCGCGTGCGAACCCCATATATACTCTGCCAAATACGGGTAGTCGATGAACGGATTGCGGTTGCCTTGCGTCGCCTGAATACCGTTGTTGCGGTCAATCTCTTTCTGCGACACGGGGTCTTCTCTGTGCCATTTCATCAGCAACGCAATGCCATAGTTGGTAAGTCCGAACTTGCCCGTAGCCGTATAGTTGCCGCTGAATATCTTGCCACCGTCGCCGGAGGTAAACGCCTGATAATCACCTGCCCACTTCAGCAGTGCGCCCATGTACCCGCGTGCGAAATCGCCTTTGTATTGGTCTTGCGGCTCAAACACCGTCCCCGAGCACGACACCGTTGTCCCATTATTACCGGCAAGCGTGTTGCCGCCCGTGATGGTGATAGACGACGCAGAACCTCTTAGGCTTCCGTCATAACTATAATCCACACTACTCACTTCGCCAAAAGCGTAGTTGCTGCGCGCACCGTTCACCTTACCGTCGGTAGGCACCAAGTGGAAGATGTCGCAACCAGGACCGCTCGTAGTACCTCCATACCACGACTTGGGAATACTGTGCTCACGATTCCAGCAGTCGCACTCTTTCTTATAGTTGCCGCAGCGGCCTTTGTCCAAATCGAACTCACAGTTAGAGTACATATCCCATAGTTTCCCGTTTTCCTTCATATCCGTCTCGGGATAAGCGCCAAACAACCCATCGTATCCCAGAGACGAATACCCCACTTTGACTATCGCGTGTACTTCATCAAACAGCGACTTCGACGACTTACCGTTCATCGAGACATAGTAAGTCGGTAACTGACCCGCGGGGGTAACTGTTTTCGCTTGCAGAGAAACTGCTGCAAACAGCAAAAACAAAACAGAAATACTTAAAATAGGTCGTTTCATGATAGTTCAAAGGCTTGTTTTTTTCAAAAAGCCCACAAAGTTACTGCTTTTTTCCGATATGTGCAAGCCGGAAACTGCGTTTTTGATAAAAAGGTGTTGTAAAACATCTTTTTGGATTATTAAGAAGGTGTGGGCGGAAGTGTTATCCCGAGAAATTGGGAGCCGTACTATGAAAATACAAGAGGCTGTCTACAGCTAATTTGTTAGACAGCCTATTGATGGAAAACTTGAATTAAGCAGGCGGGGAGGTCTCGCATCTAAACAAGGCATTACACAAAGACAATACACGCTACTCGAAATGCATGACTTTGGCTGGGGAGATGCGGGTGATGATGGCGGAGGGGGCGAGCAAGACCAACAGAGAGACAAGCAGTATGCCCGCGTTGAGCATGAGCAGCCATCCCCACGGGAAGGCGATAGGCACGTAGTTCACATAGTATGTTGATGCATCTAACGGAATACAATGCGTGAAGTACTCCAACGCAGCCAGCCCTAATCCAAGCACGTTTCCCCACAGCATACCCTTGCCGATGAGCATCGCTGCCTGCGCGATGAAGATACGGCGCACATAACCGTTGTCGGCACCCAGTGCCTTCAATACGCCAATTAACTGCACTCCATCTAATATCAAGATGATAAGTCCGGAGATAATCGTGAAGCCTGATACAGCGAGCATCAGCAGGATAATCACCACCACGTTCATATCCAGTAAGTCGAGCCAAGCAAAGACCTGCGGATTTAGTTGATGCAAAGTCTGCACGTAATAGACGTTATAACCGTTCTCATCAAGGTGGTTCACCGTGGCGAAATAAATCTCGTCTGCCGTTGCGTCCAGATAGCGTATGTCGTCCAGCAGAATCTCCACGCCCGAGACCTGCGTGCTATCCCAGCCGTTGAGCCTGCGCACCACCTCCGGCTGCCCCAACACGAAGAGGTTATCGAACTCGCCGAAGCCTGTCTCATAAATCCCCGTGATAGAGAACTTACGCGCCCGCACCTGCTCGTCCACGAAGTAACTCAGCATGCCATCGCCAATGGTCAGCGCAAGGGCGTTGGCTTGGCGGCGGGAGATGAGCACCTCGTTGGGCTTCTGAGGCAATGCACCCTCCTGCAGGTTGTGGGCGAAATAATCCCAATAGTCCGTACCCTTGAATACGATTCCCTGAAAGGCATCGTCCGTCTTCACGATTCCCGGCTTGGTGAGGAAGGTATGCACGGATGCCACGTGCGAATAGCCGTCAAGCGCCTGCAACAGCGAGTCGCTCACCTCGATGGGTTGCATCTCATAGGTGTTGTTATTGTCGAAGTTCACCACCTGTATGTGCGCCCCAAAACCCGCGACTTTGTCGGTTATGGTCTGCTTGAAGCCTACGACTACACAAACCGTGAGCAACATCACCATCACGCTGATGATGATACCCGCCAATGCTACGCGCACCGCGGGACGCGACCTGCGGCTACCATCCGCCTGCTGCGTGAAATACAGGCGCTTCGCTATCCAATATTCAGAATTCATTTTAGTCTTTAATCCTATGTCCTTAATCCGTTATCTATGTTGGCACGGTTTTTGTTGTAATGTGGTCAAAAACAGTTATTTATATGAAGTGTCGATTGTGTATTCTCTTTGTGCTCTTTCTTTCTGTTTTTGCGCTGTCGTCGTATGCTGCACCGCAGCCTCCTTCTTCCGAACCCTCTGCCGGCACCCCGCGGCGCACACCCGAGGAGATAGCGCGCAAGCAGACAGAGATGTTGATTCGCGACTTGGAAATCAAAGACTCCATGCAGATAGACACTATCTATCGTATTCACCTTCGCTATGCGCGCCTACGCCAGGTGAGCAACACCCGTGCTGAACATTTGGAGCGCGTGCAGCAGATGTACAACGAACTGCGGCAAGTGCTGACGCAGGAGCAATACGACCGATTCATGAACCAGCAGTTGGAGAGCCCCCGTCGTCCGCAGTCGGTCTGCAAGATGCCTCAGAACACGCACTCTGACCGTTCGGTGCATGGCGGACATCCACACGCGCCAACAGACGGCGCAGAGCCGCATAGGTCAGGGTCGCCAACACCGCCCCCACCAGCAGACCGCCAATGATATCCCCCGGGTAATGCACGCCCAAGTACATACGGCTGTAGCAGTTCAACGCCACCCATAGCATTAAGCCTACGGTGGCGTATTTGTTTCTATATAGCAAAGAGAAAAGCAGTGCGCACGCCATCGTGTTCGCTGCATGGCTACTGACAAAGCCGTACAAGCCTCCCGTATAGCCGTTCACAAGATGGAGCATCCCCGCCAGCGCAGGCTCGTGGGTGGGGCGCAAGCGGCAGACCCATGGCTTGATAAGTCCCGAAGAGACAAAATCGCTTAATCCTACTGCCACAGCAAAGCCCGCGAAGACGATGAGGAGACGGAGGAGGGCTTTCTGTTTGGAGAGAGTCGGAGTATTCGGAGTGCTCGGAGTATTCAGAGTATTCTGAGAGTTTCGATACCAATGTATCCCAAACTGATACACCACCAGCCCGACCAGAAGCGCATAGAGCGGCAGCCATGTGGTGGATTTGGATACGTACCACATCAGTATGTCCGCCCATTCGGCATGCCAGCCGTTGATAGCCAGCAACCATTGTTGGTCAAGCGAGATAAGTGTATTCATAGCCTACGCATTCATAAGTATTGCCGTATGGCATGCTACAACGCCGGCGGTCTCTGTACGCAGGCGAGACTTGCCCAAGCCTACGGGCACAAATCCCCGCGCCAGCGCATGTTGCACCTCTTCCTCGGAGAAATCGCCCTCGGGACCTATCAGTACGCAGACGCTCTTGCCACGCTGTATCTCGTCTCGCAGTTCACGCTTGTCATCCTTGTAGCAATGGGCGATGAAGCGTTGTTCCTGTGCGTTAGCGGCAATGAAAGTCTCGAAATCGGTCAGGGGATTTAATTTCGGCAGGTAGGGCGTGAGCGACTGTTTGGCAGCGGAGAGGATGATTTTCTCTAATCGGTCGTTGCGCAGTGTCTTGCGCTCGGAGAAACGGCAGAGCAGGGGAGTGATCTCGTCCACGCCTATCTCGGTACATTTCTCCACCATCCATTCCAGTCGCTCGATGTTCTTCGTCGGCGCGATGGCGATATGCAGGTAGAAATCGTGCGATTTCGCCTTTTTCTCCTGCGCGATAATCTCAAACTCGCAGTGCTTAGGGTGGGGGTTGGTGATACGCGCTTGGTAGGTGTTACCCACGCCGTCGGTGAGCAGTATCTCGTCGCCGCGCGTGTAGCGCAAGACACGCACGCAGTGCGCGGACTCCTCCTCGCTCAAGCACCGGCTCGTAAGTATATCGGGGGTATAGAATAGATACATAAACTTTTGTTTTTGGATTAAGGATTAAGGACACAGGATGAAAGACTAAATAGTATTGACTCTGAAAACTTATAGACGAAGGTTACTTTAACTCCCCCGCCTCTCCTGAAAGGAGGGGAGGGGGTAAGGGGGCGGGAAGGTACAATCGGCATCAAGCCGCAAATGAAAAATAAAAGAATAAACAAATTAAACCACACATAAAACAATCAAATCTAATAAGTCTTTTATCCTTTATCCTTCGTCCTTTATCTTTTATAAGTTTGCTTCTTTCAGTCGCTCGGCGTTCTCTGCTACTTGCAGCGCGTCGATGACGCCTTGGATGTCGCCGTCCATGAACGCCGCGAGGTTGTAGATGGTGTAGCCGATACGGTGGTCGGTGATACGCCCCTGCGGGTAGTTGTAGGTGCGGATTTTCGCCGAGCGGTCGCCCGTGGAGACCATCGTCTTGCGGCGGGCGGCGATGTCATCGATGTATTTCTGGTGCTCCTTGTCGTATATCTGCGTGCGCAGGCGCGAGAGGGCGCGCTCTTTGTTCTTCGGCTGGTCGCGCGTCTCGGTGCACTCTATCAGTATCTCTTGCACCTCGCCTGTGTTGGGGTTCTTCCAGTTGTAGCGCAGGCGCACACCCGACTCCACCTTGTTGACGTTCTGCCCGCCGGCGCCGCCGGAGCGGAAAGTCTCCCATTTGATTTCGCCCTCGTTGATATGCACTTCGAACTCATCAGCCTCGGGCAATACTGCCACCGTCGCGGCAGAAGTATGCACGCGCCCTTGCGTCTCTGTGGCGGGCACGCGCTGCACACGGTGCACCCCCGACTCGTACTTGAGCGTGCCATAGACGTTCTGCCCCGTAACGTTGAAGATGATTTCCTTGTAGCCGCCCACGGCACCCTCGGAGAACGACGACACGGTGTATTTGAAGCCGTGCATCTCGAAGTACTTGGTGTACATGCGGAAGAGGTCGCCCGCGAAGAGGGCTGCCTCGTCGCCGCCCGTGCCGCCGCGAATCTCCATCACCACGTTTTTGCCGTCCTCGGGGTCTTGCGGCAGGAGCATGAGTTTCACCTCCTCCTCCAGCGCGGGTATCTGCGGCTCCAGTTCATCTATCTCTGCCCGCGCCATCTCTTTGAGTTCGGCATCCTGCTCGTTGTAGAACAGTTGCTTCGCCTCTTCGAGGTGCTGCAGCGTGGTCTTGTAGCGCTCAGCCGCCGAGAGGACGCGCTCCAAGTCGTGGTAGTCGCGATTGAGACGCACATACCGTGCTTGGTCGGCAATGACCGCCGGGTCGGTTATCAAGAGGCTTATCTCGTGGAACTTCGCCTCCAAGCCTTCTATTTTGTCTAAAATATCCATATTATACCCCCTCCGACTCCCCCTACAAAGGGGGAGGGTAAGAGGGATTAGTTTTTAGTTGTACAAAAGTAATTTTATTATCTCCCTCCCTTTGTAGGGAGGGTCGGGGTGGGTCCTCTTTATCTCCTCCTCATCTGCTGCACTTTGCGCATCATCTTGCTTGTCTGGTCAAACTGCTTGAGGAAGCGGTTCACCTCTACGATGCTGGTGCCCGAGCCTTTGGCGATACGCTCTTTGCGCGAGCCGTTGAGCAGCGCGGGGTTGGCGCGCTCGGCAGGTGTCATCGACGAGATGATGGCTTCTATCGGCTTGAAGGCGTCGTCGCTTATCTCTACGCCTTTCAGCGCCTTGTCCATGCCCGGAATCATACCCATCAGGTCTTTCATTGAGCCCATCTTCTTGATTTGCTCCAACTGCGAGAGGAAGTCGTTGAAATCGAACTGATTCTTCGCAATCTTCTTGCTGATACGGCGTGCCTCCTCCTCGTTGTACTGCTCCTGCGCGCGCTCCACGAGGCTCACCACGTCGCCCATGCCCAAGATTCGGTCTGCCATTCGCGCGGGGTGGAACACATCCAGCGCGTCCATCTTCTCACCCGTACCGATGAACTTGATAGGTTTGTTCACCACCGAGCGGATACTCAGCGCCGCACCGCCGCGGGCATCGCCGTCTAACTTCGTCAGCACCACGCCGTCGAAGTCCAATCGGTCGTTGAACTCTTTTGCCGTGTTCACCGCATCCTGACCCGTCATCGCGTCCACCACGAAGAGTGTCTCCGTGGGCTTGATAGCCTGCTTGATAGCGGCTATCTCCTGCATCATCTGCTCATCCACCGCCAAACGACCGGCAGTATCCACAATCACCACGTCGTAGCCATACACGCGCGCCTCGGCGATGGCTTTCTCTGCCTTCTTCACGGGGTTGCTCTCGCCCTCGCCGGTATAGACTTTGGCGTTTATTTGCTCGCCCAATACGCGCAACTGCTCAATAGCGGCGGGGCGATACACATCGCACGCCACCAGCATCACTTTCTTGCCTTTCTTCGTCTGCAAGTAGTTCGCCAACTTGCTGGCGAACGTGGTCTTACCGGAACCTTGCAGACCCGACATGAGGATTACCGCAGGCGAGCCTTTCAGGTTGATTTCCTGCGCCTCACCGCCCATCAACGCCGCCAACTCGTCATGGGTGATTTTCACCATCAACTGCCCCGGGCGGACGGCGGTCATCACGTTCTGACCCAGCGCTTTGGCCTTCACTTGGTCGGTAAACTGCTTGGCGGTCTTGTAGTTCACATCCGCTTCCAGCAATGCCTTGCGGATATCCTTCACGGTCTCCGCAATGTTAATCTCGGTGATACGTCCTTCACCCTTCAGAATCTTAAACGAGCGTTCCAGCCGCTCCGACAAATTATCAAACATATCTCAACTTATTGTTTACCTAATTTTTATATAGTGCTCCGCAGATAGAATAACTGCTATAACCCTTAGATGGCTTTTTTCATGGTTCATTTTTATTTCATATTACAGAACGCAAAATTACAAAAACACATTATTGCTTGATGTGGGTACAAAATTTTGCGCAAAGGTACAAAAAAAAACATAAATTTCCAAATATCTTTACGAAAAAGTATGCCCGTAGTCCTGAATTAGTCAGTGAGGGTCTTTATTTGCTGCATTTCGGGCAGATGCCTTTCACAACAAAAGAGACGGAGTGGGGGGCAAAACCCTCGGGTAATTCGATCGATGGGATAGCCACATTTTCAAGACAATAGGTTTTTTGACATTGCTCACAATAGAAGTGCAGATGTCCGTGTGAATGGTGGTCATCGCCTTGATGGTTGCATAGTTCGTAATGCACAACACCCCTGCCGTCTTCAAAAGCATGCACCACATCATGCTGCGCAAACAGAGTGAGCACTCGGAAGATGCTCGACTTGTCGAGGTTGAGCATACGGTCTTCAAGGTCTTTCAGACTCATGGGACGAACGGCATCTTGCAACTCGCTGTAAACCAATATCCTATTGACAGTAGCCTTCACGCCTTTCTGCTCCAGATGCGTTATTACTTCTTGGCTATTCATACGTATAATTTATGCTTGTGGTGAATTTTCCCCTTTATTACGTAAAGAATGGGGGGAGTGTATGTTTTTGGGGGTAATTGTGTGCTGATTTGTGTGCAAAAGTACTGCTTTTTTACGACATATACAAACTTTTTTATGGAAAACAGCCTGATTTCTTACACTGTTTGTAATTTGTGTTACCCTTTTGGAGATGTTGTTCGGAGTACGGAACACTCCATCTCGCGCACGTGTGTACATACACGCGAAGAATATCAGTAATGAAAAATGCCGTTAGAGGGCGTTTTCTTGCGTTTTGCGACGATAACAGTTTTGTATCGAGGGTAATACTAAAAACACAAGAAACGCAAAATTTCGCAAATTTATTGCTTAAAACATTTGCATATTCCAAAATAAAGTCGTACCTTTGCACGGAAATTTTTGGGATTATGCGGTGGATAGTAATTAAGGTGAACTTGAAATAAGTTTCTTGTATAGCATAGAAAGATATAT
Source organism: Paludibacteraceae bacterium (assembly GCA_016297215.1). GTDB lineage: Bacteria > Bacteroidota > Bacteroidia > Bacteroidales > Paludibacteraceae > Colicola. Next base: position 429 of record JAEDGZ010000021.1, on the reverse strand, counting down.
TTACTTTCAACAAAAATTTTCAAAAATAGTCCAAACTTGTAATGCCGGGTTGCTGTGTAATTATTCATTAATTCATTACCAAAAACTAAATTAGTTTTGAATGCATGCGGTATTTTCTTGTATCGAACAATGGAGAGTATGCGTGTTTTGGACAATTCGTTTTAAGCAGGGTAAGACCCTTATTAGACCCTTATAAGACCCTTACTATTTTACGAAAAAAACGTTGTATGATTCGGTGTCTTTTCCGAGGGTACTTATGCGAAAAAATGACAATTTTGGAAATGTGATTTTATAAAAACGCAATAGTCCCCGAAGCAGGGGTGTCTGTGCATCAAATAACGATAAAACAAAATAAACTATGATAGATAACGACAGAATTATTCCGGTGAAGATAGACGAGGAAATGAAGACCTCGTATATCGACTATTC
>JAEDGZ010000020.1 GCA_016297215.1 Paludibacteraceae bacterium | reverse complement strand
CGCGGTCGTTGACCGAGGACTGGGCGGTGGCATACGCCAATGCCGGCGGGTCGGTAGTGCTGCCTGCAATCAAGCCCATTAGGGTGAAATAGTCGAGTTTGAGCCAAAGGTGTACTATCTCAAAGTGAAGGAAAATATAGAAAAACAAACAAAACGCTTGCATAATTAAAAAAAATGCCGTATCTTTGCGGCGTTTTTTTTATTGTACAAAGATGGTTCGTGTCAATAGTAATTTTTGTCTGCTGCGGGCGGGGTATCTGTTTACGGAGATAGTGAACCGCACGGCGGCCTACAAACAGGCGCACCCCGAGGCAGATATCATCCGCTTGGGGATAGGTGATGTGCCCGGTCCGTTGGTGCCGTGTGTGATAGAAGCCATGCACCGCGCCGTGGAGGAGCAGGCAGACAAACGCACTTTTCACGGGTATGGTTTGGAGCAGGGACCTGCATGGATGCGCGAGCAGATAGCCGCCTTCGATTATCAGCGCCTCGGCATTGCGATGGATGCCGACGAGGTGTTTGTGTCGGACGGCGCGGGCAGCGACCTCGGCAACCTGAGCGACATCCTCGGCACGGACAACCGCGTGGCGATAACCGACCCCGTCTATCCCGCGTATGTGGATACGAACGTGATGGCGGGGCGCGCAGGCGAATGGCAGGAGGAGGCAGGACAATGGTCGCGGCTGCTGATGCTACCCTGCAACGCGGAGAACGGCTTTTGCCCCGTGCCGCCCGCAGAGAAAGCCGACATCATCTACCTCTGCTCACCCAACAACCCGACGGGCATAGCGATGAACAAGGTGCAGTTGCAGGCGTGGGTGGACTACGCGCGGACGAACAGGTCGCTGATCATCTTCGACTCCGCCTACGAGGCGTTTATCCAGTCGCCAGACGTGCCACATAGTATATACGAGATAGAGGGTGCCAAGGAGTGCGCCATAGAGGTGCGCAGTTTCAGCAAGACGGCAGGCTTCACGGGTATTCGTTGCGGCTACACGATAGTGCCGAAAGCCCTGTACGGCGTGAACGACAAGGGTGAGGAGGTATCGCTCAACGCGCTGTGGTATCGCCGCCAATGTACGAAATACAACGGCACGAGTATCATCTCGCTGCGCGGTGCGCAGGCAGTGCTGACCGAGGAGGGGCACGAGCAGGTGATGGCGCAGATAGCGGGCTACATGGACAACGCGCGGCGGATACGCGAGGCGCTGAGCGAGTGCGGACTGGCGGTGTACGGCGGCACGGACGGACCTTATGTGTGGGTGCGCGCACCGAGAGGTATGGGCTCGTGGGCGTTCTTCGATTGGTTGCTGGAAGAGTGTCAAGTGGTATGCACGCCGGGCGTAGGCTTCGGCAACGAGGGCGAAGGGTATGTGCGTTTCTCCGCCTTCGGCGACCCGAAGCGGACGGAAGAGGCGATTGGGAGAATTGTGAATTATGAATTATGAATTATGAATTATGAATTATGAGGGCTCATGCTCTGAGGAATAGGAGTGGTCGGAGTAATCTGAGTTATCGGAGTAAGCTGAGTAATCAGATAATAGAGCAGTAAAATTGTAAATTGTAAATTGTAAATCGTAAATATAATAAACCTATGTGTGGAATTGTTGGCTATATTGGTAAGCGTGATGCTTATCCTGTGTTAATCAAGGGACTGCATCGCTTGGAGTACCGCGGGTACGACAGTGCGGGTGTGGCACTTATCAACCCCGAGGGGAAACTGAATGTCTATAAAGCAAAGGGCAAAGTGGCGGAACTGGAAGCCTATGCCCAAGACAAAGATATACGCGGCACTATCGGCATTGCGCATACGCGTTGGGCGACGCACGGGGAGCCGAGCACGGTGAACGCCCACCCGCACTACTCCGAGTCGGAGGAGTTGGCGATTATCCATAACGGTATCATTGAGAACTACTCGGTACTCAAGCAGGGCTTGCAGCAACACGGCTACACCTTCAAGTCTGCGACGGACACGGAGGTGCTGGTACAGTTGATAGAATACACCAAACGCACGGACAACGTGGACTTGAAGACCGCCGTGCAGTTGGCGCTGAACCAAGTGGTGGGTGCATACGCGATAGCCGTATTGGACAGGTCGAACCCGAATGTGCTGGTAGCAGCGCGAAAGGGCAGTCCGCTGGTGGTCGGCATAGGCGAAGATGAGTATTTCCTCGCTTCGGACGCGACGCCGATAGTGGAATATACGGACAAAGTGGTGTATATCAACGACGAGGAAGTGGTTACGTTGGAGCGCGGCAAAGAACTGGATATCACTACGATAGGCAACGTGCGCAAGACGCCGGAGATAAAGAAACTGGAGTTGACTTTGTCGCAGTTGGAGAAAGGCGGCTACCCGCACTTCATGCTCAAGGAGATTTACGAACAGCCTCGGACGCTGGCAGACTCTATGCGCGGACGTGTGAACGTGGACCAAAACAACATCGCCATCTCGGGCTTTATCGACAACAAAGAGCGCTTCGTGAACGCAAAGCGTATCATCATCACCGCGTGCGGCACATCGTGGCATGCGGGGCTGATAGCGATGTACGCGATGGAGGAGTTCGCGCAGGTGCCCGTGGAGGTGGAGTACTCAAGCGAGTTCCGCTACCGCAAGCCCGTCATCAACAAAGACGACGTGGTGATAGCCATCTCGCAGTCGGGCGAGACAGCCGACACGCTGGCGGCTATTCAATTAGCGAAAGCGAAAGGGGCGTTTATCTTCTCAATATGCAACGTGGTGGGTGCGTCTATACCCCGTGTGTCGGACAGCGGTTGCTACACCCACGTAGGACCGGAGATAGGCGTGGCGTCCACCAAAGCGTTCACCGCGCAGGTTACTGCGCTCACGATGCTTGCGCTCTGTATCGGTCGCGCCAAAGGTACGATGGACGAAGGGCAGTATCTGCGCGTGGTGCATGAGTTGGCGCAGATTCCCGACAAGATAGCCAAAGTGCTGGAGCAGGACAAGCAGATAGCCGACTTCGCGAAGACCTTTACCTACGCGCAGAACTTCATCTACCTCGGGCGCGGCTACAACTACCCCGTGGCGATGGAAGGGGCGCTCAAGTTGAAGGAAATCAGTTATATCCACGCGGAGGGTTATCCTGCTGCGGAGATGAAGCACGGTCCCATAGCGCTTATCTCACAGGAGATGCCCGTGGTGGTGGTGGCTCCGCACTGCGGTACATATGAGAAAGTGGTGTCGAACATACAAGAGATCAAGGCGCGTAAGGGGCGCGTCATCAGCGTGGTAACTGAAGGCGATGTGCTGGTGAGCAACATGTCCAATTTCACCATCACCGTGCCGGAAACGGAAGAGTGCCTCACGCCGCTGCTGACCGTCATCCCGCTGCAACTGCTGGCATACCATATCGCCGTAGTGAAAGGCTGCGACGTGGACCAACCCCGCAACTTGGCAAAGTCGGTAACGGTAGAGTAAATTATGAATTATGAGGGCTCATGCTCTGAAACACAATTCCAATGCCCTCATAATTCAAAATTCATAATTAAATCGTGGCTCTGCATAACGACATAGGTAAGTTTGGCGAGGATATAGCCGCTAATTTTCTGGAACAGAAACGGCTGAAGATACGGGAGCGGAATTGGCGGTTGGGGCACTTGGAGATGGATATTATCGCAGAGGACAAGCATACGATAGTGTTTGCAGAGGTGAAGACGCGCACCACGCTGTTTGGCGACAAGACTCCGGCGGCATATGTGGACGAAGCCAAAAAGCGCCATATCGTAGCCGCCGCCAATGCGTATGTGAAGCACCATCGCATAGAGAAAGCCGTACGGTTTGATATCATCGGTATCCTACTCCACCCTGAGACGCATGAGGTACTGGAACTGAGCCACTACGAGAACGCTTTTCTGCCGCCCGTGCGGACAGTCGGAGGGAACCCATTTGGAGGAAAATGGGAGAAAAAGCCGCGGCGATGGTAGGATTTTTTTCTAAATTAGCGCAAAGAAAACTATTTTTTCGCTTTTTTTTGCATATTTATTTGCACAAACCAAAAAAAAGTCGTACCTTTGCAGCGTGATTGGTTGAGGGAGCCACGAGGTTCCCTCAATTTAGTACAAGACCCTACCCTATTTTGCGAGGGCGAGGGGCAAAAAAAAGCATACACATTATATAATATGTTAGATAAAGGAAAAATACAAGCATTGGTGGAAGAGTATCTGCAGGATACGGATTATGAATTGATTACGCTGGAGGTTAGTGCCGCCAATGAGATATTGATAGAGATTGACCGGCTGGCGGGCGTGGATGTGGAAGACTGCGGGCGACTGAACGGCTGGTTAGTGGAGCAGTTGGACGCCGCAGGCGAGGAGGATTATGCGATAGAAGTGGGTAGCGTGAGCCTGAGCGACCCGTTCAAGACGAAGATGCAGTATGAGAAGCACTTGGGCGAGGATGTGGAAGTGCTGACCGCAGAGGGGAAGAAAGTAAGGGGGCAGTTGGTGAGCGTGGATGAGGAGACGTTTTCGGTGGATGTAGATACGCTGGTGGCAGTGGAAGGCAAGAAACGGAAGCAGCATGAGATGGTAACGCACACGTGGGGATACGGAGAAGTGAAGTATACGAAGTACGTGTTTTGATAGGAGCCAAGAACAAGGAGCCAGGAACAAAGACTTATTAGTATCGATTGTTAGGAACTTACTCAAACGATAGCAAAAAGTAACATTTCACAGCAAAATGACAAACGGAAGATTGCATTAAGACCAAGGTAAGAACAAGGTAAGACCTTTACCAAAACTCGTCACGAACACGATAACAAAAAGAAACTAATAAAGACATTATAATAACATTATGGCAAAGCAACCGGGTACAATCAATTTGATTGACATCTTTTCAGAGTTTAAGGATCTGAAAAACATTGACCGTCAGACATTTATCAACGTGCTGGAAGACTCGTTCCGCAACGTGATTACGAAAATGTACGGGTCGGACGCAAACTATGACGTGATTATCAACCCCGACAAGGGCGACTTGGAGATTTATCGCAACCGCCTTGTGATGGAGGACGACGATGTGCTGAATCCCAACACGCAGATTGCGCTGTCGGACGCGCTGAAGATAGATGATGAGGCAGAGATTGGCGAGGAAGTAACCGACCGTGTGGAGTTCCAATCGTTCGGTCGCCGTATGATTCTGAACTTGCGTCAGACGCTGTCGAGCAAGATTCTGGAGTTGCAGAAAGAGAACCTGTATATCCGCTACAGCGACCTGCTGGGGCATATCGTTTCGGGCGAGTTGTATCAGGTATGGAAGAAAGAGATGCTGCTGCTGGACGAGGACGGCAACGAGTTGTACCTGCCGAAGCAGAATCAGATTCCTTCGGATTTCTACCGCAAAGGCGACACGGTTCGCGCAGTGGTAGTGCAAGTGGATAACAAGAACCAGAATCCGAAGATTATCCTGAGCCGCACGAGCCCGCTGTTCTTGCAGCGTCTGTTTGAGCAGGAGATTCCCGAGGTGCACGACGGGCTGATTGCTATCAAGAACATCGCCCGCATCCCGGGCGAGCGCGCGAAAGTGGCGGTGGAGTCGTTTGACGACCGTATCGACCCCGTAGGCGCATGCGTGGGTATCAAAGGCGCGCGTATTCACGGTATCGTGCGCGAGTTGCGCAACGAGAACATCGATATCATCAACTACACTTCGAACATCAACCTCTATATTCAGCGTGCGCTGGCTCCGGCGAAGATTAGTTCGATGAATATCAACGAGGAAGAGAAGAAGGCAGAAGTTTATCTGCAGCCCGATGAGGTGAGCCTCGCTATCGGTAAGGGCGGCTTCAACATCAAGTTGGCGTCCATGCTGACGGGCTATCAGATAGACGTTTACCGCGAGATGGACGGCGACGACACCGATATCTATCTGGACGAGTTCAACGACGAAATCGACCAATGGGTATTGGATGCGCTGAAGGGCGTAGGTTTCGACACCGCAAAGGCAGTGCTGAACACCCCGAAGAAAGAGTTGGTGGACCGCACAGACCTCGAGGAAGAGACCATCGACCACGTACTGGAAGTGCTGAACGCAGAGTTCGAGAACGACTAATGCTAATTAAGAATTATGAATTAAGAATTATGAATTATGAGGGCAGATGCTCTGATGGTTTGTAATAAAAAGAAATAATTAGGGGAGCAATCCCCACCATCCCCTAAACAATAATAAATATGGCAATCAAACTAATCAAAGCATGTAAAGAACTCAATGTCGGTATGTCCACCGCCGTTACTTTCTTTGCCAAGCAAGGCAAAGAGATAAATCCTGACCCCAACACGCGTATAGACGATGAACTATACCTCATGTTGGCGAAGGAGTTCAACAAGGACATGGCATTGAAACTGGAGGCGGAGCGTCAGGCGGCAGAGCGTCAGGCGCGCGAGATGCAAACTGTGTCGATTGAGCAGCCTGCTCCGAGCCATATAGAGACGGAGACTCCGAAGCCGAAAGTAGTCGGTCAGATAGAGTTGGACGAGGCGAAGAAAGCCCGCGAAGAGGCAGAGCGTCAGGCAGCAGAGGCAGCCCGCATAGCCGCAGAAGCGGAGGCGGCAGCCAAGGCAGCGGCAGAAGCGGCGGCTAAGGCGGCAGCAGAGCGTATCGCCCGCGAGGAGGCAGAGCGCAAAGCCAAAGAGAAGGCTGCAAAAGCCGCACAAACGAAGGTTCAGAAGCCTGCTGCACCTGCTGCAAAGAGCCCTACAAAGGAAGAGGCAAGCGAGCCGAAAGCCGACAAGCCGGAGATTTTCTCGCTGGGCAAGCCCGTGCTGAAAGACGGTCCGAAGGTGGTCGGTTCGATTGACCTGAGCGCCATCAATCAGGCTACTCGTCCTGCGAAGAAAAGCAAGGAAGAGAAGAAGAAAGAGCGCGAGGAGCGGCAGCAACAACAGCAGCAGGCCACCGAGAAACGCAAACGCGAGCGTATCAAGAACAACAAAGTGGATATCAACGATGTACGCAATCAGAAAGCCAAACCAAGCAGCAAGAAAAAGAGCGTGAAGGTGGAGGTGGACGATGAGGAAGTACAACGTCAGATAAAGGATACGCTCAACCGTCTGCAAGGTCAGAAAGGCAAGTCGAACACGAGCAAATACAAGCGCGAACGGCGCGAGCAGGAGCGCGAGAAGATGGCTTCGGAGCGCGCGGCAGAGCAGGCACAATCGAAAGTGCTGAAACTGACCGAGTTCGTTACCGCCAATGACCTTGCCGTGATGATGAACCTGCCGGTGACCAAGATTATCGCCACCTGTATGTCCCTCGGTCTATTCGTGTCTATCAACCAACGTCTCGACGCGGAGACCATCAACATCGTGGCTGAAGAGTTCGGCTTCACCACCGAGTACGTATCCGCGCACGTGGTGGATGAGATAAACGCCGATGAGCAGATTAACGAGGAGGATATCGAACCTCGCTGCCCGATTGTAACCGTGATGGGACACGTGGACCACGGTAAGACCTCGCTGCTCGACCATATCCGCAACACCAACGTGATTGCCGGCGAGGCAGGCGGTATCACACAGCACATCGGTGCTTACAACGTGAAACTGAAGAACGGTCAGCATATCACCTTCCTCGATACCCCCGGACACGAGGCATTCACCGCTATGCGTGCCCGCGGCGCGAAAGTAACGGATATTGCCATCATCATCGTGGCAGCCGACGATGCCGTGATGCCGCAGACCATTGAGGCGATCAACCACGCGCAGGCAGCAGGCGTGCCGATGATTTTCGCCATCAACAAATGCGATAAGCCGGGTGCCAATCCGGACAAGATACGCGAGCAACTGTCGAACATGAACATCCTTGTGGAAGACTGGGGCGGCAAGTACCAATGCCAAGAGATTAGCGCGAAGAAAGGTGACGGCGTGTTTGAGTTGCTGGAGAAAGTGCTGCTGGAGGCGGAGATGCTCGACCTGAAAGCCAATCCGAAGCGCCGCGCGAAAGGTAGCATCATTGAGTCTTCGCTCGACAAAGGTCGCGGCTACGTGGCTACCCTACTCGTCTCGGACGGTACGCTACACATGGGCGACATCGTGCTCGCCGGTATCTACCACGGCAAGATTAAGGCGATGTTCAACGAGCGCGGACAGCGTATCCAAGAGGTGCTGCCGGGCGAGCCCTGTACCATCCTCGGCTTAAACGGTGCGCCGCAGGCGGGCGATGAGTTCAACGTGATGCCGACTGAGCAGGAGGCACGCGAGATTGCCAACAAGCGCGAGCAGTTGCAGCGCGAGCAGTCTATCCGCACGAAGAAACACGTGGGCTTGGAGGAGATCGGACGCCGCTTGGCTATCGGAGACTTCAAGGAACTGAATATTATCGTCAAGGGCGATGTGGACGGTTCTGTGGAGGCATTGAGCGACTCGCTCTTGAAACTCTCGACGGAGAACATCCAAGTGAACGTGATTCACGGTGCCGTGGGTGCTATCTCGGACAGCGACGTGCTACTGGCAGCCGCTTCGGATGCCATCATCGTCGGCTTCAACGTGCGGCCGACAGGTACTGCGCGCAAGATGGCAGAATCGGAGGAAGTGGATATCCGAATCTACTCGATTATCTACGATGCCATCGAGGAAATCAAAGCCGCGATGGAGGGTATGCTCTCGCCGGAAATCAAGGAGGAGGTTACCGCCACGCTGGAAGTATTGCAGACCTTCCATATCTCCAAAGTGGGCACTATCGCAGGCTGTATCGTGCGCGAAGGAAAGGTCAAGAGAGGCAACAAATGCCGTGTCATTCGCGATGGTATCGTGATACAAACCAGCGAGTTATCCTCTCTCAAGCACGGTAAAGACGACATCAAGGAAGCCGGCGTGAACACGGAGTGCGGTTTGAGCATCAAGTCGTTCAACGATGTGGTAGAAGGCGACTTGATAGAGACCTTTGAGCAGGTAGAGGTAGCGAAGACGCTGTAACCCTTCTCTATCATGATCCCCTCCCAACCCAAAACGAGGCTGTCTAACAAGTCAAGTTAGGCAGTCTCTTTTGTTGCAATAGGTAGGAGTTAAAAAAGTCGTTTACGTGTTTTGGATAATTGTGATAGGAGGGGTGGAGACCCGTTACAGGCTCCGCCCAAAGCAACCCCGCCAGCAGCAACACACAAGGTATGTAATGCAAGATTGTTTTCATAACCATATAGATTCACGCCGATATAATTAAATTATGGAAAGACGCACATTTTATTGAAAAATATAGGCAATGATATACATGTTGACCTAGTCCAATCAACACAGTCTCATTGCGCTACTTCAAATATACACAAAATTGTACAATAATAGCCACCTCGACAACGGGGTGGCTATTTAGTTATACGGTTCTTGAATGCAGGGATAAAGATAATTGATTAATTAATGATTCCCACATCTGCTTTTTAGAAGGGTCTATCTCTAAAGCATATTTATGACGATTCCCTTTATAATTATAGTAGACCGTATTTGAAGGAATCTCTATGATTATACTACCATACAAAGGCTCATCGTTGAAAACTATATTTCCTTTTAGAATAGCCTTATTAGGTGTCAATTCATACAATACCTTCAGATCAAAAATCAATATAGCAGCCGTACCTAATAAATCTGTGGCATGAAATAGATAGGTTGTCTTGTATGGTGTTATCAAGGAATCAGCAGCAGGTTTACTTAAACGAATACCTTGCTTAATTATATCAATATTACTTTTTCTTGGGTTTAGATTCGTTTGCCCATATAATTGACGTTGTTTTGCTGCTTGAGTAGCATTATGTACAACAGCATGAGTCTGTCCTCCAATTTCATCTATCACTTCATTAAGTGCGTGTTTAATTGCCAATGAGAGTTGTTCTTCTGTTAACCTAATTACTTTTTTTTCCATACGATTATGATTTACTGATAAATATTTAGTTGTACAATAAATATACATTTTTTTCTACAAATAACATGCCTTTTTCATACTATGCTTGTATTTATATAAAAACAAAATTGAAAAATGAAAAAACAAATACATTTGAATGAGAATGAACTACATAGATTAATAAAAGAATCAGTACGCAGAGTACTTAGAGAGTCTATGAATGAAATAGGTGATACCCCACAAGGACAAAGTGCACTTGGATATTTATATGGGCGAAGAGGTAATCAAGACGTATGTGATTATGCAATGAGTAAACATAATATAAAAGGCAAAAATGGAAATAAGGATTGGCATCCCTCTTTTTATAAATCATGGGTTAAGGGTGAAGATGAAAGAACTAAAGAAATAATAAATAGATTAGCATCTGATAATTCTTTTTGGATGATTGATTTTGATGCTGATGATTATGATTTACCTGAGAATTGGGACGATATGACGGATATTGAGAAAGCAGAATTTGTTTATTATCATAGTTCATATGATAACGATGAATGGGATAGTTATTTAGGATAATACTTTATAAAAGTAAGACTCGGCAATCAAGCAAACAACTTTAATTGAAATAATGCAACATTTATCTAACAATTTGATTACGCACTCATTTTAACCTGCAAATAGTTACACTTTCCGATAGACTTATTGAACATATGGGCGAACCGTTGAAATTCGTCCATATTTCGTGTATTCCAACGATATACAGCCTCGTTAATATAACGCTGTATGTACTTATCACTCACATCGTGATAACAACCCATTATCATACGTCTGAAATGACTCCAAAATCCCTCCATTGCATTCGTATTCACACCATCGCGTACATACTCCTGACTACCATGACGTACCACACGATGATAGTAACCCATATCTCCAAGACCTGAATAAGAGTTCAACTCATCGGTGGTTACACAACTTCCACGTTCTACATATTTCTCCACAATAGGAAGTAATGTTTTGCCGTCTGTCGCCTCTACTACAAAAGCATGGGCATACGTGGTCTTACACTCTACACCATGTTTATCAATATATGTCGCATACTCCATAATACCAAAGGCAATGATATACATGTTGACCTAGTCCAATCAAAATAGTCTCATTGCGCTACTTCAAATATATACAAAATTGCATAATAATAGCCACCCCGTTGCATAGGTGGCTATTTCGTTATATTGTATTCAAATATCTCTTTATACTCTCTTTAATTACCTTTCGTAACTTAGATTCATTTAATCTAATTGCTTGTTTTTCCATATTCTTATATTCTGTTGTTATTTTTTGTCCTCTAGTTGACAATTCTGAGTGTTGTCTAAGAAAAGAGTATATACATTCTTTGGCTTCGTTTCCTATTGTTAGTTCAAATAGATTTTTAACCATGTCCATTGGTATATCGTTTTTATTCCAATATCGTACTTGTTTATGTCCTACTATTGCTAATACAAATTGCCATTCATCATTACGCTGCCAAGAAGCAATTACCAATAAATGGTAACCATACTTTTTATATGTTTTAAATTTGGGCAATGATATACATGTTGACCTAGGCATTTAGGAAAAAGTGGCAAAAAACAGCCACTTTTTTCGTTTTTATACTCCATTTCATTTTCAAAATATAGATTTTTGGTTATATTATAGTAGATTTACCTATTTATAAACCTACACCTTCAATATGATCAATTTCCAAAACTTTAACTCACTCTATAGCGTTACTTCTTATTTCAATAACGAACACATCTGCAAACAAGTCATTGCGGAATCACGATGGGCAGATGGAGATATTATTTGCCCATATTGCGGTACTCACCATTGCATAACACGCAAAGACGGGAAATATCGCTGCAATCATTGTCTAAAAAACTTCTCCGTTACCGTTGGAACTATCTTTGAAAACACCAAAATATCACTCGTGAAATGGTTCATGGCAATGTATCTCATATCCTCACACAAAAAGGGTATCAGCAACCATCAATTGGGAAGAGACTTGCAAATATCACAAAAAACAGCATGGTTTATGCTGCAAAAAATACGTACTCTATTTGCTCAAGATGATGGTGATAAGTTCTATGGTAGTATAGAATTAGACGAGGTGTATATCGGAGGGAAAGAGAAATGGAAACATATGTCCAAACGCACCCCGAATACACAAGGGCGTAGTACAAAAACAAAGACCCCAATATTTGGCATTATGGAGTATGCGACATATATTGATAAACATGGTGTAGAGTGTAAGACTACGTATGCCCATGCTTTTGTAGTAGAGGCGACAGACGGCAAAACATTACTTCCTATTGTGGAGAAATATGTAGAACGTGGAAGTTGTGTAACCACCGATGAGTTGAACTCTTATTCAGGTCTTGGAGATATGGGTTACTATCATCGTGTGGTACGTCATGGTAGTCAGGAGTATGTACGCGATGGTGTGAATACGAATGCAATGGAGGGATTTTGGAGTCATTTCAGACGTATGATAATGGGTTGTTATCACGATGTGAGTGATAAGTACATACAGCGTTATATTAACGAGGCTGTATATCGTTGGAATACACGAAATATGGACGAATCTCAAAGGTTCGCCCATATGTTCAATAAATCTATCGGAAAGTGTAACTATTTACAGGTTAAAATGAGTGCTTAATTACGAGTTACAATTAGATTACAAACATTTTTTTTGAATAATGTAATATTTATAATAAAGAAATAAAACTATGGCACTATTGAAAGAAGATGGTAGTTTAAACATTGAATGGATTAACGAACTTCCATTAGAAGAACATTTAAATGTTGTTGCAGGTTTAACACCACAGCAACACAAGGAATATTGTGCAAAACAGTCAGTTTATGAAGCAAAAAGTTCGCAACGTGTTTTTTATGTTGATAAACCGATGGAAACGTGGGGGGTGGATGCTATGGAGTTTCTTAATAAGATGATAGATAGTTTAAACTGATGAAGAGATATTATTTGAATGAGGATAATAAATTGGCAAAACTTCCCGTTAGATATTCAAACAATTTAACGGAAAAGATAGAATATATCAAATTATATAATATGCTTGAGAAAGAGGGTATGGAGCGATGGCTTAATGACCTTAAGGGCTTTGTAAGTTGGCTGTCAAATCCTGTAATTGCATGGGATAATCATAATGATTTTACACATTACGATAATGGAGAAATATCTATAGATAAATATGGGATTCTATTTAAAGTCTTGACAGATAAAGACGAACAAGGCAATGAACGTAACTTTGTTTATGTGGTAGATATGATTCTAACACCTCAAGATTATAATCTAAATGCACCATCTAATATAAACGAAAATAAAAAGAATAAACAATATAATACAATGAATAACATAAGAAAAAAAGTAAAATTGAGCGAGAGTCAATTATGTGACGTTATAAAAGAATCCGTCAAACAAGTTCTTTCTGAATTGGATTGGAAAACATATGCTAATGCAACTAAAAAAGCAATTGCAAAAAGAGATAAACGTGTAAATTTATTCCAAGATGCAGAAGATAAGGAATTTAATAAAAAGTATGGTTTTGATGACCATGATGAAAGAAATGATGCTGATTATTATTGGACAAGTGATCATTCATACAGAATGAAAAACGGTGAACCTACTTATAGGCAAAAACGTTATGCCGCAGGTAAAGGCTCAACAGATGATACTGTAAAATTTAATGGTTTTGGCTATAAGCACAATTATTATGATCCTAAGTATCCAATGGGGGTTGAGACACAACCATATTATTTTCATTATTATGATAAAGCAAAAAAGGGTGATGAAGATTTCTCGAATTATGCAAAAGGTAACTATGATTATGATAATGAACATGGTTGGCATTTAAAAGATGAAAAGAAACTTGAAGAATCTATCAAACGTTCTATACGCAAATATCTTCATTCGTGAAAAATTAGATAATTATAATACAGATACCATCTGATAAATATACACACAATAATAGCCATCTCAGCAACGGGATGGCTATTATTGTGCAACTTTTTGTATATTTGAAGTAGCGCAATGAGACTGTGTTGATCGGACTAGGTCAACATGTATATCATTGCCTAAATTTGTTATCTTCGCTACGATTTATACACCATATTTCATGTAATGGGAAATCCATTGCTTCCTCATAAGTTCTAAACTCTCCGATGGTGATTTTATTATTATCAAATATTTTATTTGGGCAATATAAATCTTTATTTGGCATACTTTTTGCAACCTTATGTCTATCAAAACTTTATTTTATTCATATTTATAAATATTGTTAATATGAAATTTAGTCGTTATTTATCAACTATTTTTCTTGATACTCAAGAAATAATTGATGATTTTGGCAAATGTAAGACTTATTTTTGTTCTGCGACAAATGTTTATTATCTATTAATTGAGTTAAATACCGATGTTATAGCAGAGTTTGTATGGGAGGAATATTCTTCATTGAGCAATGAAGAGAGAAAGAAAAATTCTCTTGAAAAACTTGCAGAAATAAGTTTAATTTACAAAGAAACTATTCAAATTGTAAATTGCAAGTTCCCAACTGATATTCTACATACAGTCAGAAAATGGTATAGTCAATATAGAACCAATGAACATTATTCTAATGAAAACCTTATTCCCCTCTATGGTAACGGAGAACAATACATTCAGTTAAAACAAGTCATTGGAAAGCAAATATGGGTTATTTGTATTTATGATAAACAGTACGCAGTTTCAAGCAAGAATGTTGCTGAGTATATATATAAACACATAATAAACGATTGTGAACAACTTATAAAAGCAAGGTGGGACTAAATAACCGAGGAAGTAATTAATACTACTTCCTTGTTTTTATGACATTATGGGGCAACTGCTAAATAGTTGCCTATTTTAATATGCCTAGGTCAACATGTATATCATTACCATACCAAATATTGGGGTCTTTGTTTTTGTACTACGCCCCTGCGTATTCGGTGTGCGTTTGGACATATGTTTCCATTTCTCTTTTCCACCTATATACACCTCGTCTAATTCTATACTACCATAGAACTTATCAGCATCATCTTGAGCAAATAGAGTACGTATTTTTTGCAGCATAAACCATGCTGTTTTTTGTGATATTTGCAAGTCTCTTCCCAATTGATGGTTGCTGATACCCTTTTTGTGTGAGGATATGAGATACATTGCCATGAACCATTTCACGAGTGATATTTTGGTGTTTTCAAAGATAGTTCCAACAGTAACGGAGAAGTTTTTCAGACAATGATTGCAACGATATTTCCCGTCTTTGCGTGTTATGCAATGGTGATTACCACAATACGGGCAAATGACATCTCCATCTGCCCATCGTGATTCAGCAATGACTTGTTTGCAGATGTGTTCGTTATTGAAATAAGAAGTAACGCTGTAGAGTGAGTCAAAGTTTTGGAAATTGATCATATCGTATGAAGGTGTAGGTTTATACATTGGTAAATGTACTATATTATAACCAAAAATCCATATTTTGAAAATAAAATGAACGATAAAAACGAAAAAAGTGGCTGTTTTTTGCCACTTTTTCCTAAATGCCTAGGTCAACATGTATATCATTGCCAAAATATAAGCACCCTAAAGAAGAAATTCAGGTTAGCAAACTCTACTTAGTGAACACTATATACACTTTGTATGCCCACTAACCGATCGCCGCGAGAGCCAAACGGGCGATAATAGACAAAGATGGTATATTCATTTTCCGTCTGCCAATAGGAGCCTTCAGTAAGCAATGTGCTCCCTGTTTGGCTCCCTTTCTGCACAAACCAATACTGATAATCATATCCTCCTTGCTTCACAAGCGCTACCAGATAGTAGCATTTTGCTTCGTTATCATAGAGCATCCTGCTGCGGGCATTCAACTGATTATCCAACACCTCTCCTCCCACATACACCATTCCATCAAACCACGGTTGCTCTCGCTCCAAGCGCCAATGCACCCACATATACTCTGCCTCGGTGTCAGCATCCGTAGTGCGCTCTGCATTGACTCGATATTGTCCGTCCACATCATATTCATGGATATATCCCCCCTCGCGTACCACATCGGGAAACAGCAATGCATGATAATCGCGGTTATCATATCCTATGCGGTCGATGCCGGTGCCTGCATAGTAGGCAGAATAAGCATCGAAATGGTGGTACTCATTTCCTCCCTCAAACACCAACTTGGGATTGTTCATGTACCGTAACCGCCCCGTCTCCACAAAAGTAGGCTGCAAAATAACGGCTTGGTTATCCGTTCTCCCGTTTTGTTTCACCACCAGTTTTATCTCATTGGGGTCGCGCAAATTGAGCGCCGCCGTTTGAATATCCACATCCACTTGCTGATAGCGACCGTTCAACTCCTTGATGGTCTTTGAGTGGACATTAGCCGATATGCCTACTCTCGGCTCAACGACAACGAACTGCAGTCGCGCCACTTGCTCATCCCTGTCTCCGTCTTCATAGATACAAAGCGCATATTGTCCGCTCGCCGTGAGTTGCATATCCTCATTGGGAAACACAAAACGATAGTGGGTATAGTCGCGTTGGGTATTGATAGAGTGCTGATAGTCTGTAATATCCATCGTGGTGAACCCGCGCAGATACTCCGAGGAGGTCAATCCGCTTTCGCTGCCATCGGCATTCAGATGCACCACCGTGTAGGTATAGAAATGCACATCGTGGCTCATCTCATCAAAAGAAATCTCTAAAGTATTCTCTGGCTCAGTTCCATCTACTACCCCACTCTCCAACACCAAGAAAGGTCTTGATATCGTATAACTCTCCCCGTTGGCATCCGCCCGCGCATCACTCAGCATCCGCATCCGCACCGTCCGCACCTCCGCATGCAAACCGCCATCCCCAATAGCCAAACCACACATCTCTGCCACCAAATAGCATAGCAACACTATCACCATCCGGCAACCGCGCACTTGAAACTTAAAACTTGGAACTTGGAACTTGAAACCTGAAACCAGAAACATAACCATCCCTCCCATTTTGCCTGCAAAAGTACAAAATTTATTCCACTTAAACAAGAAAAACGCACCCGAAATGAAAAAAAAGCGCAAATAATTTGCACATATCAAAAAAAAGCAGTACCTTTGCGCTCGCTTTTGGGGATGGATAAGTATGCTTAACATAAAGAAAGTAACCCCTTGTTATTCTTATAAAGCGAAAAAGTAGCGATTGCCACTGTGGTTCAGTTGGTAGAGCAACGCATTCGTAATGCGTGGGGCGGGGGTATGATTATGCAAATCGCCGGTTCAAGCAGGAGCGAATGTGGCAGAACGAGGCGTAACAAATTGAGAATCAATTGCCACCATAGCTCAGTTGGTAGAGCAACTCATTCGTAATGAGTAGGTCCGGGGTTCGAGTCCCCGTGGTGGCTCAAATACTAATAATCAGTGAGTTATGAATTTACGATTATTAATGATAGCAAAATCGTTACCATTTTTGATACCCAAAGTGATACCAAAAATGCTGACGATTCTCGTATTTTCTAATGACTTTCTTCGGTTTTCCATTTGAGACAAACCGAAGAAAAAAAATGTCAAATTTTCAAGTAAATCTCGGAGGGGCTACCTCCATGAGCTATCGTCAGGCAAGATTGTACAACAACAAATCTCAAGGTTGGTACATCGAGTATGCAACGCTAAATGACGAAAATCAGTACCAAAGAGGTCGCATTAGACTTAATCGTCTTTGGAAACAAAGTTCCACAATGGCAGACTTCAAAGTGAAAGCAGAATCTGTCATTATGTCCATCAACAATCAGCTACAAATGCACTATGCACCTATGCAGACAATGCCAATGGTATTGCCTAATCCTGTGCAATATGTGCCTGTGCCTGCTATGCACCCGTAATGCAGTATGCAGCACCTCTGCCACCATTGCCATCTGTGCAAGCCGAGCAACATCAGGCAGAGCAAGCAGTCGCGCCTATGCCTACTGTGAGCGAGGCAAGCAAGCCAACCAAGCGTAGCGAGACACCTGTGCAGAAGATGTTTGAGGAGTTCATCAAGGAGAAATCCAAAGAACTCAAGAAAACATCCATGGTTAGCTATAGCACTTTCTGCAAGCAATTGGCAGAGTGGCTACAAAAGAACTACCCTACTCTTACTACGGGTGAGTTTACGCAGGAGATAGCTGTGGAGTACTTGGAGTTCGTCAATAGAGGTGGCAACTCCAACGGCAAAAAAGTAGTACGCACCCGCCTGCATGCAGAGCGCGTTTCCCCAAGAACCTACAACAATAACATGAAGATGGGACGTGGTGTCTTCACATGGGCTGTGGAGCACTGCTATCTCACAGAGACCCCATTTGCTAAGATCAAGAAGAAACGCGAGGGCGAGAAGACACGTACTATTATCCCTGCGGAAGACCGTACACGAATCTTCAACTATTTCAAGGAGAATAACCCAGCTATGTGTATCATCATGCAGATGGTGTTCACATCGCTCATTCGACCTATCGAGATCACGCGCATACAGGTGGAGGACATTGACTTCGTCAATCATTGCATCCACTTGCCTGGCGATAAGACCAAGAACGGCAAATCGCGTGATAGCCGTATGGACACACTACTAGAGCAAATGCTATTGGAACACACCAAGCATGCCAAGCCAACGGACTACTTGTTTGCCGATAAGAGTTGGAAATGTGGTAAGCAGCCTATGTCGCAACACTCCTTTACCAACACATGGATTGACATGCGTGATGAGATGAAACTGCCAAAGGAATACCAATTGTATTCATTGCGTGATAGTGGTATCAATAGCATGCTGGAGGAAGGTATTCCTGCCTTGGATGTGATGCAAGCTGCAGGTCATAGCGACCTGAGCATGACCACGCGCTACGGCAATCACAAGAACCCTAACCTCATCAAGAAACTCAATAACGCTGCACCATCCATGATTATTGGGGATGAGAAGAAATCATAACGCGCCCGCGCGTGCGCATATATTTAGTGTATCATCCCACGACCTCATAGAAATCACCCTTGAGGAGCTGACTCATTCCATGTTCGTTGAAGGTAGCAGTAATCTTCTCGCAGATGAACTGCTTACCCTTGATATAGAACAGAGCCCGCACGTTAGGTATGTCATCCGAAAGGAATTTGAAGGAGTATTTGTGTATTGGGTCAATCTTTCGGGCATAATGACTATCCTTGAAGTAGGCGAACTGAAGGGACAGCGAGTGCGGCTTGGAGAAATAGCCACCATCCGACATCACCTCGATGGTGTCAATGGTAGGACGTGGATATTTGAGTGGACCTCTAATGCCCTCCGAAAAGGCGACGAAGAGTTTGTCCAAAAACTCGGTGCTTTCTTGCTGGGTCATATTATTGATATAATAATCACCATTGGTGCGCATTTGAGCGAACGCCTCGTCTGGCGTGAGTTCTTGGTTCTTGATGTCCGTGCCATAGTCGCCCAATGGCAGGAATATAACCTGCCCTTTCTCTGGTGTAGTATCATCAATCCACGCAGGAACGATTTTGAGTTCTATGGTGTCCGCATCCTCGTCCATGATGAGAGGTGCAAAACGATTGATGGGTTACATAAACCGATACGAAGTGCCATACGGCAAATTGAGGTCAGTAGCATGTCCTTCAATGACATTGCTGACCATGCGCAGGACAAAGTAGCAATCTACATCCTTTACGTATGTCACACACTGCTGAATGCCCGCCTTATAGGGTTCAGTAGTTGCCAAATAGGGCTGCACTTGCGATGCGTAATTGGCGATAGTATCTACATCTCGCCACTCGGTGTTTTGTCTAAGGAACTTGCGATGATCTTCAATGAACTTAGGGCAAGAATGATACTTTTGCATTTTGTGGTCACACTCTGCAAACATAAAGTTCTGCCGCTCGCGATACTTACAACTAGCAGCATCTTCCACGCTAACGGAGTAATCATCCAGAACACGGGAGAGTGTCACTTCTCCACTGTTCGTGATGGCTTCGTGGGAAGTTTGATAGGAAACATGCTTGCGTATGTGATCTACATCAAACTCGCAGTTCATGAGGTACTCTAACTGCTCCAGCAACTCCGTAACCGTCCAATGAGGCAGAGCAGCTGCCCAGTTCTTAATCTCCCAAGCATACGGCAAAGCATTGCAGATGATTAAGTGGCGATAAGGAGTATCAATCCACTTTGTAAAATCGTAAGTATAGCCGAGCTTTTCAAGGATTAGCCCTACTATGTATATAAGGTATGGCTGAAAAGATAATCCTTTCACAGAACTTTCCCAACTGGTATGGTGAGCAAACACATACATATCATTCTGCACATTACCCGTGTTATTATTAACCCAAGGATAACACAACCATTTCGCTCCTTGATCGTAGCCATTCTGCCTTGAGGCATCAACACTACTTGGCGTAGTATCGGGATAGCCTAATTCTAACTCATTGATATAGCAATCATCAAATGATGATGCGTAATTGTCAGCAGAACGACCTTCAAGAAATTGGGTTTTCACCTCTACATCATCAATGGCTGTGATAGCTATTGAACCTGACTTAACGAACTTACCATGCCTAATGGTACAAGGTAGTTTCAGATTACCTTTCTCTACATCCACGCGGTTGATATGACCAAATATCCTAAGGTTTTGAGCGCTATGCTTCAGCGGGAAACTGATGGTCATAGAATAAGCGTCCGCTCCCGAGAAATAGCGGTTCTCAAATACAAAATCAAAACTCAATTTCTGCTTGAGTACTGCGGGCATGTCATTGATTAGAATTTCCATACTATCTTCTAGATTTAGGGGTTTTGTTGCGTATCAGTTGCTCGTATTCATCTTGGGCTTTCTTAATGCCCGTATCACCTGTGACGGTGTTCACAGTGACAAACGGCTCATTCAAACGAGATGAAAGGTCTTTCATTCTGCTACTATAGGAGGCTAAAGTCTTAGCCGTAGCAGCTAGTGTAGCATTGAGCCGACCGTCTTCTGAAGCCTTGGCAATCTTCACAGGGGCTGTGATAGTGCTTGATACATCTTGAGCCCTTAACGAACGCCCCCCAACCGCCCTGCTTTAGATATGCGCGCTCGTACTCTATTTTTAGCGGAATATGCACGCAGTCTATTTGTGTCACTTTTGCCCTTTCAGTCCATCAATTGACCGAGAGCCTCAAAAGTCTTTCTATATCTTTTTGCCCTCTATAGTCTCGCCTTACTCCTCAAACCCTTTGCAGTCTTGCACATGGGCGCGAACCTTGAAAAGTCTTTATTTGCTCCGCGTGCCTATGCAGTCCCACTATGCCCTAAAGGCGAAATAGTCTTTGTATGTACTTTGCGCCCTTTGTGGTCTTGCTATGCTCCGCGCACCTTTGCAGTCTTCGTTTACTTTGCAACCTCTAAAAGTCTCTACACATCACGCGCGACCTTATATAGTCTTTATGTGGTTTGCGCACCTATGCAGTCACTATACAATCAAAAGCGAGAGAGTCTCTGCCTATCTTTTGCCACCCTTGCAGTCCCTTAATACCTCGCGCACCTATGCAGTCTCCGTTTGTTCCTCAACCTCAAGAGTCTCCACCATGTCACAAAACCCTATGCAGTCTCAATAGTTCCCGAAAGCCTTTGCAGTCTTCGTATGAACTAAAGCGGAAAAGTCTTCGCCTACGCTTTTGCGCTTGCAGTCTTCATCGTTACAAAATACCTTTGCAGTCTCCATATATTGCGCCAACCTTAAAAGTCCCACCACATCACGCGTGCCTATCAGTCTCCATTTGCTCCGTGTACCTCTGCGGTCTTGGTGTGACCTTTGCGCCCTTGCGCCTTGCGCCCACTCTTGGCGAGCGGGCGGTATCGGGCTCTATATGATATATTTTTGCACCGCAGGTAGTGTCCCAATCAATGGATGGTACATTGCAGGCACGTCTGCAGGAGCCACCGGAGGTATACTCAAATCCACACCCGCCGTAAAGGCGATAGCACCGCAGGTAAACACCGCCCCGCGAGGACGGAAGACCGTAGGTAAACAACCCTTAAAAAATGAGCGCAGGCACTTAGCCTGCGTCTCATAAAATACATCCATCTTTTATAGTGACTTATAAACCATTTGCGGCTGACTTTATGCGTTCTGCCAGATCATACAATGCGTTTTTAAGTTGTTCACGTTCTTCAGCTGAGAAATCGTTAGATTTATCAGTCTGATTATCTACATCAAACTTTTGATACAACCACGTACCTGGTTTATCAAAATAGCGGTTGGCAATGCGACGAATATTTAAATCTAAATAGACATCTTTGAGGATTTGCTTGGGTGTCATAGCGTATTTTTTTTATTATTTTTTAATTCACGCTGCAAAGATAATACATCAAATGGACATTTTGTGTCCGGCTCTTGAATAAAAAGTATTTTTTTGGGAAAAAAGTGTAAAATATATTTGCACCGCAGGTAGATGTCCCAATTCTTGGGCGGGTATTGCAGGCACGTCCGCAGGAGCCACCGGAGGTATACTCAAATCTACTCCCGCCGAGTATAGGCGAAACCACCAGAGGTATACACCCCATGCCGTCAGGCATAAATATCTCTGCCCCACTGGAGGTAGATGTCAAAAAAATAGTGTGGTCTTAGTTGGCTCTTTGCAACAGCCAACGGAGGTATTATCAAGTGCTCTAATATCTAAAAAAGTGTTAGTTGACTTTTTTACTTTTCTTTAATGTTTTACGACTTTGAAGTTCATCTAAACTATATTCTTTGATTAAAGGATTATAGGTTGGGTAGCAATCTTCTATATATAATTTCACAAGCCCTGCATGAGACAAAGGAGATGAAGTATCTCTCACATCAATATTAGTGGCATAATCTAAAAATACTATATCTGAAATTTTAGATTGTTCTTTAATGCGCTGAACGATTCTGTACACTTCAGGAATTTTTTCCAATATATATTTATAAGATGGCAAATAAATGAGCATCCTTGCTTCATAATACGATAGTAATTCGGTACCATGCGTTCCTTTTCTATGTCCTAATGGTGCACCATACTTACGAACAGTACGTTTAAGTCCTTTCATCGTATTATTACAAAACGAGGCATGATCAATATCATAATATTCAAAAACTTTTAAACCCTGCCATATTCCTTCTATGGACATAGCATATTCGCCTTCAGAAAAATGAATAGGTATGCCACCATGAGGATAAAATGGGCTTAATTTCTGTGCATAAGCAGTAGAAGAAGAGGTTAAATCCAATATATAAGCCCCTGGATGTTCCTTTTGAATCCTTTCAATTTTTCTCTTCTTATTCTCGACAAATATCATAATGTAATCGGACTATCAATATTAACTATGTATTCAATTGGAACAAATGTTTTGACCATCACTTCAGCTTGATGTTTAGAGAAATCAGGGTCATCTCTATAAATCCTTTTCCTCTTCACCGCCCTCATGTCTACGCGAAGTAAATCCTCAAAGTTTGGACCATGATGATGCAATGAAGCTGCCGCATTCATATCAGAAAATAATGTATCTTTGCTCCATGAAGCATCTACCTTAATCTTTAGTAATACAAGATCACATCCACTACTCTTTAATCGATATACCATAGGATGGTCTTCACAAAAACTCAAGCGAACATAATCTTCCAAATTAAACTTCAAGTCGAGTTTACGTGATAAGTTATCGCCTCCAGGAACAGGTATCAAAATCTTATTTTCTTCACAGTATTTCCAAGAAAAGAGACCTTTATTCTTAATAATAGATGCAAGATCCTTTCTATCGGTAAAATGATATAAATACTCAATGTTATTTTTACGTAAGTATTCTGCAATCTCAGTAGCGCAAGATTTAGATTGTTCGAATTGAGCACACAAAACCTCATATGTCGAATCTTTGGAAAAATCTTGCTTAAACGACTCCCAAGCTGTTTGGTAAGTTACATTTCTCCGCTCAATGAAATCATTGTAACTTAAAGTTGAGTCAACCACATAATTATGCAAGTACCCAATCACATCCGCCAGTACAGAGCGTGAAACGACGAACTTACCTTGTAAATATTCTTCGTATAATGAGTTTGCTAATTCTATACTTCGAACTCGCCCTCTTTCTATAAGCTCCCCCCATGTAGCATCTTCAATTTCAGCATATCCTCCAGTAGCATTAGGTATTAAACTACCATGACGATACATCTTCAAAGAATCATTATATGCTGATTTTGTAATAATTCCTAAGTCATATTGTTCTGCAATAGCATGGGCATAGGCTTTATCTGACATAAATTGAATATCAGGGTTTACCCCCATACCAAAGATTATTGCAAAGTCCGACCGGTAATGAAGAATTAAATCTCCTCTTAAAGAATAATAATTGATTTTTGAAATAATTCCTTGAGGTACATGAACTCCATCAAACTCCTTCTCTGTATCTCCATTCATGTAGATTGCGCGCGATAACAAGAGATACAAACACCTAAGGAAAAAATATCTTCCACCTGGTAAAACTCCTGCCAACCGGTCCATGCCTATAGGACCTAATTGAAATTGCAACTCATATAGTGCATCTACACAACCATTAACTGCAAGTTGGTTATGCCAATAGATATTAGGCGCAGCAAACACGTGCATAAGTGCTTTCTGCAAAAATACAAGCCCCACATCATATTGTTTTGCATTGATATAAGCGCAAGCAATTTGTGCACAAATATATGGATGGTCGCAATCCAAATATTTTTCGTATATCTCCGAATAGTCAACTTGCTGTCGAACAATCTTTTCTTTTATACGAATATAATGCTGATTCTTAGCATTTTCGAAACTTACTCCTTGAACTTTATCTTTGGTATCCTTAAAGAACTCTTCCAAGATACTACTATCATCCACAGCCAAATGAGGATTAACATAAAAAATCCCTTTGGGTGAATGTTCCTCTATAAAGCTCCACTTCTCAAGAAGAATCTTTAACATCAGGTCTAGTTGAGGTGTTAGAGCCCCATTGTTTTGCAATTCAACCCGATACGACTCTATTGAAGCTCTTATATCATTAGAATGACCTTTGCCAACAATGTAGTCGCTCAAGCCAGGAACCTGAGAAACGAAATTACTAAATTGCTCTATGAAAGGAAGAAGATCCATACTCTAATCACGGTAATGGAGTATAATGTTCGTGCATATATCTCCCGATACCTAATTGTATAAAAGCTTGTTTAGCAATGGTATAGTCAATTTGCGGAATGTCCTCAATAATATATCCCGTAAGCAACTGTATTGCTTCCACAGAAGATTTACCACACTGTCGAATAGCTAAATAATACAAAACGCACTTATCACATAAGAGTTCAAAAATATACGAAAACTCTAACTCCTCTTTTTTTGTGCGGTCACTTTCAGCAAGAGACGCAAGACGTTCATACCTTGAAAATGTTAAAGTGCCAACTTGCTCGTTAGGTTGTCTTCCCAGCCAGTCTAGAAGATTATCTTTTACCGAATTATATGCAACTGCGCTATAATATTTTTCCATTTCACCTATTGCAGTGGTAAAATTATTATATCGAGGCAAACGCCCAAACATAAAATCGTTCCATACCTGTCGCATTGTGTATGCGCGGTACATCATATTAATTACAATCTTGTGTGGATACTCATCTGCCGAATATCTAGTTCTCCAAGTACGGATATTATTTGTAGCCTCTGTATAGGCTTGTGTCATATCTACCATCATAGTATACCTACATTTAATAATTAAAAACCTTCCATTTTAACATCCGAAACAGACGAGAATATAATAGCCAAGTCATTCCCAAGTTCTCTTGCTCTATTCCAATTTACATTTGCTTCACTTGTATAGCCAAGCTTAAATTGAGACATAGCAATGAAAGCATAAGCATCTTTTGAATTTGCATTTAACTTCAAAATTTTTTGACATGTTTTTATACACTCAGAATAATTACGTGAATAGAACTGACTCAGCATTAGATTCAGATACATCCTGTAATCATCAGCGTCAAGACGAGGGAAGCGTCCAAATCCCTTTAAATCAAAGTACTCAGAGAAATACTTTGCTGCTGTAGCAAAATCTCTTTTCTGATAATAGCCCACAGCTTGCATGCACTTTTGCATTAACTGCTGCTCAGATACTTGTGGTTTTCCACTAAAAAAATCAAATAATCCCATAATAAACAAAATTTAAACAAATTATTTATCTTTTAATTAATTTATCAGCATCAAAAATGACTTACAAAAAAAAGACTATGGTAGATAGAAACGCATCTCTAACAAAATCTTTCAGGAATGTTCAAGTAATATGTCAGTGATGACCAAGAAAGAATAATGTAGGAAATTGAGGTTCATAGTATTAAAATTCTATATTAAAATTATTTCTGGACTTAAATTGATTATAATGTTTCAAATTAAATTTATAGAACGCTGCAGGACGATGGTCTGGAGCGATTTCTTTTTCCTGTGTAATATCAAGGATACCTGTCGCGACCATTTTTTTCATAAAATTACGACGATCAAAATGCACTCCGAGTATGGCTTCATAAAGCCGTTGAAGTTGCCTTATTGTGAACTTCTCAGGCAACAATTCAAAGCCAATAGGACGAAAATGCAAATCTTCGCGCAGATGGTTAGTGGCATCACGTAAAATGCGGTCATGGTCAAAAGCTAGGGCTGGTACCTTATTTACAGAAAACCACTTAGCTTCATCTGCATCATCTTCTCCATGCACTGCCGACATCGGAACAAGGGCATAGAAAGCTGTAGTTATTACGCGCCCACGTGGGTCACGTTCTACATCTGAATAGATACCAAACTGTGTCATGTACGCGTTCTCGAGCGTAGTTTCTTCTTTTAATTCGCGCGACGCGCACGCTTCTATGGTTTCATTCATTCTAAGGAATCCTCCGGGAAGTGCCCATTTACCCTTATAGGGTTCCACTCCGCGTTTGATAAGAAGAACTTTAAGTTCCTGACCATCAAAACCGAAGATGATACAATCCGCGGTCATAGCAGCACGCGGATAATCATATTCATAACCGTTTTTCGTTTTTCGAAAATCGTCTTTCATTTATAATCAAAACTACCAGTTAGTGTATATTTTGCGCAAAGGTACAATATTTTTTTATACAACCAAATTTTTAGAGCAAATAATTGCATTTTTTTTCAATTGTAAGGTATTTTGCGCATTTTTTACGCAAAGTACTACAAAATGTCCAAGTAGCACCGGAGGTAAATGTCCCCTACTCTTGGGCGGAATAATGCAGGCACATCCGCAGGAGCCACCGGAGGTATATTCAAATCGACTCCCGCCGAGTGTAGGCGAAACCACCGGAGGTATACACCCCATGCCGTCAGGCATAAATATCTCTGCCCCACCGGAGGTAAACATCCCCAAAGCACCGCAGGTAAACACCGCCCCGCGAGGACGGAAGACCGTAGGTAAACAACCCAAAAAAAGAAGTAGGCACACTCGCCTACTTCCTAAAGTAAAATCGGATTACGATTTTCAGAATAAAATAGATTACCACAGCACCCACAATTGTCCAAAACAATCCTGTGCTCCATTGGTAGAAACGAGGAACATATTTCTCTGGAGGATGTTCGATGTTTCGTACATCCCTGAAGGAGTTTCACGAAGCCGCCTTGTTAAAAGAGGTGATTTCCTTTTAACCAATTCTATGAGTTTTGGACGTCCTTATATCCTAAATATTGATGGTTGCATACATGATGGTTGGTTAGTTATATCTCCTATCTCTGGCGTGTACAATAAAGATTATCTCTATTATGTTTTGTCTTCATCTTATGCCTATGACCAATTTTCAGAACAGGCATCAGGAACAGCTGTCAGCAACCTTAATATAGATAAAGTGGCAAATGCTTTGTTCCCAATTATTCCAGTTAATGAACAAAAACGCATTGTTACTTTTCTAAAAAGACCTTTTTCGAAGGACTAAGTATGATGGGTTTTGAACTCGTCAGTCGCTTCCGAGACGATGTCCGCTTGCGCTATCTCTACACCGGTGAAAAGACCGGTAAAAGGGGACACCCAAAGCACTATGACGGAGTCGTTGACAAAAACAATCTACGCAAAGATGTCTTCCAAGAGGAGGTGTACGACTGGGATGGAAAGGAAGTGATAGTATACCTGCGGTTGTCAATGCAGTCAAAATGAAGCGCAATGTCAAAGTCGTTATTATTGATTTTGAGGATCCTGACAAGAAGACGCAAACGCGCAAGGTGTTTTTCTCTACGGATTGCTCCATGTCGGCAAAGGAGGTGATAAATATCTATCGCTCTCGGTTCCAAATAGAGTTTCTCTTTCGGGAGGCCAAGCAGTTTACCGGTCTCTGCCATTGTCAAGCGCGCGACACGAGGGCATTGGACTTTGCCTTTAACCTATCGTTAGCTGCTATCAATGTTGCCAAAGCATTTTGCAGACATTACAACCTCAACTTTTCCATTGCGGATCTTAAGTTACTGATGCACAATGCGATGATGATTGAAAGATTTTTATCCATGTTCGGCAATTTTCCGAACTTGCACAAAAATCAAGGGCTAAAGAACACTATTTTAAAGATCTCTTGCTTTACGGACTCAAAGCCTCCGCTTAGCAACATATATAAAGTCAAATTTTTAACGGACTATTGTTAGTTAATAATGTATTCGTATTTTGCTTGTTGTTCAGCAATATCGTAACTAAGCCACAAACATGTTTTTCCTATCATCCAAGAACAATAGTTACCATATTCAGTAATATCATGGTATCTTACACTCCCATATATGCGTTCGTATGCATGCTGGATGGCTTTAAAATTAGTTTCCGACATATCAAGAGTGTAAGAGAATTGTTTGATTTTCTCTTTTTCTAATTCAATAGTGATATAGATAGAATCGACTTTTACACTATCTTCATTTAGATCTATTACCTCTGTAGAATAGGCTTTTATTGAAATTTTACTTTCAGAAAGATGCAGAATCGTGTCAATGTTGATTGGATATTTCCATGGCTCTTTATCCAAATCTTTTAAGAACTGTTCAAAAGTACCATCAATATAAACGCCAAACACTTGTGGGCGTTGCTGGCATGAAGTAAAAAGTGCAAATACTGATACCGCAAGAATGATTAGTTTTTTCATTGTTGTGAAGATGTAGGAGAGTGATTCATAAGTATTTTTATACCCATAATAATGAGGCGCAAGATTTGTATTGAAGCAATTATTGCTAACAATGCCAATAACGATAGGAACAGAAATCCACCTTCTAGTTCATCAACAGAATACTCCACTTTGGCGTGGTCATTGTATATTACACAAACAATGTTATATAACAAACCCTCTTCCGTATAACAGTAGTAGGTCTTATGAGTATTTACATACTCTTCTTGTGAGAGAATTGTTTGCGTTTTCTCCCAATTATCGTTGTGCTGACATAAATAATCCAATTCGGCAATGGTGCTATTAGACAAGGTGTCTTTGAAAGTGATAATACAATCAAAACAATCAAAGCTACTTGCAGTGCGATCAAGGTTGTCATATTGTTCAGTACGGAGTGTGTCTGGCAGTTTAACATCAACTATTCGATAAAGAATGTCAGGGCGTTGCGCTAAATTGTGGTGCGGAGTAAATAACCTTAATCGAAAGGCTAGAACTATTGCTATAGCCACCAAAATGGTTATCAATAGTTTATACAATTGCTTCTTTAGTTTAGTTTTCATTGTTTTGAGAGGGAACTAGAGGGATGTTTTACCACCATTTTGCAACCTCGTGCAAGTATGCAGGCATTAGGTGGATGTTGCAACGAAGGTTTGTGTTGTACTGATGGTAGATAGAATCCACAAATTAATTGGTGCTTCTGCTTATATTTTTCGTTTTAGACAAGGATAGCATATAACTCGATTCGGAGATATGTCGTCCACAGCAATCTGTATCAGATAATACTAATATAAAATTGTTCAATAGTTCGTGAATATTTTTAAATAAGTTTATTTTGTGATAGTTAAGTACTATCGGACTATATGTTATCAGTTCGTTGGCTCTGAGCAAAAAGTCATCAAAAAAAGTGTTCTTTAACGTATTTTTTTTAGCCTAAAAACTTGCACAAGTGGCTGATTTTTAGTATCTTTGTTGTGTATTACAATCCATCCGTGCCGTGCAAACGATTGTGCATCAACTCCGTAAAGGTCGCAAACCGGATTGTGTGAAACAAAGCGAGAAAGATTCGCTTATAACACACTATCTGCGGGCACTACATGACTATAAAAAGCAGTTGCTGAAACTGAGCAATATAATCGTTGCGGATGCCTTCTTTTCTAATTACAACCTCAACTTTTCCATTGCGGATCTTAAGTTACTGATGCACAATGCGATGATGATTGAAAGATTTTTATCCATGTTCGGCAATTTACCGAACGTGCACAAAAATCAAGGGCTAAAAGAACACTATTTCAAAGATCTCTCACTTTACGGGTTCAAAGCGTCCGCTTAGCAACATATATAAAGTCAAATTTTTAAAGGACTATTGTAAGAAACGAAATTCGGAAATATGTAAACCTTTTTCGTATAAAACAGCAGGTGATGCCGCCTGCGCACAAAGACTCGGTAATCACTAACTGAGCACGAACTCCAATAGGACTGATTACTTTGACAGGTTCGTATCACTCCATCGCTTGCAGTTTGTCTTCCATCTGCAACATCTCGTCGCGCAGGAAAGCGGCTTGGTCGAAGTTGAGGTCTTTGGCGGCAGCCAGCATCGCACGGCGTTTCTGCTCAATGGCTTTCTTCAGGTCTTTGGCGTTCATCTGCTGCCAAGCCGCTGTCTTCCAACCCTCTTTTATCTTCTCCTCCACGCGCTGCTTCTCCGCCTCGGGGTCTTTGTAGAGCGCGGAGAGAGCGGAGGTGGTGATGGCTTTGTGGAGCGGCGTGGGCGTGATGCCGTGCGCCTCGTTGTACGCCATCTGAATGGTGCGGCGGCGGTTGGTCTCATCGATAGTCGCCTGCATGGCGGGCGTGATGCTGTCGCCGTACATAATCACCTTCCCGTGCACATGCCTTGCCGCGCGCCCTGCCGTCTGCGTTAACGAGCGTTGGTCGCGCAGGAAACCCGGCTTATCGGCATCGAGTATCGCCACCAGCGACACCTCTGGCAAGTCCAGTCCCTCGCGCAGCAGGTTCACACCCACCAGCACATCGTATAGCCCCTTGCGCAGGTCTTCCATAATCTTCACACGCTCAATAGTGTCTATGTCCGAATGGATATACGCCGACCTTATGCCGTAGCGACGCAGGTAGTCGTCCAACTCCTCCGCCATGCGCTTGGTGAGCGTGGTAACCAACACGCGCTCGTTGAGGCGGATACGTTGCTGTATCTCGTCCATCAGGTCGTCCACTTGGTGCTCGCTCGGGCGCACGTCTATCTCGGGGTCAAGCAAGCCCGTCGGGCGAATCAACTGGTCGATAACCACGCCCTCCGCACGCTGCAACTCGTATTCGTCCGGCGTGGCAGAGACGAAGATGGTCTGCCCCGTTTTCTCCAAGAACTCATCGAAGGTCAGCGGGCGGTTGTCGCGGGCGGCAGGCAGGCGGAAACCGTAGTTCACAAGGTTGTCTTTCCGCGCTTTGTCGCCGCCGTACATGCCGCGTATCTGCGGCACGGTAACGTGGCTCTCGTCTATCACCAGCAGCATGTCTTTCGGGAAATAGTCCAGCAGGCAATAGGGCGGCGTGCCCGGCTCACGACCGTCAAAATAGCGGCTGTAGTTCTCCACGCCGGAGCAGTAGCCCAACTCCTGAATCATCTCCAAGTCGTACTTCACGCGGTCTTCTATGCGCTTGGCATAGAGCGGCTCGCCTATCTCCTGAAAGTGCATCACTTGGTTGGCGAGATCGAGTTTAATCTGCCCCATAGCGGCATCTATGCGCTCGCGGGAGGTAACGAAGATGGTCGCCGGCGAGATGTTGTATTCGGCAAACTGCGCCCCCTCCGTGCCCGTGAGCGTGCTGACCTCGGAGATGCTGTCTATCTCGTTGCCGAAGAACTCCACGCGCACCACTATCTCCGCATACGCCAACGCGATGTCCACCGTGTCGCCCTTCACGCGGAAACGTCCGCGCGTCAGTTCCAAGTCGTTGCGGATATACTGCGCCGCCACCAGCATCTTCAGGAAGTCATCCATCGGCAGCAGGTCGCCCACGCGCAGGTGAATACTCTGCGCCGACATATCCTGCGGCGAGCCTAAGCCGTAGATACAACTCACCGACGACACCACAATCACGTCCTTTCGCCCGCTGAGCAGCGCCGCGGTAGCCGACAGACGCAGACGGTCTATCTCCTCGTTGATACTCAGGTCTTTATCGATATAGGTGTCGGTGGAGGGGATATAGGCTTCGGGCTGGTAGTAATCGTAGTACGAAACGAAATACTCCACCGCGTTGTGCGGGAAGAACGCCTTCATCTCCGAATACAACTGCGCCGCGAGGGTCTTGTTGTGGCTCATGATAAGCGTGGGACGATTCAACTGCGCTATCACGTTCGCAACCGTGAAGGTCTTGCCGCTGCCCGTAACGCCCAGTAGCACCTGCGCGTCAGCACCTGCCTTGATGCCGTCCACCAAGGCTTTTATTGCCTGCGGCTGATCCCCCGTAGGCTTATATGCACTCTCTAACTGAAACATGAAGATAGTACCCCACCCTCTTGAATGGTGTCCTTGTGAATCTAAAGAACGATATTCACAATGCGCCCCGGGACGACAATCACCTTCTTCGGTGTGCCGCCGTTGAGGTACTTCGCCGTTTGCTCATCTGCCATCACGATACGCTCAACCTCCTCGCGCGGCGTGTCTTTCGCCACCTCCAGCGTGAAACGCACTTTGCCGTTGAACTGCACGGGGTATTTCTGCTTGTCCTCCACGAGGTAAGCCTCGTTGCACAGGGGCCACTCTGCATCGCATACCGTAGTCTCGTTGCCGCAACGGTGCCACATCTCTTCCGCCAAGTGCGGCGCATAGGGCGCCAGCAGAATTACCAGCTGCTCGAGGATAGCACGTTTGTGGCATTTGAGCGCGGTCAGTTCATTCTGCGCAATCATGAAAGCGGGAATAGACGTGTTGAACGAGAAGTTCTCTATGTCCCATGTGATTTTCTTTATCAACTTGTGCAGGCTCCGCAGTTCCTCCGCCGTCGGCTCGCCGTCTTCGATAGTCTCGTAGAGGTTCCACAGGCGTTTGAGAAAACGGTGTACACCGTCTATACCGTTGGTGTCCCATGGTTTAGACATCTCCAGCGGACCGAGGAACATCTCGTAGAGACGCAGCGTATCAGCGCCAAACTTGGCAACGATATCATCGGGGTTGACCACATTGAACATCGACTTCGACATCTTCTCTATTGCCCAACCGCACCTATAGACACCGTCTTCCAACACGAACTCCGCGTCTTTGTACTCCGGCATCCACGCGCGGAACGCCTCTATATCCAACACATCGTTACTTACGATATTCACGTTCACGTGGATAGGTTGCACGCGCCCTAGGTACTCGGGCGTGTCTATCAGCCCGTAGGACACATACGTGTTCGCACTGCCAATCAAGCGATAAACGAAGTTCGAGCGCCCTTGAATCATACCTTGGTTGATGAGTTTCTTGAAGGGCTCGTCCTCGCACACATAGCCGAGGTCGTAGAGGAACTTGTTCCAGAAGCGGCTGTAGATAAGGTGCCCCGTGGCATGTTCGCTACCGCCAAGATAGAGGTCCACCTGCCGCCAGTATTGGTTCACTTCGGGGGCTACCAGTGCCGTATCGTTGTGGTTATCCATATAGCGCAGGTAGTAGGCGGAAGAGCCCGCAAAGCCCGGCATGGTGCATAGTTCGAGCGGAAAGACGGTTTGGTGGTCTATCAACGCTTTGTCCACCACCTGTTTTTTTGCTTCGTCCCAAGCCCATTGCTGCGCGTGTCCGAGCGGCGGTTCACCGGTCTCCGTAGGCTTGAAATCGCTCACCTCCGGCAGCAACAGCGGCAGGCACTCCTCCGGCAAAGTGTACGGTATACCGTTTTTGTAGTAGATAGGGAACGGTTCACCCCAGTAGCGCTGGCGGCTGAAGACGGCGTCGCGCAGGCGGTAGTTCACCTTCACGCGACCGATACCCGTGTTGGTGATATACTCCTTCATCTTTGCAATCGCCTCCTTCACTTGCAGACCGTTCAGGAAGCCCGAGTTCATCATCACGCCCTCTTTGGCGTCGAAACTCTGCTCGCTCACGTCTGCGCCCTCTATCAACGGGATAATCGGCAGGTTGAAGTGCTTGGCAAACGCGTAGTCGCGGCTGTCGTGTGCCGGCACCGCCATGATAGCGCCCGTGCCGTAGCCGCTCAGCACATAGTCGCTGATATAGATAGGTATCTCGGCGTGCGTCAGCGGGTTGATGGCATACGAGCCGGTGAACACACCCGTTACCTTGCGGTCGGCGATACGCTCGCGCTCGGTGCGGTGCTTCACCATATCCAGATACGCCTCCACCTCCTCGCGTTGCTCGGCGGTAACCACACGCTGCACGTACTCGCTCTCAGGCGCAAGCACCATGAACGTAACGCCGAAGACGGTGTCCGCGCGCGTGGTGAATATCGTGAACGGCTCATCCTGCCCCTTGATGGCAAACTGCATCTCTGCGCCCTCAGAGCGCCCTATCCAGTTGCGCTGGGTCTCTTTCAGGCTATCCGACCAGTCTATTCGGTCCAGCCCCTCCAACAGTCGCGGCGCATACGCACTCACGCGCAGGCACCATTGACGCATCACGCGCTGCTCCACGGGGTGCCCGCCGCGCACCGACAAGCCTTCACTCACCTCATCGTTCGCCAGCACACAACCTAATGCCGGACACCAGTTCACCTTCGTGTCTGCCAAGTAGGCGATACGGTGCTCCATCAGGCGCGCTTGCTGCTCCACTGCCGTCAGCGTCTTCCATATGGGGTCGTTCTGCTCCCATTGCGCTACCAACTCGCTGATAGGACGCGCCTTCTGCTGCACGGTGTCGTAGTAGGAGTGGAACATCTTCACGAATGCCCACTGCGTCCACTTATAAAAACTCGGGTCGCAGGTCTTGATTTCGCGGTCCCAGTCGTAGCAGAAGCCTATCTTCTTCAGTTGGTCGATATATCGACTAATGTTCGCCATCGTGGTCTTCTCGGGGTGTTGCCCCGTCTGGATGGCATACTGCTCCGCAGGCAGACCGTAGGAGTCAAAACCCATAGGGTGCAACACGTTGAAGCCTTGCAGACGCTTGTAGCGGCTATAGATATCGCTCGCGATATACCCCAGCGGGTGCCCCACGTGCAAGCCCGCCCCGCTCGGATAAGGGAACATATCCAGCACGTAGTAATGCGGCTTGTCGCTATGGTTTGACACTTTGTATGTGCCGCTTTCCTCCCATTCTGCTTGCCACTTTTTCTCTATCTCTTGAAAGTTGTATTCCATTGTTGCTGTTTATTTTTCTAGTTTGTCTATGATTCCTAGAAATTCTGGATTTTCTAGATATTCTAGTATTTATAGTTTGTTTAGATTAGTTTCTTCACCTGCTCATAGACATTCTGTGCGGTGAAGCCGAGTTTCTCGTCCAGCACTTTGTAGGGCGCAGAGAAACCGAAGGAGTTGAGCCCCCAGATGGTGCCGTTCTCGCCGACAAGGCTTTCGAGCGTGCAACTCAGTCCGGCGGTCAGCCCGAAGCGCTTCACGCCTGCGGGCAACACCTCTGCTTGGTATTCCTTCGACTGCTGACGGAAGAGCCCTTCGGAGGGAACACTGACAATCTGCAAGCGAATACCTTCCGCGCGCAGCAGTTCTGCGCCTGCCATCAGCGTGCTGACCTCGCTTCCCGATGCCAGCAGCACCACTTGCGGGTTCTCGTCCTTGCTGACGATATAGGCACCCTTGCGGAACCCTGCTTCATTAGCCCCTGCCACATTGGGTATATCCTGCCGCGAGAGGATAAGCGCGGTCGGCGTGTCGGTGTTCTCCATCGCCAGACGCCATGCCCATGTGGTCTCCTCGGCATCGGCGGGGCGAAGCACCAGCATAGAGGGCTTGCCGCTGTGGTTATGCAGTTTCTCCATGAGGCGTATCTGTGCCTCTTGCTCCACAGGCTCGTGCGTCGGACCATCTTCGCCCACGCGGAACGCATCGTGACTCCATATAAACTTAACGGGAACCTCCATCAATGCTGCCATACGCACAGCGGGTTTCATATAGTCGCTGAACACGAAGAATGTGCCGCAGGCGGGGATGATACCGCCGTGCAATGCCATACCTATACATACACAAGCCATCGTCAGCTCACTCACGCCCGCTTGCAGGAAGCCACCGGAGAAATCGCTCGGTGTAAAGGCTTTGCTCTTCTTTAGGAAGCCGTCCGTCTTGTCGGAGTTGCTCAGGTCGGCAGAAGAAACCACCATATTTCCCACGTTCTCAGCGAAATAGCCCAACACGGTTGCCGATGCGTTGCGGGTGGCAGCATTCGGCTTCTGCTGTATCTTGCTCCAATCGATACACGGTGTCTCGCCCGACATATAGGCTTCGTACTCGTTGGCGAGCGTAGGATTTGCTTGCTTCCACTCGTAGTAGGCAGCATAGCGCTCGTTTGCCATTGCTTTCAGTTCCTCTGCCCGCGCTTTGTACATTGCCTCCACCTCGGGGAAGATGACAAACGGATTGGCTGCATCGCCGCCCAAGTGAGCCACCGTAGCGGCAAAGTCCGCGCCCGATTTGCTCAGCGGCTGCCCGTGCGTGGAGCATTTGCCCTCGAAGTTCGCACCCTCTACTGTCAGGCAGCCTTTGCCCATCGTGGTGTGCCCGATGATGAGCGAAGGGCGCACCGTCTCGGCTTTCGCATTGCGCAACGCCTCGCGGATGGCATTGGGATCGTTGCCCGCTATCTCCTGCACATACCAGTTCCATGCGCGGTATTTGGCAGCCACGTCCTCCGATGAAACGGCATCGCAGTCGGTGGAGAGTTGCACGTTGTTGGAGTCGTAGAACATGATGAGGTTGTCCAGCCCCAAGTAGCCTGCTATGCGCCCTGCGCCCTGCGAAATC
The DNA here is from genome assembly GCA_016297215.1 of Paludibacteraceae bacterium. Taxonomy (GTDB): domain Bacteria; phylum Bacteroidota; class Bacteroidia; order Bacteroidales; family Paludibacteraceae; genus Colicola. The sequence continues at coordinate 5,565 of JAEDGZ010000020.1, read as the reverse complement.
TCCTCTTGGATACCGCCGTCGGAGATGAAGGCATAAATCGTGGGGTTATGCACCTCGCCAAAGCGCGTGTGGAACCATTTGGCAGCGATGGCTGCACCCACGGCATAGGTATGCCCCTGCCCGAGCGGTCCGCTGGTGTTCTCTATCCCGCGGGCGATGTTGCGCTCGGGGTGCCCGGGAGTAACGCTACCCCACTGGCGCAATTGCTGCAAGTCCTCCAACGAGAAGAACCCTGCCAAGCAGAGTTGCGAATAGAGCATGGGCGACATGTGTCCGGGGTCGAGGAAGAAACGGTCGCGTGCCTCCCACGTGGGGTTCTCAGGGTCGTATTCCATGAACTCGGAGTACAGCACATTCACGAAGTCTGCACCTCCCATCGCACCGCCCGGGTGCCCGCTTTTCGCTTTCTCTACCATTGCCGCAGCCAAGATACGAATGTTATCCGCTGCACGATTCATTAGGTCTGTTGTATGCATAGTGGTTGTGTTTTGTTTGCTTATTTTCCGAGAAATTCTAGACTTTCTAGTTTTTCTAGATTTTCTAGAATATCTAGGTTTTCTATGGCTTTCTCTTAGAAAAATCCTCCGATGTAGTAGCTTACCCCCCAGTTCGTGTCGTCTCGGTAGCCGAAGCCCGGCAGGTAGTAGGGTAGCACACCGCCGTCTTGGGCTTTCCGTGTGAAGAGAATCTTGAAGCGCAGATACCATCCCATCTGCAAGCCTTTCCACACTTGCACTTGGCAACCTGCCACCACCTCGCCCCAGCAGTCGGCTCCGAACTGCTGCCGAAAATCCATCGTCTGCGTACCCCAATAGTTGTTGTTGAGCGGCACCTCAGTAAGGTCGTACCGTTGCAGCGCCGTTCCCACGCGCAAGCCCACCAACATCACGTTCTCGCTCCGCACATGCTTCTTGCTCACGTTCAAGTCCAATCCCACGCGGGCGAAACCGCCCAATCCTTTGTGTTTCCCGCCGTCTGCCGCCGTCTCTGCCTGCGCATAGCCCAACTCCAGCGTGGGGAAGAACCGCTGTTTCAGCCGCCAGTTCATGGCTATCTCGTAGTTCTGTATCGTCCCTTTCGACCGCGCGGGCTCCAAAACGGAGTTGAAGAGGTCCACTTTCAGGCTCATGCCGTTGTAGATGGTATCTTTTGGGGCGGCTTCTTGCTGCACGGTGGTGTCTTTCTGCTCCACCACAGCCGACGATTTCAGTCTCCTTGCCGACTTATTCTCCTGCCCATACACCTCACTCGCCCCTGCTATCCAAAGCAGAAGCACCAAACCGACGTATATGAAAGTTTCTGGTTTCAAGTTTCAAGTTTCAGGTTTCAAGTTTCAAGAAATAATGCCCTCTTAATTCCTAATTCCTAATTCCTCATTCCTAATTCCCCCCAAGGTATAGCAGGATGTTCTCTTCCGTGGTGCCGCTGACGATGGTGTTCATCACCTCCACCGAGTCGATGAACGCCCCGCCGAAAAGCACCGTGTCAATCGTGTGATAAACTATACACCCGCAGGCGTTGGAGATGAATTGGCGGTCGTTAGTATGGTGTATTTCAATGAATTCCATTTGCTCGTGCCAAAGAATTTGGTAGGTCGTTACCGCGGTATCCACTCGCAGCGGCAGCCACAACTTGCTTTGGTTCTTCACTTCCAAGTAGGGCACGGTGTCGCAATCGGCGCCCCATATCAGCACACTATCCCATTGGTTCATGAGGCTTTCCACGCCGGCAGTGTCTATGCTTGTCCACTGCACCGTCATCCCCATCGCCGCCTCCAAATCCTGCCGGCATACCGTGTCCGGTCGGCAACTCCATGCCGACAAACCAGCCAGCAACAAAAGCCCATATTTGAAATGCTGCAATCTCATCACAACAATCTCCTCGCCTCCTCTTTGAGCGCGTTCAATGCAACGCCGTTGGGTGTGTCGCCGTTGGTGTTGTAGGCGGTGATGAGTGCTTTGGCATAGTCCAGCGCGGTCGCCTCCTTGGGCAGGTTCGCCGCCATCGTGGTAACGAAGGCGCCCATCTCATCGCGGGCGTGGATAATCTTGTCCCACACCTCGTCGCTCACGTAGATTTGCTGGCTGAGGTTGTGGTCGTACTCCTGTCGAATAGTGCGCAGCAGGCGTTGCTGCACTTCCAATACGGTCATCTCCTGCAAGGGCATATCCATCAGCATGTGCGAGGGCGTAGTGCGCTCCAGCAGGAGCGACAGCCGCTCGTAGGCACGCATGCGGATGGGCGAAATCTCTTTCTGCGATTGCCGTTTCAGTTCCCACAGGCGTTTCTGCTCCTCGGCTTTGTAGAACTTGTGCATCACGAGCCACGTCGCTGCCAGCACTACCAACGCCGGAATGGTATATCCGATAATCTCTGCCATATCTGTGTTTCGGGTTTTAAGTGTCAGGTTTTAAGACGAATACAAACCGCCTGCAAAGTTACTACTATTTTTGCAAATACGCAAACAAAACCTTATTTTCTCCTCACTTTTCATAAAAGGACATTTCTTTCTTTGGCACTCCCGACCTGCGGGAGACCTGCGGACAACCTGCGGGAGACCCGCGACAGACCCGCGATAGACCCGCGACACAGTCGTGGTGCCGCCGTCAAAACAAGAGGCTGTCCGATTGTGATTATCAGACAGCCTCTTGTGCTTTTTTTCTCAGGTCTTATCGAATCATGTCTGCGCCGAAGTAGGGTTGGAGGGCGGCGGGGATGCGGATGCCTTCCTCCGTCTGGTTGTTCTCCAACAGGGCTGCCACGATACGCGGCAGGGCGAGGGCAGAGCCGTTGAGCGTGTGGCAGAGCGTTACTTTCTTGTCCTCTGCGCGGCGGTAGCGGCAATGCAGGCGGTTCGCCTGATAGGTGTCGAAGTTGGAGGTGGAGGACACTTCCAGCCAGCGATGTTGCGCCTCGGAATAGACCTCGAAGTCGTAGCAGAGGGCAGCCGTGAACGACATGTCGCCGCCGCAGAGACGGAGCACGCGATAGGGCAGTTCCAGTTTCTTCAGCAGCCCCTCCACGTGGTCGAGCATCTCGTGATGGCTCGCGTCGGAGTGCTCGGGTGTGTCGATACGCACAATCTCTATCTTGCTGAACTCGTGCAGGCGGTTCAGTCCGCGCACGTCTTTGCCGTAGGAGCCAGCCTCGCGGCGGAAGCACTCGGTGTAGGCGCAGTTCTTGATGGGCAGTTGCGCCTCGTCGATAATCTCATCGCGGTAGAGGTTCGTTACGGGCACTTCGGCGGTGGGGATGAGGTAGAGGTCGTCCACCTCGCAGTGGTACATCTGCCCCTCTTTGTCGGGCAGTTGCCCCGTGCCGTAGCCGCTGGCTTGGTTGACCACCGTCGGCGGCATAATCTCCGTGTAGCCTGCTTTGTTCGCCTCGGCGAGGAAGAAGTTGATGAGCGCGCGTTGCAGGCGTGCACCCTGCCCGATATAGACGGGGAAACCTGCGCCGGAAATCTTCACGCCGAGGTCGAAATCGATAAGGTTGTATTTCTTCGCCAACTCCCAGTGGGGCAGTTTCTCGCTTTGTGCGATGCGCTCTACGGCGATGGCTTCGTCGGCAGCGGCAGGCCAGTCGCGGAGCGCCACGGGCTTGCCTGCGGCGAGGCTGTCGAGCACGGCTTGGTTGGGCCAGTTGCCCATGCGGACGGCGAGGTTATCCTCGGCACCGGTGCCTTCGGGCACGATATCGTAGGGCACGTTGGGGATGGTCAGCAGCAGGTTACGCTGCGCCTCCTCCGCCTGCGCCATCTCTTTGTCGAAGAGGGCAATCTGCTCTTTGAGCGAGCCTGTCTGCGCCTTGGCGGCGTTGGCTTCCTCGCGTTTGCCTTGCGCCATGAGCATGCCGATGGACTTGGAAATCTTGTTCATCTCGGCGGCTACGGCGTCTTTCTTCTGCTGTGCGGTTTTGCGGGTGGCGTCGAGGGCGATGACCTCGGCGATAGCCTCGCGCGCACCGGCGAAGTGCTTCTTCTCCAAGCCGGCTATCACACGGTCTTGGTTGTCGTAAATTTGTTTGAGGGTTAACATATCTTTTAGGATAAAGGATGAAGGATAAAGGATGAAAGACGAAATAGTTTTGTTTGGATGAAGGATGAAGGACTTGCTTTGGACAAAGGATAAAGGATGAAAGATAAAAGACTAAATAGTTTCGATTTAGATAAAAGTATAGACGAAGGTAATCAGTCTTTTATCCTGCGTTCTTAATCTTTTATCCTAATATAAAAAGCAAGAGGTTTCAAAGCCCCAAAGGAATAGTCCCTTGAACCTTTGAAACCTCTTATTTGTCTGTTTCAAGCCCGCTTACGCTTCTGCGAGGGGCTCGATGGAAACGTACGACTTATTGTTGCGTTTCTTGCGGAAGGTTACAATACCATCCACGAGTGCATACAAAGTGTGGTCGCTGCCCATACCCATGTTCTCACCCGGGTTGTGCACTGTTCCGCGCTGACGCACGATGATATTACCTGCTTTGGCGAATTGACCACCCCAGATCTTCACACCAAGTCGTTTGCTTTCTGATTCACGGCCGTTCTTAGAACTACCGACACCTTTCTTATGTGCCATAATCTAATCTCTTTCTTTTTAATGGGTTAAACAATCTGTGGATTAAGCCAATACGATGTCTTTTACCACTACGTTGGTCAAGTCCTGACGATGACCGTTCAGTTTCTTGTAACCTTTGCGACGTTTCTTGTGGAATACCAAGATTTTCTCGCCGCGGCACTCGTTGTCAAGCACTTCGCAAACTACCTTTGCGCCTGCTACGTAGGGAGCGCCTACCGTTACGTTGCCCTCGTTGTCCACGAGCAGCACTTTGTCGAACACCACCTCAGCACCTTTCTCAGTGTCCATGCGGTGGATGAAGAGTTTCTTGCCGGCCTCTACTTTGAACTGCTGGCCCTGCATGTCTACAATTGCGTACATTGTATCTAATTGATTTTTAATTACATCGTGTCAGGCGGCTGGTTAGGTCTTCGCGCTGCTGAACTGGGTTCTCATACGCTGCCTAAGGCGACTTTGTTGGAGCCTAAACCCGAAAAAGCGTGCAAAATTACTACTTTTTTCTGATATACGCAAATTTTTCTGCAAAAAAGTACAAAAAATATATCTGTGTACTATCTATCCACTATCAAATCCATCTCCCAGTCTCCAAAGCGTTTTTAAACTCGATATACTTACTCGGCACAAGCGGCCAGCCCTTCGCCTCTATCTCACCCAGTGTGGCGGAATAGCAATACTCCGGCACATCGCGATAGGTATTCTCGTGTCCCTCACGCTGCCAGTTGTGGAAATTATCCGCCACCTGCTTTATCTGCTCCGGTGTGAACTGGATATACTTCTTCTCAAACGATTCGCCCCACTGGCGGAGGTCGATAAACAGCACCTCATTCTCACGGTTGCGGTAGCGCACCATCTCGCCATTCTGCTCCACCGTGCGTGCCTTGCGGTTGCCTGCCAATATCCAGAAGGTAACGCTGATGTATGCAAAAGATTGCATAGAAAACAAAGAGCCTTGAAGAGAAATCTTCAAGGCTCTGAAAGTGGCGGCTACCTA
>JAEDGZ010000040.1 GCA_016297215.1 Paludibacteraceae bacterium | reverse complement strand
CGAAAGGCGGGCGGACGATAGCAGCGAATTGTCAGATGCTGTGCAAAGAGTGCAACCGGCGGAAGTCGAACAAATAAGGGGAGGAAGATTACATGTGTGTGTGCAGCGCAGCGGTGATGATACATGCTGCGTTTTGCGCGGTCGGGGTGCTGCTTAGGCGACGGGAGATGTCTTCGTAGGCTTCGGTCATGCGTTGGCGGTAGGCAGCGTCGGTCAGCAGACGGGTCAGTTCCTGCTCAAGGTTAGTTTGGGTGAAGTAGCCGCCAACCAGTTCTTTTATAACCTCCCGCTCTGCAATCAGGTTCACCAGCGTGAAGTAGGGAATGGAGAAGATGAGCGGTTTGAGCCACATCAGGTGCTTGCTGCAGGCGATATGATACACCGCCACCTGCGGGCAGCCCAGCAAGGCAGTTTCCAGCGTCGCCGTGCCCGAGTTGACAACCGCCGCTGCGGCTTGCGACACCAGCCGGTAGGTGTCCCGAGTGCAGCGTATGCTTGTGCCGCGGAGGTAGGGCGCGTAGAAAGCATCATCTATCCCGGGCGCACCCGCCACCACTATCTCATATCGCTCCCCTTTTTGTTTTGCTATCTGCTCTGCTACTCGCTTTGCTGCAGCCACCATCGCAGGCAGGCACTTGCTGATTTCGCCCTTCCGCGAGCCGGGGAGGATGGCAATCAGGTTCTCTCGGGGGATGGACTCGTGTTGGGTCTTCCACAGGGCAATCTCCTCCGCCGTGGGGTTGCCCACATAGCGGCAACGGTAGCCGTAGCCCGCATAGAACGCCGGCTCAAAGGGGAAGATACCCAGCACCTCGTCGCACAGGCGAGCAATCCGATGCACGCGCCATGTCTTCCACGCCCACACTTTCGGCGGAATGTAGTAGTAAATCTTGGTCGCGGGCAGGTGCTTGCGGCAGAAGGCTGCCATCTTCAAGTTGAAAGAGGGATAGTCTATCAGCACGAGCACATCGGGCTTCTCGCGGAGCAAACCCGCCTTGGCGGTGCGGAAATTGCGCCGTATCTTGCCGAGGTTCTGCAGCACGGCGACGATACCCATATACGCCATCTCGCGGTAGTGAACGAGAATCTCGCAACCTGCATCGCGCATCCTGTCGCCCCCCAAGCCCGTGAAAGATGCCGCGGAGTCGCGCCTCCGCAACTCTTCTATCAAACGTGCCGCGTGCAAATCACCCGACGCCTCGCCTGCTATCAGAAAATACCGCATAGTTTAGAGAGAAACAATGATGCTGGCTATCATGTAGGGCATCGCACCGATGAGGATGCCTTTGCTCAGTCGCCAACTCTCGGTGGTGTAGAAGAGAAAAACCAGCGCCAGATTAGGGAACACACTGACCAACAGCAACTTGCTCCAAACGCCGCTCACGCCGTATCGAAGCGTCTCCAGCGCCGTCCAGAGGTGCATGGTCTCAATGTAGCCAATCCCGAAAGCGGCGGGTAGCAGCAGCCCAATAAGGATACCTATCCACAACTTATCAAACCGTTCCATCGCGCGTCAGGTCTATGCTCACCGACTGAATACTGATATACCCGTGCGCCAATGCCCACATATCGGTGTCCTCGGCGTCGGGCTCTTCGTTCACATACTGCCCCGTCATCGTGTAGAAAGTGCCGCCATCGGCATCGGTATGGGTCAGGAACTCCTTTTCCCAATGTCCCGCACACTGCCTGCACCATCTGCTGCCGACTATCTCCCCCACCGGCGCGTTTACATTTACGCACTCGTTGCGCACAAACCCGCGCTCCAACAGCATCTTCGTGATGGAGACTATATGCGAGCGGAATGGCTCGAAATCCGCCTCCATCGCGTGGTCATCCAGCGAGAAACCGATGGCGGGAATACCGTGTTCTGCGCCCACGAAGCAGGCGCCCATCGTGCCGGAATAGACGATGTTCACCGAGCAGTTGTTACCGTGGTTGATACCGCTGACCAACAGGTCCACCTTCCTGCCCGCAAAGAGCACTTCCAGTGCCAACTTGACGCAGTCGGCAGGGGTGCCGTTGGAGGTATAGACATCTAATCCATCCTCGTGAGAGATATGCTGCAAGCGCAGTTCTTTTGTTACGCTGATGCACGCACCGTGTCCGCTGCGTGCGCTGTCCGGTGCCACCACGGTAACGTGCCCCAGTTTGCGCATCTCTGCTATCAGCGTGAGCAACCCGCCGGTCCCCCAGCCGTCGTCGTTGGTTATGACTATTTCCATAAATATAATTGATTATTAAAATGAATTCGATATAAGCGAACTATTTTTCAGTAGTCAAAGACTAATTTTGTTTTTGGTAATGAATTAATGAATAATTAACGGAAACTAACGGAGAAAGAAATATTTGAATAATTTTTGGAAATTTTTGTTGAAAGAAAAAAGGAGGTGCGGTCTATAGGCCGCACCATTGTGCTTACCTTGGTATGTTAGAACCTCATTGCAAGTTCATGTTAAGTATAATTGGGTATTACTAAAAAAGGGACGCGGCTTGCACCGCGTCCCTCATGTTAGCATAGTGCATGTACTATCTCTATCACCTTGCCTGCCAAAGCATCTGCCTCCTCCATGGTCCCCGCCTCGGAATAGACGCGGATAATTGGCTCGGTGTTGCTCTTGCGCAGGTGTACCCAGCCGTCGGCGAAGTCAATCTTCACGCCGTCTTTGTCGTTCACCTGCTCGTTCTTGTAGAGTTCCTTCACCTTGGCAAGGATGGCATCTACGTTGATGTCGGGCGTGAGGTCGATACGGTTCTTGGAGATGCAGTAGTTGGGGTAGGTGGCGCGCAGTTCGCTCACGGTGCAACCCTTATGCGCCAAGTGGCTGAGGAACAGTGCGATACCTACCAGTGCATCGCGTCCGTAGTGGCTGGCAGGATAGATGACGCCGCCGTTGCCCTCGCCGCCGATGACGGCACCCGTCGCCTTCATCTCGGTGGTTACATTCACTTCACCCACCGCCGAAGCACTGTAGCTGCCGCCGTGTGCGCGGGTAACATCGCTCAGCGCACGGGTGGACGACATGTTGCTCACCGTATTGCCTGGGGTATGGCTCAAGACATAGTCTGCCACGCTGACCAACGTGTACTCTTCGCCGAACATCTCGCCGTTCTCGCAGATAATAGCCAAGCGGTCCACGTCGGGGTCCACTACAAAACCTACATCCGCCTTGCCGCTCTTGAGCAGGTCGCTAATCTCCGTCAGGTGTTGCGGCAGCGGCTCGGGGTTGTGCGGGAAATGACCGTCAGGCGTGCAGTTGAGTTCGATGATGTTCTTCACGCCCAAGGCGCGTAGGATGGCGGGGATAGCAATGCCCCCGACCGAATTGACGCAGTCGATTGCCACGGTGAAGTTCTTGGCAGCAATCGCGTCCTTATCCACCAGCGCGAGGTTTAGCACGTTCTCGATATGGTAGGGCAGGTAGTCTTTCTCGCTCACGTGTCCCAACACATCCACTTCGGCAAAGGTGAAGTCCTCTTTCTCGGCTATCGCCAGCACACCCTTGCCCTCGGCATCGTTGAGAAACTCGCCTTTCTCGTTCAGCAACTTAAGTGCATTCCACTGCTTCGGGTTGTGCGAAGCAGTCAGGATAATACCGCCCGCTGCGCCTTCGCCAACCACCGCAAGTTCCGTAGTAGGGGTGCTCGCCAAGCCGATGTTCACCACATCGTAGCCCATCCCCATCAGCGTGCCGCTCACAATCTGATACACCATTTCCCCCGATATACGTGCGTCTCTACCCACCACTATCTTATTGTTATCGGGCATTGCAGCACGACGCTGCGTAGCGTACGCTGCCGTAAAACGCACGATATCAACGGGGTTGAGCCCGTCACCTACGCGACCGCCTATCGTGCCGCGAATACCGGAAATACTCTTAACTAAACTCATATTGTATCAGAATTAAAAAATGTTATTATTGCTACGAAAACTACGCCAATGGCACTTATGGCTTCACGCGCATCTTCAAATCATACCCGTATGGCTTTACCTCCCGCATCGCGGCGGAGAATCCCTGCTTGCTGGGTACTATCATCTTGCACTCGGAGTCAGAATACCGCATCAACCCGATAGCAACTTGCCAGCCTACGCAGGAAGTGCTGTTGTCGCCATAACCATCGTACTTGAACTCAGTAGGGTAGGGCGCGTCATTAGTGTTCCAATTGCTGGTGGTGTCGGAATCGTCCGTCAGTTCATACTCTTTGTAGCGCATCAGAATGGTCTCGCCGCCGCTCAGCGGGTCTATCTTCACCGTATCCCCCGAGGCGCTCACATATACCGAGTCGCCGCGACTCACCAAGTGGAAATACAAATCGTCGTAGCCCGCCACGCGGTAGTAGTCTTTCTCTTCCCATACATAGTCATCCCCTGGCCACTCCTCCAGCACGCGGATACCCATGCGGGAGATGTAGTTCGCTATCAGTTTGTCCTCCTGTTCACGCTGTGCGGAGTAACTGTTCTGTTCGCAACCCGTCAGCAACAGTATGCCACAAAGCCAGATATATCCTAACAATACTTTTTTCATCGGTTATAATATGCTGATTTCCAATAATACATTCTCGTATGCCGGCACGTCTTCTGTCCCCATCATGCCGTAAGCAGCGTACCACGGTGTCGCTATCACTACTTTTGCGCCGCGATGCCACTCGTTGATATTCATCTCGATACACATCGGCAGTTCGTTCCTTCCTATTACATATTCCTGCTCTGTATCCAGTAGCAGTTGCCCATGTAGCGAATAGGTCTTGATATGCAGCCGCCATGTCTCGTCTTTCTGCGGGCTAGCGCTCTGTTCATCCCCTCTCTCCACAATGCGCATCCACGCATTGCTGAAAGGCATCTGCGCAAAACGCTCCGCATCCTCTCGCCCTTGCACGTAGCGCAACACCTCTTCGTCCGCAGCCATCGCCATGCGCTGGTTCATCTCCATCAGCGCCAATGCCGCACTGTCCGCCTCGGGCTTTGTACCGCTCCGCTGGCTCGGACGTTGAGGACCTCTGCCGCCGCAACCGCCTGCCGACAGCAACAAGCACACGAACAAAAAGCATACCAATTGCCTATTGTCTATCATACTTTCCTTACTTCTTCTTTTCTTTCTCCAAGTCTTCCAACCGTTGTTTCCTGTACTCCGAAGGCGTTACCCCGTAGGTGGCTTTGAAGCACTTCGCAAAGTAACGAGAGTCGTTCATACCCACCATATACGTTACCTCGGTGATGTTGTAATTCTTCTGCTCCAGCAGCTGCGCGGCACGCTTGATACGCATCTCGCGGATGAACTCCACAGGGCTCAAACCCGTCAGGCTCTTCAACTTGTTGAAGAACACCGTCCTACCCATGCCCATATCGTCCACCAACTCATCCACGGTCAGCGCATTGTTATCCATCTGCTTATCCATGATATTCAGCAGTTTAGCGAGGAACGAGTCTCCCTTGAATTCATCGTCTGTCTTCTGCGGGTCAAGCTTCATCAGTCGCTGACGATAACTCGTCTCCAATATCTGCCGTTGTTTTATCAGGTTCTTCACGCGGGCACGCAGATACTCCGGCTCAAACGGCTTCGTTACATAATCGTCCGCACCCTCCTGCATCGCTTGCAAGCGGCTCTCGATTGCAGATTTCGCACTCAGCAGGATGATAGGCACGTGCGTCAAGTCTGCCGATTGTTTCACTTGTTTTGTCAGTTCGAGCCCGTCCATATTCGGCATCATCAGGTCCGTTATGATCACGTCCGGAATCTCCTGCTCTATATCTTTCAGCGCCTCTACGCCGTCTGCTGCTTTCCGCACGCGATAATCGCTACTAAGGATATTCCCGAGGAATGTACGCATATCTTCGTTATCGTCCACCACTAGCACCATCCTGCGCTTGTCTTGCTGGCTCTCTATGTCCGCCAACTTATTCTCCAGCGTCTCCTTGGGTGTCCCCGGCACGCTGGTACTCGTATCGTCCACCACGATATCCACCTCTTGCCCGAAATGCTCCGTTCCGCACTGGAATAGCACCGTGAAGGTCGAGCCTTTGCCTACCTCGCTCTCTACCTCTATGAAACCGTGGTGAAGGTCAACCAGTTCCTTAATCAGGTTCATGCCGATGCCCGTTCCCGTGTTGTGATTCTGGTTGCTCAACTCGTTGTTGCTCGAGAAACGCTCGAACAGCACACTGCGCTTCTCCATCGGAATGCCGATTCCCTCGTCTTTCACGATCATCATTACATACCCGGGTTTCTCGTCCACAATGACCTTGATGCTCTTGCCGGAGGGGGTGAACTTAAACGCATTGCTCAGCAGGTTGAATAGGATGGTATCCACACGCCCTCTATCTACCCACACCGTGCTATCCTTGGCATGTTTCTCCACGGTGAAGTTGATATGCTTGTCGTAGGCTTCTTTCTTGAAGTTCGCGCACGTGTCATCCACGATTGCCCCTAAGTTGCTCTTCTGCACTTTCAGCCGCATCTTGTTGTTTTGTATCTTGCGGAAGTCAAGCAACTGATTCACCATCCTAAGCATCCGCTGACTATTGCTCAGCACTATCTCCAGCTGCCCGCGAGCACTGTTCGACAGACGCTCCGTATTCAGGATGTTCGTTACAGGACCGATAATCAGCGTCAGCGGCGTACGCAACTCATGGCTGATGTTCGTGAAGAAACGCAACTTTATATCCGTAACCTGTTGCTCCACCTTAATCTTTTGTTGGAGCATATTCTTGCTCCAAAGCACGTAACATACGGCTCCCACTATCAGCAACGCACAAATGATGTACAGACATATTGCCCACCAACTGCACCAAGGCGACTGCTTTACAAAGATCGGAAGGGTAATCTCGTTGGCAACCTCTAAACCCTCGCGATTGGTAGAGCGTACATGCAGGGTGTATTTCCCATGCCCTAAATTGCTGAATATCAGTTTACGCTGGTCAAACACTGCCGTCCACTCATTTTGCAGACCTTCCATCTTGTAAGAATAGGAAATCTGGTCTGCCCCTATATACTCCAGTGCGGCATACTCCACGCCGAAATCCTCGCCGTTCTCAATCGCTATCGGTTTCCGCATATCGATTTTCCCGCCTTCGGTGTGGCAGCAGATGATTTGCAAGGGGGGAACGGATTGTGTAGAACGCACGGCATTGGGATCAAAACTGCAATACCCCTCCGTGTAGCCAAACAGCACTACGCCGTCTGCTTGACGAATGGCCTTTGCCTCGGTGAACCATGCGTTGGCATGACCGTCCAAGGCATTGAAGTATTTGCAATCGCCCGTCGCCATTTCCATCTGCGTGATATCATTCTCCGAGCAAAACCATAGATAGTTCTCGTCGCCAATCATGCTCATCACAATGTCTTGCATCGTGCTTACGCGCTCGATCGTTGTGTCGGCTTGCGTCAAATCCAACACGCGCAGACCACCTCCGAAAGTACCTATCCATAACTTCCCTTGACCCACAAACAACGCGCGCACATCGTAGCAAGGCAATAGTCGGCTGCTCATATCGCGCAAATCCACGCGCAGCAGACCCTTCGTCGTACCACCCCATAGCACGCTGTCTTGCAGCAGCAATGTGCGCACATTCAGTCCTGCGCCGATAACCATAGGTTTGCGATAACTGCCCGTCGCCGCGTTATATGTCAGTACATTGATGCCGTCGCCGTAGGTGGCTACATACAATGTCCCCTCTTTACCTTCCACTACATCGTAGATATTGCCATGGCTCGTCGCTACTCGCACGCCTGTTGGGCGCATCAGTCCGTTGCCCTTGGTGCCGTATATACGCCCGTGCTCGCTATCCAAACCGCAGTACACACGCCAGCGATTCTTCACTATCTTTTGTATCTCGCCGTTTTGCAACGCTACGAAGGCACGCACTTCCCCCAAATCCTGCTCCGACTTACGTAAATCATGCAAGATATACGGCTGAGGCTCCATGTTGATGCAATCTACACCTCCATCGTAAGTCGCTACCCACATCATTCCCTCTCTATCCACATACGCGGTGTGAATCATATTGGTCAACTGTCCCTTCAGAGGATTCACCAACGCATCTTTCTCCATGTCGTAATAACTCCAACCGCCACCCGTAGGGTTCACCCATGTCCTACCGAAACGATCTTCCACCACAATCAAGTTCTTGTCCAACTGACCTGCGTACCGACTATCTAAAGCAGGAGTAAAGTGCTTCCACTTGCCGTCTCTATATCGACTAATCCCTTCTTTATCACTCACTTGCCACGCCACGCTGTTATCATCCACGATCAAGGTCTCGTGCATCTGCTCCATCTCCTCACGCATAGCGTTGGGAATCTCGCTCTCCGCCTTTTGAGTCATCACCTGACGAAGTTTGTCTAACATATAGAAATGCCGATCGTAGGTCATCCACCACAGCTGCTCTTCCTCATCTTCATATATCAAGTCCACGCGATTGTTCACCTGCGCCTCTTGCTTGTTATCCATGGCTTTGAATACGCGGAAATTGTACCCGTCAAACCGATTCAAACCATCCCATGTGCCAAACCACATATATCCCTGACGGTCTTGAAAAATGGACATCACCGTCTTTTGGCTCAACCCGTCCTCTACCGAGTAGTGCTTCACCAAGTAATGCTCCGTAGTATCCGCATACACGAAACCGCTTGCCGTCAAAATGCCGACAAAACTCAAAAGCAGGATTTTACACCATTGATAACGCATACAACTATTCAATGCAATATGTTTCATAGGATTATTTTTTAAGCAAGTTAAATTTGTCCGGTGTGCGCAGGCGTCCCCGCCTGCTATGATTAGCGCTGCGACTATTGTCCGGGTATGCAGGCGTCTCGCCTGCTTGATTAGCGCTGCGACTATTGTCCGGGTATGCAGGCGTCTCGCCTGCGGTAAGTGTCAATAGGGATGTTTTTTCAGTAGGAATCCTCATTGCACGCCATATCGCCAAAATCACTTCGCGTGCTCCGCCAGCCCCTCAAGGTATCGCCCGTAAGCCGTCTTCATCTCCTTCCCCAATGCCGCCAGCGTCTCTGTGCTTATCCAGCCGTTTCGCCAAGCAATCTCCTCTATGCAACTTACATAGAATCCCTGCCTGTTCTGTATCGTCGCGATGAAGTTCCCGGCTTCCAGCAGGCTGTCGCAGTTACCCGTATCCAACCATGCAAAACCGCGACCGAACAACTTCACTTTCAGCGTCCCTTCCCTCAGGAACATCTTGTTCAGGTCGGTTATCTCATACTCCCCGCGCGCACTCGGCTCCAACACAGCCGCCTTCTCGCACACACTCTTGTTGTAGAAATACAACCCGGGCACTGCATAACGGCTCTTCGGTTGAGCAGGCTTCTCCTCAAGGCTCAGCACCTTCCCCTCACTGTCAAACTCCACCACACCGTATGCACGCGGGTCGCTCACTTCATAGCCGAAGATGCAAGCCCCCGCTTCGCCGCTTTCCACATCGGCAACTGCCTCGCGTAGCATCTTGCTGAAGCCCTGCCCGTAGAACATGTTGTCCCCTAAAATTAAACACCCGGGCTCACCACCGAGGAATTCCTTACCCAGTACAAACGCCTGCGCCAACCCGTTTGGCACCTCCTGTATCTTGTACTCTATCTGCATGCCGATGCGACTCCCATCGCCCAACAACTCTCTGAACATCGGCAGGTCGCGAGGAGTCGAAATTACCAGCACCTCCCGTATCCCCGCCAACATCAGCGTGGACAACGGATAGTAAATCATCGGCTTGTCATACACCGGCATGATCTGCTTACTAATCGCTTTGCTCAATGGGTACAAGCGCGTCGCGCTACCTCCCGCCAATATAATTCCTTTCATATCCTAAATAGTTAATTATCCAACTTAACTCCCTCCCTTTGTAGGGAGGGATGGGGTGGGTCCAAAAATTTCGCCTGCAAAGATACAAAAAAAAATCCTCATTCCCAAATTTTTTGGTAAAAATCTCCGTTTTGTTGCCCGTTTCCATGTTTTTGAAGAAATGACTTCCTTCCCCCGCCCGACAACGGACATCGCTCTACCCCCAATCGTAACACAAGAAGGAATAATCATTTTGTTCGTCTTTTCATATATTTTCCTATCAATGTGTTATTCCTGATACCTCCACTCAATACTAAGGCTTAAATAAGGTTTATATAAGGGTCTAAAGCCGTCTTCGCCGAGTGTCTTTTTGTACTAAAATTACAACGCCTGCTTTCTTTTTGTTAATTGTACGCGAGCCCGATATAAACCTTCCGATTTCAGCACTCAAAGTCTAATTTGTTTCAGGCAATGAATTAATGATTAATTAAACGAAAATTATATGTTAAAGAAAAAATCTTCAAATAGTTTTTGGAAATTTTTGTTGAATTAAAAGAATTATCAGCGTTTCGAAGTATATGTTTCTTATTTCGCCCTCTCATTATTTTTGACATGCCGCAAAAAAGAGACTGCCTAACCAATCAAGGTTAGACAGCCTCTCCCAACTTACTTGTGACCCCGCTGGGACTCAAACCCAGGACCTTCAGAACCGGAATCTGACGCTC
>JAEDGZ010000019.1 GCA_016297215.1 Paludibacteraceae bacterium | reverse complement strand
TGGGGGTTATATCGCCCGGTTCGCGTCCCATCCAACCGCCAATCTCCACCGGACGATTTGCCAAGGTGAAAGAGATGAAATCGGACTCTGACATCAAGCATTCGATGTTGGAGGGCTGATTGAACGCCATAAAATCAATGGTGAATGTTCCCCAGTTGAAGAAATCTTTCGGGAGGTGGCATATCTGCTCGTATTCGCCAGCCTCATGGCGTTTATCGTAGCAGCGTCCTCCACCGGAAGTGGAGAATAGGCGTTCGCCTTGTTCATTTTTCAGATGGAGCGTAATCCAAAACTTCTCCAGAGACTGTTGCAAGCGATAGCGCATAACCAATTCCAATTCATCGGACACCCGCATCACATCTGTGTAGTCGCCACCTTTGGGGCGCACTCCTATCTCCAATAGTTCGAAACCGTTATTTCCTTTGTAGGGTTCGTTCCAGACCTTGTGGTTATCCAAGTCGTTGTCACCACGGAGGTAGTGGCTTACTATGGGGTCTATCTCGCCTTGGTCAATGAGCAAACCGTTTTGAAGGATTACTCCATGCTTGCAGAGACTCTTGATGCTGGTCATATTGTGGGAAACGAAGAGGACGGTGCGGCCTTCGCCTTGGGAGACGTCTTTCATCTTGCCGATGGCTTTCTTCTGGAACTCGGCGTCGCCTACGGCGAGGACTTCGTCCACGACGAGGATTTCGGGGTCGAGGTGAGCAGCCACGGCGAAGCCGAGGCGCACCATCATACCGCTGGAATAGCGCTTCACGGGGGTGTCGATATACCGCTCGCAGCCGGAGAAGTCCACTATCTCGTCCAGTTTCGCAGTTATCTCCTGCTTAGTCATGCCGAGGATGGCGCCGTTCATGTAGATATTCTCGCGACCGGTCATCTCAGCATGGAAACCCGTGCCGACCTCGAGGAGGCTGGCGATACGTCCGCGGGCGCGGATGGTGCCCGTAGTGGGGGCGGTAACCTTACTGAGGAGTTTGAGCAGAGTGCTCTTGCCGGCGCCGTTCTTGCCGATGATACCTACCACATCGCCCTGCTCGACCTTGAAATCGATATCGCGCAGCGCCCAGACATACTCGCTGTCCGCTTTCTGCGCACGGTCGTTGACAGAACCGATTTTCAGATAGGGGTCTTCGCGGCGGAGGATACTGGTCTGCCACCAACGGTTGAGGTCGTGGGCGATGGTGCCCGTGGAGACGAGTCCTAAACGATATTGCTTGCCTACGTGGTTAAATTCTATTGCTGTGGACATGGTTTGTTTCTAACATTAATTATCTTTAACATTAATTGTCGTGTAATTTACCATTAATTCCTCGCATGAACATTTGGAGGAAACATCGGTCATTCTATATCTGGGCGCAAAGTTAGCACTTTTTTTTTGATTATACAAGGATTTTTGTAAAATAAACAAAAAAGCAAGATTAGGGGAATACACAGAAATGGTTTTTACAAGTATGCGCCGATGCCAAGGGAGACGAACTCTACCTTGGTGATGTGGGCTTTCATGTTGGCTTGGAGGAAGAGGTGGTAAGGCAGGCGGTAGCGGAGGACTATCTGCGTATAGAGCCAGCCATCAGGATAGCCAGCGCTGCCGGCATTGAGGAGGTCGTAAGCATAGAAAATGCCTTTGTTCTCTATTCTTCCCGTAGAGGAGGCTTGAGCATCTTTGGCGGGTTCCAGCTCTTTGACGGGGTCTAGCAGGTAAAAGCCCACATGGAAGCCTGCGGTGAACTGCCCGATGACGAACTCCGGCTGGAGGCTCACACCCAAGCGCCAGCAGTCGGAGGGTTTGGCGGCAGCGAGGTGGGTCTTGCCGAAATGGGTCTCGCGCTGCTTGTAGGCACCGTCGTAGAAGAGGTCGAGTCCTCCGCCAAGGCGGAAGATGGGATGAGCGAGCCAGTAGGCAGCCACTTGGAACTCGCCCACGGCGAAGGTAGCTTGGTCGCGGTAATAGACTTGGCGGGCACCGGCGGCGAGGGCGAACTCGAGGGACCACGATTTAGACCCTCCCCTGCCCTCCCTGCGAAGGGAGGGAGATGATGGATTTGAATTTGAATTATCGTTTTCTTCCCTATATTGGGGCAACATGGAGACCGCCCCTCCTTGATTGCTCCGTACTGACCGCGGGCGAGACGCCCGCGTCCCCAGTGGTTCTCTTTGGGGCGCCCTGGAGACCGCCCCTCCTTGTTGTGCATTGATGGTTTTGCGGGCACCGAGGGAGGCGGCGAAGATGTTGTAGCCAGAGTTGGGTTGGACGGTGGAGCCGTTGCTGAAATGGTACCAGCCGCCTTCTACGGCTATGCTCCAGCCATTACGGACGGGGAACTCCATATATAGAGCTTCGGGGAAATGGAAGTTGGTAACGCTACCGACGCAACGGTTG
Source organism: Paludibacteraceae bacterium (assembly GCA_016297215.1). Classification (GTDB taxonomy): domain Bacteria; phylum Bacteroidota; class Bacteroidia; order Bacteroidales; family Paludibacteraceae; genus Colicola. Next base: position 40,925 of record JAEDGZ010000019.1, on the reverse strand, counting down.
GCGTCCACCAAGTCTTGGAACATGTGCCCCTCGGGAACGGTGTTGCGGTAGGTCTTGGTGAGGAATCCGAGTCCGATGCCCGGGCGCAGCCCCAAGACGAAATGCGGCAGGCTGACGAGGGGGATATCGAGATAGAGATAGGGTGCTATGGCATGTCCGAGGAGGGGGTTCTGTCCGAAGCACCAGTAGCTGAGCCCCACGCCCATGCCGGCTTGGCGGCGGGGGACAGGGTTGCCGTAGCGGTCGGTGCGTTGCTTAAACGGGATAGACCAGTCGTCCAAGGCTTGCCACTGCGGGTAGAAGGTTACGGAGAGGTCTGCGCCTATGCTCGGTCCCGTCCATGCCCCTTTGTCGCCCACCATCACATCGACCTTGCCATCGGGCATGATGGCGCCTGCGCGGAGCATAGCGCGGCAATCGAGGGAGAGTTCCGCCTGCATGTTGAACGCGGGCAGCAAGAAGAGAAAAGTGCACAATATGAGACGGTAGGTTTTCATTAGGCGTGCAAAATTAGTTAATTTTTGCGAGATATGCAAACCTTTCAAGGGAAAATTTGCGTATTCGGCAAAAAAGCAGTACCTTTGTCGGCGGGAAACGGGAATTAGCACTCATACCGCTAACGTATAATTACGGGAATTAGCACTCATACAGATAACATATAATTACCGTATAATTAACCATTAATTTTTATATACGCTATGGTTGTTGCAGGTGTTATTGGTGTTATTGGTGTTATACGTCGTTTAGCAGGCGGGGACGCCTGCGCACCCGGACAACATTGAATAGCAAAATGGTTATATGGTGCGGCCTGGAGACCGCACCTCCTTGAGAAAGATGAACGGAAAGATAGCGACGATAGGATATTTCGACGGGGTGCATTTGGGGCACCGATACTTGTTTGAGCAACTGTGTGAACTTGGCAAAGCGCGGGGGCTTTTGTCGGCTATCTATACTTTTCAAGAACATCCGAAAGAGGTGGTGAGCGGCGTTTGTCCGCCATTGCTGACCACGCCCGAGGAGCGTTTTCGGCTGCTGGAGCGGGAGGGGGAAGTGCATGTGCTTTCCTTCGCTGCCATACGGAGTCTGACCGCCGCAGCGTTCATGCGCAGGCTGCGCGAAGAGGGTGTGAGCGCGCTGCTGATGGGCTATGACCACCACTTCGGCTCTGACCGTCTGACGGACTTTCGCGACTATGCCCGCATAGGCATGGAGACGGGGATAGAGGTGTTGCCTGCCAAGGAACTGACGGAAGATGGCTTGGAGCACGTGAGCAGTTCGGCGATACGGCGTGCTCTGCTGGCGGGGAATGTGGAGGCAGCCAATAAGATGCTGGGCTATACCTATTCCATCCGCGGCGAGGTGGTGCGCGGGAATGCCATCGGGCGCACTATCGGTTTCCCCACGGCGAACATCGACTATGCGACGGAGAAACTGCTGCCTCCTGCGGGAGTGTATGCCGGCAGGTGCCGCGTGGGGGGAAAAGACTACCCTACTCTTGTGAATATCGGCACCAACCCGACAGTGGGCAATCAGCACACGACCGTAGAAGGCTATTTAGCAGGGTTTGCGGGCGATGTGTACGGGCAACGGCTTTGCCTTCGGCTGGAGCACTTTGTTCGCGGAGAGCAGAAATTTGGTTCGCTGGAGGCTCTTCGGGAGCAAATAGCGAAGGACATGCAGATGATAGTCTTTGACTGCTGAAAGTGTTGACATAAGTCGGCTCCTGTTAATTAACGACATTAACAGGGCGTGCAAATAGCGAACAATGTAACAACAATAAAAAAAGAATCTTGATGAAAAGATTTCTTAGTATTTGGCTCTTGACGGCGAGTGATTTCCGGCGACGGAGTTACTCGCTTTTTTATGTGGTACTGAATGCTGTTTGAGTTGTTTTATTCGCTCATCGCCTATTTTCTCTCCAACTCTATCACCTCGAGGTCTTTTATCTCTTTCCCGTCTATGGCAAATCGGAGCAGTGTCTGCACGGTTTGCCATCCTTGTTTGCCTGCGGCTCCCGGGTTCATGGTGAGGAAGCCGTAGTGCTTGTCGTACATCACTTTGAGGATATGGCTGTGCCCGCAGACGAAGAGGTCAATGATGTTGTGAGAGTCGGCAGCATTCTCTTCTTTTCGTTTTCGGCTCTGCTCAAACCAACGGATGAGCCACGGGTTGTACTTGCCCGGGTAGCCTCCGATATGGGTCATCAGCACATTCACGTCTTCCACCCGAAAGCGGTAGAACTCGCTCAGCGAATAGCGCACATCGCCGCTATCCATGTTGCCGAACACTGCCCGCGTGGGTTTGAACTCACGCAGGCGCTGCAGCACTTCCACGCTGCCTATATCGCCCGCATGCCATATCTCGTCCACATCGCGGAAATGCTCCAATACGCGCTTATCCAGCAGCCCGTGCGTATCACTCAACAATCCAATTCGGGTCATGGGTTAATTTTACAATTTGACAATTTGACTATTAGCAGGCGAGGACGCCTGCGCACCCGGACAGCGATTTTGTTTCAAGTTTCAACAAGTATTGTTACGGGACCGTCGTTGAGCAAGTTCACTTTCATGTCGGCTCCGAAACGCCCTGTCTCCACGTGCAGACCGTATTGCTCGCGCAGCAGTTGGTTGAAATAGTCGTAGAGCGGCTCGGCTTGCTCGGGGCGCGCGGCTTGGATGAACGAGGGTCGGTTGCCGTGGGAGCAGTCGCCGTAGAGCGTGAACTGGGATACGGAGAGCACTGCACCGCCGATGTCTTTTAGGGCGAGATTCATCTTTTCCGCTTCATCCTCAAAGACTCGCAACTGCGCCACTTTCTTGGCAACATACTCCACCTCTTTGCGGGTGTCGGTATGGGTGATCCCCACCAGCAGGAGAAAGCCTTTCCGGATTTCTCCCACCACGCTGCCGTCTATCCGCACGCTCGCACTCGTTACTCGCTGTATTACTACTCGCATGATTTTAGCGAATGAAGGATGAAGGTAATAAGTCCTTCATCCTTCATCATCTTATCACAGTCTTGCCTTAATCGCTTTCGAAGCCTCCTCGTAGCCGGGTTTGTCTAAGAGAGCGAACATGTTCTTCTTGTATGCCTCTACACCCGGTTGGTTAAACGGATTGACGCCGAGGATGTAGCCGGAGATACCACAGGCGCGCTCGAAGAAATAAATCAACTCGCCCAGATAGAACTCGTTGAGTACGGGCAAGGTAATCTTCATGTTGGGTACGCCGCCGTCCACGTGTGCGAGCATAGTGCCGAGTTCCGCCATCTTGTTCACCTCGTCCACGCGCTTGCCTGCGAGAAAGTTCAGTCCGTCGAGGTTTGCCTCATCGTGGGGGAAGTCCACCTCGTGGTTCGGGGTCTCTACGGAGATTACCGTCTCGAAGAGGTGGCGCTCACCGTCTTGGATATACTGTCCCATAGAGTGCAGGTCGGTGGTGAAGTCCACGCTTGCAGGGAAGATACCCTTGCCGTCTTTGCCTTCCGACTCGCCGTAGAGTTGTTTCCACCACTCGCTCACGTAGTGCAGTTTCGGATGGAAGTTCACCAGCAACTCCACTTTCTTGCCTTGCTCGCCGTAGAGGAAGTTGCGCGCAGCGGCGTATTGCGCTGCGGGATTCTCCTCAAACGGGGTGTCGATACCGCATACCTCTGCCATGCGCGCCGCACCGTCCACGAGCGCGGTGATGTCGAAGCCTGCGCAAGCGATAGGCAGCAGACCTACGGGCGACAATACGGAGAAACGACCGCCGATGTTATCCTCAATCACGAAGGTCTTGTAGCCCTCTTGCGTAGCCAGCGTGCGGAGCGCACCGCGTTTGGCATCGGTGATGCAGACAATGAGTTCTTTTGCCTCTGCCTTGCCCTGCTGTTGCTCCAGTTGAGTCTTGAGCAGACGGAAAGCCAGCGCGGGCTCGGTGGTGGTACCCGATTTCGAGATGGAGATGATACCGAAGCGTTTGTTCTTCAGCAGCGCCTGCAACTCAAAGAGGTAGTCCTCGCCGATGTTCTGACCGGCATATACTATCGCGGGCTTCTTGCCTTCGAGCCACTCGAAGGACGACATCAGCGCCTCGTTCACGGCTTTTGCACCGAGGTACGACCCGCCGATACCGATACATACTATCACCTCGCACTTCTCGCGAAGCAGGTTAGCGGTGGCTTGGATATCCGCCAGTTGCGGCTTGATGTCTTCCGGCAGGTTCACCCATCCGAGGAAATCGTTTCCTGCACCGGTGCCCTTCACCAGCATCTCTTGGCAGTTGGCTACTTGCGTTTTGTACGCGTTCACTGCTTCGGCAGTCGCCGCCTTAGCATACGAAAATTGAATGTCTTGCATATAAAGGTAAATTTTTAATGTTTAATGTTTAGCAGGCGGGGACGCCCGCGCACGCCGGACAGCATTACCGCAACTTTGTCGTCAGTGCCTTAATCACCGACATGGGCGATTGGCGGTCGTAGAGGATGGCGTACATCGCATCCACTATCGGCAGCGCCACCTGCATACGCTGGTTGGCAAGGTATATCGCGCGCGTACCATAGTATCCTTCCGCCACCATCTCCATCTCCATCTGCGCGGCTTTCACGGAGTAACCCATGCCCACCATCTGTCCGAACTGCCTATTGCGCGAGAACTTCGAGTATGCCGTAACCAGCATGTCGCCTAAATACCCGCTCGCCGTGATGTCGCGGTGTACGGGCGAGGTGGCGGCGGCGAAACGCTGTATCTCCTGTATAGCATTGGTCATCAGCACCGAGATGAAGTTATCGCCGTAGTGCAGGCTCTGGCACATGCCTGCGGCTATCGCGTAGATGTTCTTCATGACGCTCGAGTACTCCAATCCCACCACATCCGTACTCGTCGTCGTATGCACGAACGGCGTGCGGAAGAGCGATGCCCATTCCTCTGCATGCTCCAGTTTCTCGCAACCAATAGTTAGGTACGACAGGCGCTCGAGGGCTATCTCCTCCGCATGACACGGACCCGCGATGATACCCAATTGCTCCATAGGGATGTTGAAGCGGCTGTGCAGGTAGTCGGTTACGACCATGTTCTCATCGGGTATCATACCCTTCACCGCCGAGATGACAATCTTATGCGTCATGTTACGACGAATCTTGTTAAGCGACTGCCTAACATACGGAGAGGGGATAGCCAATATCAGGATATCCGACTGAGAAATAATACTGTTGATATCGGAGGAAAAACGAATACGACTGGTATCAAACTGCGCTATCGACAGATACGACGGGTTCTTGCCGGTAGCGATAAACTCGTCAATCACTTCCTGACGACGAATATACCAATTTATCTTCGGCTGGTTTTGCAGGGCTATCTTCGCCAAAGCGGTCGCCCAACTGCCCGAACCTAATATAGCAACTCTGTTAAACATGATAAGTAAGACTAACTTTATCCTGCAAAAATCGCGGCAAAGGTACTGCTTTTTTTTGAATTATGCAAATTTTCCGATTTTTTCTCGCTTCACTATACTTTTGTTCAACACACCACCACAAAAGGATTAGTTTCTGAGTGCTGAAAGTACACGCTTATATTGCACGTTAATTAACATACGAATTAAGATACTTATACAACAAACAAACAAACACGATTTTTTTATTTCAACAAAAATTTCCAAAATTTGTTCAGATATTTTTCTTTAACATATAATTACCATTAATTATTCGTTCATTCATTACCAACCCTCAATTTAGTCTTTGACTGCTAAAATTAAGTACTAAATTAGATTTCTCGATTATTGGTTTTTAGCCAATTTCTCCACACGGGAGTCGCGTGGTTTAAGGTGCTTCTTTTTTCGTCCTTTTTTCGAGTCGTTTTCGTGTCGTTTTCGAGTCGTTTTCGAGATTAGCAGCACGGGATGTGCTCGATGAAGTGTTGGTATTGGTGCAGAATAGGGTGCTTTGTTGCTAAAAAATCCGCCTGACCTTGCATATGTCAGTTTTTTTTCGTACCTTTGCGGGCAATTTGATTTCATTGGGACTATGGCAAAGATTTTGATTATAGACGACGAGCGGGCGATACGCAACACGCTGAAAGAGATACTGGAGTTTGAGGGCTACACGATAGACCTCGCGGAGAACGGCAAACAGGGCGTGGAGAAAGCCAAGACGGGCGGCTACGACCTGATTTACAGCGATGTGAAGATGCCGGAGATGGACGGCATTGAGGTGCTGGAGACGCTACAGAAAGAGGAGGCTTGCGAGTGTCCGATCGTGATGATTTCGGGGCACGCGGACGTGGAGACGGCAGTAACGGCGCTGAAGAAAGGTGCCTACGACTTTATCGAGAAGCCGCTGGACCTGAACCGTCTGCTCGTTACGACGAAGAACGCGCTGGAGCAGAAAAGCCTGAAAGCCGAGAACAGCCGCAGCAAGCAGGAGATAAGCGTGCTGCGCAAGAAAGTGGGGAAACGCAATCAGATGATAGGCGAGAGCGAGGCTATTCAGCGCGTGCGGGGGATAATAGAGAAAGTGGCTCCTACCGAGGCGCGGGTGATGATTACCGGCGACAACGGCACGGGCAAGGAGGTGGTGGCGCGGCTGCTGCACGAAGGGAGCCTGCGGGCGGACAAGCCGATGGTGGAAGTGAACTGCGCCGCGATACCGTCGGAGCTGATAGAGAGCGAGTTGTTCGGGCACATGAAAGGGGCGTTCACGGGGGCAGTGAAAGACCGTGCGGGTAAGTTCGAGCAAGCCGACGGGGGGACACTCTTCCTCGACGAGATAGGCGATATGTCGCTCGCCGCGCAGACGAAGGTGCTGCGTGCGTTGCAAGAGAATGAGATAACGCGCGTGGGCAGCGACAAGCCAATAAAAGTGAACGTGCGCGTGATAGCCGCGACAAACAAAGACCTGCAAGCGGAGATAGCCGCCCATCGCTTCCGCGAGGACTTGTTCCACCGACTGAACGTGATACCCATCCACGTGCCGAAACTGGATGAGCGCAAGGAAGATATCCCGCTGCTGGTCAATCACTTCGACGAACTGATATGCGGGGAGATGGGCGTCGCCCGCAAGACCTTCGCAGCGGATGCCATCGCGGCACTGCAAGCCCGCTCGTGGACAGGGAACATCCGCGAACTGCGCAACGTGGTGGAGCGGTTGCTCATCCTCGGCGGGAGCACTATCAGCAAAAACGATGTAGAAATGTTTGTGTAAAGAAAGGACCCTCCCCTACCCTCCCTACAAGAGCACCCCAAAAATCTGAGATTTTTCGGGGACCCTGCGAGGGAGGGAGTAAGTAAACAGAGTATATTTTGGATAGGGTGTTAGCCACCTTGCATTAGATGTATTTAGACGAACTGCATATCCTGAATTATAAGAATATCCACGAGGCGCAATTGCACTTCGCGGATAAATTGAACTGCTTTGTCGGACTGAACGGACAAGGCAAGACAAATATTCTCGATGCCATCTATCTGCTCAGTTTCACCAAGTCCGCCTACAACGCTGTTGACTCGATGAACATCACCCACGGCGAGGAGATGGCAATGGTGCAGGGAGTGTATAGGGAGGAAGATCCGATTACGATTACTTGCGGGATGAAGCGCGGGCAGAAGAAGCAGTTTCGCAACGGGAAGAAAGACTACAAACGGATGGTTGACCATATCGGTTTGCTGCCGCTGGTGATGGTCAGCCCGCAAGACGGACGACTGATAGAAGACGGCAGCGAGGAGCGGAGACGCTTTCTCGATGTGGTCATCTCGCAGCACAACAAAGAGTACCTAAACCGCCTGAACACCTACAACGCCCTGCTCAAACAGCGCAACGCATTGCTCAAAGAAGAAGAGGAGAAAGAGGCGGTTTGCCAATGCCGAGATATCAGTTCACTGCTGGAAGTGTATGAGTTGCAGATGGTGCCGCTGGCGGAGTATATCTACCGCGAGCGGAGCCGATTTGTAGAGCAGTTCATCCCACTCTTTCAGGAGATTTACAGCGAGTTGTCGGGCGATGCAGAGAAGGTTAGCCTGCGGTATATCAGTCAGTTGCAGGACCGCGACCTTGCCGAGGCGTATGTACGGACACGAGAGCGCGACCGTATCTTGGGATGGACGTCGCAAGGTATTCACAAAGATGAGATAGAGATGCTCTTGGGCGAATACCCGTTGAAGCGCGTGGGCTCACAGGGGCAGCAGAAGACCTATCTGCTGGCGATGAAACTGGCGCAGGCACTCTATCTCGGCAAGCCCATCCTGCTATTAGACGACATCTTCGACAAACTGGACTCGGAGCGCGTGGCGAGGATAGTGCGACTCGTCAACAGCGACCGCTTCGGGCAGATATTCATCACCGACACCGACCGCCAACACCTGACCGACCTGCTCCGCCCCACGCCGGAAGCAAAGATATTTCATGTAGAGCAGGGAACGATAAAAGAATAACCATTTCCGCAGGCAAAATTGTCAAATATCGTTCATTTTTCCACCCCTATTGCTGATTATCAACAAGATAACACCTGCATTTTTCCACCCCTAAAGCTTGCATAGTTCCGTTTTTTGCAGTAATTTTGCAGTCGCAATCCTGCAACAAAACGAACACCACAACGTATGAAAAAAGTCTGTTTAGGTATTTTCTTTCTTTTTCTCTCGCTTGCGGCGATGGCGCAGACGACCTCTGCCGGTCGGGAGCGCGCTACTATCTGCGGCTACATCACCGATGCGGAATCGGGGGAGCGTCTTATCGGTGCCACCGTGTTCGACACGGTCAGCCATCTGGGTACCGTCTCCAACCACGCGGGTTTCTACTCGCTGACGCTCCCTAAGGGCAAGCATGTGCTCCGCGCCAACTATGTCGGTTTCCGCACATCCGACTCCCATACGCTTACGCTCACGGCAGACACGCTCTGCAACTTCCCGCTGCGTTCCGCTACCGTCATTGAGGAGGTTACCGTGGTGGGGCAGAAGTCGGTGAGCAGCCCTGAGGCGGTGCAGATGTCGGCTATCGAAGTGCCTGTCAGCCAGATAAAAGCCATCCCGATGATAGCCGGCGAGGTGGATATCATCAAAGCCCTGCAACTCCTGCCCGGCGTGCAGAGCGGTTCGGAGGGCAGCGCGGGCTTGTATGTACGCGGCGGAGGACCGGACGAGAACCTGATTCTCTTGGACGGCGTACCGCTCTACAACGTGAACCACCTGATGGGATTCTTCTCCGTCTTCAATGCCGATGCCATCAAGAACGTAACGCTCTACAAAGGCAATTTCCCCGCGCAGTACGGCGGACGGCTGTCGTCAATCATCGATGTGCGGCAGAACGACGGCAATACCGAGGGTTACCACGGGAACTTCACCGTGGGCTTGCTGGCGGCGAAATTCAACCTCGAAGGTCCTATCCCGCACGTGAAAGACTCCACCGGCACTACTACTTTCAATATCTCTGCGCGGCGCACCTACTTCGATGTCTTTACCACGCCCATCATGGAACTCATCAGTTTGTCAATGGGCAACGGAGCGATGGGTGCCGGAGCCTATTTCTACGATGTGAATGCCAAGTTGTCGCATACCTTTGCGAACACGACGGATAAACTCTCCGCTTCGTTCTATATGGGCAACGATGCCGTGTACATGAATATGCGGCACAACGAGCAAGAGGACGTAGATAAAATGCGCTTAAAGATGAATATGCGTATGGGATGGGGGAACATCGTGGCAGCACTCAACTGGGAACACTGCTACACCTCCCGGCTTTTCTCCAACACACAACTAAGTTTCACACAATATAAATATAGTATCGCAGAGTCGATGACGCAGGTGTTGAAAAGAAACGGCATCACCACAGCCACGTTTGAGCAGCAGATGAGTTACAACTCATCGCTCCGAGATGTTACTCTCCAGACCCACTACGAGTGGACACCGCTGCCGAACAACAGCCTGCGTTTCGGTGCAGAGTACGCCTACCATCAGTTCCGCCCCGAGGTAGGGAACCTCTTCCTCTTTGAGCAAAATGCAGACAACGAGACCCGCTTAGACACCGTGCTTAGCGACGGCACATTGCACGGGCATGAGGCGGCGGTCTATATCGAGGACCAGTGGTCGCCATGGCGTTGGCTGAAACTGAACATCGGCGTGCGCGGGTCGCTCTATGGCATCCACGGCAAGGTCTATCCCTCCATCGAGCCGCGCGTGGGCTTGCGGGCATTGCTCTACAAGGACTTGGCGTTCAAAGCCAGTTACTCCTACACCACGCAGTATGTCCACCTCTTGTCCAACTCCGATGTGTCGCTGCCTACTGACCTGTGGGTGCCCGTAACGGAAGAGATAGCCCCCATGCACTCGATGATAGCCGCCGCGGGCTTGTCGTACAACATCTTAGACCAAGTGGAAGCCAGCGTGGAGGGCTACTATAAACGCTCCGTCAACCTGCTGGAATACAAGGACGGTGCCTCGTTCTTCGGCTCATCCTCCACGTGGCAAGACAAAGTGGTGATGGGCGACGGATGGAGTTACGGCGTGGAAGTGCTGCTGCAGCGCAAGACGGGACCCGTAACGGGCTGGATAGGCTACACATGGAGCCGCTCCATGCGGCAGTTCAACCGCGAAGGGCAAGAGATAAACTTCGGGCGACCCTTCCACGCCAAGTACGACCGCGAGCATGACCTGAGCATCACGCTGCAATATCAAATAAACAAGCATATCGACATCGCGGGCACTTTTGTCTATGGTACCGGCACCCGCGCCACGCTCGCTACGCAACATTACTACGACCCGACCTTAGGTGAAGAAGTGGAATACTTCGAGGAGCGCAACAACTACCAAATGCCAGACTACCACCGTCTGGACCTCGGTATCAACTTCCATTTCCCGCACAAGTACTCCGCATGGGGGCAGCAGGAACCTACCCGCAAGCAACAACGCAAGATATGGCGCAATCCCGAGAAACTCGCCAAGCACCAAGCCATCTACGAGTCGGGCAAGTACGCATGGTGCAAGAACGCCGAACACCTGCTCAACATCTCTATCTATAATGTGTATTGCCACGCAAATCCGTACATGATGATTGCCGATGCCACAGAGAGCACCTTGTATCAGGTTTCCATCTTCCCTATCCTGCCGAGTATCAGTTACACCTTCAAATTCTAACACGGACGTATGAAACGCATTGTTCAATATATACTCTTTTTGTTTGTTTTCTCTTGCACGGCTTGCGATTCCGATAACAATTTCTTCTACCATCCCGTAACATTTCGCGGTGAAGCAACAGAAGAGCAATTGGTCTTGACAGGTATCCTCCGTGCTAACGAGCAACCACGATTATATGTGAATAGTTCACGCTTTTTCCAAGATACCGTCCCCATGGATTCGATGTTTCATGAAGGAGGGTGGAACGGCTACTACCTCTACTACCACAATCCGCGTTTCCTACCCGATGCTCAGGTGGAGATGCAAATAGACAACGGCGACTGGCAGACAATGTATGCCGACACCTTCTCCATAGCGCAATACGGCGGTGCTACGGGCTATTACTTCACGGCAGACAGACTACTGAGAGAGGGTGAGCAGGCGGTCTTTCGAGTATCTCATCCTCGTTTTCAGCAAGTCGCAAGCGTTTCTCAACAGATACCCTTTACGCCGAAGGCTATTATCACAGCGTTGCCCGACGCTTACCAAGAGGGAGAGGTGAGTTTTATCAATTTTCAAGTGGAATTACCCGCTTATCGCGGCGACACCTCGCATTTCTACCGTTTCCAAGCAACTACCTACATCACCAACCACGAGGAATACCAAGACCCTGATACTTGTTTTCATTACATTTGGCAGGATACCTATTCCTACCTTTATTCCCGCGACATACAATTCCTGACCTGTAAGGAAATCAACAAAAGCCTTTCGAAAGGCTATTTCGGCTCTTCTCTCGGGCTCTATGCACCCACCTCGCACGAGCCTATTCAATTTCAGTTGCTGGCATTGCAATGCAATCCCCAATACCCCGCTCCTCAACGTATAGGGTACGATTCCATCTGGGCGGAGATAGATTCTATCGTGCTCAGCGTGGAAACGGTAACGCGCGACGAGTATCTGCACCGGGCAAAGATGGTGCAAGGGAATTATGTGTCCCGATATGCACCCGATTACTTTGCCGAAGAGTCCAGCAATAACAACGGCATGGGAAACATTGTGGAGGACATCCAAGATATGTTCGATGAGATGGGCAACATGGAGTGTGTGCAACTGTACGACAACGTGGAAGGCGGTATCGGGCATGTCTCTGCCGTTAACTCCAATACCTATATCTTCTACCCTGATTCTAACCAATGACCACTAAAACTATGCGCAAAATCTCCCTTTTCTTCATCCTTACTCTAACCATTCTCCTTCCCTTAGTAGAGAGGGACGGGGTGGGTCATCTTTTTGCCGAGCCGTGTAACCGGCGTTTTCGCGGGGCTTGGATAGCCACTGTGGCGAACATCGACTGGCCCTCTGCGGAAGCCGTCGGCAACACCATGCAGCAGCAGTCAGAGATGCTTTTCCTGCTCGACTCGCTGCAATCATTGGGGATAAATGCCATCATCTTCCAAGTTCGCCCCACCGCCGATGCGCTTTACTACTCGGAGTTGGAGCCGGTGAGCCTGTGGCTGACCGGGAAGACCGGCAGTTGGGGTACACAAATGCCCTACGACCCTCTGGAGTTTGTGCTTCACGAGGCACATGCGCGGGGTATGGAGGTACATGTATGGCTCAATCCCTATCGCCTGACGCTCAAAGACTACCCGCTGCCCGAAGCCACCGCGCATATACTGAAAGCCGCTGCTTTTCAATACAACAACCAATGGTATCTCGACCCGGGGAAAGAGGACACGCAGGCGTGGATTTGTATGGTGGTGAGCGACATCGTCTCGCGCTACGACATCGATGCCATCCACATGGACGACTATTTCTACCCCTATCCCGTCAAAGGTAAAATGCTCCCCGACCGCGCGACCTACGAGGCGAATCCCCGCGGATTTAGCAATATCGACGATTGGCGACGCGACAACGTGAATACCATCATCCGCGAACTGCATACCGTGATCCATAGCCTCAAACCGCACGTGCAGTTTGGCATCTCGCCCTTCGGTGTCTATCGCAACGATAGCACGCTCGGCATTCAGGCTGGCATGACCAACTACGACGACCTGTATGCCGACATCGTGCTCTGGATGCAGGAAGGGTGGATAGACTATGTGGTGCCACAACTCTATTGGGAGATAGGTCGAAAAGGCGTGGACTACGCCACACTTGCACGCTGGTGGGCAGACAACAGCCACGGCTGCCGACTCTATATCGGCATCGCCCCCTATCGCTTAATTGACCACCCAACTGCCAAGCAAAAGACCTCCGCGTGGGCTACAGGCAACGAGATAATGCGCCAACTGCGCCTCAACGACAGCATTCCTGAGATACAAGGTGAGTGCTTCTACTCCACCCGTCCGCTACTTAAAAACCCACGCCACCTCTGCGACAGCCTAATATGGGAAAACAAATTATCAGAATAATAAAACAAAAACGCTGCAAATCAGTTGATTGTAGCGTTTTGCAGAGAAAGGGGGGATTCGATTTCTCCATTTTGCGGAAGAGGGGGGATTATAACTGATTAAATCATAAATACCCGCCTTTTTCCTGCCAAATATCGGCTTGTCTAATTGTTATTTTAATGTTCGTTCATTTGTCAGGACGCGCGAACGTACACAAATGATGCTGTAAAGGTACTACAAAATTCTGACATGAACAAATATCCGGACACAATTCTTCATTTTTTCTTCATATTTTAACGGCATGTACTGTCTAACAGCAAATGCAATGAAAAAAAAACGGGAAAAGATTTGCTCCTTTCCCGGAAAATAGTTAATTTTGCATTTGCATATGGCTAAACAACTAAATTCGGAGCAAAGGTACTTAATTTATGTGGATTTACAAAGCAAACTTACAAAAAAAAGTATCGCACAAAGAATTGGCGTTCATCCCTCGACCATCACGCGTGAGGTAAGACGCAACGCCAACCGCGATAATCAGTATGTTTTTTGTGTTGCCCAAGAGAAATGCCAAAAGCGCAAGCATAGTACCTTACCTAATCACCGCAAGGATGACCTTTTGTGGTGGCGTGTTGAACAGATGATTATAGAGGACAATTGGTCTCCCCGTCAGATAAGCGGTGTCCTTGCCAAAGAGGGCATCCATATCTGCCACCAGACCATCTATAATTATGTACACAAAAACAAAGAACGGCTAAGCCAATATCTGCCGCATAAACTGTGTTATCGGAGAAGAGAAAAGAAACAACACCGTCTTACCAAAGCGACCAATATCCCGAATAGAACAAGCATTCATGAGCGTCCTGCGGAAGCCAATGGCAAACGCTTTGGAGACTGGGAGATGGATTTGATAGTGGATAGTTGTCAGCGTGTGATACTGACGTTGGTGGAACGGAGTACCAACTTCCTAATGATGGAGAAGATAAAGACAGGCAAGAAATCGGAGCCTATCGCCAAGACGGTTGTGAGGCTGCTCATGCCATATCGGAAGACTGTAAAAACCATCACTACGGATAACGGAAGTGAATTTGCATCACATCAACTAATTACCAAAGGCTTGCACATGAAAGGCAAAGACGATGTGATTGTCTATTTTGCGGATGCATACTCCTCGTGGCAGAAAGGATGTGTAGAAAACACCAATAAACTCATACGACGATACATACCAAAACATACCAACTTTAACCTTGTCTCACCACAGAAAATAATGAACATCCAGAAGAAGTTAAACAACAGACCCAGAGAAAAATTGAGGCGTATAGGTCATTTTGCAGTCTGAAATCTTTGTAATGCAATGAGGTACAGTTTATTACACGGTTCAAGGTGCTTGAAGCAAAAATTGCCCATTAACTTGCCTCTATAGGTCATTTGCAGTCTGAAAATTGTATAAGTCATTTAGAATCAGTACATTTGCGACGTCAAACTATTAACAAAGACGCCTATGTACCTCAAAAAATGTCCTTATTGCAAGTCCTCAGATGTAAAGAAAAGCGGACTACGTAATCACATCCAACATTACAAATGTAAATCTTGTGGCAAGCAGTTCCAAAACAAATCTCCTAAGCCCTCAAAGGAGTCTATTTGGAGCGAGTACCTGAATGCTAAGCAGACTATCTCAGAGATTGCTAAAAAGCATCATATAAGCGAATCTACGGTCAAACGAATATTACGTAAAAAAGCAGACACTTGGCAGCAACCCGACCTCACCGGCATGAGCGGTTATGTACACATGGATGCGACCTATTGGGGGCATAATTGGGGTATCATGTTGTGCATAGATGATGCCATCGGCAAGGTACTCTATCTTGCGTTCATCAAGCATGAGAAGACACAATCGTATGTGGATGCTGTGGAGGGTGTTATGGCTGCCGGTTATCGTATCAAAGGCATCGTCATAGATGGTAAAAAAGACCTTTTTTTAGTCCTAAAAGACTATCCTATACAGATGTGTCAATTCCATCTAACACAGATAGTTACGCGTTATCTTACACATAATCCGAAGATGAAAGCCTCCAAGGATTTAGCGCTGCTGATACATGGATTAAAACATCAGAAGAAGGAAGACTTTGAACAAGACTATGCAGACTGGAAAGAGCGTTACAAAGAGTTTCTCAATAAGCGCACCACGCATAAAGATGGTAAAACATGTTACCTCCATCGGAGAGTAAGGACGGTGATGAATAGTATTGACTATTATTTGCCTTATCTCTTCACATATCAAAGAGCAGATTGTGTCGGTATGCCGAACACGAATAACAAGATTGAGGGTACATTTACGGATTTGAAAAAGAACCTCAATAACCATAGTGGTTTGACGATAGAGCATCGTAAGCAGTTTATAACAGCATACTTTCAATCGAAGCCCGAAGGGCACCTTAATAGTCTTTAAATTGGGGATTGCGTAGTATGCGGCTTGGGGAGCCGCGTAATAGTTCTTTAACACCCATATATCGTCAGACTGCAAAATGACCTATAGAGAGATACTACTTTTTTTTAGACTGCAATTTGACCTATAGACCAAAATTGAACTTTGACACACCTAAATTTTGCTTCTTCAAAAACTTTGATTAACTTTGCACACAAAATTGCATTTGCTGTTAGACAGTACACCGGATAAAATGCGGAAGAAAAAAATTATTTTTTTTCAAAAATATTTGCGTATATATATATTTTTTAGTACCTTTGTCGCGGCGTTTATAAAAACACGCAACAAGGACCATGGACAGGCACAATCTACGGAAGATCTTTCTGAATGACCGTTTTATAATGGTTGTTATTGTTATCAACGCGGTCACGATCTTCGTTCAAGAGACAGGTATCATCAACTGGTGGGTTAATGCGATTGATACACTGTGCACAGTGGTCTTTTTATGCGAGATGATAGCGAAGCATCTGGAATGGGGTGCGCGCAAATATTGGTCATCGGGATGGAATAGAATGGACGGTATATTAGTCATCATTTCTATTCCTTCTTTGTTAGAATATATATTCCCGTCGTTGGCCTTTAACATCAGTTTCCTATTGGTATTCCGAATGCTCCGCGTATTCCGATTCTTCCGCGTGTTCCACCTATTCCCGAACTTCGAACAGATCATGGGAAATGTAAAGATTGCGGTAAAACAGTCGCTCTCTATTTTCTGCGGGTTGTTTGTACTGATCGTTATTTTCTCGCTCATCAATTGCGCGTTATTCGAAGAAATATCCCCTGAGTTTTTCAGCACCCCTCTCATATCCATGTACTCCATTTTCCAGATTTGCACGGTGGAAGGATGGTATGAGATTCCCAATTCGATTGCGCAAAATCTGCCTCCGATTATGGGACATGTTATCCGTTTTTATTTCGTGGGCATCCTAATCACGTTGGGTCTCATCGGCATGTCGATTGTGAACTCCATTTTCGTCGATGCAATGGTAAGCGACAATAACGATGAGGTGCATAAAAAACTGGACGAGCTTAACAAGAAGATAGACGAATTAAAAAAATAACATTCAATCTCATAAACTTATTATAGTATGAAAAGAATTCTACTTGTCGTTCTTACGGTAATGCTGGGTTTGAGTCATGCAAGTGCTCAAAAGAGTTCGCTGGCGTATTTGAACCAGCAGTGCCCTCAACTGACTCAGATGTTCCGCGAAGAATTGAAGAACTGCCACGCGCATTATGTGTTTGCTGTGGATGTGTCCCTATCGATGTGTAGGTATGAAGAAACCGTTCGTCCGGCCTTGGAAGCGTTTGTCAACGCATTGCCGATGGGTGACCGTGTGACGATTATTCCATTTGCGCACGATGCTATTTCAAACAAAATGGGATACGACGTCACCATTGATGCTCAAACGAAGAACAGTATGGTTCAGATGCTTGGAACGCTTTATCCGAACGGCGCCGAGCGTCGTGACCGCCAGTATTTTGACACAGATATCTACAAGGCGCAACAAGCTGTAGCCAAATCGTGCCAGATGAACCAACAATACGATGTGAACATCATCGTGTTCATCAGCGACCTACTCCACTGCCCGCTCGACAACATTGACCGTCAGTTTAACAGATCGGAAATGACAGACATGCACACGTTGATGAAAGCAGCTTACAACGACAAATCCGAGTCAATGGTCTTCACGCTCGAGTTACCGCAAAGCGGCAAACCGGCAGGCTATGTCTTCCCGCAGTTGCAAGAATTGTACGAAGACTGGGGTGTCAAAGTAGAGCAACAACGCGTACCTAAGAACTCCGAGGCACTTATTAACCAATGGTTTGATCAACAGAAAGACCGAATCATGTTCATGAAGTTGCAATCGATCATCATTCGCGAGAACAAAGCGAACCCGATTGTAGTGAAGACGGAGACGAACATTGACGGAAAGGTAACGGCGCATATCGAATGGAAAGCCACAAAACTGTATCCGGTTATCAAATTGGACTCTACGTATATCCTCAACAGTGATTTCTACTTCAAAGCCAACAAAGACTATGTCAACTACAGCGAGGCAGGCGAGTTGAATATGGACATTCCGTTAGGTCGAATCAAGCATAATGATATCGGTTTCCACAAGATGGCTGATACTTTGCATTTTGACGTACTATTGCCGGTAGAATATCAGAACGAGATAGACAAACTGCTGGAAGGTCGTCCGGGCGCCTTAGCCAATACAACAGAGTATCGCGAAGGACTGGTCTTCACGTTCTTCTTGCCGTTGTGGTTAACGCTCACTCTCATCGTCCTCCTGATCCTGTACATCATCGGAGTGTTCAAGGCTATCGGCCGCAACAATAAGTTATGCTTCAAAGGAACGGTTTCTGTATACGACTCAGAAGGCAATCAAATTGACGACACCAAGCGCATTCCTCAACAGAAAACCAATGCGGTTATTTTGTTCGGATACAACGGCACCGGAGGTGCGAAAGTTGATGATGCGAACTGGCAATTCGAGATCCGCAAACAGAACGGTAATCCATTCCTCGTTTTCTCGAAGCCCAAATTCGCATGGAAATGCACAAAAGGTTATTGTGCGCTCGGTAAGTCTCGTCAAGGATTTATGAGTTATGATTCTCCGACCATGATTCGTCTCAAATGTGGAACGGGCGTATCGGAGATTACCCACGGAGTAAAAGTGCAACTAACTAAATAAATTATTCACCATTAAAACCAACAAGTTATGGCAAACGAAAAGCACATTTTCATTGGTATCGGTGGTCAAGGCGTTAAGACCGTCTCCATGATTAAGGAGAAAGTGTATGAAAAACGCTTCCCTCATGCCACAAAGTCTAAGAGTCGTCTTCAGGCAATGAATGACAGCTATCGATTCTTGTTCCTCGACACGGACCAACGTGACATCGACGAGGCCAACAAGCGTAACAGAGCCACATTTGAGCAAGGTAAGGTTCCTTTCATTTCTCCTCAGACGGACTTGATCAACTTAGGTCGTGCCAATCCTCTTGCTATCTACTACGAAGCAAAGAATGACCCGAACAACTTGATCAACAAGCGTATTCTCGAGGCATGCTCACCGGAGTTAGCATCGAAGATTCCAGATCAGCCGCTCTCTTTTGGCGCAGGCGCGTTCCGCATTAAATCGCGTATCGCGTTCGCACACACGTTAGCTGACTTCCAGACGAAGTTACAAGCTGCTATCTCACAGCTCAACGACGTTAAGACCGTCGGCGGTGAAGACTGCATCATTTATTACTGGCTGGTAAGTAGTTCGCTAGGAGGTACAGGATCAGGCATCTTCAATGATGTGTTGTATCATATAAACCAAATTCACCATCAGGTAATTGGTAATGGTGACCCGCAACTCGTTTACACGATGTATATGCCGAAGTTCTTCATTGACGCCAACTCTACCGAGGAGAAATATTCTCTCAATGCCTTTGGTGTATTCTCGGAGTTGGAGGCTTTCAAGGTAATGAGTTACAACCCGAACCAGAACACGGTAATGCACCGCCTGGCTTTCAACAACGATTATAACCTCGTTGATGCGAACAAGCGTTATTGCCCGTTCTATTACCTGATTCCAGTTGATATCCAGACCGATAAAGGAACCAGCCTCGGTAGCCCGCACACGATGATTCGCAACACAGCTGAGATGTTGTTCCACCTGCATAACGGTCAAGCCGGTGCTACTTTCCGCTCGGATATCGATAACTACATGAACGATATTATGGAGAAGAACCACAAGGACTTCTTGGTTCCGATGGGTTACGTATCGCTGCAGAAGCCGAACGAGTACTTCAACAAGTACATGCGTTTCCGTCTGAAGAGAGATATTCTCCGTAGCTGGTTGCTCTGCGCTGAGGGTAAAGAATCCAAGGTAGAAGATAGCCAAATCAAGAACCTGACCTCAGTATTGTTCCGCGAGTTGGATTACAAGATCCCCGGCACGATTGCTTACAAGATCGCAAACAGCACCGCTATCCGCGAGTTGAAGGAGACAGTTGCCAGTCAAGACCCGACATCGGAGAAACTGGACGATGCTCTCTCATTAGGCACTATTGAATCTGATGTAGCGAGCTTGAAGAACGCGATTGCCAACGAGTCCAATAACGCCGAAAAGCGCGAAGCATACAAGAATCAAATTGCAGACGCAGCTTGGAAGCAAGCCGAGGTATGGATTCGTTCAAACGGTCTGACATTCGCCCATGATGCAGTCGATGCTGTTCGTAAGACGATGGCAGAGGACTATCTCATTGAGGAGAAAGACGCCAAGACCGCTAAGGACGCATTAGCAGAGCAGTTGGAGAAGCTAAACGGTCTGTTCGCAGAGACTGCCATCACCGGTGCAGAGAAAGTAAAACTGAAATCCAACAAGGCTGACATCCAAGCATACACGCAAGCATTGGAGGAGTATGTCAATAAATCCATTGAGGTAGCCATGCTCGATTGGGCTCACGACCTGAAGAAAGACTTCTGCCAGGACGAGAAGAACGACGAGTTGGCAAAACTCAAAAAGCAGATTGCTACCTTTAAGGACAAAGCCGCTGAGATGACTCGTGAGGCTGTTAAACAATACGACAAATTGGCGGCTGCTATGGGTGCTGCCCAGATGGACGTTACTACTGTTTATCTGCCGCAGTTATCCACCATTTGTGATGGTAACGGTTGGGTTCCTGACAATGTATTCAGTTCATTGTATACACTCTTTGTAAAAGCACAGAATGACAAGGCAGAGACACCAGAGCGTGAGTCTATCGCAAAGATGATCGACAATGCGATTTATAACGCTGTTAACGAGGCTGTTATCCAAGCTATCGACAAGGGCCAATACAAAGTGGTTTGCAAAATGCTGGATGAGAAAACCAAGAAAGAAGTGGTGACCTCAGACGTTCGCTTCTTCTGCAACCCGAAACTAGTTGAGGAGAAAGTATCCAATGAGAAGATCATCGATGATTTCCTCTCTATCTTTGAGAATTACTTCGACAAGATGGTTAGCGAGAACAAGGATATCCAAGAGCGTTGGGACAACAAGAAGATCTCTACCTTCTTCGCCGAGCTGACCAACGATGAGAAGGATACTGTTCGTCGTAGTCTTAATCCTGCTCTCTTCTTCTCTTACAACTCGAACCGCATCGATGTAATTAAGAAAGAAGAGCACCTTGTATTCGTTGCAGGCAGCGAGGATCTGGCTACCGAAATGCTGGGTATGCAGAAAGGTAACCCGAAACATCGTTATGAGAAAGCCGATAGCGAGAACGTGGCTTTGGTACTCAAATCGAAATTCGGTTTGTCGCTCGAAGACTATCGTATCTACGATTCTATCAAGGGCGTATACGACCGCGCTTCGTTCCGTGAGAAATACCATTTCCACCACGACTTTGCACAATACGGCGACAAACTGACCCTGGACAACCTGCCAGAAGAGCGTCTGTCGCAACACCGCACCTTCGCAAAGATGCTTATCCTCGACAAGTTCCGCAAAGAGATGCACGAGTTCTTCTATGTAGATGAATACGATCCGCAATCGTACACTGATACAATGTACGTAGTTGATCCGAAGTGCGATACATATTTCCGCATCGCTAAGCCGGAAGCATTCAGCATGCATCCGCAAAATGCGAAACTCGTGCTCAAACTGGAGGAGAACGGTCGTCAACTCTACTACGAAGTAGAGGGCGGTGACTTAACCGAGCAGTTCGCTAAATATCGCGATTCCTACTACAACTATCGCTTCGGCGAGACCTGTGAGTCTATTCTGCAAGCATTGCTTCGTCAGAAACGCAGAGTTAACGGCGAAGAGATTTCCGGCGAGAACATCCTCAAACGCCTCTATCCGGAGAAGCAACACGAGTTGCTCAAGGAGTTGGCCGAGAAGAAGTCCAAAGCCCTTAAGACATCCGAGAGACGTCTCTATGAGGCTTTGTTCGCCATCATTCGCGAAGAATTTGACTACGTTCAGAAATTTATTAAATAATTGATCCCTAATTTGGCAATTCTATGCTTCCTCTTTGGATAATTGACATCACGACGAATAGCGACCGACGCGAGCAATTCAAGTCTCTTATTCGTCAGATTGACCATGTACATATCTCTGATACTGTTGCTGCATCCGCATCTCAGTCCAACAAACAGATGCCGGCCAGCGAAGTGGTGCTCAAAGATCCCGCTAATGGTGACTCAGAGTATATATCAGAGATAACTAGTCAAGCAACAGAGGCGGTTCAAGAAGATCCGTCTACTTCCTTGTCGCAGCAAGAATTGCTGGATCAGTTAGAACGTCGTTCCGCAGAAAAGAACGCGATCATCAAAGGTGACTATTGGTACTATAGCGCCTTTGATGACGTGTTCCGCGGGATGGACGAAGTGACAAGCGAAACGCTTGACACCAAGGGTGGTTTGGCGAAGCGATTGTATAAATTTCAAAATAGCGTCGTTAAGGCGGGACAGCATTTCATTCATCGCTTGCGTCTATCCAATGCCAAACCTTATCAGACCGTCAATGTGATGGTCATTGGCGACTCGACGGAATCTTTCACACAGACCGTTTTCGCTAGTATTGCAGCTATGCTGCAAAAAGAAAAAGAGCGTATTTTGCCGGCCCATATTCACCAAGGTATATGTATCTACGGCGCGCTCTACGTGCCCTGTAACATCAATGCACAGGAGGTAAAAGAACGTAACGAAGTGCTCCAACTTCTCAATGAAGTAGAAGTACAACATAACCTACGAGAAGTACGCGGCTACGATCACATTATGCTCTATCAAAATGTGCAGAACCGCACCGAATGTACTTATCAACTAATGGATGACAAAGACTTGGCAGAATATCTGTTACAATGTGTCGTCCACCTCTTCTTCGCCTGCGATTACACCCATCCGCTGATTAGCGGCACACGAAGTGCTGATCAGATGTACTTCTCCATGGGCGCCACCTCTCTCTATTTCGACATGCAGGCGGAGGACATCAACGATGCCAGCCGTTTGGCTGCTGAACTGGTAAAGAATATCAAGTTGGATAGCAAAGAGGACGCGATGGATCGCGATGAGATCTATATTCTGCGTCACGATGAGTTTGACGCTCGTAAGTTCATACGCGACATCAACGAGGCCCTAAACAACAACGATCCGAACCATCAGAATCTAGATATTGAAATGGACCCGGAGATGGACGAGCCGAGTCCCCATCCTATCCTCAATTATATGCAGAAAAACCTGAAGCGCCTCTACTATTTCTACTATCTGCGCTTCTACCCTGCAAAACTGCTGCGAAAGATATCCGACAATATTGAGCGTGGCACCTCGGATCTGCTCGACCGCATCTCCATCCGTTCGACAAAGATGTATGAGAATTGCGAGATGGCCATTCTTCCCGCCATCACACGTGTTCTATCCAAAGTTACGCCCAACGAAGGTGTATTAGCCGCTATAGACCGACAATTCATCAAACTGCAAGAACGACTTTCCCTTGAGAAAGAGCATATACGAGAAGAGCTTGAGCATCATTTCTGGGATCTTCTTTTAGATCCCGAGAAACCGATGATTCCAAAGAATCAACAAGATTACTTCGAGAACTATCACGAAGCCTACCGCGCAGATATATCCACCAATAACGGTGGTGCAGGGCAAGCAGAACTCAAGCAACAAGCTACAGAGAAACTGCTTAACCTTCTCTCATCTGAGCAGACCACATTAGCTACTCTCGGTCGTGTATTCCTATTAGGCATCGTTAGCGTCTTAGCCATCTTGCCTATCTTATCACTGCTCTCACCGTCGTTCATTGATTTAGGAGACGTCAAGGGACATACCTTCCTTTGGGCGACACTCATATTTATGATTCCGGTACTCATTCAGGTGGTTGTGTTAATACTTTACGTGCGCAAGAAAAACATGTGCATACGCGTATTAAAAGCCTATTACCAACATGACGCATATGCACGTCTGGCCAATCGTATCGAATTTGAAGCAGGAGATTTCTATAAAAAGATGCTAGAACTCTGCGATGCTTATCTTACACGCAACGAACAGATCCGCAAAGAAGTAGAGTTCCGCGTACCTGATCTGACTGTAAAAATGCCGCTTCCGGATACCAAGTTTAACCAGCCCCTCCGTTCCGGCACTTTTGATGGCGACGAAATCATACCCGCCACAGAAGTTGAGGGTTGCCGTATTCGTGTCAATTACAAGCCCGAACTGATTAGCGAACTTAATCAGAAACATTACTTTATCCTTATAAACCATTTCAACGACGAGATAGCCGTACTCTATCAGGATGTACGTGTATTAGATGAGCATACACATCGGTTCAACGAGGAAAAACAAAGTTACGAATTCGTTTCTCGAGATGAGTTAGCAAAAGAGCAGGCCGCACAATGGGAAGCTCATAAGAAAGAGTTCCACCGCCAGATGATTGGTGCTATCCGTGCAGAAATGTTACAACGCGAGAATCCAACCGTCGGCGAGAAACTGCTACAATACGAGAAGAAGACCGGCAACCTGCATCTGCTCGATAGCATGATAGAATACACTGCCGCTAACGGAGAAATCATATGCGATGCGGATATCGAATGTTCCGATGTAAAAGTGAACAAAGATATTACATGGCTACTTTCCGCTCTTCCTTCTATACCGAATATGCAGAACGCCGAATACAACGAACTCTACAAGCGTTATTTGTTCATTACACGCTGGCGTAGCTTCAATCATTTCTCTTTTAACCGCATTCTGCCGACCGAAGACTTTGACCAGACCATACGTGACATCCGCGTATTTGACGACGAGCAGAAAGCCAAGAAGAACCAGGAGAAAAACAAGAACAAACGCAATATGAGCCCAGAAGCAGAGCCGGCTCATGATGAAGCTCCGCAAGAAGAACCTTATGTTCCTGACAAGGCTGCGCTCATCCTTTGGGCGATATGTCCTGATGACACATCCAGCGAATGGCTTAAGTTGTTTGACCCGAGCCACTTTGCTGAAGCCTTCCGCGACAGACAGAGTATTCGCAAAATTATAAATCAAGAAGATTAAAGAAAACTATGATAGATATTCAAATTCTTTTGATTATTCTCGGAGTTTTTGGCTTGGTATTCCTCGGAGTACTCGTCAAAAAGCTATCGAAAGTGAAAGTATGGATTGATTCGCGTGTCAAAGAGAATCAGCCCTTAGTACGCACATGCTATCTTGAGAAGGGCGAAGAAGGTTCTGCCGCTGAAGTGCATCAAGCAGGCGCGTTCGGTAAACCAGCCATCGGTATAGTCAAAGTGGACGAGAAATCCACCCGCAATCGTGGATTCGTAGAAGTATTAATGACTGATATGAACGATGATGCCGAAAAGCCCCATTACCGTCGCGCAGGATACATCAGTTTTGACCAAGACACATCGGTAGACCAATACGGCTATATATACAAGCAAGTCAAAGGTAAAAAAGAGAAAGAAGTAGTTGGATATTTAGCGCGGCCTTCAAAGCCCAACGAACCTACTATTTACGGTGAGCGCTCTTGGAAAACCTTATGGCTCAAATGCGTTTTGAACGCCTATGCCGGAACACCCGATGTGGAAGAAAAGGATGGTGAAGTCAAAGACAAGAAGCAACCAACACAAACAGCAGAACATTTGTGTTTCAATAGTCCGAAAAAGAAAACGGAAGAAACAGAACCAGCAGAAGAGCCAACACCGGTTGTTACAGAAGAGTCAGTTCCTATAGTAGAAGAAGCTCCCTCTGCTCCTATAGAAGAACAGCCTGAGACTGTAGTTCCAGAAGAACCAGCACCAGTAGAGGAAGAGACCGCTGCACCTGTAGAGGACGTAGCGGAAACTGCGCCTATAGAGGAGGATCCAAAGAAAGAAGAACCCGTAGATCCGTTTGCTACCCTTTCTAATGAAGAAAAAGCGCGACTGGATAAAGTAAAAGAGGAGAAAAAAGACGTCATCGAAGCCCTTCTGGACCAAATGGTCAAGGTAGAAGGCGGTACGTTCACTATGGGAAATGCCCCGCAGCCGGACGTAGAGGACAACGAATCGCCGAAGCATCAGGTTACAGTAAGCACATATTTCATCTCCACCTATCCTATTACGCAAGAGCAATGGACGGCTGTTATGGGATACAATCCTTCGGATTGTCAAGACAAGCCGACTTACCCGGTTGCCCCGGTTAACTGGAACGAAAGCCAAGATTTCGTTCTGCGTTTGAGTTACATTACCGGCATCACTTTCTCTCTCCCTACAGAAGCGCAATGGGAATATGCTGCGCGAGGAGGCAATAAGAGCAAAGGTTACAAGTATGCAGGCAGCGACAATCTCAATGATGTAGGATGGACTGATCATAAGCACGAAGTTGGAGGCAAGCGCCCCAACGAGTTGGGTCTATACGACATGAGTGGACTGGTACGCGAGTGGTGCTTGGATCTATGGGCACATTATACGGAAGAAGCGCAAACTGACCCGACAGGTGTTGCCGAGGATTCCAAGGAGATTATTCGTGATCCGCAAGGTCGTGCTTTCCGTGCCGTGCGCAGCCCGAGCGGAAACGAGACCGTCACTAACCGTAAAGGCGAAATCCCCGAATTGGACAAAGACTTCAAGAGTTACGGTCTGCGTATAGTCGCCAAAGAGATGCCGGAGCGCCCCAAGAAAGCTCCCGTAGCCGTTCCACTAGAGAAAAAGCCTAAGAAGAAACCGCTCGCTGTATGTTCCTTCTGGGGTTTCCATTCTTCCAAGAAAGATATGTTACCCGCTGAAGCTCGAGCAGCAGCTTTTGCGCTTCTCCAGCGTTATGCGCCACGCCAGAAAATGGCAGAGTACGCATCAGAACAGCCTTATGGTTGGAAGGATACAGCCCTACTCTCTGCGGTTATCTACACCGTTCTATTTATTTGCGTCTATTTGATTCGGACGGGCGTCTTCCAGATGCCGATGCTAGGCAAATCATGGGCTTCTACCTCTATCTTTATCGGCTATTACTACATCTTATGGGCGATAGTACGATTCATCAAGATAGATGCCATTGAGAATACTAATTCGTTCCAACCTATCCTCGACCTCTTTAATAAGAACCTCCGGATGAAGTTCATGGACCTCGCTATCATTGCGTTATGTTCTGTTGCGATGGTCTTCACCTATTTCTACTACGACTATGATTTCATGCCTCTGTTGGTAGTTATCTCTACCGGTGTGGGTATTAATATGAGTCTTCCTGCTGCGAACAGACGATGGAAAGTGCAGGCTTCCTTCTTGGAAGATCTATCTAATAGCGAAGATGAAGACGAGGATGAAGAGACCGAGCCGCAAAATCCGCAAGGCGACATTTCTCGTGCATTTGAATGGGATCTTGATGACACGTATGATAGCACACGTCAGGTACACGGTTCGCTGACGCTCTATTTCAAGGCAGCGGACATACGCGACGTACGCCATCTAAATCCGTTCTTCGCGCAACGTAAAGATCATTCGGATAAGGAAAATATAGTACACATGTTCCAATTCCTTAAGAAGTATAAAAAGACTTTCCTATCACGAACGAACTATATTGCGTATACCATTAACAAGATTGCAGAGAAAAACAAGTTCTCGCCAATAGACAAACTCCAATTCACTCTTGATTTTGTTCAAGAGCCCAATATTGCTTTCCAAGAGAATGCGGAGAATAAGACCATCAATTTCTATGACGATTACATCCGCTATCCTGATGAAACATTGTACGATAAATGCGGAGATAGCAACAGCAAATCCCTATTGGCCGCCATGTTATTCCATCTCATGGGTAATAACGTGCTCTATCTCATTTCTCGCAAACATCAGCATTCTGCTGTTGGCGTAGAAGTTAAGAAGCAAGAACTCTTGGATGGATGGTATGGAGACGCCTCCAAAATCGACGAGATAGCAGTCAAACACGAAGACCGGTATTTCATCTTCTGTGAGACCACAGGTGATAAGTTCTCTCTCGGTGCGAAAGTCAATGGAATGTCCCTTGATGAGTTTGATGAGAAAGTTTTCCTGCCTGTACGGGAAGATGACGATGAGTGTGACCGCGAAAATGACGAGGAGAAAGAAGATATCATCGAAAGCCGCATCTATACATGGGAGCTAACTTCTGCCTTTGGAAACCAACTCACCGGCACGCTTCCTATTGAGATGTCAACGGATGAGGTAGAAGCTCTTAGAGGCATCAACCCCTTCCTAACCTACGGGCAAGACAATCACACCTATTCAGAGAACGTGCTATCCATATTCCACTACCTCAAAAACAATTCCACCAAGACCACGCACATACGTCAAGTAGCGGACTATATCCGCAATTCCGTGCGTAACGCCGGTTATTCGGAATTGGATACACTGCAGTTTGCTCTTAATTTTGTTCAAGAGCCCAATATCAAGTATGTCATAGACGAACAAAGCAAACCTATCGAATGTATCAAAGAATATATGCGATTCCCAGACGAAGTACTGTTTGATAAAGAAGGAGACTGCGATTGCAAATCCAGCTTAACAGCAGCACTTTTCCTGGCACTTGGTTATAAAGTAGTGTTCATGCTCTCTGAGAAACTCAAACATGCAGCTATCGGAGTAGAATGCAAAGACCAAGCATGGCTCGAGCCACTCACGAATCCGAAAGATGTAGTCATTGAGCATAATGGTGTGCAATACCTCTATTGTGAGACTACAGGAGCAGGATTCCATGTAGGGCAAATCAAAGAAAACGAGTCCATTAAAGATTTTGAAACTATTCTTGAGTTATCGTTATGAATAAAAAAGTAATTGCTAAGGTTGCCACGATAGTAGGCGTAATGGCCATCATTGCGCTCATGATAGCGAAGTTATATGACATCGGTATTCACCGACCGTCATTGGTCTTCAAGCAACTATCGCCTAACACGATCCAATGGCTTAACACCTTTAATCAGTTCAACCCCGAGAGCATCATGAAAGCCGCATCGGTCGGCCCGTTTGAGTGGGACAACAAAGACGATATAGGTCAAAAACATACTGCAGGTAAATGGAGCAAAGAAGAAGATGCGAATGTGATTGTATATTATCGCAAGGATCGCGAAGCCAAAGGGCAGCAAAATGCGCGCAAAGTAATGGAGTGCTCCGAAAGCGCAATTCTTGAGATACGCGATTATCTCGGGACCTATCATCTTCCGTCGGATCTCAATGGACGCAAAGTACCATTTTATCTGCCAAGTAATGATGAAGAATATACCAAACTGCTTAGCAAAATGAGTAGCGATGGTGCCAGCGCAAAATCTAAATACGGCTGCTCTATCATTATGATAGGCCCACTCGGTTGTCAACTCAAAGGAATCCTCATTCACCCAACCGCCTTCACCACCAGCAATGCCAACGGAGACCTTGAATATAACCGAGTAGTGCGCCGTGAGTTGGCATATTACACCTACATAGCTACGCTGGATTATAACAAAGACTCACATCGCTTTGCATGGTTTGTACAGGGCATAACTGATAGTTTTGCTCTTGAGGGACAAGAATTACCTCTCAAGCCTCAACATATTGCACGCCTGGAACGGGAGTGCTCTCTCACGTCCGAATTTCCATCTACGGACAAAATGAGTCAATGGGGTGGAACTTCGTTCATTCAGTTCTATGAGCGCACCTACGGTCGAGCACAACTTAAAAAACTCATTATCACGACCGACTCCCTTTCCGTAGATAGCGCCTTTATTGTACTGAATCAAAATACCGATTCGCTCAAACAACAATGGATACAATCACTTCAAACAATAGAAACGTATGAAGAATAACCTATTTGCTTATTTTATCGTAGTCGCCG
Source organism: Paludibacteraceae bacterium (assembly GCA_016297215.1). Taxonomy (GTDB): domain Bacteria; phylum Bacteroidota; class Bacteroidia; order Bacteroidales; family Paludibacteraceae; genus Colicola. The sequence continues at coordinate 11,186 of JAEDGZ010000019.1, read as the reverse complement.
TTCTGGCACTATCTATGACCTCGTGTGCAAAATGGCAGGCACAACATCAGATCGATGCCCTTGAATCACTTGTAGAGCAAGTTGAACAAAAGGGTGCTAATTTTACCAGTGACGAGTGGAGCAAGACCTCCACTATATATTATGAGATCTGCAACAAGATCAGTCAGTACGAATACACCGATGAGCAATTACAAGAGATTGGGCGGCTCAAAGCGCGTTATTATGTTGCTTGTGCAAAAGGCGCTTTAGGAGGCGGATTACTCAATGGTATCTTCCAACAAGCCACAGGTGTTTTAGATGGTCTAATGGATGGCGTTGATGATGCCCTTGAGGAGGCTATCGATGGACTCTCGACAACTAAGACTACCGTTCAAGAAGAAACAGAAGAAGCCGAGAAAGAACTCGATGAAGCCTTGGATGAACTCGAAGCACTCTTCGAATAATGGTTGCACGCAAGAAGACTAACAAACGATACTATCGACTGATCGTGTGGTTTGTAGTATTAGTCGCAGGCGGTGTATACGCACTTTCGCGTATACAGATGCCTTCCTCTCAGGAGCAAGCCGTTAACGCGAACCAAACTATCGCACCTGTTATCCTCCCCTCTCCAGACCCAGAGGTTACATTTTTGTTACCTCTGGAACTTCCGCAATTGATTGTTGAAAGAAATCAGCAAGTGATTGTGCACACAGGCTATACTGTCAGTTATAATCATGACTGGCGCATTCCTAATTGGGTGGCGTACGAACTGACTGATCAAGAGTTAATAGGTGATCAAGAGCGTTCAAACCGCTTTGTTCCCGATCCGCTCGTGGAAGGAGATCCTGTGGTCACCAAAGATTACAGCAACTCCGGCTATGACCGCGGACACATGGCACCGGCTGCTGACATGAAATGGTCAGAGCAAGCGATGAAAGAGTCGTTTTATTTGACCAACATCTGCCCGCAAAATCATAATAACAATGCAGGTGATTGGAAGGATTTGGAAGAAATGGGTCGTGACTTAGCACACCAGTATAACAGCATCTATATCTGTTGCGGTCCTATCGTTACAGATGTCTCAACAACTATTGGAACTGTGCGAAAGATTGTTGTTCCTCAAGCCTTTTACAAAGTTTTTCTACGTCAAAAGGCCGATGGTTCATGGACATCAATCGGTTTCGTGATGCCTAATGCGCCCGGCAATAGGCCTTTAATGACCTACATGCTCTCCGTAGATGAAGTGGAGCAACAGACAGGTATCGATTTTTTCTACAATCTGCCTGACTCTATTGAAAACATAGTCGAATCAGATTATACTATTTCCGATTGGACAACAAGCAAATAATATTCCCCCCTCCCTTAACTGGGGGGGCTTTGTAATTATTATGACACATTACTTTAACAAAACGCTCTTCTTCTCAGCGTTCATCGTTTTCTCAGGTCTCATCCTATCCGGTTGCCGTCAACAGCCGGCCACACTTCAGGTCGGAACCGTTCAGAACGATACATTAATCGGCGTTCCTTGCTGTGTTTATCTGCCTTACGGTTACGCCGAGCGCGTTACCAAAAAACAAGAAGTATTCCCCGTCTTGTACTTACAACACGGCATGTGGGGCGAGGAACACGACTGGACGGAGAAAGGAAATTTGATCGGTATTATGGACTCCCTGCTGCGCATCGGCGCTGTTCCTGAGATGGTAGTCATCATGCCGGATAACTGCCCGAGCAGGCCGACATACGAAGAGGAGAAAGCCGACGCCACCTCCGGCGAGTGGGAGAACAACTTCGCACAGTTCATGGCGGAAGCAGAAGCCCGTTATAGTATCAGTACAGAGCCTTCCCAACGTGCTATAGCCGGTCTTTCCATGGGCGGATACCATACGATGCGTGTGGCATCGGTGCTCGACGGCCAGTTTGCTTATATAGGCATGTTCTCTCCGGCTACGTTTGTGCACCAGGCTGCCTCTGCGCCTACCCTGCTCTGGATTGGCATAGGTAATGAAGATTTTCTGTACGACTCGCTGCAAGAATACCGGCATTGGCTGGAGGAGCACCATTATGAATACACCTACTACGAGAGTGCTGGAGAACATACATGGGACAACTGGCAAGACTATCTCATTCGCTTCCTGCCCAAATGTTTCCGTTAAACGTAACTTATATTGTTCTCATCTACCTCGCCACAATAAATGGCCTTACATTCTTCTTGTATGGCATTGACAAATGGAAAGCGAAACACGCCAAATGGCGCGTATCAGAGGAAACGCTTATATGGCTGTCTATTTTTGGCGGTAGTATGGGTGCGTGGCTTGGCATGAAAACATGGCATCACAAAACGCAGCATAAGAAATTCAAATACGGCACCCCGTTGATCCTGCTGTTGCAGATAATAGTAGTTATAACTATCATCATTTATTGTTATGAGTAATGCTGATTTGGTACAATACCTCGTGGGCAAGCGTCTAAAGCCGGCGCAGTAAGAGCTCGGAAAATGTTTGGCGATTACGCCCTTTATTGCAATGAAAAAGTAGTGGGACTGATCTGCGACAACCGTTTGTATATCAAACCACTTGAACCACTCATAGCTGTTTTGCACGAATGTGATCAGCAGAAAGGGGCTCCCTACGAAGGGGCGAAACCACATGGATGTTATTTCTGATGTGGATGACAGAGACTATGTCTCTCTGCTCGTAAAAACAGTAGCCGATCACCTCCCGACCGTGGGGTGAGAAGGCTCCCTGCCTTCTCCAAAAGAATTAGGGACCCCTTTATGGAGTCCCTAATCTTTTGCGGAGAAAGGGGGATTTCTTCGTAATCCCCACAGTCTGCCGATGGCATCCTGTGCAAACAAAAAAAGCGATTTGCTTGCTTGAGTAAACTCAGACAGACAAATCGTTTTTTCGTTTGCGGAGAAAGGGGGATTCGAACCCCCGGTACAGTTACCCGTACGACAGTTTAGCAAACTGTTGGTTTAAGCCACTCACCCATCTCTCCTCGTAGTGTACCGAGTTCCAAACAAAATGAAATGCTACGCTACTTTCGGGGCTTTTGAGCAGAAAACATACCGTTTTTGCCAAATGCGGTTGCAAAATTACAACTTTTTTCTGATATACACAAATTTTCCGATGATTTTTTTGCGTATTTCAGAAAAAAAGCGTAATTTTGCAACCGATTTCAAAAGAAGATTAGTCATAGAGGGGCAAACTGCTCCGAATAATTGCCCATATAAATCGCGGGCGCGTATCGGACATTAAACCGCAGGCGAGATGCCTGCGTCCCCTGCAAAAAAGAAGTATAATTGAAAGGCGGTTCGCGTACAATTGTGAGAATTAAATCAGCGGACACGACTTCATGACAGTGAGTTAGCAGGCGGGGACGCCTGCGCACCCGAACAAAATTTTCGGACAAAGTCACAAGTCCCCTTTCAGAAATGTTGTTTTGATGAAGAATACCGAGATTGAACGTAAGTTTCTTGTGGTGAGCGACTCGTTTCTTACCCAAGCGACCCGTCAGTATGAGATTGAACAAGGCTATCTGTCCAAAGAGCCTGCGCGTACCATTCGCGTGCGCATACGCGACACACGCGCGTTCCTAACTATCAAGTCCACCGAGAATAGTCAGACCCTCGAGCGCTTCGAGTGGGAGAAAGAGATTGACGTGCAGGATGCACGCCAACTGCTTCGCTTGTGTCTGCCGGGCGTGATTAGCAAGACCCGCTACATCGTGCCTGCCAGCGAGGCAGACCTGAAATGGGAGGTGGATGTGTTCCACGGCAGCCACGAGGGGCTGCGCATCGCCGAGTTAGAACTCCCCGCGGCGGACACTCCGTTTCGCAAACCTGATTTCGTAGGCGAAGAGGTTACAGGCAACCCCGCCTATTACAATGCAAACCTATAACGACCGCTGACGTTGACAGACAAAAGACCGTTCACTTCGTTCACTGTCAGACTGGTATGGTATCTGAAATGGTATTCTCCGTAAGAATCCCATGAATCTCGTGAGCGTCAGCGAGCAGGATTATATAAAATACTTTGCTGCGGGCTACGCCCTTGCAGAGATGAGGAAGGAATTTTGCGGATGTTGGCATATAAGTTGTTCAGCGAAGCAGTCAATCAGAATTTTTCCCAATCATGAATTAAGAATTAAGAAACTATGAAAAGTCAAACCAAACGCATACTCATCGGCATTGCCGTTTTCTTGGTTGCTATCGTGGCAACCGTCTGCTTTGAGCAGTATTATCGAATGAATGTCAGTAACTTCCGTTCCAAAGACGATGAGAAGCACGGCTACCACATCTATCCCTCGGCGACCACCGATTCGGTGCTCAGCCTCGTGCAAGAGGACTACACCATCGCCTCCTTCTTCAATTTCGACCTCCACAGCCGCCGCATGGGCTTCACCCATCCCGAGCCTGGCTACTACCGCTTCCCTGAGGAAATGGGCGATAAGTACTTCATCCACCGTCTGATGTACGGCGAGGAAACGCCTGTCAATCTGACGTTTAACCACTATATCCGCACGCGTGAGCAGTTGGCGGGCAAACTCTCCAAGAGCCTCATGATGGACAGCATAGACATCATCTCGCGGCTGGAAGACGACCAATATATGGCGCAGTTTGGGCTCAACAAAGAGACCGCGCTCTGCCTTTTCCTGCCCAACACCTACGAGGTCTATTGGACCATCACGCCCGACGACCTCTTCCGCCGCATGGCGCGCGAATACAACAAGTTTTGGACCGATGAGCGTCGCCACAAAGCGGACTCTATCGGGCTCACCCCGACCGAGGTCGCCATCCTCGCCTCCATCGTGGAGGGAGAGACTCACAACAAAGAGGAGATGCCCATCATCGCCAGCCTCTATCTCAACCGCCTCCACAAAGGCATGCTCATGCAGGCGTGCCCAACGGTCATCTACGCCACCGGCGACCTCAAACTGCGCCGCGTGCTCAAGCGCCATCTGGAGATAGACTCGCCCTACAACACCTACAAGTACCGCGGGCTGCCCCCGGGACCTATCCGCTGCCCGAACGGCGAAACCATTGATTTTGTGTTGAATGCGCCCAAGACAAACTACCTCTATATGTGCGCCAACCCCGATTTCTCGGGCACGCATATCTTCTCCGCCACCTACGGCACGCACGCCAATGCTGCCAACCAATACCACAAGCAGTTGAACCAACGAGCTATCAAATAAAATGAACCCCATCCTGACCGATAATCCCGATATCCGATTGATTGAATGTGCGAACCAAAGTCGCACCATTCAGCAGCACTTGAACGACTGCCGCGAGGAGCGGCGGCCGTATGTGTTTATAACGAATACAATGAATATCAAGCCGTTGCGTCGTCTGCTCGTCCCCGTCTCGATGTTGGAAGAAGAGGTCTATAAGGCGGAGATTTGCACCTACCTCGCTCGCAAGACGGGGGCGCACATCATCCTCCTCAAAGCCCACGACTACGGCTCCAAAGCGCAGCAGAACGTGAACAAAATCCTGACGCACATCCGCAGTATCTCGGAGCGCACGGGCGTAGCCATCTCCTACGAGGTGCAGGAGGCAAAGAAAGACAGTTTCGGTATCACGCGCGAGGCGAGCGAGCGCCAGCGCGATTTCCAACACGACCTGCTCATCCTGACCGCCAGCCGCGAGTACGGGCTCGACGACCTCCTCTTCGGACCGCCCGAGCGCAAAGCCATCCAACGTTCCCTCGTCCCCGTCATGCTGGTCAACCCGCGTGCCGACCTCTTCTCGCTCTGCGACTGACCGTTATGAGACACGCCGCCCGCGCTATATGCCTGCTGCTCATGCTCTCGGCGAGCGTCTGCCGCGCGGAGCAGGTGCCGCTGCAATGGGTCATCAACGACATCTTCACCCAACTCGCGGAGGACGGCGAAGCCGACTGGGAGGAGATTCAGACCGACCTCCAAGAGATGGCGGCGAACCCCATCGACCTCAACCGCGCCACCGCCGCCGACTTGCAGCAACTGCGCTTCCTCAACGACCAGCAGATAGACGCCATCCTTCTCTATATCTACGAACATCCCATGCAGGAACTGACTGAATTACAGTTGATTCCATGCTTGGCGGAGTACGACATCCGCAACCTCTGCGCCTTCGCCACGGTCTGCCCCGTGGCGGAGCAGGAAAGCCTGACCGCCCGCGAGGTCTTCCGCCATGCCAAGCACGAGGTGCTGCTGCGGCTCGACGCGCGCAACATCGAGAACACCATCCCCGATACCAAAACCCCCGACCCGCTCTTCGTGCAGGCGCGCTACCGTTTCCGCTACCGCCGGCAGGTGCAGTTCGGCGCCACGTTGCGTCGCCCCGCGGGCGGGATGGCACCCGACATGACCTACGGCACCTACCTCCAACTGAACGACCTCGGCGCGCTCCACACCCTCGTCGCCGGCAATTTCCAAGCCTCTTTCGGGCAGGGACTGGTCTTCGCGCAGCCGTTCCGCATGGGGCGTTCCGCCTACGTGCTCACCGCTGGCAACGCCGTGGAGGGACTCCGCCGCTATAGCAGCACCGACGACGCGGGACTGCACGGCGTGGGTGCCACCGCCCGCTGGCGCAGGGGGCAGACGCGCTTCGACCTCTCCGCACTCTACAGCATGCAACGCGCCAATGACAGCACGTGGCGGCACGTCCTCGGCGGCAACTTCACCCTCCGCCACAAGCAGTTCAAGATGGGCATCACCCTCGCGGAGAACATCTATTCCGACACCCTCCGCCTCTTCCGCAATACAGGCTATAACGCGCACTATTTCAGAGGAATACGCCAAGCCGTCTTGGGCGTCAATGCCCGCTACAACTTCGGCAGATACGACCTCTTCGGCGAACTCGCCACCGCGCAGAACACCCGCTGGGGCGTTGGGCTCGAACTCGGCTGCCGCATGACCCCCGTCAACGGTATCGGGCTAATCGCGCTCTACCGCTACTACTCCCCTTTCTTCGACAACACCCTCGGCTACGCGTTCAGCGAGACCAGTCGCCTCAACGACGAGCAGGGAGGCTATATCGGACTGGATATTAGTCGCTTACGCCGCTGGCACTTCGCCCTGTATGCCGATGTCTTCCGCTTCTCGGGCGTGAAGTACGGCATTCCTTTCGCCCCCTCGTGGGGCTACGAGGCGATGGGCGAAGCCGCCTACACGCCCGCGCTTGCCCACCGTCTCACCCTGCGTCTCCGCGCCAGCGAGAAAGGGCGCAAGGGCTTGTACAGCGGGCGGCTCACCTATGCTTGGAGCGGCGGCGGATGGGACCTGCGCACGCAGGCGGAGTGCAACCTCGCCGCCGACACCGCGAGCACCCTCACGTGGGGCGTCTCCCTCTTGCAGGACATCGACTACACCTTCCGCCAAGCCCCCGTCGCCCTCGGCGGCCGCGTCCAACTCTTCGACGCGCGCAACTACGCCAACCGTATCTACACCTACGAGCACGATGTCCTCTACGCCTACTCCTCGCCCTTCGTCTATGGGCAGGGCGTGCGCCTCTACCTCAACCTCCGATGGCAAGCCGCCTCCATGCTCACCTTCTACCTCCGCGCCAGCGAGACCATCTATTCCAAAAACACAGCGAGCCTGCGCCAAATAGCACAGACCCGCACCGATATCCACCTCCTCGCGAGATTCAATTTGTAAATTTGTAAATTTGAAAATTTGAAAATTGCCGTGCGCCGTCCGGGTGCGCCCGCGACCTGTCGGGGCTAAGTAATTTTCAAATTTTCAAATTCTTAATTTTCAAATTCCCCTAATGAACTCAGGCTCGAGGTACGTCTGTTCCAATAAGTCTATTCCCCGTATCTCCTCCTCCGTCAGTTCGCGTGTGCGGTCGCACAGCCGCGCCGCGAAGTAGTCCGCCAGCGCCCGAATATCCCGCAGCGCAGGATGCCCCTCGCCCGCATGCCCAATTGTCAAATTGTCAATTGTCAAATTGTCCAATTCCTTCAGGTTCACCACTCGTTGCCGCACCGACTGCACCCCGTGTTTCGCCAGTTTCTCATGCGACGGCGTTATCGCCTCCTGTAGCGCGGCGAAGTCCACGTTGTAGAGCATCGTTCCGTGCACTATCGTCCCTGTCGGCAGCGCATAGCATGCGTTGCCCGACACCTTCCTGTCGCCTATCAGCACGTCGTTGTGCTCCGTCTTCGCTGCGGGGAAACCCATCCCTCTCAGCGCGTCTGCCACCGTGTCTAAATACCACTGAAACACCTGCTCCGAGTGCGTGTTCGGCGTGATGTACGAGAGCATCAGGTTCCCCTCGTCCGAATACACGCACCCCCCGCCGCTCTTGCGACGATACATCTGCACGCCATGCGCTTGGCAGTAGGGCATGTTCACCTCTGCCTCCATCACTTGGTGCCGACCGAAAATCACGGTCGGTGCCACCACCCACGAGCAGAACACATCCTCCGTCGCATGCTGCGCCAGATACTCTTCCATCGATAAATACCAAACAAGGCGCTTGCCCTCAGGAGCCGGAATATACAACATATTATTTACGATTTACGAATGTACGATTTACGGATTCGCCCGCAAAGATACAAAAAATAATTGGAACCTGCAAGCCCGAGCCTCCAAAATTAGGCGTTCCGAAACGGACACTGTTTTTTTGCATGATTGACCTTTCTCGCCAAATTATCGCTCAAAACTCGGTCTTGCAATCTCTGCTCCACACTAAACACCATCAGCAGACCAAAGTTAGTGATTAGTTAGTGATTAGTTAGCGATTAGTTAGTGATTAGTTAGTGAGTAGTTAGTGATTCTTAGGTGATTCTCCTATCTTCCAACAGCCTTTCCCCTACCTCCCTGCCGCCACTACCAAAGGGGCGACATAACTAAAAAAGAGGCTGCCTAACCAATCGAGTTAGGCAGCCTCTTGTGCTACAAACGCTATGCGCACCCGCATAGGTTGCGCATAGCAAAGGTTAATCTTTTATAAATCTTGAACCAAACGGACGGCTTCCCCTTCGTAGCGATTGATGCCGCCCCCGAACCCGACGTTTCCATCCGAGCAGAAGCCCAGGCAGTCGACGCCGTACGAGTCTTTGGGCGTAGCAGACCAGTAGTAGCCGAAGTTCTGCACACTGTAGATACTCGACCCGTAGCGGCAACCCGAAGCAGGCAAGAAGACGGCACCCGCTGCCTCCAACTTTTGCCACTGCTCAAGGCTGAAGGTCTGGTAATCGGCGTATGCTTGTATGCTATGGTCGTTTGAAAAACCCGACTTGAAAGTGATATCCTCCGGGCAAGTCCAAGCGTCGGGCAAGAGGATAAGCCCGTTGGCGTACGTGGTTCCCTCCGCATCGAGGTTGATTCGTGCCACACCCATCAAATTTGCTGCATTAGCACGAGTGTGGCGCAAGTAGTTCCACTCATCGTAGGTCAGCGTGCGCCACATACTGCCATCGCCGATATTTTGCCCCCAATCGGCGAAGTCGCCGGAATAATCACTGTAGTCATCGGAGGTGCTGAGACCCCACTTGGCAGTGGCTGTGCTACCACTCCAACCGAAGAGGTCTATCTTGTCTGCCAAAGCGCTGTTTTCCACATTGGCAGTACCTAACATTTCGTACTGCTGTGCGGCAAATGCCCATGTGTTGGTGCTTTGGGTGTATTGCAGGTTGCCTTTGGAGAACTTCACCTGCTTGTCTGCTGCCACGGAGAACACGCCTGCCAAGGGAGCATTAGGGGCTGCGGGCTCGTCGGGGCACTTATAGATGGTGTCGTGCACCTCTACTATCACCTCCATAATCACCGTATCGTGCACGATAATCGTCCGCGGCAGGATAAGGTGCAGCGTGTCGGAGGACTCGATGTCATCGGCAAAGGTAATGCTATCCACCGTCGGAATAGGGCTGGCATACATAATTTTGCCGTTTTGCCAAACGACTTGGTTCTGCTGCGCCGTGGCGCAGAGGGTGGCTGCCATGAGGGCAGCGAAGAAAAATAGTTTTTTCATAAGGGTTACTTGTTTTTGTTAAATAGTTGTTCTTTTTTAGTAGTTTCTTTCATAACCTCCGTAAAAATCCCATAAAATCTCGTGAGCGTTAGCGAGCAGGAATAATACAAAACTCCTTGCTGCGGGCTGCGCCCTTGCAGAGATTTGGAGGGATTGTTGGCGGAGGTGTTTTTTTAGCAGGCGGGGACGCCTGCGCACCCGGACAAGCTTTACTGAACGATGACCTTAAATGCCCCGCCCTCGCAGAGCAGCAGATACGTCCCTGCGGGTAGGTCGCTGACATCCAGCGTGGTGCGGGTGGTGGTGAGAGTGGTTGTCTTGAGCAGTTGCCCCTGCTGGTTGTAGAGGCGGGCGGTTTGGTCGCTTTGCTCTTGGGTGCGGCCTGGAGACCGCACCTCCATGATAAGCACTGAGGTGGTGGGGTTGGGATAGACGCGCAGAGTGGTCGCATCAGATTGGGCGTCGGTCATGCTCATGGTGGAATCGTCGCCCTCAGAGTAGGTGAATTGCTGCACATTGCCGAGCGCCTCCGCATAGAGCAACGTGCCGAAACTGTCGTAGAGGTAGAGCGAGTCTCCGTGATAGACCACTTTACCGATGGTCGCCAACTCCCGACGAAAGTCCGCACCCGATACAGGCTTGACCACAAGGTTCGCCGCCGCCGCAGGCAAACAGCACGCAACAACCACCAAACAAAGAAATAGCCATTTCTTCATAATCGTTTGTCTTTCTGTGAATTGTAAGCACCAAACAACTCGGTGAATAGAAACAAAAAAGCGTGGTGCTCTTCTTTGCTTATTCTCAAGATTGAGGTACTGGTAAACCTGAAATACAAAAATAAACAATCCATAACGCCCACGCCGAATATGATAATCTTCGTCATGGACGAAAGGACTAATCATATCCTGCAGGCATTCATTGTCATTCTTGTTTCGGGTATAAAGTTTGAAAATTACCAGTTCCCAATCTTCCAAAACAAGCGCCAATAAACGCTTTTATCAAAATACATGATGAAACCTCAATGCGCGGCGGGAGCGACTTGCGCGTGCTAATGAAAGAGTTCGGCGTGAGCCCCACCCGCAGCCCCATATTCGGTTTCGGCAGCAAAGATACTGCTTTTCTTTGAATTATGCAAATGAAAGTTCATTTTGTCATAGAAAATCATCTAATCTGCGGAATAATGCAAAAAAAAAAGCAACTGCCCGATTTCTTTTCGGACAGTTGCCAATCTAACGAAAGCACC
>JAEDGZ010000018.1 GCA_016297215.1 Paludibacteraceae bacterium | reverse complement strand
AGGCCGCACCAGAGTATCATTTGCATCATCTTTTGGGTGCGGCCTGGAGACCGCACCTCCTTGAAAATCACCGCCCTGAGATGGCCACGGGAAGTTGTTATAGACGATATCTTTCGAATAGCGATAGTCGCTTTTCAGCCGCCCGCAGACGGCACGCATCCACGCCATGTGCACATTGCTCGTCAGCACACCAAAATGGTACAACGTCGCATTCGGGATGATATGCGCCGAGTCGCTGGTCAAACAATCGGGAGTCAAATAGCCCATAGGAATATACCTCCGCCGCTCGGAAGACACACGGGGGATGATGATGTACGACCCCGAAGGCATATTCTCCACATGGAAGTGAGTAGGCTTATCGGCAATCTTGCGCGTGCCCTCGCTCTTGCTTGCCAAGCGGAAGTTACGCACATTCTCCACCCGTTTCAGGCACTCGGGCATACTGCGCAACTCCGCAGGCGAGCACTCGCCCAACCACAGGCAGAAACGCGGGCGGTTGTTGATAAACTCGTCCGAACCGTACCACGGACGGAAATAGGGCGCACTCTTCGGCTCTTTGCGGATAAACTCCTCTTTCTCATCGGGCAAAAACAGATAGTTTCCGCCATCTATGGGTTTGTTGCCAATCCCTATCTCCGGCACATCGCATAGCGGTTTGGAGCGAGAGTTGATAAAGACCGACGGCGCATCCACTAAATAGCCGTTGATGTTTTGGCATGCTTGGTAGGTGCCGTCTGCGCGGTAGAGCCTGCGCGGCGTCTTCTCCGTGGTACGGCTGAAGCCCAAGATGACGCAATGCACATGCGCCTTGAGGTTGCTCTCGCTGTCCCAACGGAAAGTGGGATAGGCGAAGTCGAAATGGATACCGTATTGCTCAAACAGCGGCTGCCATAGGATAGCCACCTGCTCGCCCTGCGTAATGGAGTTGGTGGACACCAGCGCGGCACGAATGGCAGGGTTGAGTTGCATCAATCGGGCAGCTTTCAGGTACCACCCGCCCACGTAGTCCAGATTGCCGATGTTCTTCCAGTCTTTGCCGAACAGCGCCAGCATATCCTCCGCCTGCTCCGCCGACTTCATCCGCGCCCCCACAAACGGCGGGTTGCCGATGATGTAGAGCGGCGATGGAAGTGCCACCGAGGACGCAGTGCCCCCAGCCAGCACGGCTGCCCAGTCCACGCGCAGGGCGTTGCCCTCGTGGATGTTGTGGTAGGTCTTGAGCGGAAGAGGGGTGTCGGAGAAATGGGCGACCTTGCGCGTCTCGCGCAACATCTGCAACTCCGCTATCCACAGCGCCGTCGTCGCCACCGAGACGGCAAAATCGTTGATTTCAATTCCGTAGAACTGGTGGATATCCACCTTGATGGGGTTGACGAACTCCCCTATCACCGCCTGCCCGCCTTGCAGGCGTGCGATGATTTTGTTTTCCAGTCGGCGTATCGAGATATAGGTCTCCGTCAGGAAGTTACCGCTGCCGCAGGCGGGGTCGAAGAACGTGAGCGAGGCGAGTTTGTCTTGTAGCGCCAGCAGGTCTTTCTTGCCGGTGCACTGCGCGTACTCCTGCTCCAGTTGGTGCATGAAGAGCGGGTCTATCACCTTGTGGATGTTCTCAATAGAGGTGTAGTGCATGCCGCCCGACCGCCGCGTCTCGGGGTTGAGCGTGCTCTCGAACACGCCGCCGAAAATGGTCGGACTTATCTCGCTCCAATCGAAGTCCGCACTCGCCTTGGTCAGGATGAGGTCTTTCAGTTCCTCGGTGAACTGCGGTATCTCGATGTGCTCGTCGCTGAAGAGCCCGCCGTTCACGTAGGGGAACGCCTTGAGTTCGTCCTCCAAATAGGGGTCGCGCTCATCCACGGGCGTGTCGAGCACGCGGAAGAGGGCTATCAGCGCATTGCGCCACTGACCGGCAGGGAAAGCCGCCATGTAGTCATGGAAAGCGGAGCGGTTGTCGAAGAGTTCGGCATCTTCGGCAAAGAGCAGGAAGACCAGCCGGACGCACAGTTGATTGAGCGAGCGCAGGCTCTCGGGATGCGTCGGGTCGCGGTATTGCAGAATCAGTTTGTCGTAGATACGCCCCACCAGTTCGCCCGCACGCATGCTCAACTCCATCTCCCGTTGCAGGTGCTCATCCTGCTTCTTGACGAGGAAACCCAGCAGGTAGTACTCTTTCTCGAGGTTCTCCAGCAGCACCTTCGTGGGCTCGGCGTTGGGCTGGTTCATGTCGTATATCCAGAACTCGCGGAAGTTGCAGGTTACTATCCAGCGCGGTCGGTCGTCGTAGGGCAGTTCCGCCGAGTAGCGCTTCGCCTGCTGGAAGGGGTTGAGCAACGAGCCGTCCGACTGGCGGATGGGCGCACCGAGGTCTTTGGTGATGCTCTTCTGCTCTATCAGCACGTGCGTGGCAGGGATATGCCCGTCGATGAACGAGGTGTGGTCGAGGTGCACTTGGTCCTCAAAACGGATATACTGCGTAGGGTCCTCCACGCCAAGGGCATGGAGTAGCGCAATCCAGAACGGCTGTGTCTCGCCCTTCTCATATCCCCGCCCTGTCCAGTCGGAGACAAACTTCTGCAAAAGAATACTATCCATTATGGTAATACTACACTAAAAATACATCTGCATCTATCACAAAGATGGCTAACCCATTTTCCGAGGCAAGCACATTCTTTGGTTTGATATCTTTTAGCAAATATGTGCCATCCGTAAACACACCATCCTCGCCTGTGGAATAAAATCGACGAGACTGCATATACAGCGCAATTTCTTCCTCCGTAGCGAAACGTGCTCCATCAATAAAGGGTTGTGAAAACACGGGATAAGCATTTTCCGCACCCATCACATGAAAACCAACCAACCTCAATGCGACCTCTGGAAATAAGCGATTATAGAGTGTTATTCTATCTAACAATTTCAAGATATCTTCTCCCACATGCACAAGCATATTCATCTTATAAACGGTGTTTGTGGAAGGAGATATCCAGTTTTCGCTTTCATTTCCACTTTGAAATAAAAGTAGTTGATGTTCACGCGCAAAAGCACCAAACATATCTATGACGCATCCGTGTTGGTGCGCCCAATGTATTGCCACTTTGTGTTGTTCAAAACGCGGTAAGCCTACAAGGACATCTCGTAGTTCTTGTGCATTTGGTTGTGGTGCTGTATCTCCCATTGGTAGTCTATTTGGCGTTTGGATTGATTTGCCAACCATTCCTGCGCATTCTGCAGATAATCTTTCGCACTCATAATTGTAATACTTTTTATTTTGAACAAAGTATCTATGCCTCTTCGTCAACGTTGTCGGCGGGGTTGGAGCCGGAGCGGGGACGTTGGTTGAGGTGCACCACCTCTTCGTTGCTAAGGAGGGCATCGGCGAGGTCGTTCATGTTCTCCAGGTCGGAGGGCTGCATCTGGCTGGTGATGGTAACGGTGTAGTTGCAGAAGATGATGTTCTTCATCTCGCGCAAGGTCAGTTTCATCGCCTTTGCCGCCATGGGTGCCCATGAGCCGTTCTGCATGAGTCCTATGCGGCGCGACTGGTAGTGCTTCACGCCGAGTCGGTGGAGGAAGTCCGCCATGGGGGTGAACATCGTGCCGTCGTAAGACGAGCAGCAGAGCGCCATACGGCTGAAGCGGAAGGCTTGCGAGAGTGCTTCCGACAAATCGCCGCGGGCGAGGTCGATGGTCTCCACCTGCAGTGCGCCGCGCTCCTTGAGCACTTCAGCGAACTTCAGCGCCGCCTCTTTGGTGTGGCCGTGGATAGACGCATACGCCACCAGCACACCCTCCGTCTCGGGCTGGTACGAACTCCAGAGCAGATACAGCCGCACCGCCTCATACACTTGGTCGCCGTCCAGCACGGGGCCGTGGAGCGGGGCAATAGCATCCACCGACAGGGCGGTTACCTTGCGCAGCGTTGCAGACACCTGCTGACCGTACTTGCCGCAGATGTTGAAATAGTAGCGGCGTGCCTCGTCCGTCCAGTTGTCGGGGTCGGCACCATACACGCCGAACTTACCGAAGGCGTCGGCGGAGAAGAGCGTCAACTCCTCGGGCACGTAGGTCATCACCACCTCGGGCCAGTGCACCATCGGCGCCGTGAGGAAGTGGAGCGTCATGCCGCCTATCTCCAGCGTCTCGCCGTTCTTAATCACCACCTCGTGCGCCACCTCAATGCCGAACTGCTTCAGCATCTTGTGTGCAGGGCGCGTAGCCACCACCTGCGTGTCGGGGTAGCGCTCCAAGAACGCGCCCACCGAGCCGCTGTGGTCGGGCTCCACGTGTTGCACCACGAGGTAGGTAGGCTTCGCACCGTTCAGCGCGGCTTCCAACTTCGCCATCCACTCGTCCGTCTTGCGTCTGTCCACCGTATCCATCACGGTGATACTGTCCGCCATGAGGACATAACTATTATAGCACATGCCTTGCGGCACACGATATTGACTCTCAAACAAGTCCAAATCGGTATCGTCCACACCGATGTATCTTACTTTCTCTGAAAACATAGTTAATTATGAATTATGAATTATGAATTATGAGGGCGTTACTGCTGAATATTTATCATATTAGTAACGACGGGGGCTGCCTAAGTAGATTAGACAGCCCCCTGTTATCCTTGTTCGCTTTACTCTGCGGGAGAGAACTCATCCTTTCCTACGCCACAAAGCGGGCAAACAAAATCTGCGGGAACATCTTCCCACGCTGTGCCGGGGGCAATACCTGCATCAGGGCAACCCACCTCGGGGTCATACTCCCAGCCGCATACATCACATACGTACTTCATAAGTTTGTTTGTTTGTTTATTGGTTTGTTAGTTTATTTGTTTATTCTGCAATCTTCACTTTTCCTTCCTCAAAGTGCCATTGCTTGCCCGGGTAGCGTTGGGGCCATAGTTGGTTGTGGGTGGAGACGAGGACTGTGATGCCTGCCTTAGAGATGGCACTCAGCAGTTCCATAATCTCATTGCCCGTCTCGGGGTCGAGGTTGCCCGTAGGCTCGTCGGCGAGAATCATCTCGGGGCTGTTGAGCAGCGCCCGCGCTATCACCACGCGCTGTTGCTCGCCGCCCGACAACTGGTAAGGTCGCTTGTACGCCTTGGTCTCCATGCCCACCTGCTGCAAGACCTCATGCACTTGGGTCTTCATCAGTTTCTTGTCCTTCCAGCCCGTGGCTTTCAGCACGAAGAGCAGGTTGTCTTCCACGGAGCGGTCGGTGAGCAACTTATAGTCCTGGAATACGATACCGAGTCGGCGCCTGAGGTAGGGCAGTTTGCGGCGTCTGATTTTCGCCATGTCCTGCCCCAGCACTATCGCCTCGCCGCTCGCGATGGGGAGTGCGCCATAGATGGTCTTGAGCAGGCTGGACTTGCCGCTTCCCACCTTGCCGAGCAGGTAGATGAGTTCGCCTTCGCCCACCTCCAGATTCACATCTTTCAGCACGATATGCTCGGCTTGGTGAATCTCCACACCTATGTATTGTAGTAAGGACACCGTTGCGTAATTATGAATTATGAATTATGAATTATGAGGGCTCATGCTCAGAGGTATCGGAGTGCTCTGACCACTAACCACTGACCACTAACCACTACTTTACTCCATATTCTCGATTTTGTCTTCGAGTTCTTTGAGTTGGTCTTTGAGGGCATCTATCTTCTTCTGCATGCTGGCAACGAGGGCGTTCGCAGACTTGGTGTTGCCGGAGAAGAAGAGGATGTTGTTCTCTGCCGTCTTGATTTCCTGCTTGAGGTTCTCGTACATGCGGACGAGTCGCTGGCGGTCGGTCATGTTCTCTACGCGCTTGCTGAAGTTGGCTTTTGCGGCAGCACGTTTCTGCTCGTATGCCTCGCGTGCACCCTGCGTTGCCTCGCGCTTGGCGTTGAAGAAAGTGTCGCATGCGTCGCGGAACTGCTTCCACAGGTCGTCGGAGAACTTACGCGCAACGGGTCCCACTTTCTTCCACTCCTCTTGCAGGGCGATGAAGGCATCGGCAGTCTCTTTCCACTCGGTGCTTTTCTTCAACTCCTCGGCGCGCGCGAGCAGGTCGCGTTTCTTGCGCAGGTTCTCGTTGAGCATCTCTTTCATCTCCTTGTAGAAAGTGCTCTTTGCCTTGAAGAAGGCATCGCACAGCGCGCGATACTCCTCATAGATAGCCTGATTGTTCTTCTTCGGAGCGAAGCCGATGGTGCGCCATTCGTTCTGCAATGCCTGTATCTTCTCGGTCGCCTCGTCCCACTGTTTGTTCGATTTCAGTTTGCTGAAGTCCACCTCTTTGAGTTGCTCCACGATGGCTTGCTTCTTGGCGAGGTTATCTGCCTCCTGCGCGTGCAGTTGGTCGAAATAGGCTTGGTGCTTCTTGTTGATGATGGTGGACGCGGCTTTGAATCGAGCCCAGAGGTCTTCGCGCAGTTCGCGCGCCACGGGACCTATCTCCACCCACTCGTCGTGCAACTGCTGGAGCGCACGGCTCGCCTCCACCACGGAGGGGTTCTCTTGCAGTTTCTCCGCTGCCTCGCAGAGCAGGGTCTTCATCTCGAGGTTCTTCTTGAAGTCCAAGTCGCGCAACTCGATGTTTATCTTCACGAGGTCGTAGAACTGCTCTTGGTACTGCTGGTAGAGTTTCCAAATCTCCTGCGCGTTGGTCGGGGGCACCTGTCCGATGGTTTTCCACTCGGCTTGCAGGTCGCGCATCTTCTGCAGATTGCCCATCACATCGGCGGTCTCCGCCTCCGCCATGGCTTTCATCTGGTCGAGGATAGCCTGCTTGCGTTGCAGGTTCTCCTGCATCTGCGCCTCGTTCTTGGCGGCTACCTCGGCTTTCTTCTGCTTGTATTCGTTGAGCAATTCGCGGAACTGCAGTTCCACGGGGTCGGGCTCGGGGGTCCATGTCGTCTCGTCCGCTGCGTCCTCCGCACCCTCTGCCACCGCTTGGGAAGCCGCCTCGCGGGCTGCCTCCAACTGCTGGTGATACTCACGGTAGAACTGCGTCTTCAACTGCTCTACCTGTTCTTTCACTGCCATCACATCATCTTGCGCTACCAGCGCCTTCAACTCTTCCACGAGTTGCTCATTACCGTTTGCCATATTGCAATAAATCGAAAAATTTGCCGCAAAGGTAGCGTTTTTTTTTGATACTACCAAATAAATTGCGATAAAACGCGATAAAATTTGTTTATGTGGGAAAAAAGCAGTACTTTTGCAGTCCGTTAGCGGAGGTGTCAGAGGCATCAGAATGCTCAGAATACTCCGAATAATCAGCATAATCCGAGTAATCAGAATGATAACTATCGACCAACTAAAAGACGTTCAGCAGCGTGCTGACAAGTTGAAACAGTACCTCGCCATCGACGAGAAGCGCATCCAACTGCAAGAGGAAGAACTGCATACGCAGGCACCTGAGTTCTGGGAGGACGCCAAAGCCGCCGAGGCGCAGATGCGCAAGGTGAAAGCCATCAAGCGTTGGATTGAGGGCTACGAGGGTGTGCGGGCTGCTGTGGAGGAACTGCAACTGGCGTTTGAATACTGCAAGGAAGAACTCGTAACCGAAGAGGAGGTGGATGCTGCTTACGCGCATGCCCTCGGCGAGGTGGAGAGCCTTGAGATGAAGAACATGCTCTCGCACGAGGAAGACCAGATGCCCGCGGTGCTGAAGATTGTGGCAGGCGCGGGCGGCACGGAGGCGCAAGACTGGGCGGAGCAACTCATGCGTATGTACCAGCGCTACTGCGAGAAACACGACTACAAGACCACCATCACCAACCTGCAAGAAGGCGACGAGGCGGGTATCAAGACCGTTACGTTCAACGTGGAAGGCGACATGGCATACGGCTACCTCAAGTCGGAGAACGGTGTGCACCGCTTGGTGCGCGTGTCGCCCTACAACGCGCAGGGCAAGCGCATGACCTCGTTCGCGTCGGTGTTCGTGGTGCCTCTCATCGACGACAGTATCGACATCACCGTGGACCCCGCGGGCTTGTCGTGGGACACCTTCCGCTCGTCGGGCGCGGGCGGGCAGAACGTCAACAAGGTGGAGTCCGGCGTGCGCCTGCACTATAAGTTCATCAACCCGTTGACGGGACAACCCGATGAGATAGTGATTGAGAACACGGAGACGCGCGACCAGCCGAAGAACCGCGAGAACGCCCTACGGCACCTGCGCTCGCAACTCTATGAACTCGAATTGGAGAAACGCCGGCAGGCGGCTGCCAAAGTGGAGGCAGGCAAGAAGAAGATTGAGTGGGGCAGTCAGATTCGCTCGTATGTGTTCGACGACCGCCGCGTGAAAGACCACCGCACCAACTACCAGACGAGCAACGTCAATGCCGTGATGGACGGCGACATCGACGCCTTCATCAAAGCGTATCTGATGGAGTTCCCTGAATAGGAGGAACTCGCTACGCTCGGTAATAAGTAATAGGTAATATGCACAGTGAGATATTGCATATTACAGCCCGAAGGGCGAATTACCTATTACCTAAACAATTATGCTTACCAATAAGTTAAAAGGTTACCTCTTGGCGGCGGTGGCGGAAATCACCTACGGCATGAATCCGCTCTTCACCCTACCGCTTTACGACGCGGGCATGGACGCTAACTCCGTGCTCTTTTTTCGTTATCTCTTTGCCTTGCCTATTCTCGCGCTCATGCTCACCCTGCGCGGGCATAGTTTCCGCGTAGGCTGGCGCGATGTGCCTGTGCTCGCCCTCTTCGGCGTGCTCTTCGCCCTCTCGTCGCTCACGCTCTACCTCAGTTACAACTACATGGACGCGGGTATCGCCTCCACGCTGCTGTTCGTCTATCCGCTCATGGTGGCGCTCTTGATGTGGATATGCTTCCACGAGCGCATCACCCTGCTCACCGTGCTCTGTATCGCCACGGCGCTGGCGGGTATCGGCTTGCTCTACAAGGGCAGCGACGGCTCCACGCTGTCCTCCGTCGGCACCCTGCTGGTGATGGGCTCGGCGCTCTCGTATGCCATCTACCTCGTGGGCGTGGACCACGGCAGGATGAAGACCATCCCCACGCTGAAAGTTACCTTCTATGTCCTGCTCTTCGGCTGGATGGTGTTCGCCGTCTCGGCGCTCTGCAACGGCAAGGGTATCACCGTGCCGCCTGCCGACCGATGGTATCTGTGGGGTAACCTGCTGGCGCTTGGACTGCTGCCGACGGCTATCTCGCTGCTCTGCACCACCAAAGCCATCAGTTATATCGGCCCCACGCCCGTGGCTATCCTCGGCGCGCTGGAGCCCGCCACGGCGATTTTCTTCGGTATCACCGTCTTCCACGAGCAACTCACCCTCCGCGACTGCATGGGCTTGCTGCTGATTATCCTTGCCGTAACCCTCGTCGTTGCCGGCGGCTCCCTCACCAAACCCCTCACCCGTATCCGCAAACTCTTCCCGCGCAGAAAACGGTAAGCGTAGGCACCCACTCACGTAATTTAACTTGAGTCCGAAATAAGATTTTTAGTGGACAATCACTAACTAATCACTAACTAATCACTAACTAATCACTAACTAATCACTAACTCCAAAGAGTTGATTACTTTGAACTCATATTAATTTATATTTCGTACTTAGTCTATTAATCACCCACTATTGACAGCCGGGTGATTTTTTATTTTAAGGAGGCGAGAAAGAGAAGGGAGTGTGGGGATTTTGAGGATAGTAGAGATAAGGGAGTTGCGGGATTTTTTGCAAAAAATAGGTAAACCCTTGCACATATAAATTATTTTTTGTAATTTTGCGCACTATTTTGTGCCGAATATGAAAGAAAGTGAGTTTACACAAGCCGAAGAGCAGATGATTCAACGCGAGTTTGAGGCGCTGTTGGATGATTATGCGCATACGATGCACAGACAGAAAGTGGAGTTGATAACCCGTGCATTCCATTTTGCCAATCAGGCTCACCACGGCGTGCGCCGCTTGAGCGGCGAGCCGTATATGATGCACCCGCTGGCGGTGGCGCGTATATGCGTGAAGGAGATAGGGTTAGGGAGCACGAGTATCTGCAGCGCGCTGCTGCACGATGTGGTGGAAGATACGGACTACACGGTGGAGGACATAGAGAACCTGTTCGGGGAGAAGATAGCGAAGATAGTGGCAGGGCTGACGAAGATTTCCGGCGGGGTGTTCGGCGAGCATGCGAGCGAGCAGGCAGAGAACTTCCGAAAGTTGCTGCTGACCATCTCGGATGACATACGCGTGGTGCTGATAAAGATAGCCGACCGGTTGCACAACATGCGCACGCTGGGTTCACAGCCGAAAGAAAAACAATACAAGATAGCGGGGGAGACACAATATATATATGCGCCGCTGGCACACCGCTTGGGCTTGTTTCCGATAAAGACGGAGTTGGAAGACCTGAGTTTCAAGTACGAGCACCCGGAGATGTACGCGGAGATAGAAGCCAAACTGGCAGCGAACAAGAACGCACAGATGGCGACCTTCGAGACCTTCTCCGCGCCGATACGGGAGCGGTTAGAGTCGATGGGGTATCAGTTCTCGATAACGGCACGTATCAAGTCGGTCTATTCGATATGGAAGAAGATGATGACCAAGCAGATACCGTTCGAGGACGTGTATGACCTGCTGGCAGTGCGGATAGTGTTCACGCCCCACGATTCGATGTCGGAGAAAGACCAATGCTGGATGATTTACTCGGCGATTACGGAGATTTACCGCCCGCACCCCGAGCGGATACGCGACTGGATAAGCACTCCGAAAGCCAACGGCTATGAGGCACTGCACGTTACGGTGATGGGTCAGAACGGCGAGTGGGTGGAAGTGCAGATACGCACCGACCGCATGCACGAGTTGGCAGAGCACGGACTGGCGGCGCACTGGAAATACAAGACCGGCGAGCAGGACGAGTCGGAGTTGGACAAGTGGCTGAGCGAGATAAAAGAGATACTGGAGCACCCCGAGAAAGACGCGATGGAGTTCTTGGACACCTTCAAGTTGAACCTGTTTGCGCAAGAGGTATTCGTGTTCACTCCGACGGGCGAGATAAAGACCATGCCGCAAGGTGCCACCGCATTAGACTTCGCCTTTCTGCTGCACTCGGAATTAGGCGAGCACTGTATCGGGGCGAAGGTGAACCACACGCTGGTGCCGCTGAGTTATGAGTTGAAGGGCGGCGACCAAGTGGAAGTGCTGACCTCGGGTAGCCAACACCCGCAAGAGAACTGGTTGGACTACGTTACCACCGCCAAGGCGCAATCGTGTCTGCGGGCGTATTTCCGCAGGGAGGAGAGGAGTTACATTAGGCGCGGAGAGAAACTGTTCCACGACGCGGTGAGCATGATAGAAGTGCCCGTGAACATGGACATGGCGGTGCAGAAAATGCTCAACCATTACCACCTATCGCTGCCTATTCAGTTGTATCTGCAGATAGGTAAAGGGGCTATCCGTCTGAACGATATGCAGCAGATATTGTTCCCGAAGAAGAGTATCTGGAACAGGATAAACCCGTTCGCAAGCACAGAAAAGAGCACCTCCACCGAGGTGAAAGACGCGCCGACGGTGTTGGAGAAAGAAGCGACGGAGAAAGGGAAGAAGAAATCGCACTCGATAGTGCTGACGGACGAGAACTTAGGGAAAGAGTACGTCTTGGCAGACTGCTGCCACCCGATACCCGGCGACGAGGTCTTGGGCTATCTGGCAGAAGACGGGAAGATGTATATCCACAAGATAGACTGCGAGGAGGCGATGCTGCTCAAGACCTCGCACGGCAAGCGGCTCTACACCGCGACATGGAACACCCACCGCGTGCAGTCGTTTGTGGAGACGATAGAGATACAGGGAATAGACAAGTTCGGCGTGTTTATTGATGTGCTGAAGACCATCACCGAGCAGTTCCATATCAACATGCGGGCGATGAACGTGGCAGCAGACGACGGGATATTCAAGGGACAGTTGGAAGTGTATGTGTACGACAGAAAAGAGTTGCAAGACCTGTTTGTATCGCTGAGGAAGATACCTGAGATAAAGGCGGTGAAGCGGGTGAGTACAGTGAACTCGTAATAGATAATAGGTAATAAGTAATACTTTACGATATGAAAAAGATTTTGACGACACTCTCTATGGCTCTCGTAGCAGTAGCCATGATGGCGCAACAGCCGGTGATTACGTTTGAGAAGACCGAGCATGACTTCGGCAAGATTAACGAGGCAGACGGCAGGGTAACGACTATCTTCACCTTCAAGAACGAAGGTATGGAGCCGTTAGTGCTGAGCAACGTGCGCGCCAGTTGCGGTTGCACCACACCGAAATGGCCGAAAGAGCCCATTGAGCCCGGGCAGACAGGGAACATCACCGTTACCTACAACCCGAGCGGTCGCCCCGGGCGCTTCCAGAAGACGATAACCATCACCTCCAACGCTAGCGAGGCAACGAAACGTCTGACCATCAAAGGTGAGGTGATTCCCAAGCCCGCCAACCCCGCGCAGAATTACAACGTGAAGATGGATGGACTGAGCCTGAAGAGCAAAGCCGTACAGTTCGGTACTATTCGCAAAGGCGAAAACGCAAAGCGCGAGATAGAGTACGCAAACTTCACGAAAGAGAACATCCAAGTGGAATTGGCAACCAGCGATGCCGATGTATGCCTGCTCTCGCAGGTAACGTTGGCAGAGTTGAAGCCCAATGAGACCGGCAAACTGGTGTTTATCTTCGACACGAAAGCCTGCAAACAGTACGGTCCGCAGACGCTGTACGCATACGTAGTGGTGAACGGGAAGCGCGTGATTGCTGACGACTACAAGATTACGCTGTCGGCAGACGTAACGGAGGACTTCAGCAAACTGACCGCCGAAGAACGCCAGCAGGCACCTATCATGAGCATTGAGAACACGCAGATTGACCTCGGGAAGATTGCCGCAGGCAAAAAACTGAAAGGCATTTTCACTATCAAGAACAGCGGCACCAATGCCCTGATGATTCGCCGCCTATACTGCTCGGACAGCCGCGTAACGGCTATCGCTCCGAGGAGCATCAAGGCAGGTCAGAAAGGCAACGTAGTGAAGGTAGAGGTGAACACCGTGCAAGACGGCAAGACGATGGAGCCCGGCAAGTACGCTCGCGTGCTGCAAGTGATTACCAACGACCCGAACCAGCCGCGCAAGAACGTTACACTGACTTGGGTAGTGGAGTAAGAATCAATTTGTAAATTAACCATGGAACATCCTGAAAACGACCAACAATACAAGGGCTTGACTGTGAACGCCGGTGTGGAGAACCTGCCGAGCGTGAACCCCTACTCTACTTTCCGCCGCAAGAAACGTGTGCTGCGCGCCGAGGACTATTTTGAAGGAATCCGCCGCGGAGACATCAGCATCTTGGGGCAGGCAGTAACGCTCGTGGAGAGCAACCTGCTTGCCGACCAAGCCATTGCGCAGAAAGTGATAGAGATGTGTCTTCCCTTTGCGGGCGACAGCGTCCGCGTGGGTATCACGGGTGTTCCCGGTGCCGGCAAATCGACCTTCATAGAGGCATTGGGCACGGAGTTGTGCCACCGAGGAAAGCATCTCGCGGTGCTCGCTATCGACCCGTCGAGCGAGCGCAGCCGCGGGAGTATCTTAGGCGACAAGACGCGCATGAACGAGTTGTCCACGGCTGCGAATGCGTTTATCCGCCCCAGCCCATCCGCGGGTTCATTAGGCGGCGTGGCACGCAAGACGCGCGAGACGATAGTGCTATGCGAAGCGGCAGGCTTCGACACGATACTGGTGGAGACCGTGGGCGTGGGTCAGTCGGAGACGGCAGCACACTCGATGGTGGACTATTTCCTGCTGCTGCAAGTAACCGGAACGGGCGATGAGTTGCAGGGTATCAAGCGCGGTATCATGGAGATGGCGGACGGGATTGCTATCAACAAGTGCGACGGGAATAATGTGGAGCGCGCACACGCGTCGCGCGTGAGTTTCCGCAATGCGTTGGCACTCTTCCCGCCCTCCGCGTCAGGATGGAAGCCGGACGCACTATGTTGCTCCGCCGTGGAGAAGACCGGCATAGACGAGGTGTGGAAAAACATCGAAGACTATGTGGCATTCACCAAAGCCAACGGCTATTTTGACCACCACCGCACCGAGCAAGCCAAATACTGGATGTACGAGACTATCAATCAGGCATTGCTGGACGGATTTTACAAGAACCCCTACATGGAGCAACGGATTGAAGATACCGAGAAACAAGTGCTCAACAACGAAATAAGCAGTTTTATCGCCGCAAACAACCTCTTGACCGAGTATGGCAACCTCAAGCACAAATAAAAGCACAACCCGCAAACGCTCTCAGCAACCCACGATTATCAAGGTGGGTGCCAACGAGATGGGCAAACTCCCTCCTCAAGCCTTGGACTTGGAGGAAGCGGTGTTGGGTGCGCTGATGATAGAGAAAGAGGCGTACGGAACGGTGGCAGACCTGCTGCGTCCGGAGGTGTTCTACAGCGACCAACACCGACTGATATTCGAGGCGATACGCGCATTAGCCGCCAAAGAGGAGCCGATAGACATGATGACCGTAGCGGAGAAACTGCGGCAGCAAGGCACGTTTGAGGAAGTGGGCGGCGCATCGACGTTGAGCGAACTGACCCGTTTGGTGGCATCTACCGCTCACCTGCGTTACCACGCGCAGATAGTGGCGCAGAAAGCCACGGCACGCGACCTGATAGCCATGGCGGCGCGCATAGAGGAAGCCGGCTACGATGAGACGCAGGATGTGGAGGAACTGATGCAGCAAGCCGAGGCGGGTATCTTCGAGATTAGCCAGCGTTCGCAGAAGCGCGATGTGATGCCGGTGGACGAGGTGATTACCGAGGCACTGCGACGCATCGACATAGCGAGCAAGAACGAGGGTAACCTGTCGGGTATTCCCTCCGGCTTTACCAATCTGGATAAGATTACTTCCGGCTGGCAGAAATCGGACTTGGTGATTATCGCCGCCCGACCTGCGATGGGTAAGACCGCGTTTGTGCTCTCGATGGCGAAGAACATGGCGGTGAACTACCGCATTCCCGTGGCGATGTTCTCGTTGGAAATGTCGAACGTACAGTTGGTGAACCGTCTGATAATGAACGTCTGCGAGATAGAGGGCGACAAGGTGAAGACCGGCAAGATGACGCGCGAAGAGCACAAACGGCTCTACACGAAGATTAACGACTTGCAAGGTGCCCCACTCTATTTGGACGATACGCCGTCGCTCTCGGTGTTTGAGTTCCGCAGCAAAGCCCGCAAGTTGGTGCGCGAGCACGGAGTGCAACTCATCATTATTGACTACTTGCAGTTGATGAACGCACAGGGGATGAACTTCGGCAGCCGCGAGCAGGAGGTGAGCATGATTTCGCGCAACCTGAAAGCCATGGCAAAGGAGTTGGATATACCGATTATTGCGCTGAGCCAGTTGAGCCGCGCCGTAGAAGGGCGCACGGGTATAGACGGCAAGAAACCGCAACTGAGCGACCTGCGTGAGTCGGGAGCGATTGAGCAAGATGCCGATATCGTTTGCTTCATCCACCGTCCGGAATACTACCATATCTACAACGATGAGAAATCGAACAAAGACCTACGCGGCTTGGGCGAGATTATCATCGCGAAGCACCGTAATGGTGCCACCGATGAGATATGGCTCCGCTTCCGCTCGAAATTCGCCAAGTTCCAGAATGAGGATGAAGTAGCAGATGACGACTACGGCATACCCGCCGCGCCCGTGGGCAATGCAGACGGCGGCTGGAGCATGGCATCGCGCATGAATACGATGAGTCCTGACGGAGCCACCGCATCCATGGGGGCTATGGGCGATGACAATGGTGTGCCGTTCTAAATAATGTAATAAACAGAAAGAGTTTGTTGTATAAAAATATTTGAACAATATTTGAGCATATTTGTTTATAAAAAGTATAATGGTCAAATAGTAAATAGTCAAATAATATATGGAAAGAACAGTAATCATAGATGCGCTGAAGCGCACAGATTTTGGAAGTAAAATCAACGTCCGCGGATGGGTACGCAGCCGCCGCGGCAACAAGAACGTATCGTTCATTGCGCTGAACGACGGCTCTACCATCAAGAATATCCAGATTGTGGTTGACCTTGCCAACTTCTCAGAAGAGCAGTTGAAACCTGTTACCACGGGTTCGTGTATCTCCGCTACGGGTACGCTGGTGGAGAGCCAAGGTGCAGGTCAGGCAGTAGAGATTCAACTGACCGAGTTGGAGGTATATGGCACGGCAGACCCCGAGAAATATCCCTTGCAGAAGAAGGGGTTGAGTATGGAGTACCTGCGCACTATTGCGCACCTGCGTCCGCGCACGAACACTTTTGGAGCTGTGTTCCGCATTCGCCACAACATGGCGATGGCTATCCATACCTACTTCCACGAGCACGGCTATTTCTATTTCCATACGCCGCTCATCACCGCATCGGACTGCGAAGGTGCCGGGCAGATGTTCCAAGTTACGACTAAGAACTTGTACAACCTGAAATACGATGAAAATGGCAAGATAGACTACTCTGACGACTTCTTCGGCAAGCAGACTTCCCTAACCGTATCGGGTCAGTTGGAAGGCGAGTTGGCTGCTATGGCATTGGGCAAGATATACACCTTCGGTCCTACTTTCCGCGCCGAGAACTCCAACACGCCGCGCCACTTGGCAGAGTTCTGGATGATTGAGCCCGAGGTGGCGTTTATCCAAAAAGACGAGTTGATGGACTTGGAGGAGGACTTCATCAAGTACTGCGTGCGCTGGGCATTGGCAAACTGCAAGGACGACTTGGAGTTCCTGAACCAGTTTGTGGATAAGGGGCTAATTGCTCGCTTGGAGTCGGTAGTGAATACCGACTTTGTCCGCTTGACCTACACCGAGGGCGTGAACATCCTGCAAGAGGCGGTGAAGAACGGCAAGAAGTTTGAGTTCCCCTGTGAGTGGGGCGACGACTTGGCTTCGGAGCACGAGCGTTTCTTGGTGGAGGAACACTTTGGAAAGCCCGTGATTATGACAGACTATCCGAAAGACATCAAGGCTTTCTATATGAAAATCAACGAAGACGACAAGACGGTGCAAGGCACGGACGTACTCTTCCCGCAGATAGGCGAGATTATCGGCGGGTCGGTGCGCGAAGAGTCGTTGGATAAGTTGAATGCGGAGATCGAGCGCCGCCGGATTCCGATGAAAGATATGTGGTGGTACTTGGATACCCGCCGCTTTGGTGCCGCACCACATGCCGGCTTCGGATTGGGCTTTGAGCGACTGATGCTCTTCGTAACGGGTATGCAGAACATCCGCGATGTGATACCCTTCCCGCGTACCCCAAAAACTGCTGAATTTTAATCATCCTTAAATAGGAAAATGCTATGAAGAAGCTCTTTTTACTGCTTGGTGTGCTGGCGCTGACTACCACACTGACGGCACAAACATCTCTGCAAGGAGTGGTTGTGGACGCTAACAAACATGCCATTGTTGGTGCCACGGTTACGCTTGCTAATCAAGACATCTCCACTACAACCATCAGCGGCGGTGCGTTCTCCCTACTCTATTTGGAACCGCAGGATGAGGAAGTGATTATCGAGGCTGACGGGTATATTGCTACCATCGAGTTGGTGCAACTGCATGCCAACCAAACCAACGACATGGGCGAGGTTGTGCTTCAAAGAGACATCGCCCGCGAGGCGCAAGAGGAAATTCTGCTCAACCTTTCGGAGGAGGACTTAAATGACGACGAAGGACGCTCGCAGGCGCAAGCCAGTGCGTCTTCGGCGAGTCAAGATGTATTCAACTCGCTGACCTCATTTGCTTGGTCCACAGCACGTTACCGCAACCGCGGCTACGAGCAGACCGCCGAGCAGAACTACATCAACGGTATCAATTTCAACGGTGCTGAGCGCGGACAGTTCAACTTCTCTTCGATGGGTGGTCTGAACGACGCAAGCCGTAACAAAGAGGTGGTCAATCCTTTGGAAGCAACCAACTTCGGTTTTGGCGGATTGGGTACTTCGACCAACTACCTGATGGAGGCATCACGCTTTGCGCAAGGCTGGAAAGTGGGCGTTGCCGGCACCAACCGCAACTACAAAGCCCGCGTGAATGCCACTTATGCTTCTGGCGTATTGGCTAACGGATGGGCATTTGTAGGACAAGTCGCATTCCGTTTTTCGCCGTATATCGACCAAAAGAACATCATCGGCGAGGGTATTCAGTACTACTCCGGCGGCTATTTCTTCGCTGCCGAGAAGAAATGGAACAGCGGCAATCGCCTCTCTATCGTAACCTTCGGTTCGCCCACCGAGCGCGGGCAGTCGGCTGCCGTTACGCAAGAGGTGTACGACCTGACGGGGTCTATCTACTACAACCCCTATTGGGGCTACCAAAACGGCAAGGTGCGCAACTCGCGCGTGGTGAAATCGTATGACCCGACAGCTATCGTCAACTACGACTGGAAGATAGACGACCATAACCTGCTGAAGTTCGCTGCGGGCTACCACTACGGTATGTACAGCAACTCCGCGCTCAACTTCTACAACGCCCCCGACCCGCGTCCGGACTATTACCGCAACCTGCCTTCCTTCTTGTGGGACGGGCAGATTGTAGATAGCAACTCGGCGCAACTCTTCGACCCCAACGGCAACCACTACAACTATGGTAACTTCATCGGTGCAGATATGAAAGGCATAGGGCTGGGTATGGGTAGCATCGGACACGACGGACAGTTGTTAGGTCCGTCGGTGAATGCTGACCAATACAATAAGTTGGTGGACTTGTGGCAAAGTCGCGACGACGCTACCACGCAAATCAACTGGAACGACATCTATGCCGCTAACCTTGCCAACAACTACAACAACCCCAACGGTTCGGCACGCTACGTCTTGGAGCGTCGGCACAATGATATTCAAGAGGCAATGGTGAATATCCACTACACCAATACCAAAGCCGACCACCTGAAAGTAACGGCGGGCTTGGAAGGCAAGTTCTCGCAGGGTATTCACTATAAGTCGGTGGACGACCTGTTGGGTGCCAAACAATGGATAGACGTTGACCCCTTTGCCGACCGCGATATCAAGGAGTTGGCAACCAACGCCGGCTTGTCGCAGGAGGATATAGAGAACGTGAAGAAAAACGATATCGCCTCCGACTACTACGACGTGAAGCACGATGGCGACCGCTTTGGTTACGACTATCGTATCAATATGGGGACGGTCAAAGTGTGGGCACAGAACGAATGGAGTTTCAACGATGTGGATTTCTACTATGCGCTCCAACTCACCTACTCGTCTATGCAGCGCACTACCAACATGATTAACGGTCGTGCATGGTACCTCGCCCATATCAATCCCGACCAAGCAAATCTTTACCTCGGCAAGCAAGCCAACGAGATTATCGCGCAGGCACAGGCAGGGACGCTCCGAGTGGGCTCCACCTATTTAGGTGCTTCACACCACTTTGTAGACCCCTCTTTCAAACTGGGTGCTACCTACAAGATCAACGGTCGCAACCGTCTGAAACTGAATGCACTGGCGCAGACTACGGCACCTCTTGCACGCGATGCATATCTCTCGCCGCGTGTACACGACCGTGCTCTCTACAATATCTACCAGCACGATAATGCCACCTCACTTGCCGACTACTATGCTGCCAGCGAGAAGGTAGTAGGTGCAGACTTGACATATGAGTTCAACTACCCCATTGTACGCGGTCGTCTGACCGGATTCTACACGCAGTTCTGGGACGGTTCGGAGTTGAACGGCTACTACGATGATGAGGCACGCACCTTTGTGAATCAGGCATTGAGCGGCATTGACCGCCGCCACATGGGTATAGAAGCCGCTGTTGCCGTGAAACTCGGCACGTATTTCACCCTGACCGGTGCCACGAGCGTGGGCGACTACCGTTATACGAGCAATGCGATGGCGATCACCTCTGCGGAGAACGGGATGGCTCTTTCGCAAGACAACAACAAGAAGCCCGTCTTTGAGTTGCGCGACGAGGTGCTGCTCAAAGGGCTGAAAGTAGCCACCGGTCCGCAGGTGAATGCCAGCCTCAAACTGTCGTTCTTCCATCCGAAGATGTGGTTTGCGGATGTAACGGTAAGTTACTACGATTGGAACTACCTCTCCGTGGCTCCCTCTCGCCGTATGAAGGGACTCTTCACCGGTGTGCGTGCTGACGGGACACCCGTTAACGGATGGTATGGCGATTCTTATGCGAACGCCATTGAGACCACGGATGGAGGGAACTGCTTGCGGACAACGGATGCTAACGGATTTCCCGAGAATGCGGTGCCGGATGCCAACGGAGTGCCGGTGCTGAAATATCCGTACAACATTCTTTCCATGCAAGAGTCACTTGCCGCCACCAACCCGCTTAACCGCTTTATCATCGATGCCAGCGTAGGGAAGTTGATTTATTTGAAGAATCGTCAGTCGCTGTCTATCAACCTGTCGGTAACGAACCTGACGAACAACACCCACTTTAAGACGGGTGGTTACCAGCAGGCTCGTCTGCCGCGCTTGACTCGCCAAGGCGTAGACGATAGCCAGAACTCCGTTATTTCGCCCAACGCATGGAAGTTCCCCTCAAAGTACTACTACGCATGGGGTGCTAACTTCTTCTTAAGCCTTACCTATAAGTTTTAATAGGTAATAAGTAATAGTCAAATAGTAAATAGTCAAATAGTCAAATAGTCTATGGAACGCATTCATTCTATCATATCGGTTTTTGCTATGTGTTCGTTGTTTGTAGCGATAGCCGGTTGCAATCCTGCCCCGCTGACGGAGGCAGATGTGTTCACCCCCTCCGATGCAGTAGCAGCGATGCTTCAGCCGGGGGATTCCATATATCATCTCAACGATTTTGTGGCGACCTTTATGACCGAGCAGGGCAATTTCCTGAGCGACTCTACCCCCTATCGTACTCGCGCCACCAATGGGGACGGCATCTATCTCTTCTCGTTGGATACCATCCCGACCGATACTATCGGCATCTATATCCGCGGACGTGTATCCACGGATGATTACGGAGGCAATTTCTATAAGAGCATCGTGATACAAGAAATTGTGGATGGCGAGCAGCAGAACCTGCGTTTGTCGGTGGATATAGGTTCCGCCAACGGACTCTACCAAATGGGGCAGGAACTGCTCATCCGCTGCAATGGGTTCTCCATCGGTCGATATGGCGACCAGCCCCAGTTGTGTGTTCCTTCCTATAACAATAATACGTATGCAAGCAGTGCCAATCAGAAAATCGGTTGGATGCCCGGTCGTATTCCCAACGGTATGTTCCGCAACGCTACCACGCTGATTGGCACACCCGCACCGGAGAAACTGCAATACGACACCATCACCATAGCGGACTATATCAACGTAACCAACGAAACGGAAATGCGCAAGATGGACGGACGATTGGTTGTGCTCAAGAACGTGTATTTCACAGGGCAATATGAATATAACGGGCTCAATCCATGCAATACCAACAGCCCTGAGATAGATAAGTATGCGAATGTCTTTGCTCCTACTACGCAGAACGTAGG
This sequence comes from Paludibacteraceae bacterium, assembly GCA_016297215.1. GTDB lineage: Bacteria > Bacteroidota > Bacteroidia > Bacteroidales > Paludibacteraceae > Colicola. Next base: position 22,010 of record JAEDGZ010000018.1, on the reverse strand, counting down.
ACATCCGCAAAGCCGTGTTATCTCCGACGGCAAGAACACTACGCTGGTCTCTAACTCAGAGTATAGCAAGTTTGCCTATTTCTATCTCCCGGGAGCTGATTCCACGGGAATTGCCAATTGTGCGAACTATGTAGGTACGGTAACAGGCGTGTTGGGGCAGTTTCGCGATAATGCAAAATACGCGCACGACCAATACGATTGGTCTATCACCCCGCGCAATATAAAGATTAACTCCGTTTGCGACATCAATGATATCGTGATGTTCCACAAAGAGACGGGCGAGCCATGGGTGCCTCAGGAATATAAGAAATAGGTAATAGGTAATAAGTAATAGGTAATTATGCTCTGTTAAAATCCTCAATTTCTCGCGAGCGTAGCGAGCAGGATTAAACGTGCATTAACGGAGAAATCGTAAATCGTAAATCGTAAATCGTAAATTTGATTAATGAACTGGTTAGACATCCTGTTACTTCTCCCCTTGCTGGTCGGACTCGTCCGCGGGCTTATGCGGGGACTTATCACGGAGATTATCGCCATTGTGGCGATAATTCTCGGTATTGTGGGGGCTCGCCTGTGGGCAACGAAGTTCTCCGCCTGGCTGCTCTTGCAGTTCTCGTGGCCAGAAGCCGTATGCCATGTGGTTGCTTATGCCCTCTTGTTCCTTGCAATTGCCATCGTCTTGAACATTGCGGGGCGGTTACTTTCCAAACTGTTGCGGGCTATTCAGTTAGGATTTATCAATCGCCTGCTCGGTGGGGTGTTCGGCACGCTCAAATGGCTTGCAGTGGTCTTGGTAGCAGTATTCTGCATCAATATGCTGGATTCCTATTTTCATTTCTTGGACGATAGTGAAGTCGTAAAGACTTCTACACTCTACCGACCATTGGTACAGACGGCAGAGCAAATGGCGCATCTCTTTCCCAACGTGGCAGACGCGGTAATAGTCAATCCGTAGCGCCAATGGTCAAATAGTAAATTGTTAAATTATCCAATTGAATACCGTTTATTTCTCATTAGGTGCTAATTTAGGCGACCGTGAGCAAACGCTTATGGAAGCCATACATCTCATGGAGCAACGGGTAGGTACTCTACTGCGTTGCTCCTCATTCTATTATTCCGAACCGTGGGGTTTTCAGTCGGAACATCCGTTCTGCAACCTCTGCGCTTCTTTTCAAACCCACCTACCTCCCGACCAAGTGCTTGCGGAAACACAAACAATAGAACGCGAGTTAGGTCGTCTCACAAAGACTTGCGTGAATACTGAAGACGGAATTCCCATCTACCACGACCGCACCATAGATATCGACTTGCTACAATACTTTGACCACCAAGGAAAAGAACTGATTATACACACTCGCTTACTTACCCTTCCCCACCCTCATATACAGGAGCGCGACTTTGTGCGTGTACCGCTACAAGAAATTTTAGATAGCAAGACCATGTAAAAGCAACTCTTATATTTTACATTTCGACCACCTTCGGCTACTTCAATCAGACTGCAAAGTCTAATAGCCGAAGGCGGTCGATTATTGTAATACCCCACTATGGCACTATTCTGCAAAGTGGTGGTAGGCGCGGAGGAAGTGGCGCAGTTCGGAGAGCAGTTGCTGCGTCTCTTGCAGGACGTTGAGATAGAGCAAAGCGGTCTGCTGGGGCAGCGCGGCACTGTTGGTCGTCAGGCGGTCGAGGTGCTTCTTGCGGAGGGCGGAGAGGCGGAGTTTGAACGCCTCGATATCTTGTAAGAGGACTTCGTAAGAGGGCGCACTGCTCTCTGTCTCTCCCCCTTGTAGGGGGAGACGGAGGGGGTCTTGTATATACTCCACGGCTTGGTCGTAGTAGCCTGTGGTCTCTTGGGCGATGAGATGGAGTTCCTGCCGGAGGTCTTCGGGTAGGGGGCTGAAGCCGCTGTCGAGGTGCTCGCAGCAGGGCACGGCGATACGCTTCATGCCGTAGAGCATCTGCTCACCCGCGTTGGAGCCGAGGTGAAACCACGTGTTCTTCTCCAGCGAGAGGCTGACGGGGAGTCGGCGCATCGCCATGAGTTCGCGGGAGCGGTTGCGGCGCTTCCACTGCTGCATGTCGTCCAAGTCCTTGCAGACGCGGCGCAGGGCGCGCAGGTCTTCGGTCTCCATGGCGCAGCAGGTGTCCCAATAGCGGGTGCGCGTCTGCTGCAACAGTTGGATGGACGCCTTCGCATGGTGCGCTTGCAACGCATCCCAGACCTCGGCAGGCGCGAGTTTGTCGAGGTTGTCCAGCGGCATGGACTTGTCCTGCATTGCCTCGGCTTTCGCCTTGCGGCGGGCTTGGACATTGGTTACGATGAGCACGGTGGAGACCACGAGGATAAGTATGAGCATGAGTGCGATACCGCCGCTGTGGCATAGCAGGCAGACGAGCATGGCGGCGAGGAAGGCGACCGCTGCGGTGAGGAACCAGCCGCCGATGACGGAGAGCACGCCCGTGATACGATAGACGGCGGACTCGCGCGTCCATGCGCGGTCGGCGAGGGAGGTACCCATGGCGACGATGAAAGTAACATATGTGGTGGAGAGGGGCAGTTTGAGGGAGGTGCCCATGATGATGAGCAGCCCGGCGAGGACAAGGTTGACCGATGCGCGGATGAGGTCGAACGCCGCGCCGTCTGCCATGATGGCTTCGTCTTTGTTGAAGCGGCTGTCTATCCATCGGCGTACCTTTGGCGGGAGGATGACCTGCAAGGCGGCGTTGATGCGGTTCGCGCCGCGGACGAGGCTCTTCGCCACGCGGCTGCCGCCGAACATCTCCTCGCCCTCCGCCTGGCGCGAGAGGTTGACGGAGGTCTGCACCACGTTCTGCGCCTTCTTCGAACAGAGGAGTGCCGTTACCATGATAGCACCTGCGCCGATGAGGAAGAGCGGGGAGGTGCTCGCAGGGGCGTTGAGGGCACCCATCATATGCTCGGATGCGCCCGCGCCGCTCGCGATGAAGTCTTGGTAGGACGAGAGGGCAGCCAAGGGGACACCCACGAAGTTGACCAAGTCGTTGCTCGCGAACGCCAGCGCCAGGGCGAAGGTGCCGAAGAGGATGATGATTTTGAACACATTGACCCGGAGCCAATAGAGCAACTGCATGAGCAGCGTGCAGCCGGCGAAGATACCGAGCATGAGAAGCGTCGTGTTGTCGGCTATCCATTGGTTTGCCTCGGCGGGCATGTAGGGGCTCTTCGCCATGGTCTTGACGAGCACGAAATAGAGGATGGCGGTGATACTGAGTCCGCCGAAGAGCCCGATGAACCAGCGGAGGCGCGGGGTGTAGTGGAAGGTGAAGATGAGTCGGGTGAGCCACTGGACGATGGTGCCGACGACGAAGGCGATACCCACGGAGAGGAAGATACCGAGGATGACCTGCAAGGCTTTCTCGGTGTTGAGCAGGTCGGAGAACGCCAGCGCGGGGTCGTTGGAGACCTTGATACATGCGAGGCAGAACGTGCCGCCGAGCAACTCGAAGACCAGCGAGACGGTGGTGCTGGTGGGCATGCCCAGCGAGTTGAACACATCGAGGAGGATGACATCGGTGAGCATGACCGCCATGAAGATACACATGATTTCCTCGAAGGAGAAATGCTCGGGGCGGAAGATACCGTGGCGGGCGATGTCCATCATGCCGTTGCTGACGGCGGCGCCGACAAAGACGCCGATAGCCGCCACGAGGATGATACGCCGAAGCGTGGTTACGCGGCTACCCACCGCGGAGTTGAGGAAGTTGACCGCGTCGTTGGATACCCCCACCCACAGGTCCACAATCGCCAGCGAGAAGAGGAAGATAATCATCAAGAGATAGAAAACTGACATATTTAGAGAGTATTGATTTTGATGCAAAAGTAGAAAAATGATATTAAGTGAGTGTTACCAAATTATTAAGTTTTTGTTAAGCGACCTATACAAGCACTCCCCTGCTTAAATTAGCAGAGAGTGATAGTTAGCCTGCAAAGAGGCGTTGGAGCGCCTCTGCCGGTAACGGACACCGAGCCAAGCAGAAAAATCAGAAAAAGTGCAAACTCTCACCTAAGGTCAACTTGCAGGAGTCCGAAAAAAGCAGTACTTTTGCAGCGGATTCAGTTAATGCGCATGATTGGATGAACTTACACAAATTAACCATCGGAGAGTTTTCACGACTATGCAGGGTAACCATCAAGACTATCCGCCACTACGAGAAGATAGGGTTGCTCACCCCGGAGAAAGTTGACCGCTACACCAATTATCGCTACTATACGGTAGGACAAATGCAGCGAATGCTCGCTATCCGCCAACTGAAAGAACTCGGGTTCTCGCTGGAGGAGATAGCGACGCTGTTCAACGACAGTTCCCATTTCCCCGACGCTCGTATGTTGGCGGAGAAGATAGACGAGACGGAGCAACAGATTCAAGCCTTGCTCCATCGTCAATCCCGTCTGCAGGTCTTGTTAGACTCTCGCAAACACCACGAACAAATGGAAAAAATTACGATTCAAAGTCTCCCCGGATGCATCGTAGCATCCTACAAAGGTGTCATCCCTTCCTACAATGACCTCGGTCGTGTCTGCTGCGAAGTTATCGGACCCGAGATGCAACGCTTAGGTTGCGAATGTACAGAGCCCGGGTTCTGCTTCACCCGCGAACTGAACAAGGAATATACGCCTACCGACATCGCCATCGAATACTGCGAGGCGGTGAAGGAAGCGCGTACCGACTCCGCACTCATTCAGTTCTATGAATTGGCACCCGTGGAGAAAGCCATCTGCTACAAGCACTACGGTCCTTACGACAACTTATATGAGAGTTATTGCGAACTCTTCTCCTATGCGCAACGCGAGGGCTATGAGGTATTGGAGGCTCCCCGCGCCGTCTATGTAGATGGCATCTGGAATCAGGAAGACCCTGCCAAATGGCTCACTATCATTCAGTTGCCGGTTAAGCAATAGCACTCACGCGCATCCATAGAAATAAGGATAAAAGATTTGTCCGGGTACGCAGGCGTCCCCGCCTGCTAAACAACCCTATCTCATGTACCTAATCTTTTATCCATTATTTTATGGGCAATAGGTCAAGATATAGACGTGTAGGCTACAAGAGTCGGTTTTGACTCGGTATAGTCTCGTATTAGAACCGAGTAGGAACCGAGCAGGAACCGAGCAGAAACCGAGCAGAAACTGAGTTAAACTGCTGAAGTGTAGGAGGTTTAGAAATGAGAACACAATCAAGACTAATAATCTTGTATTGGCTCCACGTTTATTCGCAAGAGGCTGCCCAACTCAACTTGTCAGGCAGCCTCTTTTTCAATAAGTTCCTTCCGCAGAGTAGAGTTAGCGATTAGTTAGCGATTAGTTAGTGATTAGTTAGTGATTAGTTAGCGATTAGTTAGCGATTAGTTAGTGATTGACGAATCGCTACCGATACTCTGCCGACCCGCGACCGACCCGCGACCGACCCGCGAAAACTATACCGTCGAAGGAAATGTATTGTGCAGTACAAAATACACTTTTCCACCTAAAGTTCTTGCACAATTCAAAGAAAAGCAGTATCTTTGCAACCGAAACCGAAAATGGGGCTACGGGTGGGGCTCACGCCGAACCGATACCATCCGGTAGCGACCAAGCGGAAAGTCGCACACGCCGAGCATCGAGGTTGGCTAATAGAAAGTTGCGCCCGACACGTATCATGGAGATTTAATGAAAAACAAAACATTATTATTTGCTGCATTGGTTAGTGTATTAGGCTGGTGTTGCATTAGTTGCGATTCAAATGAACAAAGTCTAAATAGCAACTACATCAGCAAACCTTTTTCCGTGTCTGCCAACAAACAAGTGAAGTTCTCCCAAGGCAACCTGCAATATACCAAAAGCACTGGCACTTGGTCTTTTGCTGCACAGCAGTACGAAATGCTAGGCACAGCCAATGTAGTAGATGGTGTCTTGGCAGACAAGATAGACCTGTTTGGTTGGAGTGGTAGCACCGCGACTGCCAAGTGGGGTATCAGCACCTCCGAAGACTACAAGGATTATTCCGGCGACTTTTCTGACTGGGGCAAGACTATCGGCAATGGCAAAACATGGCGCACGCTGACCAACGATGAGTGGACATACCTGTGCAGCACTCGTGCCAATGCCGCAAGTTTGATAGGCGTAGCGCGTATCAACCTTGATAAGGCGGGTACTACTTATGCCAATGGTCTAATCCTTTTGCCCGACACGTGGACTTGCCCTGAGGATGTTACCTTCAAGTCGGGTTTTTCAAGCGAATGGACCGTTCAAGCCTACGCCGATTACCAAACTTTCACCCTCGAGCAGTGGGAAAAGTTAGAGGCAGCGGGTGCCGTCTTCTTGCCTGCTTCGGGTTTCCACTACGGGTCGAGTATCCACTATGTGCAGGGCGACGGCGACTACTGGTCTGCCACTCCCATCGACTCGTACTACGCCTACTGCCTGCTCTTCTACTCGAATGGAGCCGACTGGTTCAACAGCAATCGCTACTACGGGCTAGCCGTCCGGTTGGTTCAAGATTTATAAAAGATTAACCTTTGCTATGCACATCCCGCAAAGGAGCGATAACCCCCACGAAAAAGGCTGTCTGACTCAACTGGTCAGACAGCCTTTTTGGTCTGCTCCTCCATCCTCTTAAAGGTGTATCTCCTCCCCTTTCTTGGGAATTTCTATGCCACGGAAGCCTGCCTCGTAGAGGTGGTCTTTGTATGCCTCTTGCGCGGTCTGTTCGCCGTGGACGATGAAGGTGCGTCGGACAGCTTCGGTGTTGAGCGAGCGGGTGAGGTAGTCTATCATCTCGCGGTAGTCGCCGTGCCCCGAGAAGCCCTCTATCTTGCTCACCTGCGCCTTTATCTTGCGGTCGTAGCCGAAGATACTCACCCACTTGAGCGACGGGTCTTGGATGCGTGCGCCGAGCGAGGTCGGCGTGCAATAACCTACGAGCAGGATGGTGCACCGCGGGTCGGAGATATGGTTCGCCACATGGTGCTTCACGCGCCCCGCCTCCAGCATGCCCGAGGCAGAGATGATGATACAGGGGTCGGGGTTGTTGTTCAACGCTTTCGACTGGTTGATGTCGGTGATATAACGCAGGGTATTGAAGCCGAAGGGGTCGTCGTCGAAGCGCAGCACATCCTGCACATCGGCGTTGAGTTCGCTCAGGTACATGCGGAAGATATGGGTAGCATTGACCGAAAGCGGGGAATCGACATAGACGGGAATCTTCGGCAGCCGCCCATCGTTGTAGAGCTGGTTGAGTACATACACTATCTCCTGCGTGCGCCCGACGGAGAAACTGGGGATGATGAGTTTGCCTTTCTTATAGACGCAGGTGCTCTCCACCACGCCGAGCAACTCCTCTTCACTGACTAATGAGTCTTCGTGCAGGCGGTCGCCGTAGGTGGATTCGCAGATAAGGTAGTCGCACTGCGGGAAGAGTTGGGGCGAGCAGAGGATATGGCTATGCAGTCGCCCGATGTCGCCGGTGTATGCAATGCGCTTCCATTCGCCTTTGGCTTGCTCACCGCGCGGGTGCTCGCCCTCCCATATATCCAGCGAGCAGATGGCGGAGCCGAGCATGTGCCCCGAGTTGGTGAAGGTGAGGAACACATCGTCTGTCAGTCGGAAGCGGCGGTTGTAAGGCACGGTGATGAAATGCTGCAGCGAGCGCTCCACGTGGTTGTTGTCGTAGAGAGGCTGCACCTTCGGCTGGTGCAAGCGATCCATCTTCTTGTTGTACCAGCGCACATCCTGCGCTTGGATGAAGGCAGTGTCTTGCAGCATGATGGCGCAGAGGTCGCGCGTGGCAGGGGTGCAGATGACCTCGCCGCGGAAACCTTCTTTGTAGATGTAGGGAATCAAGCCCGAGTGGTCGATATGGGCATGCGAGAGCACGACATAATCTATCTGCCGCGGGTCGAAACCGAGGTCGCGGTTTGCCGCATCGGTCTCCATGCCTTTACCTTGATACATGCCGCAGTCGAGCAAGATACGCACGCCGCGGTCGGTAGTGATAAGATGTTTGCTGCCGGTAACCTCATTGGCAGCTCCGAGGAATTGTATTTTCATGGCTTTGAGAAATTTACAATTTGACAATTTACAATTTGACCGCTTTGCTGTCCGGGTGCGCAGGCGTCCCCGCCTGCTATATTCTCACCCTTAGGGGGGAGTTAGAGAGGGTCTTCCGACTGATTTAGTAATCCGAATTGTATATCGGTCTTACAGCGCGAAGCGCGGTCTATGCTCTAACCCAAATCATACCCGTAGTGCTTCAGGCGGTTTTGGTTGCTGCGCCAGTCCTTATCCACCTTCACGAAGAGTTGCAGGAAGACGGGTTTCTGGAAGAACTCCTCGATGTCCGCCCTTGCCAGCGAGCCCACGCGCTTCAGCGCCGAGCCCGCCTTGCCGATGATAATGCCTTTTTGGCTCTCGCGCTCCACATAGATGATGGCACTTATGCGGATAATGCCTTTCTTGTGCTGCTCGGAGGGTTCCTCGTCGTGGAAGGACTCGACCTCCACCTCCACGCTGTAAGGGATTTCCTTATCGTAGTTGAGCAGGATCTTCTCGCGGATAATCTCATCTACGAAGAAGCGGGCGGGTTTGTCGGTCAGTTGGTCTTTGGGGAAGAACGGCGGGCACTCGGGCAGCGCATCGCGGATGGCGTCGAAGAGTTGCGCCACGCCGAACTTCTCGCGCGCCGAGATGGGGAAGATAGTTGCCTCGGGCAGCAGTTTCTGCCAAAATGCCACCAACTGCTCCAAGGTCTCCTGCGTGGTCAAGTCTATCTTGTTGATTACTAGGAATACACGCGCCCGCGAAGCCGCCATCTTCTTCACCTTTTCGAGGAACTCGGCGTTGCGGTCGGGGTTGTCCTGCACGTCCGTTACATAGAGCAACACATCCGCGTCCACCAGCGCCGAGCGGGAGAACTCCAGCATCTGTTCCTGCAACTTGTAGTTGGGTTGCAGCACGCCAGGCGTGTCGGAATAGACCATCTGAAAGTCCTCGCCGTTGACGATACCCATGATACGATGGCGCGTGGTCTGCGCCTTTGAGGTGATGATAGATAGACGCTCGCCCACCAAGGCGTTCATCAGCGTGGATTTGCCCACATTGGGATTGCCTACGATATTTACAAAACCTGCTCTATGCATAGTTAATTCTAATTTTGGAGTTTACCCGCTTGCAAAGGTACTGCTTTTTTTTGATATTTACAAGAACATTATTCGTTTTCCGGCGTTTTTTTACCTCTTGCTTACACTTCCGCTTATTTACTAATACTGCCCCCTAAAAAAACAATCGACTACCCTACCCGAGCAGTCGATTGTCTTATTATCAACGAGATACGTTTAGAAATCCAAATCCAGCGGGGCGAAAAGTTTCGCCTTCGAAGGCTTGATGAACTTGCCGTACTTCGCTTGCAGCGCTTTCTGGTCAATCAGTTTGGGGTCGCCTACGAGGACGATGGTCATCGGCTTGCCTTGGACGTACTGCTGATAGAACGCCTTGATTTGGTCAAACGTCAGATTATCAATTGCTTCCTTGTTGTAGAGAGCGGGGTCTTCGTTGTAGCCCATCTCCTTCCAGTAGTCGTAAGTCCCTGCCTTACCACGGAACGAAGGCTTGCTGATTTGTGCATTCTGGCGCAATGCTGCCTTCACTGCCTCAATACGCTCGGGGTATTCCGGCATAGAGTCCACAAGGTTCATGAACACCTCGATGGCGTCTGCCGCCTTGTCGCTCTGCGTACCGATATAGCCCATGAAGCACGAGTTCTTGCCCGGGCGAGCACCCTCCGACATGATACCGTAAGCGGTATAAGCCATCGAGCGTTTCTCGCGAATCTCATCCAACACCAGTCCGGTGAAGCCGCTGGAGAAGTACTGGTTGAAGGCTTGGAAAAGCACATCCTGCTCCTTGTCGTAGGGCACACCCTCGAAATAGAAGTAGATGGTCGCCTGCTGTACGTTGCTGTTCGGCAAGAAGTAAATCTGCGTCTTGTCATAAGCCTTGCGGTCGCGGATAACGGGCGAAGTAGATGGTTTCACACCCTCTTGCAGCGGCAGGTTGCCGGTCAAGACCGTCTTCACTTCCTCCACGGGCTTCTGACCGCAGTAGTAGATATCCAGCGCATAGCGCGTAGCCGACAGGAACTCGGCTTTCAGTTTTGCCTCGTCGAGGTAGTAGATATCCATAAACGGCACTACATCAATATAATCCGACTGCTCGCCATAGAGCACATACTCCTTCAATGCTGCCGACTGCACGCCGTCAATCTTCGACAGCATGAAACGGTTCGACAACTCGCTACCCTTCACTGCCTCAAACTGCTTCTGCTCGAACTTCGGGAAGAGCATCTGACGCTGTACCAACTGGCAAATCTCTGCCAAGTGAGCCTCGTCGCCGTAGATACTTACATAGAAATAACTCCTATCCACGCCATACGCGCAACGACCGCCCAACTCTGCCAACTGGCGACGGAACTCCTGCGGATTCACGCCCGGCATGATACCCGACATGTTCATCAACTCAGCCACGGGCTCCAGCATCGGCTTCTTGCCCGAACCTACGCCGTAGCGCAGCGTCAGCGAGAAGATATCGTTCTTGGGGTTAGCACCGTAGTGCAGGGTAACGTTCTCATCAATCGGCGTAACGGTAACGTCGTTCATATCCATGAAAGTCTGCTTGATGGGGTCGCTCGGCAGTTGCTTGAATGCCTTGGCGTACTCCGTCTCTTGCCCGTTAATCAGGTCGAGCGACTTAATCTTTGGCTTCGCCAGCTTGTTCTTCTTCGGCGTGCCTTCCTCGAAGGTCAGCGTCATGTGGCTTGCGTTGAAGTACTTCTTTGCCACGCGCTGGATGTCCTCTTTCGTAAGTGCCTGAATCTTAGCATTCTGCGTGAAGATATTATCCAGCGGCATGTCGTAGATGAAGCAATAGAGCAACTCCATCATCTTCGACTCGGAGTCCTCAAACTCCAATTTGAAGTTCTGGTCATACTCTGCCTTCACGGTCTTAATCAGCCAGTCGGGAATATCGCCGTTCTTAATCTTGTTAATCTCCGCCATCACGATTTTCTCGGTAGCGGCATTCGACTCGTAAGCGCGTTGGTTCGCATCGTAGTAGGGCACTGCCTGCACGAGGATACGACCTTGGTCGCGGCGCGCATCGAAAGAAACACCTGCGCCCGATACCTCACCGTCCATCGTGATACGGTCCAGCAGACCCGTGTTCGTGCCGTTGTTCAGCAGCGAAACCACGAACTGCAGTGCCAAGGCATCGTCATCGGTAATCTTCACACCGTCGTATGCCCAGCAGATTTGGGGATAGTAACCAATCTTATATTTGTAGTTGCCCTTCATCTCAGCCTTCGGATACGACTTGCGCTCGGGCAGGTCTTGCGGCTGCAGACGGCCGAAGGTCTCGGCAATCATCGGCTTCGTGCGCTCTGTGTCGAAATCACCCACAAGAATCAGCGCCATGTTGTTGGGCACATACCATGTGTTGTAGAACTCAATCAGTTTGCTCAAGCGCGGGTTCTTCAGGTGCTCGGGCAGACCAATCACGTCGCGCTCGTAAGGGCTGCCGGCATACAACTTGCCGAACAACTCTTGGCGGATATGCGACGACACGTTGTCTTGGTACATGTTGTACTCCTCAAACACGTTCTCCAACTCCGCTTGGAAAGTACGGAACACGGGGTTAATCAGACGGTCGGAGAAGATAGTCAGCCATTTGTACATGTTCGATGCGGGGAACGAGTTGTGGTAGCAGGTCATGTCATAGGACGTAAATGCGTTCACACCCGTTGCGCCGATACCATCCATCAGGATGAAGAAGTCCTCGCAAGTAGCGTACTTCGCTGCTTCGATTGACTCCTCGTTGATACGCGTGATGTAGTACTGACGCTTTGCCTCGTCGGTCTCCACTGCGCAGGAATCGTACAGCGCGATGATGTTCTCATAGTGCACTTTCTCTTTCTCCCAATCCAGCGCACCGATACGGTCGGTTCCCTTGAAGAGCATGTGCTCCAAGTAGTGCGCCAAACCCGTGTATTCAGCGGGCTCGTCGATAGAACCGGCGCGCACTGCCACATAGCCGGTTACGTCTGGCTGGTCATGGTCTTCCCATAGCAAAACGGTCATGCCGTTGTCCAGTTTATACTCCGTCAATCCTTCGCGAGACTGCCCGAAAGCCAAACCAAAGGTGCTCAGCAAAGCCAAAGCAGATACAATTAGTTTCTTCATTTTCTCAATTATAAAAGGTGATTAGTTAATACAATTCTTCTCCATTAGACGCACAATTGTTTGCAAAACTACAAAAATTATGCCACTTTAACATTGTTTCACTTTATCCAATCTCCAGCAGCACTTTCCCGCATTGCCCCGACTCCATGATGTCGAAGCCCTTTTGGAAGTCCTCGAAGGCAAATCGGTGCGTAATCACGGGCGACAGGTCCAATCCGCCGAGCAACATCTGCTCCATCTGATACCATGTCTCCCACATGCGGCGACCTGTTATACCTTTGATAGTCAGCGCATTGAATATCACATCCGACCAGTTCACCTTCGTGTCGTCGGGCAGGATACCGAGTTGCGCAATGTTCGCGCCCTTGTACATGTGCGCAATCATATCGTTGAATGCAGCCGGTGCACCCGACATCTCCAAGCCTACGTCGAAGCCCTTGATACCTAATTGCTTCATCGCGCCCTCCACGGTCTCGCCTTTCGACCCGTCCACGGTCAGCGTCGCACCCATCTTCTTCGCTATCTCCAGCCGCAGCGGATTCAAGTCGGTTACCACGATATGTTTCGCGCCCGCGTAGCGGCAAATACCCGCCGCCATCGTACCAATCAGCCCCGCGCCCGTAATCAGCACATCCTCCCCCAGCAGGGGAAATGCCAACGCCGTGTGTGTCGCGTTGCCGAACGGGTCCATTATCGCCGCGAAGTCATCGGGAATCTCGGGGCGCACATGCACGATATTGCTCTCGGGAATAGTAACATACTCCGCAAACGCGCCATCTTTGCCGAAGATACCCACCGACAGACTGTTCTCGCACACATGCCCCATCCCGCGGCGGCAGTTGCGGCAGTGTCCGCACACGATATGCCCCTCGGCGGTTACGCGCTCGCCCACCTTCGTGTTGCGCACACCGGCACCTGTCTCCACCACTTCGCCCACGAACTCATGCCCCATCGTATAAGGCGGCGTGCAGTGGCTCTGCGACCACTTGTCCCACTTGTACATGTGCAGGTCCGTACCGCATATCGCGGCCTTCTTCACCTTGATTAACACATCGTTCACGCCTACCTCTGGCATCGGCACATCTTCCATCCAGATGCCACGCTCGGCATACCGTTTGACTAACGCTTTCATTGCTGTATTTGACATTTTGAATTGCGCCGCAAAGTTACTGCTATTTTTTGAAATATGCAAACGAAAATGCACTTTTTTCCGCTCCCCATGCAAAATGCCACCCTCCACACCCAACCAATACGTCCGTCCCCTCCCCTCCACTTCTATGCCTGCCTCCTATCGCAGCCCCGCCTCCCCCGAATGGACAAGCATTCCACATAAGTTGATTAGTTAGTGATTAGTTAGTGATTAGTTAGTGATTAGTTAGTGATTAGTTAGTGATTAACGAGTCTATCATCTCACCATTAGCAACCGAAAACCGTTCTAACCGCCTCTGCAAACCACGGGCAGACCATCTGCAGAGATATAAAATTGCCCACTTCCATACAAGAAAGTGCTAACAGACTTGCATATATTGAGATTTTTTCGTAACTTTGCGCGCTTTTTCGATACCTATGACAATGAAACGATATACCCGCCATACCCTTTCCCCCCTATTATTTCTTTTGTTTCTTCTCCTACCCGCCGAGGTCTCGGCGGTAGATACGCAGGTGCTTGCCGACTCGCTGCAGGCACGCTATGTACCGTTCTCTGCGGTGTGGTCACCGCGGGTGAAGGTGAAGCAAGTGCGCGTAAACGGCAGCAACGTTACCGTGCGCACGAACGGCGTGTTGGGCGGCGTGGTATTTACGCCTGCGGAGTTGGCGGCGATGCGCAAGCAAGTGAGCTTGTGGGTGTTAGGACACGGGCGCGGGAAAGTAAGCATATATTCCAATAGGTACGAGTTGAGCGAACTCATCCCCGACCGCTTGCAGAAACGCAAGAGCAAGTACCCGCACTATGAGTGGGCAGACCCCACCCCGTCCACCCCGACCAAAGGTGCACTTTCCGACAGGCGCATCGCGCTTTGGGCGAGCCACGGGACGTATTACAACAAGGCGCGCGAGGGCTGGATATGGCAGCGCGCCACGCTCTGGAACACCGTCGAAGACCTCTACTCTACGGAGTACGCGCGGCTGGTGGTAACCATGCTGGAGAACGCAGGTGCCACCGTGGTGCAACCCCGCGGGCGCGTGGATGACCCGCAGGCATGGGAAGCAGGCGCGAGCGGGCTGCCGCGCTGGACGGAAGGCGCACGCTACTGGCTGGAGCATATCGGCTTTGCAGACACCGTCTGGAACAAATACAAGGGCGAAGACGACTACAAAGCCGACCTGCAATGCCGCGGGCTATGGCTCAACTACCTGACGGGCGGCAGCCGCTGCAACCCCGCCGCGGAGGGAATGGGTATGCCTGTGGATGTCTGCCTTGCGCTGCATACCGACGGCTACGACTCCGGCAACGACACCACTATCATCGGCACGCTGGCTATCTACACCGACCACGATGAAGAAGGCAAGAAAATCTTCCCTAACGGCATCTCGCGGCAGGTCAACCGCGACCTTGCCGACTATGTGCAGACCCAACTCGTGGAAGACATACGCCAAACCGTAGCGCCCGAATGGACACGGCGGCAGTTGCACAACGCCAATTACTGCGAGGCGCGCTACCCGTTAGTGCCATCCCTGCTCCTCGAAATACTGAGCCACAAGAACATGGCAGATATGCGCCACGGGCTCGACCCACGTTTTCGCTTTGTGGCAGCGCGGGCAATCTACAAAGGCTTGCTGCGTTACCTCTGCGGCGCGAATGCCGTAGTGCAGCCGCTGCCCGTGCACGACATAGCGATTGACTTCGCCGACGGTGCATGGTTACTGACATGGCAGCCCACAACGGACACGCTGGAAGCAAGTGCTATGCCGACACGATACGAGGTCTATCAAAAGACAGGAGACAACACCGAATGGCATATCATGGCGACCACCAAAGCCCCGCAAGCAAAGATAGAAGCCGCGCGGGGAGTGAAGACCGACTACTATGTGGTGGCGGTGAACGACGGCGGGCAGAGCATGCCGAGCGCGGTGGTGAGTGCGTATCTATCCGCCAAAGGAGATATATCTCCCGCTCTTATCGTAGATGCGTTTGATGAGGTGTATGGTCCTGAGTGGTTTGCCGACAGCCTGCGGGCAGGTATCGTGCCCGGCTCGTTTGCCGTGGAAGACCGCTACAGCGTGGCGTACATAGGCGAGCAGTGGGACTTCGACCGCCAATCGTCGTGGCAGGATGACGACAACTGCGGCTGGGGGATGTGCTACCGCGACCACCAAGGTACCCTCACCGTAGGCAACACCCGCGACTATGGCGCACAACACGGGCAGGTGCTCGCGGCAAGCGATATATCGTATGTCTCCCGCAGCAGCAGGACGCTCCCCGCTGACCTCTCCGCATACAGCATGGTAGATGTCATCACGGGCAAGAACCGCCGCCCCTTGGCAGACAGCACCATCGCCGCTTTGGGTAGATATGTAGAAGATGGCGGACGACTGCTGGTGAGCGGCAGTTACCTCGGCAACTCCTTCGCACAAGTCGGGCACTACCGCCTGCAAGCCCCCCGCGCCACCCACAGCGGCATCATACGCTGGGAGCAAACAGACACCCTCCCTGCGCAAATCTCCCAAACCGACACCCTCCCCCACAAAGTACAAACGCCCCAAAAGCAAATCTTCCATCTTGAGACGCGCCCCAACGACCGCCAACTCTTTGCCGAAGCCCCCGAAGGACTTTGCCCCGCGGACATGGAGGCAACGCGCCTCGGGCTGTATGAGGATATGCGCGTGAGCATAGGCGTAGCGCGAGAGTCCGCCCTCGGCGGAAAAGCCTTCATCCTCGGCTTTCCCATAGAGGCAGTGCAAGAATGGAAGCCCCTGCTGCAACAGATAATCAACCAACTGAAAGACAAACAATAGCCCCCATAGAAAACCTAGAATTTCTAGAAAGCCTAGAATTTTTAGAATACCTAGAATTTCTAGAAAAAAACTACAAAACCCCCAAACAACAATGAAAAAGAAAAACCTCCCTCTGCTCAAAGACATAACCATCACCGGCATCGCTGCCGAAGGCAAAGCGCTGACGCGCGTGGACGACATGGTGGTGTTCGTGCCCTACTGCGTGCCCGGCGACGTGGTGGACTTGCAGGTAACCAAGAAGAAACACTCCTTCATGGAGGCGCGCGTGGAGCGCATCGTGAAGCCTTCGGAGGAGCGCTGCGAGGCGGTGTGTAAGCACTACGGCGTATGCGGCGGCTGCAAGTGGCAGATACTGCCCTACCCCGCCCAACTGCGCTACAAGCAGCAGCAGGTGGCGGACAACCTGACCCGCATCGGAAAGGTCGCGCTGCCGGAGATAAGCCCTATCTTAGGTAGCCAACATATCTACGCCTACCGCAACAAACTGGAATTCACCTTTGCCGACCGCAAATGGCTCTCGTGGGATGAGATACACGCGGCAGGCGGATTGGAGAACATTGACAACAGTTATGGTCTGGGCTTCCATATCACCAACTGCTTCGACAAGGTGCTGGACATCGAGGAGTGCCACCTCATGCCGGACATCAACAACCGTATCCGCAACGGTATTCGGCAGTTCGCCCGCGAGCACGGCATGACCTTCTACAACGAGCATACCCACCAAGGGCAGTTGCGCACCCTCATCCTCCGCGCAAACCACAAGGGCGAAATCATGCTCATCCTCTCCTTCGGCGAGGCGTTAGATGACAACGGCTTCGCCCTGCTCGAATGGCTCCACCGCGAGTTCCCCGAGATAGTCAGTCTGCAATACGTAGTCAACACCAAATACAACGACACCATCGGCGACCTCGACGTGCAGGTCTATTTCGGCGCAGACCATATCATGGAGGAGATGGAGGGCTTGCAGTTCAAGGTCGGCCCCAAATCCTTCTACCAGACCAACACCGAGCAGGCGTATGAACTCTACAAGGTAGCGCGCAACTTCGCCGAACTGACGGGCGAAGAACAAGTGTTCGACCTCTACACCGGCACCGGCACCATCGCCAACTTCGTAGCCAAACAAGCCAAGCACGTGATAGGCATAGAGTATGTGCCCGAGGCGATAGAAGACGCAAAAGTGAATGCGCAACTGAACCACCTCAGCAACACCCTCTTCTTCGCAGGCGACATGAAAGACATCCTCAACGAGGACTTCATCGCGCAGTACGGTCGCCCCGATGTGATTATCACCGACCCGCCCCGCGCCGGCATGCACGAGGACGTGGTGAAGACCATCCTCTTTGCCGAGCCGAAGCGTATCGTCTATGTCAGTTGCAACCCCGCCACGCAAGCACGCGACCTCGCCCTGCTGGACGAGAAATACCAAGTAACCAAAGTGCAACCCGTGGACATGTTCCCCCACACGCAGCATGTGGAGAACGTGGTGCAATTGCAATTAAGAATTTTGAATTAAGAATGAAGAGACCATGTCTCGCTTTCGTCTAATAGCACTACTTTTCGCCCTCCTTACAGGCACAATCCTGTGGGCGGGAGAGGTGGCACCTCCGAGCAAGGAGGTTACACAGACTGAATTTGACGACCAACATTTGAAGCCGAAGTGGGAAATCGTCAAAGGCGACCAAACGGACACCCTCCTGATGAGCGAGCAGGCGGCGAAAGATACTATCGCCACCGAGGAAGCACAGACCTCAAAGGCAGGCGTGGAGATAGACATAGATAAGAAAATCATCCGCCCGCAGACCTTGGGACTCTCCGCCGGCTACACCCTGCAAGAAATCCTCGAACTGATGCCCGAACTGCTGGAAAGAGGCAACGAGAACATGCTGTCGAGATACACCCTGCAGGTGGACGACATCAGCGTGGGGCAAAGCAAGGATGTAGTGCTGACGAGCCTGCGAGCGGAGGAGATTGACTTCATCGAAATCATGCAGTCGCCCACCGTCAGCGTGCAGCAGAACGGCGAAGGCGGGGTCATCAACGTACACCTCAAGCCGATAGAAAAGAACTTCCACGGCTCGGCGATGGCGGATGTATACACCAACTTCCGCAACACGGCAGACGTGTCTCCCTCGGTGTATTTCACCTACGGCGGCGAGAAATGGCAGATGCGCGCGAACCTCGTGATGGAGTACTACCACCCCCTCAGCAGCCAACAGACACAGACGCGCATACACGATATGGACATTGCCAATGCACGCGACACCGGCACCCTAACGATGGACACCACCGTAAGCCACAACCTGCAACAGACCGCGAAGGTGCAGTTCGACTACCAACCCACGAGCCAAGATGCCCTCACCCTTAGCGTGTGGGAGAGTACGCAATGGGAGACGGCGCTAAACCAATCGCATACCACTACCTTCCGACCCCTTGAGACAGCGGATATGCCACTACTCTGGCAACAGGGTTGCGCAAGCGCTACTCAGAAAACCGTTGCCAACAAATATACCATCACCGCAAGGGCGAAATACAAACGGCTCTATCTGTTAGGCGGTGAACTGCAAGCAGATGTAGTGTACAACTATGGGTATAACAAGAACACCTCCGACAAATCTTTCGCTGCCTCTGACGAGACCGCTATGGGGCAACAGACCTCCTACACGACCGACTGCCCGCAAGAACTGCAAATGAACATACAGTCGAAGCACGCCATCGCGCCGGAGAGGCTGGGTATATACGACTCGGAGATGTGGTTGACCTACGGCATAAACAGCAGTTATATGCACCGCGCAAGCCGACTCAATCAGTATGCGGGGGGAACAACTGCCAACGATTACCGTCAAGACCTCGGGCTAAACAAACAGCAAGTATATGTGTCGCCCATGCTGCAATGGGATTATCAGATAGGTTCAGTCAAGTTGCAGGCGGGTGTGCGCTACCAGATGCAGCACCGGCGGCTGCTCACCGACACCAAGCCCGAAGTCAATCATACCGAACACGACTGGACGGGAAGCCTCAATGCCTCATGGGCAATCACACGCAAGCATACGCTGCAACTGAATATCGCACGCAACATCATCCGTCCCGAGGACGAGCAACTGTTCTCCCATCCTTATTACCTACCGATAAGCAATGAGTTGATTGTGGGGAATGATTCGCTGCACGCCGCCTATTTTCACAATATCGGGGTGAACTACCTCTTCCGATATCCGTTTCAGCAAAAAGACAACGGGCGACTGGTCTTGCATGTGGGCGTAGACTATATCCGCGCAGACGGACTGATAGAGCAACAAGGACGGATGTATGAATACCAATATGGTGCCCTGCCCTACAAGACCTTCGTCAACCAAGAAAGCAGTAATGTATTGAGTATGAACGGGTCGCTCTTCTTGCGCTATCGCATCTTCTCCATGTCGGTAGCGGGAAACATGTACCTGAATAGCAAGGAAAAAGACGACTATTATTGGTACTATAACCTCTCGCTTTCGCCCTGCTTCGCCTTCAAAAAACAATGGTTGCTCTCCGGTAAACTGATATACAACAGTCGGATAGAGACCCGCGACAGTTACATTGGCGATTGCTTCTATGTGCAACTGCGGCTGAGCAAACAGATAGGTAAATGGACTATCCATGCGGGCGTAAGCGATATCTTCGATATGCGAACTGTGGACAGGAAGTTTAGCACCACCGAGGTCTTACATCAAGAAAACGGCTTGGAGCCCGGCAACCACACACAATATGCGATAACAGAAAGGATTTACGACCTCTACAAACGCTTATTCGTCATCGGCGTAGTCTATGGATTCTAAAGAAGCAAAACAATACAACAATAAAAAACAGAATAACTAGAAAAACTAGAATTTCTAGAACAACTAGAATTTCTAGAACAACTAGAAAAAAACAACAAACACAATCCCCCCAATGCTCTCCCTCCTTACCATTTTAAGCGTGTTTTTCGTAACGTTTACGGATAAACAAGGCAGTGCCCCCGTCGCTTTCTCCGACAGGGCATTGGAGCAGCGCGCCAAGTGGGCTATCCCCACCGACTCGTTGGACTATGCCGTCTCCACCACCTACACCGACAGCGTGCGGGCATTGGGCGGAAAGGTCATGCACGTCAGCCGCTGGCTCAACGGCGCGACAATAACGTGCGAAGATAGTATAGCCGAAAAGATTGCCGCCCGTTCGTTCGTGAAAGCCGTAGAGCAGACCCGCAACGAGACGGACAGCCGGCGCTATCTGTACCGCAAACAAGACTTCATCCAATCGCCCTCGGCAGACATGGCGCGCGGCACAGACGCACAACTGGCGCTGTATAACTTGCAGCCCTTGCTTGCCGCAGGCCACAAGGGGGAAGGAATAGTGTTAGCCGTGATAGACGGAGGTTTTCAGAACTACCCCGTGGGGGAGCACAGCGGGAATAGCCTGTCAAGCACCTTCGACACCACTCATTGGTTAGGCAGTTACGACTTCACAGACGACGCCGATGATTTCTACGGCGCGACGGGCTACCACGGCACGATGTGCCTCTCTTTGATTGCCGGCGAAAGTACTGGGGACGCAGGCGTCTCGCCTGCGGTTGGTCAAATTGTAAATTGTCAAATTGTCAAATACCTTGGTGCCGCCACCGCTGCCGACTACTACCTCATGCGCTCGGAGGAAGACGGCAAAGAGAGCCCGAAGGAGATGGACAACCTCGTCGCCGCCTTGGAGAAAGCCGACAGCCTCGGAGTGAACATCGCCAGTATCTCGCTCGGCTATTCCGAGTTCGACAACGAGGAATGGGACTTCGGCTACGCGGATATGAACGGACAGACCACGCGCTGCTCGCAGGCAGCCCGCATAGCAGCCCGCAAAGGCATGCTCGTATGCGTGGCGGCGGGCAACGAAGGCAACAAAGACTGGCACTACCTGACCGCACCCGCCGACGCAGACAGTATCCTCTGCATAGGGGCGGTGGATAGCGAGGGCAAGCTAGCCGCTTTCTCGTCAAGAGGTCCGAGCAGCGACGGACGCGTGAAGCCCGATGTGTGCGCCGTGGGCGAAGGCAGTTGTATCGTAAACCCGAGCGACGGAAGCATACAGTACGGCAACGGCACCAGTTTCGCCTGTCCGCTCATAGCAGGCATGGCGGCATGCGTATGGTCTGCCCTACCCGACCTTGACGCCATGGAGATACGCAGACGAATCATCTGCTCCGCCGACCGCTACCACACCCCCGACGACGACTACGGCTACGGCATCCCCGACGCATGGCTCGCCTACATAGGCAAAGAAGCCGACCTCACCGACCCGCATAACTCGTCCCGACCTATCGGGAACACCAACGCCTCAACCTGCCAAAAAATCTACCGCAACGGCATGCTCTACCTCCTGCGTGCCAACTACACATACGACCTTCTCGGACGAAAAATCAGATAACATTCTCCACTGCTTTCGCTATCAACCTCCGTTATTTTTTGCCATTGTAAGCCGTACATATACCAAAAGAGACTGCCTAACACAACTTGTTAAGCAGTCTCTTTTTGTTTGTGAACCCTTAAGGGCTATCTTACCCGTCGTCCTGTAAGGTCGTAGATTTTGCCGTCGCGGATGATGTATATGATCCCATTGTAGAGCAGTTTTAGAACTACCATCTCGGAGGTCGTTTCCGATATACCTTCAAAAAACTCAAACTCGGCAGTAATTGTTATGTCCTCTACAAGCAGGAAGATACGCGGGTTTTCGGTGTTTTCATCGCTCCATTGTACAAAATGATACCCTTCCTCGGCGGTGGCAGTCAGCGTAACCGTCGTTCCGTAGTCGTA
>JAEDGZ010000017.1 GCA_016297215.1 Paludibacteraceae bacterium | reverse complement strand
GACTCATAAATCTACCCTTAATCGTGTATTGGATGATAGTTGCGGATTTTAGGGTTATGAAAAAACGCAAGATGATAGTACTACTAACTCTGATAGGTATGGGGACGCTGCTGTCGGTTGCCCAGCCTCAGTGTGGAGTGAGCCAAGCCGCCTGGGGCTACGACTATCAACTCTTCACTACGACAAATGGTCCTGCCACCGAGGGTATGGTGCTGACGGGTCAGGGTAGCGTAGCCAGCGATATGAGCGTGCCTCTTCGTTTTCGTTCGGTGAGCCCGCTGGCGACCGCCCGCGGAGAGTTGCCACAGCGTATAGCCTACTCGCCGTATGACCTATTTAGCATTGCCCCTCCGCAGCGAGTAGATCCCTCTCAACCTCCTGTAGAGCCGTTCCCCGACCCTCTGGGAGATATGCCATGGGGACTGCTACTGATGATAGTAGCAGGGTACGGGTATCGGAAAACGCGGTGTGCTATATAACGCGAACATTTTTTTCTTTAACATGTAATTAACGTGTAATTAGACATTAATTTTTAAGGCAACAAAAATTGCCAAAAATGATTCATATTTTTTCCTCTTTAACATATAATTTCCGTTAATTATTCATTAATTCATTACGACATCGGCTGCTACGAGAGCGTAGCAGCCGATGTCGTTGTTGGGGGATAGTTGCTATAGAATGCTATAGTTTTTATAGAGGCTATAGGTCATCACTGTCCTCATTTAGGATTGTTATAGCAGGCGGGGACGCCTGCGCACACCGGGCAATTAGCACCTCCTTATTGTTAGCGGAGGAGATAGCCGGAGAGGGTGTAGGTTGCGGAGCCGAGTTGGATGTAGAGGGTGCCGTCTTTTAAGAACTTGCGGGGTTGGGCAGGATGCGTTGAACGGTTGGACTCGTCGGCATCGGGTTGGTCAATGCCCTGTGAGGAGTTGCAGGTAGTGGTGAGGGAGGCGTTGTCAATCTCCCAGTAGTTGGCGGCGCTGCCGCTCTCTGCCGTGTACTTGAAGGCAAAGCGGAAACCTTCTTTCAGGGCATCTTCGGGGAGGAGGACTTCACAATCCACCCACGACTTCACGCCATACTCGGGGATGGTGAGTTGCTTCCATGTGGACGCTACAGGGTCGGCATCGTTGTAGTTGGTGGTGTACCAGAGCGTTTGGAGTTGGGCGTACTGTCCGTTGGAGTTGTCGTAGTAGATATTGTGGCGGAAGGCGATGGTCGCGGAGTCGGCGTCTTGGAGCTCGAAGGCGGGCGAGATGAGCCACGACTCCATGGGTGCGGTCTTGTTGTAGCCGTTGATGACCGCCCCGTAGGAGGCATTGCTGTTCCATGAGACGGAGCCTTGCGGGGTGATTACCTCGAAGTCAGTTAATCCCTCTTTGAAGTCCTTTTGGTAGTGGATGGCGCAGTCTTCTCCCTCGCTCGGGTTGTCAGGATTGTCGGGATGGTCTCCGTTGGCGTTGAGCGAGAGGCTGACGAGGACGGGGTCGTGGTCGGAGTACCAGTTGCTGTCGCCCTTGCGGCTGCTCGTGTTGATATGATAGACGTCGGCGCCTTTGATTTGCGCTTTCAGGGTGCTGTTGGCAAGGGCGTGGTCGATGAGTTCGTTGCCGCTGTAGTAGTGGGAGTAGGCATCGGGGTTGTATTCGAGCAGCATCTCGGTGTATCCTGCTTTGAGGATGATTTGGAGCGGGCTCTCGGAGACGGTGCAGTTGAGGTCTCCCATGATGAGGACATCGGGGTCGTAGGTGATGACGTTGAGTTTATTGAGCAGGTCGTTGGCGTTGCGCTTACGGTTTTCATCGGTGTTGTCGTTGGCACCCTCCTTGGCTTTGAAGTGGTTCATGGAGAGGATGAAGCGCTCGCCGGTGCTGATTTCCTCGAAGGTCTGGATACGCATGCGGTGGCTGTACTGGTAGGGGTCGGTGCTGCCGGGGAGGTTGTCGCGGTAGGGCTTGACACGGTCGGTGCGGTAGATGAAGGCGGACTGTGTGCGTTCGCTGCTCTCCTGCGGGTCGGACACATAGCCGTAGCGCGTGGTGCCCGCGGCGGCGTTGAGGGCGTCGGTGAGGTGGGCGACGGTGGACGCCATACACTCTATCTCGCAGACGGCGAAGATGTCGGCATCGAGGTGGAGGAAGGTGTTGACGATACGCTTCGTCTTGCCGTCCAGTCCGCCGTTCTTGCCGTTGAAGACATCGTCCAACTGCGCTGTGTTGGTTACGTAGTAGTTGCGGAGATTCTGCGCGCAGACCACGAGGCGGCCGTTGCCGAGATCGGGGTCAGTGACTGTGGTGTTGGCTCGGAGGCTGACGGAGCAGACGAGGAGGAGAAGAAAAAGGGATTTTTTCATGATTCGTTGTGGGTTGATTGTGGTTTTTTCTATGGGTTCTAGTTTTTCTAGATATTCTAGAAATTCTAGTTTTTCTAGGGGGTTCTATGGGGTGATTATTCTTCTTTGTTCCAGTAGATGTATTGTTGGGCGGGGGATTGTTGCTCTGCCTTTTTCACTATAAAAGAGGGCGTTTGCTTGTCCCACGGTTGGAAGGTGCTGTTGGCGGTGGTGTCCTCGATGAATTGATAGATACGAGCGGCGGTCTGCTGCCATGCGGGGAGACCCTCTAAATCCCCCTTAGAAACAGTTTGTTCCAAACTGCCCGCAAGCGAGACGCCTGCGTCCCCAGTGGGTTGGGTGAAGATATGGTAGTGGTTGTTTCTGCCTATTTGGTTGTTGTGGAGGTCCATGAAGTGGTCGCAGGGGGCGTTGGGGCTGGCGTGCTCCCAATAGACATCCATGATGAGCCACGACATGAGGCGACCCGTGTATTGGCGCAGGAGGGTGTTGACATAGATGTGCTTGAAGGCGTCGCCGCGCTTGCCGGAGTTGGTGTTCTCGCCGTAGTAGTGGCGGGCGAGATGCTCGGCGCGGGCTTTGCTCTGCATGACGCGGTAGAACATGCGGGGACCGTACCAGAGCATGATGGTGAGGGCGAGGTGCTCCTCTTCGAAGAGGTCGGTATGGAGGGTGTCGAGGGCGGTACGGTCGGCGAAGTCGGTTTGGGTAGCGAGGGTGTTGAGGAGGGTGAGCCGCGCCTTCTCCTCGGGGGTGTGCTCCATGAGTGCCGACTCGGCGGCGTTGGCGGCATGGGGCAGTTCGGCACCGATGTCGCTGCGGATGGTGGCGGAGGCGGGCATCTCGCGGCGGATGAGCATCTCTGCCCATCGGCTGACCTTGGCTACATAGCCCGGGTAGGCGCGGTCGGGGTAGAGTTCGGCAAGTCGTTGGTCGAGGTACTCAGCCATGGTGGTGCTGTCGCGGCGGACTTGGGCGGCGCGGGGGGTATGGTACTTGGCGGAGGCGGAGTCGTGGATGGCGAGGTACTCCTGCCCGATGATGTAGATGGCTTCGGCGGGGAGGAGCGGGATGGCGGTGGTGTCGGCTGTTTCTTGTGTTGACACAGTCGAATTGAGTGCTCGCTGCTGGGTGCGGCAGGAGGCAAAGGAGAGGGATAATGCTACGATTAGGAGAGATATGTGCTTTAGGTTGGACATTATCGTTTATTGGGTGTTATAGGCTTTATAGATTTTATTTTACTTTGGTGCGGCCTGGAGACCGCACCTCCATTTTAGCAGGCGGGGACGCCTGCGTACCCGGACAGGGCAATCACCCGATAATCACTCGATAATCACCCGATATTGGTTCGGTTAGGGCTCGGCAATCACTAACTAATCATTAACTAATCACTAACTAATCACTAACTAATCACTAACTCTTGTCAGGTGATGGTGTCGAGGAGATTGGGTTGCAAAGGTAGTGAAAATAAACGATATGCGCAAGAAAAAGGAGGAAAAACTTGTATATGTCAGATTTTTTCAGTACCTTTGCAGCCGAAACTTAAACGACTTAAGCCTTATGCAATCCACATCATTAACGCAACAACAGAAACTGCAAACGAAACTATCGCCTACCCAAATACAGGTGATACGCATGCTTGAGTTGCCCTCCGTCGAGTTGCCGCAGCGGATAAACGAGGAGTTGCAAGAGAATCCCGCCTTAGAAGAGGGGAGCGATGAGAAAGAACAATGGGCAGCGGAGAACGGGCAAGACGGCGGAGAAGCGCGTGCAGACGAGGGGCAATGGGGCGATGAGGACAGAAGCGAGCGCGGCGAAGAGGGGGCGGACAGCGGGGCGGATGACCGCTATGAGGACGCGGGCAGCGACCGCTATGAGGACGCTTTGCAGAACGAGGACTTCAACTACGAGCAGTACGTGAGCGACGACGAGACGCCGGAGTATATGTATCGGTCGAGCAACGGGCAAGGGGCAGACGACGGCGGGCAATGGACGACGGACATTCCCGTTACGGGGGGGGCGAGCCTGCTGGAGGAGTTGAAGGCGCAGATTTACCTGACGAAGATGACCAAGCCGCAGCGGCATATCGCGAAATGGGTGATAGGCAACATCGACGACGACGGGTATCTGCGGCGGACGGTGGAGCAGTTGGTGGACGATTTGAGTTTTCAGGAAGGGCTGGTGGTGTCGGACGAGGAGATGGCAGACATCGTGCGGCAGATAAAGGAGTTCGACCCCGCGGGCGTGGCGTCGGCGAACCTGCAAGAGTGTCTGCTGACGCAGTTGCGCCGCAAGACGCAAGACGAGACGACCCTGCTGGCGGAGCGCATATTGGAGAAGCACTTCGAGACCTTCACCAAGCACCATTTCAACAAGATTATTCAGCGGGAGGGCTGCTCGGAGGAGGCTTTTCAGGCGGCAGTGGACGAGATACTACACCTGAATCAGAAGCCCGCCAATGCCTTCACGGGGAACGTGGTGTATGAGAGCCATCGCTCTACCATCATCCCCGACTTCATCGTGGAGAACCGAGACGGGGAGTTAATACTGACGCTGAACACGGGCGACATCCCCGAACTGCACGTGAGCAAAGAATACAGCAGCATGCTGGAGCACTACTCGAAAGGCAAACAGACCAACGCGGACAAAGAGGCGGTGAAGTTCATCCGCAGCAAGATAGACGCGGCGCGGTGGTTCATCGACGCGATACGCCAACGCAACGAGACACTGACGCGGACGATGACGAGCATCATGCAGTTTCAGCAAGAGTGGTTCCAAGAAGGGGACGAGGGCAGCCTGAAGCCGATGATACTGCAAGACATCGCCGAGCGGACGGGCTACGACGTGAGCACCATCTCGCGCGTGAGCAACAGCAAGTACGTGCAGACGCAGTTTGGGATATACCCGCTGAAGTACTTCTTCTCGGAGTCGATGACCAACGCGCAGGGGGAGGAAGTCTCCACGCGAGAGATAAAGCGGCTGCTGCAAGAAACAGTGAGTCAAGAGGATAAGAGCAAGCCGCTGAACGACGACCAGTTGGTAGAAGTGCTGGAGAAAGAGGGGTACGTGATAGCGCGGCGGACGGTGGCGAAGTACAGAGAGCAGATGGGGATTCCTGTGGCGCGGTTGAGGAAGAGATGAGGGGGGATTGACGATTTACGATTTACGAATTACGAATTGAAACTTTGTACCCCACGAATTCTATGAGATATTTTATGGGTGCGGCCTGGAGACCGCACCTCCATGAAAGCCTGATTGAAAAGTGAAGGTATTAGCGAACATATTGTCTGTGGTGTTGTACCCGCTGTTCATCCCTGTGTATGGGATGATTCTTTTCTGTATCGCTTTTGGGCAGTACTACATGCCGCTGCCGACGACGTATTGGCTGGTAACGGTGCTGGGGACGGCGTTCCTGACCTGCGTCATTCCGCTGACGACCATCCTGATTATGATGTGGCAAGGGCGCGTGAAAGATATACAGATAGCGGACGCGAAAGAACGCACGATGCCGTACCTCTATTCGATAGTGTGCTTCGGTTTTTGGGCGTACTTCCTCTACTCGGTGGTGAAAGTGCCGACGAACATCGTCATCACCGCCGTGGGGGCGACTGTGGCGCTGGGGATAGTGGCGCTGGTGAACAGGCGATGGAAGATTTCGGCGCACCTGACGGGCTTCGGCGGGCTGACGGGCGGGATACTGTCGTTCTACTTGGCAGGCGGGATGATGCCGTCGATATGGCTGATAGGCGTGCTGCTCGGGTTGGCACTGGTGCTGATGTACGCGCGGCTGTACCTCGACGCGCATACGCCGATGCAGGTGGTATGCGGGTGGCTGCTGGGGATAGTGATGACGATTATGCCGAATATGATTTTTAATTAAGAATTATGAATTTACGTGAACTCGAAATAAAAAACATATACGTCAAAACAACGATGAGTCTTTTGCTTCAACAAAATTTCCAAACTCACTTATATCGAACTCACGTTAGATAGTGTGGCTTAATTTTAAATTTCCTTATGAAAGTCCTAATGGCAATGTCGGGCGGGATTGACTCCACGGTAGCCGCCATGCTCCTTTTGGAGCAGGGCTATGAGTTGGTGGGCGTAACTTTCCGCACTTTCGACAGCATCAAAGAGTCGTGCCTTGCGCGGGAGAAAGGCTGCTGCTCGGTGGAGAGCATCATGGAGGCGAAGCACATGGCAGAGACATTAGGCTTTGAGCACCATATCTTGGACTTCCGCGACACCTTTCGCGAGCATGTGATAGCCAACTTCATCTCGGAATACAGCCACGGGCGGACGCCGAACCCTTGCGTGCTGTGCAACTCGCATATCAAGTGGGGCGAGTTGGTGAAAGCGGCGGATGAATACGGTTGCGACCTTATTGCCACGGGACATTATGCGCAGATAGCCGAGCACCGCGGGCATTGGTACCTGCGCAATGCGGTGGACACCCGTAAAGACCAGACCTACTTCCTCTGGATGCTGACGGAGGAGAACCTTCGGCGCACGGTCTTCCCCTTAGGCGGACTGACAAAACCCGAAGTGAGGCAGATAGCGTTTGACCACGGTTTTGAGAAACTGAGCAAGAAGACGGAGAGTCAGGAGATTTGCTTCGTACCGAACAACGACTATCGGCAGTTTCTGTCGGAGCAGGGGGTGCAAGTGCCTGCGGGTAAGTTTGTGAACGCAGAGGGGCAGGTATTGGGAGAGCATACAGGTTTCTGCAACTATACCATCGGACAGCGCAAGGGACTGGGTATCGCTTTGGGCACGCCACAGTTCGTTACGAAGATAGACGCCGCGCGCAACGAGGTAACGCTGGGCAACCGCGACGACCTCTACGCCGCCGAAGTGCACGCCTCAGAAGCCCACATACGAGACGTGGAATGGCTGCGGGAGTCGCCTACGGTCAGTGCGCGTATCCGCTACAAGTCGCCCGCTGTGCCCGCCCGCTTAGACCTATCGGATTATACATCGGAACATCCCACGCTGCGCCTGCATTTCGAGCAACCCGTATGGGGCATCACTCCCGGGCAGTCGGTAGTTATCTACAAAGATGAGTTGGTTGTCGGCGGCGGACTGATTGAGTAAACAGAGGATGAGGGCAATCGTTGATTAGATTAACGTGAGTTAGAAATAAGACGAGTCTTACACGGATTTTAGCGGATAGTCTCGGTAATCACTAACTAATCACTAACTAATCACTAACTAATCGCTAACTAATCACTAACTAATCACTAACTCCATAAGGCTGAATATTTTGATGGCAGAAAGTATTTACTTATATCGAACTCATATTAAATTTTTGTTATTTTTGCCTTTCGTACTTGCACATCTCAAATAAAAGCAGTACCTTTGTGCCGTTATTCAATCATACCTATGAAACGCGCATTTCTATATCTTTGTTTGAGCACGGTGCTGCTTAGCACTTCGCAGACTGCTTGGGCTTGGGGGCAGAAGGGGCACCGGATCATCGCGCAAGTGGCATACGATAACTTGTCGTGTAGCACGCGGCGCAAGATAGACAAAGTACTCGGGGCACACGGTGCCATCTATCTGGCTAATTGGCCCGATGAGATAAAAAGCGACACCATCTACCCCAACTCCCACGATTGGCACTATCAAGACTTGCCTGCCGGATTGAGCGATTCGGCGCTGGTGGCTACGCTGACTGACTACCCTACCGAGGGCGGTAACTTGTTTCGTGCAATGGATAGTTTGTCAAATGTGCTGCGGGCGAATAAGCACGATAAGGTGGCATTGACTTTCTTGGTGCACCTCAGCGGCGACCTGTTCTGCCCGATGCACATGGGGCACTTGGACGACAAAGGAGGCAATAGTGTGAAGTGCAAATGGTTCGGACAAAAGACCAATCTGCATGCTATTTGGGACGGAAAGATTATTGAGTCGCGCGGGTATTCCTATTCGGAGTACGCACAATATGTAGAGGATAGATTTGGGGCGGAGAAGAAGGCGATATTGGCTATGTCGGAGGCAGATGTGCTCCGACATAGCTATATGTTGACCACGGCGATATACGACTACCAGGCGAGTTGGAACGAGAATGCGTACCACTACGTCTATCGCTGGGCAGAGCCGATGGAGTGGCAACTCTACGCCGCAGGAGTTAGGTTGGCTGCGCTGCTGGAAGAGATATACTGATGACAGTCCCTCAAAGGGCAGAAATAATAGTCGGAATAATCTGAATTATCTGATAATTTGGGGCCTTTGAACAACAAAAAAACTACTATATGAAGAAACTATTTACACTATTCTTGTGTTTGAACGTGGGCGCGATGGTATGGGCGCAGACGCTGAAAGTAACAGGTACCGTGGTGGACGAAGACAACGGCGAGCCGCTGATTGGTGTGTCCGTGCTGGAGATGGGTACCACCAACGGTATCATCACCGATGTGGACGGCAACTTCACCATCACCGTTTCGGAGAACGCTAAGTTGCAACTATCGTATGTCGGCTATGCCACTTTGGAAATCAAAGCCAAGAAGAACCTCGGCATTGTGGAGATGGCAGCAGAGGCGGTGGCGTTGACCGATGTGTTGGTAACCGGTCAGTTGGCACGCCAGCAGAAGACCCCTGTCGCTGTCAGCCAAGTAACGGCATTGGAGATAGAAGAGCGTTTGGGCGGACAAGAGTTCCCCGAGGTGCTCAAGAACACCCCGGGTGTGCATGCCAACGGACAAGGCGGCGGCTGGGGCGATAGTGAGATATGGATGCGCGGCTTCGACAATACCAACGTGGCAACCATGGTCAACGGTGTGCCGATGAACGACATGGAGAACGGCTCGGTCTATTGGTCGAACTGGCAAGGACTGGGCGATGTAACCAGCGTGATGCAGACCCAGCGCGGTATGGGTGCGAGCAAGGTGAGTGCACCATCCGTGGGCGGTACCATCAACATCGTTACCAAGGGTATTGACGCGAAGAAAGGCGGCTTCCTCAGTTACGCCATGGGCAATGACGGCTACAACAAGATTGCTTTCTCCGTCTCCACAGGCTTGATGCAGAGCGGCTGGGCTATCACCGTCTTAGGCTCACGCACATGGGGCGACGGATATATCCAAGGTACGGGCTTTGAGGGCTACACCTACTTCGCCAATATCTCCAAGCGTATCAACGACCGCCACCAACTCTCGCTGACGGGTTTCGGTGCCCCGCAGTGGCACTGGCAGCGTCCTTCCGGTTCGAGCGGCGCACTGACGCTGGCAGAGTGGAACAACGTGAAGAAATATATGAAAGACGGTATGGACCACCGCCGCTACAACCCCGCTTACGGATACGGGAACGATGGCAAGCAGAGAGGTGCGAACTACAACAAATACCACAAGCCGCAGATTTCGCTTAACCACGTTTGGCAGATTGATTACAAGTCCTCGCTCTCTACTTCGCTCTACACCTCCATCGGGCGCGGCTTCGGCTACACCGGCGAGGCAAGCCCCTACTCGGAATACTCCTATTCCGACCTGACACGCGGAGCCTACAACGGCGTGGTATGCACCACTTTCCGCCGCGAAGATGGTACGTTTGACTACGGAGCCATAGAAGACCTGAACGCAGCCAGCGAGAACGGCTCGCAGTTGATAATCGCCGAGAACCGCAACTACCACAACTGGTACGGACTGGTCAGCACCTACAACAACAAGTTCATTGACGAACGACTTGACTTCACGGCAGGTATCGATGTACGCTACTACCAAGGTATCCACACCGCCGTCATCAGCGACTTGCTGAGCGGTGAGTACTTCATCGATGCCACACGCGCCAACAGCGTTTCCGCAGAAAACAACATCCATCGCAACGACCCTGATTGGACATACCAAAAACAGACCGTGGGCGACATCGTCTATCGCGACTACACGGGTCACGTGATGCAGGAAGGTGCCTTTGCTACCTTGGAATGGAACCAAGACAAGTTCATGGCATTCCTCAACGGTTCATTCTCCTATACCCACTACTGGCGCGTGGATCGCTTCTACTACGATGAGGAGCACCAACGCTCCGAGACCATCGGGTATGCAGGCGGTACCATCAAAGCCGGAGCGAACTACAACTTCAACGAACACAACAACATCTTTATCAACGCCGGATTTATCAGTCGCGCACCTAAATTCAGCGGTGCCTTTATGACCTCCACCTCCAGCCATGCTTTCAACCGCAATGCAAAGAACGAGAAGATTGCATCGGTGGAGGTGGGCTACGGTTTCCACAACGAGTATGTGAACTTTGTAGCAAATGGTTATTACACCCGCTGGATGGATAAGACGATGGCAAAAAGTTCCAGTGAACAATACGAATCCTATATCAATATGACCGGCGTAGGCGCTCAACACATGGGACTGGAATTTGAGTTCAAAGCACGCCCCGCTAAGTGGATTGAGATAGAGGCGATGTTCTCTATCGGCGATTGGCGCTGGAAAGGCAAGGATGTAATTGGATATTTCTATGACGAACATGGCAATGCCTTAACGAAGGATTTTGTTATCACTACGCCGGGGTGCACCGATGAAGGGATGGAGCATGTATGGGCAAAAATCAATTTGGAGGACGTGCACGTGGGAGGTCAGGCACAGACTACGGCAAACTTGGGCGTGTTATTCAAACCATTCAAGGGGTTTCGCATCGGAGCCGATTATACATTGTATGACAGGAACTACTCTTACTTTTATTTATCCGGCAGCAACTTGGCAATGGGTAAGACGGTGAATGTAACAGAACCTTACCGTTGTCCAACAGGCGGAGCATTGGATATGCGAGCAAGTTATACTTTCGACTTCGGGAAGTGCCGCGCCACGCTGGGAGCGAATGTTACCAATGTGCTCAACCAATATTACATAGAGAAAGCCTATAGTGCAAGTACCGTTTCCCAATCCATTGCAGAGAATACGATTGACAACATCTATTTCTTCTACAACAAAGGACGGCAGTGGAACATCCGCTTGAAACTGGCATTCTAAAATGTCTGGGTGCGCGGGCGTCCTTGCCCGCTGGGAGAAGAATACTTGATACGTGAAACTAGATACTTGAAACTAGATACTTGAAACTTATGAAGACGAGATATATCATACCCGCATTGGCACTGATGATGGTGTCGTGTGAGAACTTCTTTGACGAGAAGCAACTTGGTAATTCGGGCTATACTCCCTCGGATGTGCGCACCGATATGACCTATTCGCTCACAAGCGATGACTTGGCGCAAATCACCAAGAAAGGTACGGAGTACGAAGAGAAAGCCAAATCGCTATGCACAGCCGAAGACTCCTCCGCCTACGAGGCTTGGCTCTCTATCGGCACACTCAAAGCCTTCAACGAAAATGCCGATGCCGACATATACGTGCCCATGTTTATGGCGACCAAGTTCCCCTACTTGGATGCCGGCACGATATGCAAAGTATATTACCCTTTCTACAAAGGTAAGACCAATCGCGTGTTGCCCTTTATGTCCGCCACGGGATACACACTGACCGAAGATGACTATAAGACCATTTGGGGCGGGCGAGGAGCTGATTACCTGACTATCACCTCCGAGCCGAATATCCCCGCTTTCTTGGCAAGCAAATTCCCTACCGCCACAGAGGGAAAGATCATGGTGCTGACCTATAAATCGCTCAACACCAACCCCGACACTATCTATCCTCCCCTACCCTATGAATGTACGGTGGGCGAGTTGCTGGAAGCCAAAGAGACTGTAGAGCACCAACTGACAGGCGTTGTCGGAACAGTGAAATCCACTACCTACGGACGCTTCTACCTTGTGGACGGTCAGGACTCCATCTATGTGTACGGACTTACAGACGAAGCCGGTAATAAAGTATGGAAAGACAAAGGCATTCAGCAAGGCGACCAAATCACCATTCGCGGCAAGTACAGCGACGAAAGTGGCGAACCGCAACTGCATAATGCCATCTATGTCAGCCATTCGGCTGCTCATTCGGGAAAGCCCGCGCGCAAACAAGCCGCTTCTCCGCTCGCGCAAGATACGGTATATAAAACCGTTATCTACCAGTTGGAGCAGGGCGAATGGAAACTCTACACCAACGACCAAGTAACCAAATACTTTGCGTTACCCACCTCTTTCTACGAGGAGATAGGCAGTAATTCCATCGCTAATCCCGAAGAACTGATTGCCAAATACCTGCGCCTCAACTATCCGTATGCCGTAGAGAAAGACATCTACCTCGTGGCTTATCGCGGCACAAACGGTATGACGGCAGACGAGTTTACCTTCGACGGCACGGAATTTGTGATGAATACAGGGTACACCACCGAGGAGATGAACTTTGTGCGCAACGACAATTG
This sequence comes from Paludibacteraceae bacterium, assembly GCA_016297215.1. Lineage (GTDB taxonomy): Bacteria > Bacteroidota > Bacteroidia > Bacteroidales > Paludibacteraceae > Colicola. Next base: position 31,174 of record JAEDGZ010000017.1, on the reverse strand, counting down.
GCTCGCTGATATATCTACGTACTACACCACGCCGTTTGTGAATAGCGGACAAGCCGATTTCACCATTCAGCATGTCAATTTGGACGGATTAAGTTATGTTTGGCGCTACCAAGCCTCCTATGGTATGACGGCTTCGGCGTATGTGAGCGGCACGAACCACGTGGTGGAAGATTGGCTGGTAAGTCCCTCTATCCGTTTGAAGAAGAGTGTGAACCCGAAAATGCACTTTGACCACGCTGTCCGCTATGGCAATACGGACTACAACAAAGAGTGGCTCAAAGTGATGGTAACCAACAACTACACCGGCGATGTTACCACCACCGAGTGGGAACATTTGGAGTTCCCCGACTCTATCCCCAACGGCAGCAACTGGACATTCCTCAACACGGGTGATTTTGACCTGAGCAAATACAACAACGAGACCATCGTGATTGCCTTCCAGTACAACACCTCCGCCGGCGAACTGACCTCTGCCCCCACATGGGAGATTCAGAACCTGCTCGTCTTTGAACCCAAAGAGGAAGAATAGACGATTTGACCATTTACAAATTAACTATTTATATTCATAACAAATTAAATGAACAGCATTATGAAAAAGATTTTTACTATCTGCGCAGCCTTAGTGGCTGCCATGACCATGAGCGCAGCCATCACAGAGATGACCTGCGCAGAAGCGGCTGCAGCAGCAGCATTGTTAGAAGACAAAACAGCAGGAAAAGATTCTGTTGCTGTTACGGGATATGTTACTAATACTGATGGAAAAATCAGTAAGGGGCAACAAGTTTTTTGGATGGACGATGAGAAAGGGACCAAAAAAACTTTTGAGGGATATTGGTGCAACCTTCCAGAAGGTGAGGGAGCATTGAATGTGGGTGATAAAGTTGTTATTAAAGGCTTCCTTATGCGTTATAGTTCCACCTACGAAATGAAAAATGGTGATATCACAATCTTGGAACGTGCTAACGTAAAGTTTGATACTATCCCAGTAACTATATGTGAAGCCATTGAAGAAGGAGAGGCTTTGGCTGATGGCGACAATACCCAAGATTATTTTGTTGTAGAAGGAGTTGTATCAACCATTGACTCTCAGAATGATACATATCATACACAGCAGTTCAACCTCACTTGCGATAAAAATAGTAAAACCTTGCAAGCGTACAATGTTACAATGGACGGAGACTATGCTGCTATCGGCGATTCTGTACTGATAATCGGTAAATTAAAAAAATTTGGCTCTATAATTGAGATTATTGGTGATGGAAAAGTTACAAAAAAAAGCGATGTAAAGATTGATACCCTCTCTGTAACCGTTGCTGAGGCATTGGCAGCTGCACAAGCATTGGAAAACGGTGCAACAAGCAAGGAAGTATATGCTGTTACGGGTTATGTAGATAGCATTTCGTATGCTTATAGCGAACAATATGACAATATCTCGTTCTTTATGTGCGATGATATGGCTAACCCCGTATATGAATTCCAAGCATATCGTGCAAAAGGTGGCAAGGATTTGAACGTGGGTACAAAAGTAATTGTAACCGGTAACCTCATACATTACTACAAAGCAGCCACAGAAGACAAGGCAGAGTTGCACAGTTATCAAATGAATGCCGGTGCTACTATTGAGATTGTCGGTGGTACTGAAGGCGTAGAGAATATCACCATTGAAAATGCTGCTACCAAACTGATTGAGAATGGTCAGTTGGTTATTATCCGCAATGGCGTACGCTACAATGCAGCTGGTACGGTAATAGAATAAGCAAATGAACATATACAATAATAAGAGGCTGTGCAAATATGGCACAGCCTCTTATTTCTTTTCCACTCTAACAATTATTCACCAACAAGACTCACTTCCCCGTTCAGCAAGCGGTAGTGCTCGCCGGTGGCGGGGCAGGTGGCAAAGCCTGAGTCGTCGAAGTGCAGTTTCTCGCCGTGGCGGCTCACCCAGCCGATGCGCCGTGCGGGGTTGCCCACCATCAGCGCGTAGGCGGGCACGTCCTTCGTTACGACGGAGCCTGCGCCAATGAGACAGTAGGCGCCCAAGCGGTGCCCGCAGACGATGGTGGCATTGGCACCCACCGACGCGCCGCGCTCGATGATGGTCTCGCGGTATTCGGACTTGCGGCTGACTGCCGAACGGGGATTGATGACATTGGTGAAGACCATGCTTGGACCGAGGAACACATCGTCTTCGCAGCGCACACCCGTATAGACCGACACGTTGTTTTGTATCTTGCAGTTCCTGCCCAGCACCACATCGGGCGAGATAACGACGTTCTGCCCGATGTTGCAGTCCTCGCCGATGGTGCAGCCTGCCATCACATGGCTGAAATGCCAAATCTTGGTGCCCTTGCCTATGCGGCACCCCTCATCTACATACGATGATTCGTGAACAAAATAGTCCATGGAAATTATGAATTATAAATTATCAAAAGAACGCTTTGAAGATATCGTTTCCGTTGGCGAAGATGAGCAGCGCAAGGAGCAACCAGAAGCCGATGTTGTTCGCCACCTCGAGGAACTTGTCACTCGGTTTCTTGCGCGTGATAATCTCCCACAAGAGGAAGAGGATATAGCCTCCGTCCAGCACGGGGATGGGGAGGAAGTTCATGAACGCCAGCGCGAGGCTGATGAACGCCGTCATGCTCCAGAACGAGTGCCAATACCATACGTTGGGGAACATGTTGCCGATAGCGCCAAAGCCGCCGACCGACTGCGCACCTTCCTTGGTGAATACCAGTCGGAACTGCTTCACGTAGAGCACCAGCATATCCCATCCGCTCTTGATGCCGGCGGGGATCGCCTGCCAGAACGTGTAGTCGGTGTGCTCCAAGGGGTAGAACGAGTAGAGTCCTTTCATATAGACGCCCATCGCGGCTTGGTCGCCGATGAACATCCGCGTCTCTCGGTACACCGCGCTGTCGCCCGCCACGGTACGGTAGTAGCCCACGGTAATGCTGTCGCAGGGGTATTTCTGCAACTCATTGCGCACCTGCACTACGCAGGGAGTCTCTACGCCGTTGATATTCACTATTCTATCGTCTTTCTCAATGCCTGCGAAGTAGGCGGCGTTGTCGGGCATGACCGAGTCCACCACGAAGGGGATAAACTCCGAAATCAGCACGTAGCCGCGTTTCTGATACAACTTATCCGCGTGCGCTTTCTGCCGCTCCTGCTTGTCATGCTCGTTGACAATCGCCATATAGCGCTCACCTAAGCCCTCCGACAAGGTCAGGCGGACGGTGTCCGTGCCTCGCAGCACCACCACGTCGCGCTTGCCTTCGATGATAATCGCATTGACCACCTCGCTGAGGCTCTGCGGCTCCTCTCCGTTGATGGACAGTATCTTATCTTGCTGTTGGAAACCCTCTTGCAGCAACACGTCGGAGTAGTACAAGCCCGAGTCAATCTTCTGCAACGGCAGCGTGTCGGTGCCCCAATGCGCCACCACGCCGATGTAAATCACCAGCGCGCCGATGAAGTTCATCAGGATACCGCCCATGATGATGAACAGCCGTTGCCATGCGGGTTTGGAGCGGAACTCCCACGACTGCGGCTCCGAGGGCAGGTCGTCTATCGAGTGGGTCTCGTCCACCATGCCTGCGATGGCGCAGTAGCCGCCGAACGGCAGCCAGCCGATGCCCCACTCCGTGTTGTCGGGGTCGCGACGCCAGTCGCCCTCGGGCAGCGCCATGCGCTCCTCATCGGTCATCGGACGAAGGATGGGGTTGCCTTTCTTGTCCTTCTTCGGCTCCTTCGTCATCGGGTCTATGACCTCCACGGCGGCGGGCTCCACGTTCTTCGCAAAGAACTTAAACCGCCACTTGCCGTCCACTTTCTTGGCGCGAAACAGCGACACCTGCGGGTTGAAGAACATGTAGAACTTCTCCACGCGTACCTTAAATAACTTAGCAAAAAGAAAATGCCCGAACTCGTGAATAATCACCAAGATACTCAGGGCAACTATCAATTGTATCCACTTCATATTCAATGTGTTAATGTGTAAGGAAAGCGCATGCGCTCTCTTAATTCTTAATTCATAATTCTTAATTATTATGAATCATCTCCTCGGCTATCGTCCTCGCCTCTTGGTCGGCGGCGACGTAGTCTTCGTAGGTCGGCTGCGCGATGAACGGCGCTTTGTCCATCGTGGCGGCAATCACCTCCGACATCTGCAAGAACCCGCATCGTCCCTCGCGGAAAGCGAGGTTCGCCACCTCGTTGGCGGCGTTCAGCACGCAGGGCACGCTGCCGCCGCGCCTCATCGCCTCGTATGCCAGCCCGAGGTTCGGGAAGCGTTGCAGGTCGGGTTCCTCGAAGGTCAGGTCGCGCACGGCAAACAGGTCCATGCGCGGGAAGTCGCTGTGAAGACGCTCGGGGTAGGTGAGCGCGTACTGTATCGGCAGCCGCATGTCGGGCGCGCCCAACTGCGCTTTCACCGCGCCGTCCGAGAACTGCACCGCCGAGTGCACTATCGACTGCGGGTGTACCAGCACCTGTATCTTCTCCGCGGGCACGCCGAACAGCCATTTCGCCTCAATCACCTCGAAGCCTTTGTTCATCATGCTTGCCGAGTCGATGGTTATCTTCGCGCCCATGTCCCAGTTGGGGTGTTTCAGCGCGTCGGCAGCCGTCACGTGCGCCATCTGCCCGAGGGTAAAACGGCGGAAAGGTCCGCCGCTCGCCGTCAGCAGTATCTTCTCTATCTCGCTGCGGCTCTCGCCCGCCAGCGACTGGAAAATCGCGGAATGTTCGCTGTCCACGGGCAGGATAGGCACGCGGTGCTCATGCGCTAGGCGGCAGATGATTTCGCCTGCCACCACCAACGTCTCTTTGTTCGCCAGCGCGATGGTCTTGCCGGCTTTTATCGCCTCTATCGTCGGGCGCAGACCGGCATAACCCACCATCGAGGCGACCACGATGTCGATACTCGGCATGGTAACCATCTGCGCGATGGCGTCTGCGCCTGCCCATACCTTCACGGGCATGTCTTGCAGCGCCTCTCTCAGCACCTCGTACTTGCTCTCGTCGCCTATGCACACTACCTCGGGGTGGAACTCCCGCGCCTGTGCCACCAGCATATCCACGCTGCGATGAGCGCACAAGGCATACACCTCGAAGCGCTCTTTGTTCGCACGCACCACATCCAGCGTCTGCGTACCTATACTACCCGTCGAACCTAATATAGCAATCTGTTTCGCCATCTCATTCTAATCTATCGTCCTCCCTCCCTTTTCGGGGTCCCCGCAAGCAACGCGCAGTGGGGTGGCTTCAGGGAGGGGCGGGGTGGGTCCTAAAAAACTATCACCTCTTCCGGATTCACCCAATGCCCGTTCTTCCAAAGTTCAAACTCCAGCAGCGGTTGCTTCCCGAGCAGCGCAATGCTCTCGCCCGCCTGCACCCGTGTGCCTACGGTCTTCAGCACGGTGCCCACGTGCCGATACACGCTCACGTAGTTCTCGTGCTGCAACATCACCGTGAAGGTCTCGTCCAACTCGTGCGACACATACACCACCGTCCCTGCCATCACTGCCGTGATGTTCTCGTTCTCCACCGCACGCACCAGCACGCCGTATCGGTGTGCCTCGGGCATCACATGCCGCTCCACCACGCCGTGCATCGGACGGAAGAAACTCACCGTCGGCTGGCTCGTCTGCGCGTCGAACAGTTGCAGGTTGTCTTTCTCTTTTGCCTCATACTGCGCCACGAACTCCGCCGTCGCCTCGTTCTTTGCCTCCAGCAACTGCTCGCGCATGATAATCTGCAGCGAGTCCAGACTCTGCACCGTGTCGCTCTGCACCGTGCCGGCGGTAACCTGCTGAATAACAGACAAGTACTGCCGCTGCAAGGCAAGGTCGGCACTCAGCGAGTCCACCCGCGCCGACTCCACTATCAACTGCTGGCGTATGCTCTCGCTGTACCCCGGCAGGACATTGCGGATAGGCGTGTAGATAATCAGCACCGACAGCAGCGCTATCGTCAGCAGGAAGAGCAGAAAGAAGATACTGAACGCACCAAAGCCGTTGAGGTGGATATGCCACAACTCATTCAGGTTCGACTCATCCACCATCGACAGGCGATACTTATGCATCACCCGCCGCCAGAAACCGTCTTTCTTCTTCTCTTCCATCTTGTTGATTCTAAATAAATTACCCACCGGGGGACGCCCCGACTTATCAGGACGGGCAGTTCGGAACGAACTGTTTGAGTCTGCAATGTTTTTCTTCGGGTCGGGTCTTACATCCTACAATATCGTGCACCCCGCGCAGGGCTTCAGTTGCTTGAAGAAATCGTTGCCCTTGTCGTCCACCAAGATGAACGCGGGGAAGTTTTCCACCTCAATCTTCCATATCGCCTCCATGCCCAGTTCGGGATACTCTACGCACTCGATGGACTTGATGTTCTCCTGCGCCAGTATAGCAGCCGGACCGCCTATCGAGCCGAGGTAGAAACCGCCGTGTTTCTGACAAGCGTTGGTAACATCTATCGAGCGGTTGCCCTTCGCCAGCATGATGAGCGAGCCCCCGTGGTCTTGGAACTCATCCACATACGGGTCCATGCGCCCTGCCGTGGTCGGACCCATCGAGCCGCAGGCCATACCCGCAGGGGTCTTCGCCGGACCGGCGTAGTAGATAGGATGGTTCTTCAGATACTCAGGCATTGCCTCGCCGGCGTCCAGACGCGCTTTTATCTTCGCGTGCGCAATATCCCGCCCTACAATAATCGTGCCGTTCAGCGACAGGCGCGTGCCTATCGGGTAGTTCGTCAGTATCTTGCACACATCCGCCATCGGCTGGTTCAAGTCGATACGCACGGCATCGCCCTCGCCCGCGTTGCGCAACTCCTCGGGAATCAGCGACGCAGGGTTGCTGTCCATCTTCTCTATCCAGATACCGTCTTGGTTGATTTTGCACTTGATGTTGCGGTCTGCCGAGCAACTCACGCCCAAACCAATCGGGCAACTTGCGCCGTGGCGCGGCAGGCGTACCACACGCACGTCATGTGCCATGTATTTCCCGCCAAACTGTGCGCCCAAGCCTATCTTATATGCCTCTTGCAGCAGTTGTTTCTCCAACTCCACGTCGCGGAATGCACGCCCCGTCTCGTCGCCCGTAGTCGGCAGATTATCATAGTAATGCGTCGATGCCAACTTCACCGTCAGCAGGTTCTTCTCCGCGCTCGTGCCGCCTATCACGATGGCGATATGATACGGGGGACAAGCCGCCGTACCGAGGCTCTTCATCTTCTCCACGAGGAACGGAATCAGTGTCCCGGGGTTCTGAATACGCGCCTTCGTCTCCTGATACAGATAGGTCTTGTTCGCGCTGCCGCCGCCCTTTGTCACGCACAGGAAGCGATACTCCATCCCCTCCGTCGCCTCGATGTCTATCTGCGCGGGTAGGTTGCATTTCGTGTTCACCTCCTCGTACATCGACAGCGGCGCGTTCTGCGAATAGCGCAGGTTGTCCGTCGTGTAGGTGTTGAAGACGCCCTTGCTTAGCGCCTCCTCGTCGCAGTACCCCGTCCACACCTGCTGACCTTTCTCGCCGTGGATGATGGCGGTTCCCGTGTCTTGACACAGCGGCAACTGCCCTTTGCATGCCACCTCCGCGTTGCGCAGGAAGGTCAGCGCCACGTACTTGTCGTTGGCGCTTGCCTCGGGGTCGCGCAGTATCTTCGCCACCTGCTCGTTGTGCGAACGGCGCAGCATGAAACTCACGTCGTGGAATGCCTGTTGCGCCATCAGCGTCAAGCCCTCTGCATCCACCTTCAGCATCGGATGTCCCTCAAACTCGCCAACCGACACATGGTCTTTGGTCAGCAGATAATACTCCGTCTCGTCTTTACCCACCTGAAACATAGGTGCATACTTAAATTCCATATCTATAGATGTTTATTAGTTTCTCCCTTTCCCTTCCCCTTCCCTTCCCCTTGTCTGCTCCTTGTCCTCTCCCTGTCTGCATACCGTCTTTTAGCCGAAGATAAGCCGAGGATAAGCCGTCAATTACGTAGGATATACGTAGGATATACGTAGGATATACGTAAGATATACGTAAGATATACGTAAGATATACGTAGGATAACCGAGAACATTAGCCGCCTGTCAGCCGCCTGTCAGCAGCCCTTCATCCGCTCGTATTCCTCTCGTAAGCCTCTCGTAAACCGCCCGTATGCCCCTTCCCCGACTGTCCGAGTGCAGGAACATGCCACAAACGGCTTGCAAAGATACGAAAAAAAACGAACATACACAAGAAAATCAAGAAAAAATGCACTTTCTCGTATTTTTTTTGCCCGAAAATTTGGTCATATAAAAAAAAAGCAGTACCTTTGCACTCGCTTTTGAAAAACGGGACACTTCCGTAAGGAATAGATGAATGAAAGAATAAGGCGGCCAAAAGGAGTATAACTCGAAACGCCCTCATAATTCATAATTCATAATTCATAATTAAAAGCACGTCTCCCTAGCTCAGTTGGTAGAGCAACTGACTCTTAATCAGTGGGTCGAGAGTTCGAGCCTCTCGGGGGACACAAAAAAAACGGCAACGAACGGAAAATCGTTGCCGTTTTTTTTGTCAAAAAGTTTGTACATATCAATTAAAAGCAGTATCTTTGCAGCGGATTAAAAAACAATTGGAAAGTACAAAGAATCCACAACCCTAATAAATTAACCTTTTAATAACATTACGACAATGAAAAAACTATTCACTTTCGTAGCAGCAACGATGGTTTCGCTGGCTGCAATGGCAGAGGTGCACGCACCGGTGGTGATTGATTTCACCAAGAACCCGCTCGGGCTTACGGAGCAATTGCAAAAAGATCCCATCGTGGTAACCGTTGACGGAGTTACCGTAACATTAGAGAAAGGTGGCAATAACAATGACCCTATCTTGACATTGGACTGGTTAAAATGGTATAAATCTTCCAATTTAACCTTGACTTCTGACAATGGTAACATGAAGACTGTGATTTTTGAAGAGGCTACTAGTGGCGCTTCTACCGAAAATATCACTTGCGAGACTGGTACTTATGTGAATCCCAAATGGAGTGGCGATGCAGCTTCCATCAAGTTTGGCAATACTGCTAAAGTGTTTCTGAAAAAGATTACTGTGTATTACGAAGATTTCACTCCCGAAGAGGTTGTTCCCGACACCATCGGTGTCTCTGAGGCACGCAAACGTATTGATGCCGGCAACTTGGATAAATGCTATGTAAAGGGTATTGTATTCAAAATTGATGACCAATATATTTCTCAATATCAAAATGTAAACTGCTGGATGATTGATATTAATAATCCACTGGATACGCTTGAGGGCTACAAGATGAAAGGGGCAGACAATGCAGCATACAGCAGCATTGAAGATGTGGAATACGTAGCTGGCGACACTGTATTGTTCTACGCTTCCGCTTTGAAAAACTATAATGGTATTTACGAGATTGACGGAGGCTACTTCGTAGAGGTGCTCGGCGCAAGCGGCAACGAGCGTCCCGTAGAGGAGATTGAGACCGTCAACGTAGCAAAAGCCATTGAGATTGGCAAAGCATTGGCAGATGGTGCCTATACCGACGTCAAATACCGCGTAGAGGGCTATATCGTAAAAGCATACGGGTTTGGTGAGAAATACGAGAATACGCAAACGGCATATATGGCAGACGAAAAAGGTGTGCGTGGCGAGTTTATGGCATACAACTGCAAAGTCGAAGCCCCGGGTGTGGTAGAGAATGATTTCGTGGCTCTCACCGGTAAAATCCAGAAATACGTCAAAGATGATGGCTCAGTTACCATTGAAATCACCGGCGGACAAATGGAAGTAATCCGCCACGAGGCACTTGAGAACGTAGTTGCCGGCGAGAAAGCACAAAAGTTCATCAAGGATGGTCAACTCTACATCGAGCGCGCTGGAGTAATCTACACCGTACTCGGCACCAAAGAGTAATACCTAAGATAAACAAAGGTAAAACCGAACAAAGAGTAAAATAAAACCTACCCACCTTACACAAAGGAAGTGGCGGACATCCGCCACTTCCTTTCTCTATACTAAGCACAATACCTGCCCCTACATTGCCGACTTCCCCAGCACATCATATATCACCTTCTCGCGGCGGATATAGAGTCGCCCGTCGCGTAAGAACTTCTGCGGCATCTCAGAAACACTTTGCTCCGATTTGTCAATCCCCGTAGAGGAACTTGATGGACGATGTTCGCAGATGTAGCCATGCACCTCCGGCGTCGTACCGTTGTAGTTCTGCAACGGACCGAAGACAACTATCGTGTCTTGCTCACTAAGCAACTTACCGGCAGATGCCGTGAAGCGACTGTCGTTCAGCCAACGAAGGTTATAACCGTAGAGACTGTTCTTTTCACTTCCGTCCTCGGATAGGTACAAACGGCAAGTTCCATATTGCCCCATCTCCGCGGGCGTGTTTTTGATACTGCTGATCACACCTTCCACGAAGAAATTATGAAGCGTCTTCGAAGTACCGTCTATGCTCCCTATCATAGTCAGCGTAGTGGAAACAGGGAGTGCTGCACTAACACGCTCATTACGCAGATTATATTCCACCCACTGCCCCTGCCTATTATCGTAGGTGCCGGCAAGCGTATTGTCCAATACAATAATATGCTGGTTATCGCTATAATTGTTGCCCTCCGTATCGTACAAATCATAGGAAACAAGATAGTTCCCATCGCCATCCTGCGCAATAGTCAGATAACCGCTTTGTAGCTTTTTTTCTGCCGATGTGTTCCCATCGCCATAGAGTAGCGTCGACTCCCATATACTGCCTATTTCTTCCTTACCGTCTATCAGATACGTTCCTACTATCGATGTCATCGAACGCGCAAAAACATCTACATAAAGTAGAGTGCCTTTCACTTTATCGTCCTTTACTTTATAGTCCTCCGTCTCAAAGAAAAATGTAAGATTGTTCTCATACCCTTTCGAGTCGTAATCATATACTATCAAATAGGTAAAATCCTGCGAAGCAGCAATGGGCTCCGGATCTGGCTCAGACGCTGACTCAGAGAAAGTAATTGTACTGCCGCTCACCGTAAAGGGATAGAGTTTCTCACCCGTCGCATAGACGAATAGAGGCCAATAGGTTTTATCTTGCACAACACCCAACGACAAGTAATAGTTTCCATCGCTGAGCGAACTTAAATCTACGCTTACATTAATGGCTTCTGTATAGTATTGCCATGGGTCAAGCCCCACTTCCTCCGTCGTCGTAGCACCACCATACCAAGACCCGTCTTCATTATATACACCGAACGCCATACTGCCATCAATAGCATACAAACCGCAATTTGCCAGTTCGGTAATGCGAAATGTCGCAGCAGAAGTATTGCTGATTGTGTTCGAGGTGGTCATCTCGAGTGCATCGGCAGTGGGGGTTAACCGAGCGTTTCCTCCGGCATCAGGAATGATATTCACGCACAATTCCACACCTTCGGTAAAGGGCAACCCGCTGCTCGCACCGCCTATGCCTTGATCGGCAGGCTCCAAGGCTGATATCTGATAATAGCCGTCATACGCTCCGCTCCAACCCCAGTTGATATGCAAATACCCCTTTGTATCCATACCATCGCAGATGAATGCATGACCCTCTTCTTTCTTGGTTGCACCGCCCATCATGATGGTATGACCCGCCTGCAAATCCTGCGACACGATGCTCAGCAACTGACTCTCTGAGAAATAATCCTTGGGCAGTTGCCATATACCCTTGTCGTATCCAAAGTAAGAAACAAGTGCCCGCGCCATATCGCTGGAGTATGCACCGCTCGCATCCGTGCCATACTCCATATCGCATGCCACACCGCAGTGGTACATCAGCGTAGCAACCGCATCTTTCTGAGCAGTGGTACTATTCCCTGAATACGAATCCAGCATCTGATCCCACGCGTATGTAGTGCTACCAAAGTTGGCACTCAGCGTCTTGCCATTCCATGTATAGGAATGAGAACCTATTCCCTGAGCGGGATACTTGTTCGCGTACATCACCTGCGCAGCAGCCGTTGCCACACAGCCCGTATAGGTACGCTTGCCCCCTAACAGCGGACAGAGATTATTATAGGGGCTGTCCTGATCCCACTTTGCTGTACATAGAGGACCGATAGCCGGATAAGAAGCCGCTTTCTTCGCTGGCTTACGAACCACACCGTGCGCCTTGGCGCGGCCAATCTCACGTGCATACACATCCAAGTAGAACTGCACATTCGACGGGATATGCTCCGCGTCAAAACTTCCCTCGTCTGAATACCCAAGCACCTCCCGAGCGCAATCGTCAGCGGAAATAATGACAAAGCCGTCGATCGGCTCATTGAACACATAGTATGCGGGCGTTTCCGATGCATCTGATAGCACCTGCGTATATACCAAAACAGGCTTTGCTGCAGGCGAATACTGCTTACCCGATACACCGACACACCGTTCCGCAAAGTGCTGAACTGCCAATGCCTGCGCCGCCTCCACACTACGAGACACAGCATGCACATACATACTTGCTCCTAAAAGGAACATAAAAAGAAATAAACTTTTTTTCATAACAAAATGGATTAAAAATGAATAAGAACAATATCTAAATAGATTTACGAAGTCTATATATCTTCCGCAGAATGCTCCGAACGGTCCCATACAGCTTTTCGGCAACAAAGATAATTGATTTTTTTCACTTATACAAAAAATAAAGTAAAATAATTTTAGTTTACATACTTTGCGTCGAGTTTTAATTTACACTCCTATCGTTCGATATAGATACTTTAGTTCCCCGTCCGTAGCCCTTTTCGCCTGCTAAAGTTCGGGGTGCAGGTGTCCCCACCTGCTGAAACATACTATATGGAATATCGGAAAACTATCGTTTCCCTTCAGATTTTACCAAAATGTATCGTTTTATTTGCATAATTAAAAAAAAAGCGGTAACTTTGCGCGGAAATGGGTAAGTATATACCAATCCTCTTACGCAACGTAAAAAATTGAAACGCTTTTTGTACATATTGTCCGTCTTTTTGGTCAGCCTCCTGTTGGTAGGCGGTATGTGCATCGCCGTGATGCAGAGCGAGCGTGTGGAGCATGCGGTGTTGCGTTTGGCAACGGCGGAGCTGAGCCGAGGCTTAGGTGCGAAAGCAAGCATCGGGAACATTAGTTATCGTTTCCCCGCCCGCGTGCAGATAGACAGTATCTTTTTAGCCGATCAGCAGGGCGATACCTTAGCATATCTCAATCGCGTATATGCCCATTTTCGTCCGCTGCCGCTGCTGCGCAACGAGATACGTTTCTCGCGGGTGGATATAGAAGGCGGAGTGGCGAACATCTACCATTTGGACTCTACGCGGCTCAACTGCTCTTTCCTCGGCGAGGTCTTCCATTCCGACACGCCTCCGCCCGAGTTCCGTTCTTTCCTTTCCGTTCGGGATATCCGTATCGACAGCGTGCGAACGCGGTTTGACAACTATGAGGGTATGCTGGGGCATGCCTCGCTCGACCTATACCATCTCACCCGCGACTCGCTGGATGCCGCCGTCAACCATCTGAATGCCACGCTGCGCAAGCACGACGGCACACAAGTTGCGCCCCTTGTACTGAACGATATGCAGGCGAGGTTTGTGTATCAAGACACGCTGGTGGCATTGCAGACACTACGCATACAGTTGCCGGAGAGCGAACTGAAAGCGCACGGAGAAGTGCTGTTCCACTCTCAACACTCAACACTCAACGCTCAACCCTCAACCCTCAACTTCTCCCTCAGCATAGACAACGCCGAGTTATGTCCGAAAGATATTGCTTTCTTCGTGCCGGCATTGGCGAAGATGAACAAGTCGGTGCGGATGGTTACTGCTTTAGACGGTAGGGGCGACAGTCTCTCGCTGCGAACGTTGAGTCTGTGGTACGACACAAAGCCCATTTTTCGAGGCAATGCGCAGTGTATCAAACAAAGCGAGAGTTGGAAGGATGCTCACTTGCGTTTGGAATGCGAGGATTTGTCTATCTTCCCCGCTACGATACAAGACCTTGTGGCAGACTTGACCAACAAGCCTTTCCACCTGCCCAAAGAGGTGCACCGATTGGGCAACATACACTACCGCGGGCAGATAGCGGGGGTGCTGCACGACTTGAGTCTGCACGGCGCTTTCCGCACTGCCCTCGGCGTGATAACTACCGATGCTTCTTTGCAAGCCGACTCTGCCTTTCAAGACCTGCACTACAATGCGCGGGTAGCGACCAACAAGTTTCGATTGGGGAAGATGCTGGCGCATGCCCCGCTGGGCTCCGTATCGCTGGATGTGCGCGCCAACGGCGATATCCGCCACGGTGTACCGAGCGGAAAAGTACGCGGCAAGATACGCGACATCACCTACAACAACTACACCTATCAGGCACTCGCCATTGACGGCGCCTTCCGCCCCAATCATTTCGACGGCATGGTGTCTATCGACGACGAGAACCTTCGGTTGCAGTTTGCCGGATTGGTCAACCTCTCGGAGCAAGCCCCCGACATCAATTTCGACCTTCGTCTGCAACGTTTCCGTCCGGAGATACTGGGCTTATCGGAGGAGTTGCGCGACACGGAGGTAGGGCTGTCGCTCGCAGCCAACCTGAGCGGTATCAACCCCGACAAGATGAGCGGTTACCTCGTGATAGACTCATTGCGACTGAAACGCCAGATAGATTCCGTCATGCTGCAGCAGGTGAAACTCACCGTGCAGGCGGAGGAGAACGACCGTAAGCATATCCGCCTGACCTCCGACATCATGACCGGCAGCCTGTCGGGTGCTTTCCGCTATGCGGAGTTGCCGTATGCCTTCATGCGGCTGGCATACCAATACCTGCCCGATGCCTTCCCCGCCACCACTGCCCATCGTATCCTCGCGCACCAAGCAGCACAACCGCAGACGCTGGATTTCTACCTCTACGGGCACCGTTTAAAGCCCCTGCAACGGCTATTGCGCCTGCCGCTCACCCTCGGCGACCAGCCCGTACTCAAAGGCTTCTACCACGAGGCAGACGGGCTCTTCGGCGTGCAGGCATACGCCACCAGCGTACGTATGAAAGGTACGCCCATCGAGGATATCACCCTCGCTTTCAACAACTTTGACGGTCCGGCAATGCTCTCGCTTTCAGCAAAAGCGAAAAACATGAACGCTACGACACATATCGCTGCGCTGGATAACCATGTGAACATAGATATTGCCTTACACCAGTTAGATTCTATGGAGCATGTCTATTCGGGCGATATGCACCTCCATACCCATTTCTCGCAATACGCAGGCAAACCGTTTATCGACCTGCATCTGTTGCCCTCAACGGTGGTACTCAAAGACTCGCTCTACACCATCAACGAGAGTCATATCAACTACTGCGTGGCGGACACCACGCTGAGCATAGATAATTTCCAAGTGGAAGCAGCGCACCAGTATATCCGCGCCAACGGCGTGGCGTCAAAACGGGCAGACGACTCGCTGCGCGTGGAACTCGGGCATATCGATGCGGGATTCATTCTGCCATTTGTGTTGCCGGAGAAAGAGTTTAAGTTGGGCGGGTATGCCACGGGCTGGGCTACGCTCTACAACCTATTCAGCCAGCCTGTCTTCGAGGCAGATGTGCGGTTGGATTCTGCCCGCATAAATGATATGCCGGTCGGTACTGCCTATGCGAAGTTGGCACTCGACAAAGAGACGAAGAACATCCTGATTAACGGCGATGTCTATACCCCAACAGCCAATAATCCCTCGTCCGAGCGGCTGCTAGCGCATGTGGACGGTGAGGTGGTTACCGCAACACGCCATTGGGGGATCACCATCTACCCCGACTCCATACCGCTCTCGTTCATCAACCACTGGACAGACGGTATCATCGCCGATATCAGCGGCTATGGAAGCGGCGTGGTCGATGTGTTCGGCGAAAACCATAAGACTTGGGTTACAGCCAAGGTGAAAGCAGAAGACGGCGCACTGACCATCCCATATACCGGCTGCCGCTACTACCTGAGCGACTCCGTAACCATGGACTCCGCTTCCATTCAATTCCGCAACATCACTCTCCGCGATGAGGAGCAGCATACACTGCATCTCGATGGAGCACTCTACCATGATTGTTTCCAAAAGTTCCGCTTTGAATTTGATGTCAAAGCCAACGACGCACTCGCTTTTAACCTGCCCGACAAACAGGGAGAGATGCTGCAAGGACGTGTGTATGCCAACGGAGATGTAAGAATACAAGGAGACGAGAGGGAAGTGAGTATTCAGGCAAATGCACGCACCGTAGGAAAATCAAGATTCCGTTTCTCGATAGACTACGCATCAACAGCCTCGGAAAGCAACTTCATACAGTTTATTGACCATAATGCTATTAAGAAATCTACCCTTTTGCCACGCAACGATGATGATACCCAAGACGCAGAAGACAACGACAATCGCTTGACCGGCATAGACGGCTCCGCGCCTGCATGGAGACGACCACAGAGCGCCACACGACTGCTCATTGCTATGAACATTGACGTGGATCAACACCTATTAGCACAACTCCTGCTTGGCGAAAGAAACGGCGATATACTGCAAGGTAGGGGAAACGGCTCTCTGCGCTTCACCTACGACTCACAAAACGAGGATATCAAACTCATGGGCAACTACATCTTGCAGCAAGGCACGCTGGATTTCACCGTGGGCAATATCATCCGCCGCCAGTTCGTTATCTCGGAGGGCAGCAGCGTATCATGGTCAGGCTCGCCGGAGCAGCCGCAACTGGACGTAACGGCGAAGTACAAGGTTACCGCCAGCCTGAAAGACCTGTTCGGCAGCGAGATAAGCCAACTCGCCACCACGCGGACGAGCGTGCCGGTGAACACCTGTCTGACCCTGCGCGGGACACTGGATAACCCGATATTGCAGTTCGGCATTGAATTGCCCAACTCGGACGAGAACATCCAATCGCAGGTGAAAGCCATCATCAACACGGACGAGATGCTGATGCGGCAGGTGGTCTATCTGCTGGTGTTCGGTAAGTTCTTCATGCCCGAGTATATGACCAGCACGCAGTACATCGGCGTGAATGAGTCGTACTCCCTACTCTCCTCCACCATCACGGGACAGATAAACGCATGGCTCAGCAAGTTGACCAATGTCTTCACGATGGGCGTGAACATCCGCACGGACGGCGAGGGAGCCGATGCCAGCCAGGAATACGAGGCGCAGTTCCAACTGCAACCCGTGGACAGACTGCTGATAAACGGCAACGTGGGCTACCGCTACAACGACATCGCCAACCAGCCATTCTTCGGCGACTTGGATGTGGAGGTGATGCTCACGGAGGACGGCAGGCTGCGCCTGAAAGGCTACACCCACACCGTGGATAAGTACTCGCTGCGCCAAGCCAGCACCATACAGGGCATCGGCTTCGTGTGGAAACAGGACTTTAACACCCCCACCAAGGAGGAGCGCGAACAGCGCAAAGCGGCGAGGAAAGCTAAAAAAGAGGCAAGGCAAACAGAACAGACTATACGCTGAAAAAAAATCGTAAATCGTAATTCGTCAAATCGTAAATCTCAAGATGCTCATCAAGACTTTCGGCGCAGCCACCATAGGCATAGACGCCACACTGATTACCATAGAAGTACATGCCACCGGCGGCAATAATTTTGTATTGGTGGGTTTGCCCGACAGTTCCGTCAGGGAATCGCGCGAGCGTATCTACTCCGCCATGCAGGTCAACGGCTTCCGTTTCCCGTCTCATAGTTACACCATCAACATGGCGCCCGCCGATGTCAAGAAGGAGGGTGCTTCCTACGATTTGCCGCTCGCGATAGGTATCTTGGCGGGCGATGAGCAGGTGAAGAGTGAGCGGCTCGCCGACTTCCTGATTATGGGCGAACTGAGTTTAGACGGTTCGCTGCAGCCCATCCGCGGAGCACTGCCCATCACGCTGGCGGCGCGCCGCGAGGGGTTTAAGGGCATTATCCTACCTATGCAGAACGCCGCAGAGGCGGCGGTGGCGGATGGCATAGCGGTCTATGGCATGGAGCACCTGCTGGACGTGGTACGTTTCCTCAACGGCATGCAGCAGGTGGAGCCTTACCGCGTGGATGTGGCGCAACTGTTTGCGGAGAGCGACCATGCGGGCGAGTTGGATTTTGCCGACGTGCGCGGGCAGGAGAACGTGCGCAGGGCGATGGAGGTGGCAGCCGCCGGCGGACACAACATGCTGATGGTTGGTCCTCCGGGGGCAGGCAAATCGATGATGGCAAAACGCTTGCCGTCCATCCTGCCGCCGCTCAGCCTTGACGAGGCGTTGGAGACCACGAAGATACACTCTGTGGCAGGGCTGATGCAGCAACGCGGCGAGAGACAATCGCTCATCGTACAGCGACCCTTCCGCAGCCCGCACCATACGATTACGGACGTCGCGCTCGTGGGTGGCGGCACCAATCCCCACCCGGGGGAGATTAGTCTGGCGCACAACGGTGTCTTGTTCTTGGATGAGTTGCCGGAGTACAAACGCAGCGCCTTAGAGGTGATGCGGCAGCCATTGGAGGATAGAAAGATTACCATCGCGCGGACGAAGATGAGCGTGGAGTATCCGGCATCGTTCATGCTGGTGGCGGCGATGAACCCCTGCCCCTGCGGGCACTATGGCGACCCCACCCATGCCTGCACCTGCACGCCCCTGCAGGTGCACCGCTACAAAGACCGCATCTCGGGTCCGTTGCTCGACCGTATTGATATACAGGTGCCTATCCAAGCCGTGCCCTATTCGGAGTTGCGCAAGCGCGAAGGCGGCGAGCCCTCGGCAGCGATACGCGAGCGCGTGGTTCGCGCAAGGAAGATACAGCAAGCGCGTTTCCAAGGTACGGGTATCCACTGCAACGCGCAGATGACCTCGAAGATGCTCAATCAGTATTGCGTCATCGACGAAGCGGGCGACCGGCTGCTGCAGCACGCACTGACCAAACTCGGACTCTCCGCCCGCGCCTACGACCGTATTCGCAAGGTAGCCCGCACCATCGCTGACCTCGCCGGCGAACCGAACATCCTCCCGCCCCACCTGATGGAAGCCATCTCCTACCGCTCCCTCGATAGAGAAGACTACGGAGAATAATCATATAATCCTTTTCCCATTGCTATACAAATAAATTTAGGGTAATCTGGGCAACTATATAGTAACCTTTTAGGAACACAATCTTTTCCTTCAGTGGCAAATGCAATGCAGAAACTTTGACCTTGTCTCCCCACAGAAAATAATGAACATTCAGAAGAAGTTAAACAACAGACCCAGAGAAAAATTGAACTTTGACACACCTAAATTTTGCTTCTTCAAACATTTTTACTAACTTTACACTAGAAATTGCATTTGCTAATAGACAGTACACTTTGCTAATTACAACAAAAAGGGCTTCTGAGTCGCATTGGCCCGGACAAAGGCGGTCATTGGGAGATAATAGATAAATAGCATCAATCTCCCTGCCAAACACGGAGACGAGACGAAAACGAGACGAAGACGACACGGAAACGGACTGTACTGTTCTCGGGAGAACAACGGAAGAAAACCATATATCGACCAAGCTTGGTCGATATAAAAATAGTAACATGGCGCAAGCAGAATTAGACATATTACTGAACAAACTGAGCGGCCGCTTAACGGGCGACAGCAAGTTCTATACTACCCATCGATATGGAAAGACGGTGGTTAGCAATTACCCTTTGCATCGTGACCCGAAGAAAGTGACAGCTCAGCAGCAAGCGCAGAGTGACACGTTCGGTAAGGCGGTCAAGCTCTGCAAAGCGGAAATGAACAATTCGGAGCGTCTTGCCTTTTGGCAGGAGCAGTACAACCTGTACGTCAAACTCGCCAACAAGAGTCTCTCTCGTGCCAATGCGCAGTTCTTCGGCATCGACCCGAACGCCACGCCGCAATCCAAACAGAAGTACTATTCCACCCTCCGTGGCTTCATCATCGCCCAACTGACGAAGCAACTGAAGGAAGAAAATAATTTATAATTGCAAACAGCATATTCGCAATATCTACGCTGATGGAGAATTGTCGCAAGAGGCAACTCACAAGAAATCCTTGTTAGTTTGTTAGGATGAAACCATCCAAAACAACGAGAGAAAATGAAATAAATTTGCATATCTCAGATATTTTTAGTATAGTACCTTTGCACCCGAATTTGTAAAATTGGGAATTTTGTCAACACCGGTGACCAAATTTTTGCCCTCTGTAACACGATCAACCGACAAATAAAACCATGGCAGATATAGAGAAAATAACGCATATAGGATTAGTCCCGGCAGAACTCATCAATGACTTGCGGCAGATCATCAACTCTGCTCGTTCGCGCGTGGCAGCAACCGCCAATTATGAATTGACGGCGATGTATTGGCATATCGGCAATCGTATCAATACCGAGGTACTTGGAAATGAGCGCGCTGAGTACGGCAAGCAAATTGTGTCGCAGGTTGCGACGCAATTGCAAGAGGAGTACGGAGCAAAGGGATTTGATGAAAAAAGTATCCGCAGAATGATGCAATTTGCCCAATTATTTTCAGACTTTCAAATTGTCGCACCACTGGTGTCAAAATTGTCATTGTCTCATTTTCTGATAGTTATGCCGATGAAGACAAGTCAGGAATCCGCGTTGCGCAGTATCTCACCAAATTGCCATCAAAGGAAGTTCTCCTTCGCCAATTGCAAAAATCCCTTATGGTTGCCAAAGATTTACACACCGACCGATGACCGGGACACAACCGTGAAGCGAAACAGGCGCACCGCAGAGTGTCCGGTGGACAGTCAAGGAGTAAGTGCACCGCGCGAGTTCGCAGGGCGAACATAGAAATAATCGTTTGAGCCATGCGAAATAAGAACTCCTTAAAGCCGAGATAACCGAGACACAAAACAAAAATAAAAAACAGATATAAACTAATACATACATAAATACAGCGCATAGCGCAACAGGCATATACTATGACGAACCGTTATTTCTACCAAGTAGACATAGTTATACTACTGCTTTAACGATAAAAAAAACATAATATCATGGAAGAAAAGACAGAAAATGAAAAATTCCTCCATATTCAGGAATTGGCGGAAAAAGGGAATGCCAAAGCTCAAAACAATTTAGGATGTTATTACGCAACCGATAATGACTTTGTAGAGGTGAATATTGAAACCGCTATCTCATGGTGGGAGCGTGCGTCCAAACAAGGCGATGGTATGGCTAAAGTCAACCTCGCAATGCAATATCTTCAGGGCGCAGGCGTAGATACAGATTATGACAAAGCATATGACCTGTTATTAGCAGCAGTGGAACTGATTGACAAAAGGGAAGAAAAGGCATATGCATATCTCAACCTTGGTACTACTGCCGCACTGTTAGGATATGTGAATGACCAGATAAGGGCTTACTTACAAGCCGCAAAATACGGAGATACACGCGCCAATCTATACTTGTCACTGCTTCTCGCTCCTTCATCAAATGAGCCGAAGGCCGAGTTTTGGGAAAAAGCGAAAGAAGAGAATCCGCTTGGCGTACAAGTAGTCGAAGCAATATCCATGAGTGTTGGATTATTACGAGGATACCCGCGCGATTTAGAGAAAGCGAAGGAACTACTGCTCGATGCTGCTTTGAAAGGCAATAAGCAAGCAGCTGAAAAATATTTTGTCCTTTTTGGAATCCAACCGGACACGACACAGGAGGATGTGGATACATTCCTTAAAATACTTCCATATACATCCAATTACATAGCGGGAAGAATGTATGCTGCTCTTTCCGGGAAATATACATGCGGCATAAACGTCCCCATAGATCTTGAGAAAGCATACAATTTTGCCTATGAGGGATTCAAATGCAAGAACCTTGCGGCTTCTTCTATGGTGCTCTCGTACTATTATGATCACTATCAAAGCATGGATGAGGAGACAAAAAAGGAGGCAGATAATATGATTCGTGAAATATGGGATGTTATCAAAAATGATATAGACTCTCTTCTTTCTTCAGAATATCTCGGTCTATTCTTAATCTACGCAGAATGCTTCCGAATAGGAAAATATGGACTATCCCCAGATTATCCTCTCAGCCGCAAGCTATACGGATATTCCGAGATTTGCCATCTGAAGACGAAAGAGGTCTTCATGAATACGAGTATCGGCAAGCAAATTAAAGCCAAACAATCGTTTAAAAATAGGCTTATCATGTATTTCGGTTTGTACTTTCAAGGAAAAAAAATCAGGAATGGTTTAAAACAACTTAATAAATTAGAGAAAAATGGCAGCAAATAAAAAATATAGTTCGTTATTGGCTATCTTGTGGCTAACGATGATCCTCATGGTCGTAGCCGTAGTGTATTACTTGCTACATAAGCAACTCATGGATTGGACGACAGAGTTTTGGGCACTCGTGATTTCTATCTTCTCCGCAGCATTCTCCGCTATTAATGTGCTTGCATTCTATAAACTGACAATCGCTATTGAGGAGCAAAACGATGAACGCCAGAAAGAGGCTCTCCGTTATGATGCGCTCAAGTACCAACTCGAACGCCAACAAGAGATCTTCAATAAAGTAGAAGCGCTGGCAGAAAGGCTCATGTCCACTGCTCTCTTCGATGAACTTAATGAAGACAAAGCTCTGGACGAGTGCAACAAAACGCTTCGCCAACTGGATAATCAACTGCTTATATTATCTACACTACATGATTGCAATCAACTCTTTCCTACCGTTGATCATACTTGTTTAGATGATCTCCTCGAAATTCGCAAAGCATGGGAAAATAAAAAAAATGAAAG
The DNA here is from genome assembly GCA_016297215.1 of Paludibacteraceae bacterium. Taxonomy (GTDB): domain Bacteria; phylum Bacteroidota; class Bacteroidia; order Bacteroidales; family Paludibacteraceae; genus Colicola. The sequence goes on along the minus strand of JAEDGZ010000017.1, from coordinate 8,408 downwards.
AGTAGAAAAATTATTTGATCCTGATGAAAAGGATTCTCAGAAGAATAGAATACGGAATCTTAGTCTTTTCTGGTTGCGCAATTATTTTAAATGCTATGCATTCTTTACGCTCATTCTGGCTCAGATGCGCTACGATATGCAATCTACACTCAGCCAAAGCATCGGTCAAGAACCGCCACAATGTCCGGATTTCTTAACAGAGAAGATCACAGTTACCACCTTTAAACAAGTTCCCGATGAGTTAAAGAACATGCTTAAAGGGAAAGGACCTTATTCTTTCAATGAATTGGATACGGACATGGTATTTAACTATGATTATAGCGAAATTGAGCCCAAAAAGAAAACCACAAAACCAAGAAAGAAAAAGAGCGATAAATAAATACAATCAGCATATACTATGACCAACCGTTATTTCTACCAAGCAAACATAGCAACATTCCTTGCAGAAGATACCAACTCTATCTTCGGTCAAATGTCGCTTGCAGATGAGAAGGATACCGCGTCCACTCAGAAGTTCGCTTGGGAGCATGAAATAACCATTATGAAGAATTTGCTTGCGCCATACTCCAACGAGCCCGCGCACATCATCTTCGAATATACCATTCCGCGTTTAGGCAAGCGCATTGACGTGGTGGTTCTTCTCCGAGAGCGGGTCTTTGTAGTGGAATTCAAAGCCGGTGAAGAAGAATTCAAGCACCAAGACGTAGATCAGGTGCTCGACTATGCCTTAGACCTCAAGAATTTCCACCAAGGCAGCGCCGACCGATGGATCATCCCTATTTTGGTTGCAACCGAAGAAACAGCCTTTTCTACTCTCTGCCAACCCTCGCATTATGACGATGGTATCTACGAGCCTCTATTAACCAATGCAGCTCATCTAAAAGATGTCTTTGAGTTGGTTTTATCGCAACCATTAGAACCCAAACACTATGCCGTCTCTTTGGATGATTGGTCTCGTAGCCGTTATGCCCCGACACCCACTATCATTGAAGCAGCACGGTCGCTTTATCTCAATCATAGCGTAGAGAACATCACCAAAAGCGAAGCGGAAGGCGCCCAGTTAGAGACCACCACGCGCTATGTACGCCAAGTCATCCGCGACACCAAAGCCTGTGGAGGCAAAAGTATCTGTTTCGTCACAGGCGTGCCGGGCGCAGGTAAGACTTTAGTGGGGTTGAATGTAGCCGTACAACAGGAGAAACAAGACTTAGCTGTTTATCTCTCAGGGAACGGACCTTTAGTGCAAGTGCTGACAGAAGCCCTGACACGCGACAAACAGGCACAGGAGAAGGAGAATGGAAAGAAGATCACCAAGAAAGAAGCAGAACGCGAAGTAAAGCGTTTTATCCAAATCATCCACCGCTACCGCGATAATATGCTCAACAAGGTAAAGGTAGTGAATGGTACTCTGGAGATTGACCCTACAAAGGAATTAAAAGACCCAGAAGCCGGTTATGGAGAGGTGGAGAATATCGCTATTTTCGATGAAGCACAGCGTTCATGGGATAAAGAACACATCGCGAATTGGCTGAGCCGTAAGAAAGGTTTCGCAAACTTCCCCATGTCGGAAGGTGAGTTCCTTATTTGGTCTTTGGATCAGCGACCCGATTGGGCGGTTATTGTTTGCCTCGTTGGTGGCGGTCAGGAGATTAACACAGGCGAAGCCGGTATAGGTGAATGGATACGTGCGCTCAATGAGACCTTTCCAAATTGGAAAGTTTATATATCCTCGCAACTCACCGCTAAAGAATACGCAGAGGGGAAGGTATCAGAACTTCTGGAGAATAACCCCAATAAGACTTTTTCTGACGACCTGCATCTGGCGGTTTCGATGCGTTCGTTCCGTGCAGAGAGTTTGTCCAATATGGTGCATTATCTACTCGACGGAGACGCAGAAAACGTCCGCAAGATATATGCAGACATCGCTGACCGCTACCCGATTGCCTTAACGCGTGATCTGAACAAGGCCAAAGAATGGCTGCGTACCCACGCACGAGGAAACGAGCGCTACGGGCTGTTAGTCTCATCCAAGGCCTATCGACTCAAACCGCTTGCGATTGATGTCCGCTGCAAACCAGACACGGTGCATTGGTTCTTGGATGATATCAACGATGTGCGTTCGTCGCTTTTCTTGGAAGATGCCGCCTCGGAGTTTGATGTACAAGGCTTAGAGTTAGATTGGACTTGCGTGGTTTGGGATGGTGACTTGCGCTATACGCCAAACGGATGGAATTTCTTCGAATTCAACGGTGGTAATAAGTGGAATAATATCAAGAAATCTGACCGTCAAGCATACCTTATTAACGCATACCGTGTCCTTCTTACACGTGCTCGTCAAGGAATGATAATCTGTGTCCCTGCCGGCAATGACCGTATTACTCCAGAAGGTTTCCCCGAAGACGCAACTCGCTTACCTGAGTTCTATAATGGCACATACGAATATCTGAAAAGTTTAGGAATAGAAGAAATCTAAAGTATTGAAATAAATCCTTGATAGCATTTATAGACATAGAAGTCGGATTTAACAGCAAAAAGGTTTATGACTATGGAGCTGTTAAAGAAACCGGAGCAGTACTGCATACGCATTCTGCTTCTGAATTCACGGCTTTTATAGTGGATTGCGACACATTATGCGGGCATAATATCCTGAACCATGATTTAAAATATCTCAATCTGTCCCAAAATTACATTTTCATCGATACTCTTCCGTTATCTCCACTACTTTTCCCCTGCAAGCCATATCACAAACTATTGAAAGACGACAAGTTACAGGTAGATGAACTTAATAATCCTGTTAACGATTCTCTAAAGGCGCGGGATCTGTTTTATGATGAGGTAACAGCTTGGAAAACGCTACCTTATTCTAAGAGAGAGATCTTTTCTCAACTGCTTAGCAACATTCCTGAATTTAAAGGATTTCTACAGTGGATAGATCAAGAAAATCTCACACAAAACAATATAGGTACACTTATCCGAAAGGAATATCAAGGCCAAATCTGCGAGCATGCAAACATCGAAGCTGTTGCCAAACACTATCCCGTTGAACTCGCTTATGCGCTGGCGATTATTGATGCCGCAGATATTTCTTCTCTTACTCCTGCATGGGTATTGCGTAATTATCCCAAGGTCAATAATGTAATGACATTCTTATGTAATACACCTTGTGGGGAATGTGATTATTGCAAAAAGAAGTTCGATGCTCCCATTGGTCTTAAAGAATTCTTCGGATACGATGAATTTCGCGTATTTGATGGAGAGCCCATGCAGCAGCGTGCAGTAGAGTCTGCCTTAAGAGGTGAATCACTATTGACTATCTTCCCCACCGGCGGAGGAAAAAGCTTAACATTCCAATTGCCGGCATTGATGGCTGGTCGTAATGTGCATGGTTTGACGGTCGTTATTTCTCCATTGCAGAGTCTCATGAAGGATCAAGTGGACAACCTTGCGGCAAGAGGAATAAGTGAAGTAGTTACCATTAATGGACTTTTAGACCCCATTGAGCGTGCAACAGCAATAGACCAAGTATCGGATGGAACGGCCAACATTCTATACATTGCACCGGAAATGCTTCGTAGCAAAACTATCGAGCGTCTGTTGATGGGACGCAACGTAGTGCGGTTTGTTATTGACGAAGCACATTGTTTTTCAGCATGGGGGCAAGATTTTAGAACAGACTATCTCTATATAGGTGATTTCATTCGTGAAATGCAAGAAAAGAAACAGCAGAAAAATCCTATCGCTGTTTCTTGCTTTACTGCAACTGCCAAACAAAAAGTAGTAAGCGATATATGTGATTACTTCAAGCAAAAATTAGGTTTGGATTTGAAGATTTTTGCGACAAAAACAGAACGCAAGAATTTGCATTATACCGTAATCCATGCGGACACGCCGGAAGAAAAGTATTTGAGACTACGTGATTTGATTTCCGGACACACTTGTCCGACTATAGTATATGCTTCACGTACAAAACGGACAAAGGAATTAGCGGAACGCCTTCAACGCGATAACATCAATGCGCTTCCTTTCAACGGAAAAATGGAGACAACCGACAAAGTAGCTAACCAAAATGCGTTTATGAATGATGAAGCACAGGTTATTGTGGCTACATCTGCATTCGGGATGGGCGTGGATAAAAAAGATGTCGGGTTGGTTATTCATTATGATATAAGCGATTCCTTGGAAAACTATGTGCAAGAATCCGGACGTGCAGGAAGAGACCCTCATCTGCAAGCAGAATGTTACGTTTTGTATGATGATACCGATCTTGACAAACATTTTATACTACTGAATCAAACCAAACTTTCCATTAGTGAGATACAGCAAGTTTGGCGTGCGATTCGAGACCTAACTGCAAAACGGGATAAGATTAGTTGCTCACCCCTTGATATTGCTCGGCAAGCAGGTTGGGTGAGCGATGATAGCAAAGAAATCGAAACTCGTGTACGGGGCGCGGTAACTGCTTTGGAACAAGCCGGATATATCAACCGAAGCAGCAATTCGGCTCGGGTTTTTGCTACAGGTATTAAAGTCCGTTCTATGGATGAAGCCCGACAACGATTAACCGCTTCACAATTGTTTGATGATTCTGCGCGCGAGGACGCTGCGCGCATAATTCGTTCGCTGATTAGTAGCCATGCAACAACCGAAAGTCGAGGAGCAGAAGCAGAAAGTAGAGTTGATTGGCTAGCAGATAAACTCGGCATGAAAAAAGAAGTTGTTATTCGTAACATCAATCTAATGCGGCAAGAAGGAATCTTAGCTGATACTCTGGATATGCAGGCATATATTGATCGTGCAAATATCAATATAATACTAGAGGAGATGTTGCGACTGGAACGTTTTCTCATTGAACGTATTCAAGGCACAGCAACATATAACTATAAGCAATTAAACGAAGAAGCACAAGCAGCAGGCAATCCGCATAGTAATATAAAGCGTATTCGAACACTCTTGCATTTCTTACTTGTAAAAGAATATATACGGAAAGAAGAACATACCGCAAGCGAAAGTGTAAGCTTGCAACTACAATCAGAAAGAGATATTACCATTGCCAGATTTGAACGCAGAATGGAGCTTTGTCGATTCTTGGCAAAAGCCCTTGTGTCAATGGCAAATGATAAAACAGTGTCTTTTTCTATGGTTGATTTGCTTAATCGATATAATTCCGCACAACAGCTATTATCATTTGATCCGAATGATAAAGTAACTATTGGTCTTATGGAGGAGGCATTGCTTTATTTAAGCAAAATTGAGGCCATTAAAATAGATGGTGGATTCATGGTTATATACAATACCATGCAATTACAAAGAGTTGTTGAAACTTCCCGCAGATACAATAAAGACCAATATAGACTTTTGGACGAATTTTACAAACAAAGAATACAGCAGATCCACATTGTTGGTGAGTATGCCAACATGATGGTTAATGATTATTCCGCTGCACTTAAGTTTGTAAATGACTATTTTCTCATGGATTATCGTGAATTTATCAATCGATATTTCAAAGGAGAAAGGCGCGTCCAGATCACAAAGAATATCACACCGGCCAAGTATGAACAGATATTCAAGACCTTGAGCGAACGCCAAAAGCAGATAATGGACGACAAACAGAGCAAATATATAATTGTCGCTGCAGGTCCAGGTAGTGGAAAAACTCGTGTATTGGTTCATAAACTGGCATCATTGTTACTTCTTGAGGATGTTAAGCACGAACAACTCTTAATGCTGACATTCTCTCGTGCCGCTGCAACGGAGTTCAAACTACGTCTAAAAGAACTTGTAAAAGATGCTGCTAACTATGTGGAAATAAATACCTTCCATTCATATAGTTTTGATTTAGTCGGACATAAAGGAACGTTAGAAGAGGTTGATAGTGTTGTTCGTCGTGCTGCTGAAATGATAGAAAATGGAGAAGTGGAAGAAAGTAAGATTGCTAAAAGCGTACTTGTCATCGATGAAGCACAAGATATGGGGCAAGATGATTTCCGCTTGGTACAAGCCCTTATGAAACGCAATGACGAAATGAGAGTAATTGCTGTAGGCGATGATGATCAAAATATATATGCGTTCAGGGGTAGTAACTCGGACTATTTTAAGTCTCTGATTACTGATTACGGTGCTACATTCTATGAAATGGTTGATAATTATCGTTCCGATAGTTACATCGTAGGTTATGCTAATCATTATATCCGACAGCTTTGCAACCGAATGAAAAATACACCGATTGTGCCTGTTTCCAAAGAAAAAGGAAATGTTATATCTTACGTTGATTCCTTGCGTTTCGCACTTCCAGATAAACTAACAGGCACTACGGCAGTACTTACTATTACCAATGAACAAGCACTTCAAGTTGCGTGTCAGTTGGAAAAACAAGGTAAGCATGTTAAATTAATACAGGCAACAGATGGTTTCCGTTTCATAAACCTTGCTGAGGTACGTTACTTTTTAAAGCAACTGGCACAGATCCATGGTGGTGTAATTGGAAAAACAGAATGGAGCGAGGCGAAATCAAAAACTGAGCAGATGTACGCAAATAGTAAGTGCATAGAGGTCATGCGTCATTTCTTCCATGACTTTGAAACAACTCATGAAACTTCTCAGCATACATTCTATCAAAGTGATTTATCGGAATTTGCTCTTGAATCGGACATTGAGGACTTTATAGCAACGGAAAAGAATACAGTATTTGTAAGTACAATTCACAAAGCCAAAGGGCGTGAATTTGATTCGGTTCATCTTTTTATCGGGGGTACTGTGCATACTAATGATCCAAACATGATTAGGGCAATATATGTTGGTATTACACGTGCAAAGCACAATCTCTATATATACAACGATGACGCCTATTTCAGATCCACTCAGTTTAGATTTATATCGCTATCAATGAAGGATGTTTATCTGGATTTCTTCCGAGGTCTAAAAAATAGAGTGTTGCAACAGCAAAGCGGTTATAAATTGGAATACACAGATGGTTTCCTTACGCTACCTAATGGAGATAAAATCGCTAAGCTTTCCAGCGGAATGTGTCAACGTCTAACAGAGTTAGAGAATAAAGGTTATGCCGTTTCTGATGCAGAGGTAAGTTATGTTCTGGCATGGCGTCCGAAAGAAGAAAAAGAGGAAGTTGCAGTCTGCCTCGCAAATATGATTTTAATAAAACAACAATAGATTATTACCCAAAATGGACGAAAGAGACAAAATATTGATGGCCCAAGATTGGGTTCGCAAGTTAGCAAATGGCATCAATCCTCTTACTGGAAATGCTGTCAAAGAAGAGGATGTGGTGAATAACGTACATATCTCGCGTTGTCTTTTCTATGTAGCGGAATTATTAAGCAAACATACAGAGAAAACAACAAAAGTTGATCCCACCAGAAATAAGCCTTTTGCCTCTTCTGCCATACAAGTAGAAAAATATAACTATGTCGACGCTATCTCTATTTCTGCTTTTGCTCGAGAGATAAAGAATCTTCTTCCCGAAAACATGCAAGCGATAAGCAATACGTCGTTGATAAATTGGCTGTTAAAAGAAGGCTTGCTATATGAAAGTGAACCAGATAGCAAAGGACGTTCATATAAAGTTGCTACAGAGAAAGGAAATAAGATGGGTATCTATTCTGAAGATAGGGAAAGAAATGGAGGCCATTACCTTATTACTCTCTACAACCGCGAAGCTCAGAAATACTTGCTTGAGCATTTGGAAGAAATATCGAAAATGCAATAATCACTCATGATGAAATCAATCGAAGTAGTTGCAGCGGTTATCTTCGACGAGCAAGGACGGATCTTTGCTACGCAACGAGGATACGGCGAGTGGAAGGATTGGTGGGAGTTTCCAGGAGGTAAGATGGAATCCGGAGAAACACCACAACAAGCTTTGAAACGCGAGATACGCGAGGAGTTAGATGCTGAGATAGAAGTCGGTGAACTATTGCGGACGATAGATTATGACTACCCTGCTTTTCATCTGACGATGCATTGTTTCAAGTGCAAACTATCCGGAAGTCACGTCACACTTTTGGAGCACGAAGCGGCCAAATGGCTCAAAGACAAAGACTTAGACTCGGTGAAGTGGTTGCCGGCAGATGAAGAGATAATTAACGAACTAAAACGCTAAATAACATAGCTTGTATTTTTATTTACTTGATTTTTTGCTAAAAAAGATACAAGCTCTATCCTGGCTATGTAAAAAAAACGGCTAAGTTGACTACTCATCTAAAGACAGAGTGGGGTTGCAGTGACTTATTTCGTTGGTATGACGAGAACAGAGATTACGGAAAGAATGGTGTTTTTTAAATATAATTAGTCGATTTGCTTGCATATATCTAAAAAATGTTGTACCTTTGCACCCGACTTGGACGAATGTCTAAAAATACCATGGAAAAAGTAAAAATTATCGAGATTAAGAA
>JAEDGZ010000002.1 GCA_016297215.1 Paludibacteraceae bacterium | reverse complement strand
GAAGGGGCGACATAACTCATCGGGTGCAGAACTAATCACAACCCCAGTTTGAATCGGAAGCGGATGCCCCATGTGGGGGCGGTGAGGTCGTGGCGGTGGGTGAGCCGCCAGACGGCATACACCTCACCCACGCGGAAGATATTGCCAATGCCGACGCCCACCTCGGTGTAGGGACTGCGAAGCAGGTCGCCGTCGCCCCACGCCAGTTTGAAGTCCACGAGTTCGTGCAGCCGGCAGTAGCGAATGCCCGGGATGAGGTTGAAGAGCACGCCCTGCCCGTCCCAGAGCGCGTGGAGCGAGAGCCAGCCGCGGGCGCTGTATTGCAGGTTGTTCATCAGGGTGAAGCGGTAGGGGTCGAAGGCATACGACTGGTTGCCCTCGAAATGGTGGTGCATAGGGTAGGGCACATCGCCGAAGATATAGCCCGCGGAGAACGCCCAGTCGAGGGTGCCGCCCATACCCAACCGCGCCCGTTGCTTGACGAGCACTTGCAGTTTGGCATAAAGGGAATAGCCGCCCGCCCCCCTCTCAGAATCGAAACGAATAAATCCTTGCTCTTGGTTCCTTGTTCCTTGTTCCTGCACGCTTCCTGCCTCGGCGGAGAGGAAGAGGGTGGGGTATTGGCTGTGGACATAGCGGCGCAAGAAATAGCCGTCCACTTTGCGCTCGCCCCAACTGAGGCGGAAGACGGCGCCGATGGATTGGTAGCGATAGGGTTCAGTAGCGAGGATGCCGGGCGCGAGGTTGTTGGCGGCTTGCGCTGTGTACCACGGGTCCCATCTGCCGATGTGGGCGTAGAGGCTGGTCTCGAGCAGGTCGCTCCAGTCGTTCTCGGTCTCTATGCGGAACTCGCGTTGCCGCGAATAGGTGTTCATCGCTTGCGCGTTGGTGTAGAGGTTGCGGAAGAGGAACGAGGTGATGTCGAACTGCCGCTTGCCGAAGAAGTTCTCGTGGTAGTACGGGTACATACCGTCCACCTCGGTGGCGATATAATGGTCTTGGTACTCAATGCGCAGGATGTTGCGCCGCTGCGTGGGCAGGTTGATACTTATCTTCCCGAGCCCTTTCCATCGTTGGTCGTGGAAGCCATAGCCCGCTGCGGCTTCTAAGGACACGTTTTTCCACAGCCGCTCGTTGGTGCGTAGCGGCAAGCCGAGATGCACGTACTCGCTCTCGCCGAAGTCGAGTATCTCGCGGATGTTGCCGATGTCTATGCACGTGCCCGTAGGGATATAGCCTGTAGTGAGCACCGTCGCCGCGAACTTCGCCACACGGATGAGGGGGAGAGAATCTAATGGGGATGAAGGATTAAGGACACAGGATGAAGGACTTGTTACATTCGTATCTGAGTTTTCAGAGTCGTTGCTATTTAGTCTTTCATCCTGCGTCCTTAATCCTTCCTTCACAGAACTATTTAGTCTTTGTTCTTGGTTCCTTGTTCCTTGCTCCACCACCTCCGTCCTCAGCAGTACGGTGGGGAAGAGGTGGGTGGTGTCGGTCTTGACGGCGAAGTCGAGCAGGACACTTATCTGCTCACGGGTCAGGCTGTGGTTGGGGGCGAACTGCTGGCGTATCTGCAGCTGGCTCAGATAGTTCACGCGGCTCTGCGCCGGCACCTCGGCATAGACCGACCGCACGGCATAGGTGGCGGAGTCTATCCACATCTCGCCGTTGAAGGTGGCGTAAAAAGGATTCTTCGTGCGGAAATGCACCAAGTACGCGCCTGCCACGGAGTCGGCGAGATAATAGTGGTAGTAGGTGTTGCCGGAGGAAGCGAGCGGCGAGAGGAAACTCTCGCCGAGGATGTCGAGGGAGTTGAGGTAGAAATTGAGGTTCTGCGGCGGGGTGAGCAGGACGGAGTAGTCGGAGGCGGAGAGGATGAGTGCCTGCTCCTGTTTCTCGCCTGCAGGGCGCATGCCCTTGCCGATGAGTTGCACGGGTTGGGTGGAGCGATAGAGAGGCAGGAGGAAAGTGGAGTCGTCGGTGGTGAGCAAGCCCGCCCGCAGGCTCTTCCATAGATGGCGTTGCAGTTGCCGCTTTCCAATGTGGCTGATATACAGTTCGGTAGAGGCGACCCATGTCCGCTCTGTGGCGCCCGATAAGTCTTGGCTCTTGGTTCTTGGTTCTTGGCTCTTGGCTCTTGGTTCTTGGCTCTGTAACGTCCTGTCGTTCTCGGGGCGATGGGCGCGCACTTGGGCGATGAGGGGGATGGCGGGGTTCTCGCCCGGTAGGGCGACCACCTCCGCCAGGAGGTTCGTCTTCTCGCGCAGCAGCACCTGCATGCCTGCCATGGTGTTCGGCTCGATGTCGTAGCGCTGGGTGTGGTAGCCGACGGCGGAGATGATGAGCCGTCGCTTGCGGTCGATGTCGGCTTTCAGGCAGAAACTGCCCTCGTCGTTGGTGACCGTCCCCTGCTGCGTCCCTTGCAGGTAGAGGTGCACGTTGGGGATAGGCTCGCCCGTTGCCTCGTTCAGCACATCGCCCACGAGAATGACCTCGCCGGCTGAGAGCACGAGGCTACATATCAAAAAGCCAATGCACAATGCCAGACGCATTGTGCCACCCCAAAGAGAACGGCGGGCAAATCGCCCGCGTTCTTGATGGCGTTTAGTGGAAAGGTTGGGCAGGAGTTTATTTCGCATTATGCTTCTCTATCTGGCGGTCGAGTGCATCCAGTGCCTCGTCCACCGCCTGCTCGAAGGTGTCGCATACCTTCTCGGCGAAGAGTTCGTTGCCGATACCGCGCACGCGGATGGTTGCCTCTTTATTGAGGTTGGTCTCACGTTTGATGACGGTCAGGCGAATCTCCATCTCGGCAGCCTCGGGCAGCAGTTTCTCATAACGACGGGTTTTCTTCTCGATGTGGGCTGACAGCCGGTCAGCAATGTCAAAATTGACGGCTTGTGTGTTGAGTTTCATAGTAGTTAATAGTTATTAGTTAATAGTTAATATCTCGTTGATAGTGAATAGTTGATAATTATTAGTTATCAGTTAATATCTCGTTGATAGTTAATAGTTACTTAGTTAATATCTCGTTGTGGTTTACAATGCAATATTAACTATTAACTAATAACTATTAACTATCAATTAGCTTCGCTCTCGGGTGGGTGTGTTGGTAGGCTTTCTGCACTTGCTCGAAGGTGGTGTGGGTATAGACCTGCGTGGTGCTGAGAGAGGCGTGTCCGAGCAGGGTCTGTATGGTGCGGATGTCGGCGCCGTGGTTGAGCATGGTGGTGGCGAAGGTATGTCGCAGCACGTGTGGGGAGTGTTTCTTGAGGGTGCTGACCTCGCCCATGCGCGACCGCACGATACGGTAGATATCGCTCTCCGTCAGGGGCTTTATCTCCTCCTTTCGGGTCTGCTTCAGGAGGAGGGGGAGGGTTTCGGTGCCAATGGAGGTGCGGTCTCCAGGCCGCACCGTGGTAGTATTGGTGTCCCCTTGGTGCGGCATAGAGAGCGCACCTCCATTGCCTTGCGCGTCTAACTCCTCGCGAAACCCGAGGTAGGTCTGTATCTGGCTGGCGAGGGTGTCGCCGATGGGGATGACGCGCTCTTTGCGGCGTTTGCCGAACACGCGTATCTGTTTCTGCGTGAGGTCGATGTCGGCGGGTATGAGGTGGCATAACTCCGCGCGACGCATGCCCGTTTGGTAGAGCAGTTCGATGATGAGGCAGTCGCGGGCAGAGCAGAAATCATCGGCGGCGAAGTCCATCTCCGTGGCTTGCTCCATCTCGCTCTCGCGGAAGAAGACGGGCAGCGGCTTGTCGGCTTTGGGGGCGATGACGCGCTGCGTGATGTCTTTCTCCACGCGCCCCATGCGGAGCAAGTATTTATAGAATGACCGCAGGCTGGACAGTCGCCGTTTGACGCTGCGGACGGACTGTTTCTGCTCATCGAGCATGTGCATCATCCATGCTTTCACGTCCTCCTCATCCACCATCTTCGGATCATATTGCTCGGGCTCCACGCCGAGGAAGCGGCAGAAATCCCGCAGGTCATCGTGATAAGCGCTGACCGTCTTCGGCGAATAGTGCCGCTCAATGGCAATATAATCGAGGAAATGTTGCATAGGAGATTAAAGACCGTTCGCTGCGCTCACTGAAAGATTAAGGATTAAAGACTAAATTGTTTTATTGGATCAAGGATGAAGGAAACAGGATGAAGGACTAAATAGTACCGACTTTGAAACTCATAGACGAAGGTAATAAGTCTTTTATCCTTCATCCTGTATCCTTTATCCTCTATATCTCCCTCCCCACACCGGTCTCGGCTTCGAAGGGGAAGAGACCGAACAGTTCGGCGTCGATATGGTCGGTTACCCAGCGGAAGTCTTCGGCGTTGTCGCCGAACTTTATCTTGTCGCCGTCGATGATGAGCAACTTACCTTTGTACTCGCTAATCCACGCCTCGTATTTGTCGCTCAGTCCTTGCAGGTAGTCGATGCGCATGGTGGACTCGTAGGCGCGTCCGCGTTTCTGAATCTGCGCCACGAGGGTGGGGATGGACGAGCGGATGTAAATCATCAGGTCGGGCATCTTCACGAGCGACATCATCAGGTCGAAGAGGTCGCGATAGTTGTCGAAGTCGCGGTCGGACATGTAACCTTGGTCGTGGAGGTTAGGCGCGAAAATCCGCGCATCCTCGTAGATAGTACGGTCTTGGATGATGTACTTATCCGATTGGGTTATCTCAACCACGTCTTTGAAGCGTTTGTTGAGGAAGAACACTTGCAGGTTGAACGACCAGCGACTCATATCCGCATAGAAATCCTCCAAGTAGGGATTGAACTCCACACTCTCGAATCTCGGCTCCCAGCCATAGTGCTTGGCGAGCATCTTTGTCAAGGTTGTCTTTCCGCAACCGATGTTTCCTGCTACCGCGATGTGCATGATATATAAACTTTCGTGTTAGTAACTCCGTTTCACTCCGTGTAATAAACTCCGTGTTGGTAACTCCGTTTCACTCCGTGTACAGCCTCGTAGAGGCTTCCTTACACGCAGTGCCTTACAGCGCGTAAGCGCTTCTATACATGAAATTTACAACACGGAGCGACAGCGTAGTCTTAAAACAATCCAAACAATTGTGCGTCTATCTTGTTGGTTACCAGTTGGAAGTCCTCGGGGCGGTGTTCAAAGTCCAGCCCATCGGATTCTATCACCAGCACCTTGCCTTCGTATTGATGGTAGATAAAGTCCTCGTATTCATCGTTCAGGTCGCGCAGGTAGTCTATCTGCATGGTCTGCTCGTACTCTCGCCCGCGCTGCTGTATCTGTGCGATGAGGGCGGGCACCGACTTGCGCAGGTAAATCATCAGGTCGGGCAACCGCATCTGCTGCTTCATCAACTCAAAGAGTTCCATGTACGTCTCGTAATCGCGTTTAGAGAGGTCGCCGCGGCGGTAGTTGTTGCGGACGAACACGTACACGCCCTCAAAGATACTGCGGTCTTGCACGATGGTGTGCTCGGCTTGCCCGATGGCGAGCATATCTTTGAACCGCTCTTTCAGGAAATACGTCTCCAAGCAGAACGACCAGCGCGGTATGTCGGTGTAGTAGTCCGACAGGTAGGGATTGAACTTCACGCTCTCGAAGCGCGGCTCCCAGCCGTAGTGCTTAGCGAGCATCTTCGTGAGCGTCGTCTTCCCCGCACCGATATTTCCTGCTATGGCGATATACATGTTTCTTGGATGAAGGATAAAGGATGAAGGATTAAAGACTAAATAGTTTCTTTGGATGAAGGTTGTCCGGGTACGCAGGCGTCCTCGCCTGCTTGAAAACAAAAGGCTCCACTCTAAAACCTCATAGACGAAGGTAATAAGTCTTTTATCCTTTATCCTTCATCCTTTATCCAAAGGAAAAACTTTGCGCAAAGATACAACAAAAAAAAGATATATGCAAATAATTCCGCAAAAAAACAAAAAAAATCGAAGCAATGCTTTTTTCTCTAAACATAGCAACTGACAGCGCATGCGTCCCCGCCTGCTGCTTTATGGTAGTTAACTTGTGCGGGATAAGTAAAATACTTTCAGCAAGCAAAATACCTAATCTTATTGGAGTTAGTGATTAGTTAGTGATTAGTTAGTGATTAGTTAGTGATTAGTTAGTGATTAGTTAACGATTAGTTAGTGTTTTATGAAACATGGAGCAGACATAACCGAACACTCTCACCACTCAAAGACGAATTTGGGTTTTGGTAAAGAATTAATGAATAATTAACGTTAATTACATGTTAAAGAAATAAATATCTGAATAATTCTTGGAAATTTTTGTTGAAAATGTATAGGTACCTCATTTCGAGTTAACGCTGATAAAGGAGATAAATGCAATGCGTAGAAAAGTAAATTTTTTTTACACAATCTCTTGCGTATGTCAAAAAAATGTACTACCTTTGCCGCGTCAATCGGAAGAAGATAAGTAGAGTACCCTCTCATAAAAGGCGACTCGGTCAGGCGGAAAAACGCCTGTGTAGCCAAGTGAAATTGTTAAGGGTTTTGCATACTGCTCAAGCATAAATCATAGACAAACCAAAAAAATCAAGATTTGTCTATATACCATATCCATAAAATGTAGTACCTTTGCAGCAATTATTCAACCTACTAAATTGTCCATAAACAAATCCGCCGCATTGTTATAGTTAGAAAACGCTTTCCCTTGTTTTTCGTTGCAACAAGCCCATATAGGGCGCAAATACCCCATTCGGCTAATTTGATTTCTACGAATGAACATTATACAATAGTCCGTTAAAAATTTGACTTTATAAATGTTGCTAAGCGGACACTTTGAGTCCGTAAAGCAAGAGATCTTTGAAATAGTGTTCTTTTAGCCCTTGATTTTTGTGCACGTTCGGTAAATTGCCGAACATGGATAAAAATCTTTCAATCATCATCGCATTGTGCATCAGTAACTTAAGATCCGCAATGGAAAAGTTGAGGTTGTAATGTCTGCAAAATGCTTTGGCAACATTGATAGCAGCTAACGATAGGTTAAAGGCAAAGTCCAATGCCCTCGTGTCGCGCGCTTGACAATGGCAGAGACCGGTAAACTGCTTGGCATCCCGAAAGAGAAACTCTATTTGGAACCGAGAGCGATAGATATCTATCACCTCCTTTGCCGACATGGAGCAATCCGTAGAGAAAAACCCCTTGCGCATAAGCGAATCTTTCTCGCTTTGTTTCACACAATCCGGTTTGCGACCTTTACGGAGTTGATGCACAATCGTTTGCACGGCACGGATGGATTGTAATACACAACAAAGATACTAAAAATCAGCCACTTGTGCAAGTTTTTAGGCTAAAAAAAATACGTTAAAGAACACTTTTTTTGATGACTTTTTGCTCAGAGCCAACGAACTGATAACATATAGTCCGATAGTACTTAACTATCACAAAATAAACTTATTAAAAAAATATTCACGACCTATTATTAACTTAATCATTCACTATTATGAAAAAACAATTCGTTTTTTTGGCAGCCGCTGCCATTGCGCTGATTGGTTGCAAGCCACGTCAATCGGAGTTGTCTTTGGATAGTATTCGTGATACGGCTACTATCACTGGACATGTAACTTACACTATCGGACAGCAGTCGGATAGTACTGGTTATACCACCGAGTTGCAAATACCGGCTGAGGGAAAGACCGTTTATTTGGACATCCCGTATGCAAGTTATTCATCTGGAGCAAGTGGCGTAAAGACCTTCTCCGGCGTAGTGGACAATGCCGGCAACTATACGCTGTCTATTCCCGTTCCGGCTGTGGGCGTCAGCGGCGCTTCCCTGCGCTTCGAGGAGTTCACGGCTGAGCAGTCTTTATTCCAACGGATGGAGAACGGAGAGCCGGTGTTCGAAAAACGTATGTGTAAGTTTACAGTGGAGGGAGTCCCCGCATTGCCCAATCCGCTCAAACCCGAGCATGTGTATGTCAAAGACCTGTGCTATAGCCGCACGGTAATCGATATGAAGGACTACGCGGAGACCGCTATCCTTACCGGTTCGCTCCTCTTGCCATACGAGACGAAGTTCCGTACCGGTGCATACAAGGCTGCCGCTGACTGCCAGTTTGAGATTACCATTCAGGATGGTGAGGACTTCGCTGAAGTAGGCCCGAGTGCTACCGAGTTTACCTATGGAACAACGACCAATGCTAAAGGTGAGTTCACAATTGAACTGCCGATTAAGAATCTGAAAAAAGGATTCCGCGTTAGCAATGCTGTGGTTACGCCTAAAACGGAGACTACTTTCACACACTTCGTGAACGAGACTGGTAAGAAAGAACAACTCTCGGGTGTATATAAACTGCGTGAGAGCTTGTCATTGCTGAACGTATCCGAAGTTGTTGCCGGCGTTAGTTGCAACATCGGTGCACGTCCGTTGGAGTTCCTCCCCGGATATAACAATGATATTACTGCGGCGCCTCAAACGCCTGCTACTTGGCAGCGCAATCTTGCCGGTTGGGTATTCGCTGAGTCCCAGTTCGCTAACTTCCAAGCTTCGGCTACGATTAAGGGATCTGTCGCTTTGGCTGCTGAAAAGAGTTTCGGTGTAGGTGAGTTCGTAACTACCGCACAAACGGTTACCGTTCGTGGTACCGAGTCGCCTTTCGACCAAAGCTTTGTGGTGCTGACCAATGCTGATGGCTCGTTTGAATTAACGATTCCTGCTGCCCAAGACGGTCAGCATATCGGTGGGACTTGGACGGCTTCGCTGAATCAACCTGCTACCATCGCTTTCACCCACTATGCAAAGGCTGACAAGCAGTTGGTACTCAGTGAAGGTTCGTATAACCAATACAAAAAAGTTCGCGCTGTAGATGCTGCATGGAATGAGTTAGGCAAGACCTATTATCGCTTTGCGCCTGCGAATACGCCTGATACTTGGTGCGCAGATTTGGCTGGTTGGGTTATCGTGCCTGATTATGAGGAGACCGCAACGGTTAAGGCTAAATTGCAATTCCCTGTGGAGACGGGCTACTGTGTAGGTACTTACAAAGGGGCTTCTGTGCGTGCAAAACTGACTATGAACTATCCCGATGGAGCGGTTACGTTTGTGGCTCCTGTGGCTGCAGATGGTACGTTCCAAGTGAATATCCCTGTGAAAACGGCTAACAGCACGATGAACGCAGACAACATCAGCCTGTTTGATAATAAGACCGATGAGTTTAAACACTATTTGGCTTCCAAAGTGGAAGTGCTGGAAGGACAGTATTCTCTACGCAATAAAATTGAGGCTGAGAACGGTACATGGAACAACAAGTGGACCATCTATTATACCTTCGCTCCTACTTCTGTTGCTACCGACTACACAACCGACCTGTTGGGCTGGGTACCCAAACCCGAAGGCTGGGCTGAGCAGGTACAATGGACTTCTACGATTATGATGCCCGTAGAGACCGGATTCTGGAGAGGCGCTTATGAGCCCTTGGCGGGCAAGAAGGTGCAAGTATCTTATACGGTGAACGGTACTTCATTCAAGCCTGTGGTAAAGACCGATGCGCAAGGTGTCGTTACATGTCCTATCTATTTGCAGTACGGTTTGGAAACACCTTCTATCAACATTAAAGTATTTGAGGAAGAGATGGTGCACTACTACAATCCGAAGAATGCTGAGGCTACCACCACCTTGGAGGGCTCCTATTCCATTCGTCTGCGTACTCCGCAAACGGCTACTTGGGATGCAGAGCGTACATACTATATGCAGTTCGATCCTGACGCCTCCGTGAAAACCACTTTGCTCAGTTGGACCAACAACATCGCAGAATGGTATGTATTGGACAACAAGAAAGATAATGCTACCATCAAACTATATGCTCAGAAGGCAATAGAGTCCACTACTTCCAAGAGCCACGAGGCGGCTTGGACTACTGCCGACAAGATGAAAGCCACCATATACATTTACGATGCGCTTGGATATTCGATTGCTACGGTGAACCGTCAGGTAAGCGGACAGAACATTAATTTCACATTGCCTATGAGTGAGGCAATCGAGAGTGGGGTTACCGAACTGAAGTTCACTGTGGAACTGGAGAACGAGACCTCGAACAATACCGCTTTCACGCACTATGCTGACCCAGCTTCTGATACCAAGACAACGCTATTGGGCAATTACAGGAGTGCAAATAACCTCAAAAAGGAGTCGGCGACTGCGAGTGGAAAGACGTTTGAAGTGAAGCAGTCTGCCAAGGCGCTCTTCTATGAAGCTGGCAGTTATTCTACCCCTTCGGGCTACAACTGGTCTGCTATCTTGAGCGATAAGATTTAGTACCTATCTAATGATCTCTTAATTCTTAATTTTGAATTAATATGAAACGTATAGCAACTTTGGCGCTGTCGCTGGTATTGGCGGCAGCAGCCATTGCCCAAGAGGCACCTGCGGGAGACAAACCGCAGCGAGTGAAGAAACAACTGAGAGACTATAGCGAGTACCTGCCCAAAGCAGGAGAGTTCTCTGTCGGATTTTCATTGGATCCTATTGCAACATTCGTTGGCAATCTCTTCAATGGAAATACCTTTAACTCTTTGGATAACCTCGCAGGTGAGCCGATGTTTTGCCCCACTCCTTCCATCGTATCGATAGTTGGCGGCTATATGCTGACCGACCAGTTGGGAGTGAAGGTCAATTTAGGTTTCGGCTGCAATGTGTATTCTCGCAATGGTTACGCCCAAGATGATGCGGCTTTGCTGCTAAATCCCTTGAGCGAGGCGAAAGTGGTAGATTCCTATAAGGACAAACGCTTGTCGGGAAGTATTGCGGCGGGCGTTGAGTATCGAGTGGGCAAACAGTCGCCTGTGCAGGGTGTGTTTGGCGGCGGCGTGCTGTATGCACTCGGTCATGAGGCACACTCCTACAAATATGGTAATGCCATCACGGAACTCAATCAGGCTCCTTCGCACAACACGACGATTTTCCCGACTTCGGTAACCACGTCTTCGATACCATATATGCCCAATGCACGTATCTTGTCCGACCAAGCAACGAACCTAATCCACCGAGTGGGTATCTATGCTTCGGTGGGCGTAGAATGGTTTGTGGCTCCGAAGATTTCTTTGGGCGCTAATGTGAATTTGAATCTATGTTATACCGTAAATCCGGCACGCAAAACGATATATGAGGGCTGGAATTATGTAACATCGCAAGTGGAGGAATATACCGATTTGGTTGCCCCTGCAAGCCATGGATTCATCTTCTCTACCGACAATATCGGTGCGAACCTGATGCTGAACTTCTATTTCTAACTAACAGCCGTGGAATGTCCGGCGTGCGCAGGCGTCCCTGCCAACAGGGGGCAAGTTGCGAGTTTCAGGTAGCAAGCAGCCCGGGAGGGGGCTGCGCGCGCAGGACATTTTCCTAAATTCCTGATTCTTAATTGCATAAGCGAGAATTTTTCTGACTTATGAAAAGACTATTTCTTTTTTCATGTTGTGCGTTTTTCGCACTAACCCTTTCAGCTACGACTTATTCCGGTACGCTGCCGGTGCTGTTTATCAATACCGAGAATGGTGCTGATGTGGTGGACAAAGAGACGTATCTCACTGCCACCTACTATCTTGACCCGATGGGAGACAGTACCGTTACCGCCTTCGGCTCGGCGGAGAGCCCGCTGGCTTTGCAGATAAAAGGGCGGGGAAACTGGACTTGGAAAGGCTTCGAGAAGAAGCCCTATCGTCTGAAACTCAGTAGCAAAGCGGCATTGCTCGGGCTGAAAGCCAACAAGCATTTCGCCCTGCTGGCGCACGCGGATGACCCGCATGGGTTCATGCGCAATGCCGTAGGTTTCTTCCTCTCCGAACGATTCGGACTGCCGTGGACACCCAAGCAACGTCCCGTGGAACTGGTGCTCAACGGCGACTACCGCGGACTGTATTTCTTGACGGAACTTATCCGCGTAGACAAAGACCGCGTGAACATCACCGAGCAGCCCGACCTTTGCACTAACGCGGACTCAATCACGGGCGGCTGGCTAGTGGAGATAGACAACTACGATACCGACCCGCATGTCGCCATCACGGAGGGCGACGGAGAGCCGATCATCTTCACGTACAAGAAACCGGAGGTGCTTTCGCAGGTACAAACGGATTTCCTTACTGCGGAGATGACGCGCATCAATAGTCTTGTCTATGGCGACAAGCAGAGCGACGAACTATGGCAATATCTCGATATAGACGACCTTGCGCGTTTCTTCCTTGTGCAAGAACTGACGGATAACTACGAATCGTTCCACGGCAGTTGCTACCTACACCGCGAGATGGGGGCAACGGAGAAATGGCATTTCGGACCCGTCTGGGACTTTGGCAGTGCGCTCAACAATTCAAAGACGCAACCTTTCTACGAGGGGCGTGAGCACCACAACACGTGGGCACCGCAGCTGTGGCAGTTCCCTGCCTTTCAAGCCAAACTGAAAGAGCTGTGGGAGCAGTATTCGGTGGACTTCACAACCGACCTTAATGCCTACCTGCAAGACTACGTGGAGTCTATCGAAGGGGCTGTGGTAAACGATGCGGAGCGGTGGAAGAGTAAAGGCTACGGCAATACCGATCTGGCGCAAGACTTGCAGCATGTGCAGCAGTTCATGCGCGACGCGGCGCTTTGGGAGAGCAACCGTTTAGGAGTAGTGCTGCCGGAGCCTACTATCACAGTGCGCTGGCGCGTGTTGCCGGAGTGGACGGATACGCAGACGGCTTTCGTATGGGGCAATGGCATAGAGGCACGTTTCGTTACGCCTACGCAAGACGGAGAGTTCTATGAATACACCACCACGGACATACCGCTGAATATCCTGTTTGTGAACGGTAAGACTTGGACGACGCGTGGCAACCAGACGGTGGATATCAATGACCTGACTGCCGATGCGTGCTATGAGGTGCTGGCAGACACTTCCACAGTGGGGTCGCATGCGGGCAAGCACTTGGTGCAAGTGCTGGATTGCTCCTTGTATACCGAGGACTTTACTCCTGCATACCAGCACAATACCAACGAGGCAGCACCTTCAAAAGTGCTGCAGAACGGCCAGTTGCTGATTATTCATAATCGGCGCACCTATACTTTGTTGGGTACCCTATTGCAAGAGAGATAATATCTTATCTGTCAACTGTTCTACTGATACAGAGCCATCGTTGACGATGGTAACTATTTCGGGAGTCTGGCATTGAGCGTGCAATGTATGCTCAATGGCAGACTCTTCTTCTGCTTGTGCGGCGATGCGTTGCTTCACCTTGGCGATGTTCTCCGCTGTCCGCTCCCCGCGATAATCACGCTGTAGGGTACGCTCTATGCGCAACGCTTCCGGCGCGGTTACAACCACTATCTTGTCGCAGAGTTTGTCCAACCCGCTTGCAAACAAGATAGCTGACTCCACAAAACATATTTCAGCAGGCGAGGACGCCTGCGTACTCGGACATATTCGTCTTTTATCCTTAATCCTTAATCCTTCATCCTCTGTCCGCTCTTTTGCCCATTGCTTGAGGTGGAAGGCTACGGCGGGGTGGACGATATGGTTCAGTTCCGCCAACAGGTCGGGATGGTGGAAGACCTGTTTGGCTACTAATTGCGTCCGATAAACATCCTCCTCGAACACCTGCGAGCCGAAGAGCATCTCCACCTGCGAACGCACCATCGGATTCTCTACGATAATCCGCTTCGCCTCCGTGTCTGTATCGTACACGGCATAGCCCCGACTGCGCAGTGCCTGCGCTATCGTGGACTTGCCACTTCCTATTCCGCCTGTGATGCCGATTAACATGTTAGTGGTCAGTGATTAGAATTGGAAATAGATGAACGGTTGCATATCTGCCGTGATGAACTGATAGACGATGAACACTACCGCGGCTACTGCGAGCAGCATTGCCCACAACGGTAGGGAAGCAAAGCACAGACGATACCACTGCTTCCACTTGTCGGGCAGCCAGTGTATCACCATTCCCAGCACGAACAGCACTACCACTGCCCAATACTCCCGTATGAATGCAGGGATGATACTGCTATTCCATGCCCCGCCTATCTGGTTCATCATGTTGGTAGCCGTCTCCCATGCCACTTGGTTGGCAGTGGCAGGGTCAAGGTTCGAACCCGAGCGGAAGAACAGTCGCGTGAAGGTGATGAACGTAAAAGTCTGCAACACAGCCCACGCTACTCCCATCTTCTCTGCTATGCGGTAGCATTTACCCCCTCCCTTGTGGGGAGGGATGGGGAGGGCCTTATGTATGTATCGCACCATCGTCCCTGCCCAGACGATGAGTGCCCAAACTACAAACACCCGAATGGCGGGAAGTTGGGTGAAGTGGTCTGCGAGCATGAGGGAGAAGGTTAGCACCGTCATTAGGATAAGCCGTAGGTTCCAGCCCATCGTACGCCAGAACTTATTGACTATCATCCCTATACCGTTCAGTCCACCCCAAATCATGAAGTTCCAACTGGCTCCGTGCCATAGTCCCCCGAGTAGCATGGTGATGAACGAGTTGAGGTTGGCATAGAGCAGTTTGCGGTGAGCGGGTCGGAAGTATGCTACCAGCGCTACGACTACCGCCACTGTGGCAATCACCGCCGTTGCTGTCCACGAGCCTGTCAGCACCAAGGCGATGAGGGCGATGAGTGCTATCCAGAAATACGTGCCGAAGGTAGCATTGCGGTTGCCGCCCAACGGGATATAGAGGTAGTTCTTCAACCAGCGGGAGAGCGACATATGCCATCTGCGCCAGAACTCCTGCGGGTTCTGCGCCTTGTAGGGTGAGTTAAAGTTCTTGGGCAGGTAGAAGCCCATCAACATCGCCACGCCGATGGCTATATCCGTATAGCCGGAGAAGTCGGCATAGACTTGCAGCGAGTAGGCAAAGAGTGCGAAGAGGTTCTCAAAGCCGCTGAACAGCAGCGGGTTGTCGAACACGCGGTCAATGAAGTTCACTGCCAAATAGTCGCTCAGTATGATTTTCTTCGTCAGTCCGTTGAGTATCCAAAAGACCGCCATCCCAAACTGCCGCCTGCTCAGGTGGAAAGGCTTGTACAACTGGGGGATGAACTCTTCGGCGCGGACTATCGGACCTGCCACTAATTGCGGAAAGAAGGACACGTAGAAGCCGAAGTCGAGCAGGTTGCGCACAGGCTTTATCTTTCCCCGATAGACGTCTGCCGTGTAGGAGATGACTTGAAAGATATAGAAACTGATGCCTACGGGCAGCACGATACTCTCCACATCGAACCGCCCTGTTGCCCGAAAGCCGTTGCCTACGTAAGCAAAGATATCAAATACTTCAAAGGAGCAACCAAACAGGTCGTTCACCATGTTGGTGAAAAAGTAGGCATACTTGAAGTACGCCAATAGCCCTAAGTCTATCACCGCGGATAAGACCAAAAGGAGTTTGGCGGCTGATAATCGCTGCCTTCCGATATATCGGTAAATTCCTTTGGCGATGAGCCAGTCGGATAGGGTTACGAACGCCAGTATCAGCAGGAAGAGCCCGCTCGTCTTGTAGTAGAAGAACCACGATACGAAGAGCAGGAAGACATTGCGCAGGTGCAGGCGGGCACTCGTCTGCTTTCGGACTATCAGTGCGAAAATAGAATAGACAATCGCAAAGAACGCCCAGAAGTAGAACTGGGTGAAGAGCAACGGCGAGTTGCTGTCAAAAGCGAATATGTGGTGAAGGAAAGACAATACTAATTAGGAATTAGGAATTATGAGTGCATTGTATGCCAACTATTCAGAGCAAAGGTAATAATTTACAAATTCTTTAAGATATATTCCGATAGTTTTTCTCCTGCTATCTCGGCGCCGCGGCGGGTGAAGTGGACGCCGTCGCTGCCTGCCCAGCCGTTTTTCTGCCAGCGCAGCATGCTGTCTTTGCCGCCCATCATCTCATAGAGGCTGAAGTAGGCGATGTGCTCCTCCGCAGCCATCTTCTTGAGCAGTCGGTCCATATAGGGCAGCAGCGGGTAGGTCGTGGTCTCGCCGTCTATCTGCGTCAGCATATCCCCGGGTCCTACAAACAAGATACTTGCCTCGGGCGCACATCGGCGCAGGTAGCGCACCTGCTTGCGCAGGCTCTGCACCGTGCCCGCGATGGTGGTCGGCTGCTCGTTGAAGGGGATGGCATTGCCGCCGAACTGCATGATAATCAGTCGGGTGTTGGTCTCCCGATAGAAAGTAGCCAACTGCGTGCTGTCGATGTTGGTGAAGATAGTACCTGTACAGCCGCGCATGGGGATGTTGTCCACTACAACACCTTTCTCTGTCTCCAGAGAGACGGCATAGACCTCTCCGCAGCCCACCAGCGCAAGGTCGCAGGAGGTGGTGCTATCCGCCAATGTGAGAACGGTGGCGGAAGAGTCTGTGCAGGCTACTCCATTCACATAGCAGCGGAAATCGCCTTTTGTCCAAAGGCGCAGGCGGTTGAAATAGGTCTCGGAATAGGGTTTCTTCCCCATTGGCTCTACATGCAAAACTGCGCTGTCTTGGTGTTGCAGTACGGTGTCGCCGATAAACGCCACCTGCCCCATAGGACCATACAAACCATCGTCGCGGCGTTGCACCTTCGGTCCATAAACCAAGTGGCGGCGGGGTCCCTGCTGCGTGGTCTGTCGGATGCCGTTGACGGTGAGGGTCTGCTTGATGGTGCGCGTGGGGATGGTCTGCTGCAAGGGGAGCATGCCCACTCCTCCTCCGCCGTAGACGGTTTGCAATCGGCGACGCAGGGTCAGCGTCATGCGGTCTTCCTCTATCTGCGAGTCGCCGTAGTGCACCACGCGCACCGTCCGTCTGTCCGCCTCCGCCAAGCCTTGACGGAAGGCAGCCAAGACATCGGAATCGCCTTGCACTTCTTCCACGGTGGGGATATTCACTGTGCTTCGGGAAGTATTCGGTTTGCTTTCGTTAGATACTGAATCAAGGTTTAAGGAAGAAGGACTTGCTGCTGGGGACGAGGGCGTCTCGCCCGCGGTAGATACACTCATCTTTGAATTTTCAGAGACGAAACTATTATATCTTTCATCTTGGCTCCTAGTTCCTTGTTCTTCAGCGCCCAACACTTTGTTGAGGGTAGTCCATCGGAGGGTGAGTTCCCCTATCTGCATGCGCTCGGGCAATACAACACACATTACCCCTAACAGGGCGATGGCACACCAAATCAATATCGCAATACGAGAGGGCTTCACCTAAACCTGAAACATTAAAATTTGAAACCTGAAACTTAATCGCCCTATTTCTTCCACAGTGCTTTCGTGAAGAGCAGGAGCACCGTGAAGATTTCCAGACGACCAATCAACATCACAAACGTAGCCACCCACTTCGCCAAGGCGGGGAAAGAGGCATAGGTTCCTTCTGCGGGGGCGAACTGCCCTATCGTAACTCCCATGTTGCCCATTGCCGATACCGCCGTACCCAGCGAGACGTCAAAATCCAATCCGGTAGCGGCAAACACCACCGTTGCCAGTACGATAATAAGGAAATAGAAAAACAAGAACGCCATAACATTGCTTATCGTTGACTCGCTGACGGCGCGCCCGTTAAAACGCACGGGAAGGATGGCATTCGGGTGGATACGTCGTTGCAATTCCGCCAAAGCCGATTTGGCAAAGATACCCAACCGCACCCACTTGATACCGCCCGCCGTAGAGCCGGAAGATGCACCCATAAACATGATGAACAGCACCACCACCCACAGCAGATGCGGCCAATGGGAATAGTCCGATGCACCAAATCCGCAACTCGTCATTGCCGTCACCACCACAAAGAACGCCTTTCGGAAAGCACACTCTATCGCTCCCCACACACTGCTCACCTGCGCAAAATCATCTGGCATCACCGCCGCGTGCTTGAAATAGGGGAACAGCAACCCCGCCATCACCAGCACCGTGCATAGCACCACCGCCCGCACATACCATCGCGTCTCCTCATCGTGCAGCAACCGTGACGGCTGCCCGCGAAGCACATAGATGAGGTAGGTGAAGTTCACACCGGATAGGAACATGAAAACGGCTATCGTATATTGTATCGCGGGCGCAAAGCCTGCTATGCTGGTGTTTTTTGTGGAGAACCCGCCCGTAGAGGTGGTGGACAGGGAGTGGCACACGGCATCAAAACCGCTCATGCCGAAGAGGTAAAGCAACCCTACCTCCGTCACGGTAATCAGGATATAGATGCCCCACATGTGCTTGGCTGTGTCGGCGATACGCGGCGACAGTTTTTCGTAACTGACACCCGGCACCTCGGCGGCGTACAACTGCATGCCGCCCAAGCCGAACATCGGGAGTATCGCCACCGAGAGGACGATGATACCCATACCTCCCATCCACTGGCTGAGGCTGCGCCAGAGGAGCACGCCGTGCGTCAGGCTCTCCACGTCGCTCGCTATGGTGGCACCCGTGGTGGTGAAGCCCGACATGGTCTCGAACCAGCAGTCGGTGAAGGAAGAGAACGCGCCACTCAGCCAATACGGCAGCACTCCGAAGATGGAATACACTATCCACACCAGCGCCACGATGGCGTATCCCTCGCGCTCCGCTACCTTGCGCTCCGCCCGCCTGCCTATCAGCAGCCCGATCAAGCCCGCGAGCAGGGTGATAGCCGTACTCACCAGCCACGCCTCAAAGTCCGGCTCGCGGTACGCCAGTGCCGTGAACATCGGCGCCAGCATGAACAACGCCTCGAGACACAACAGCGCACCGAGCGTCTTCACCACTATCTTCCTATTGAATGTACGAGTCATGTGTTAGAATTTGAAAATTAAGAATTTGAAAATTTGAAAATGATTAGTTCCGCACGGCAATTTTTAAACTTTCAAATTTACAAATTTACAAATTATCGAAAGAATCTCTCCATCTGCCGTATGGCTTGCTGCTTGCAGAAGACCACCACGTGGTCGCCCGGGAGTATCAGCGTCTCGCCGTTTACGAGTATGCCCTCGCCCGCACGGACGATCGCCCCGATATTCACCTCCTCGGGCAGGTCCAACTCGCGTATCTTGTGCTTGGTGATACGGTTGCCCTCTGCGGCGACAAACTCCACTATCTCCGCATCCGCACTCGTCAGGTTGCGCACGTTGAGTACACTCGCGTCGAGCAACATCTGGTAGATATACGCCGCGGTGATGGTCTTCTTGTTGAGCACCGTACCGATATCCAGCGCCTCCGCCATAGGGATATAGTCGATGTTCTCCACCTCCGCGATGGTCTTCTTCACCCCAAACCGCTTCGCCGCTAAGCAGGCAAAGATATTCGCCTCGCTACGGTCGGTTACCGCGATGAACGCGTCTGCGTCTTGTATGCCCTCCTCCTGCAAGGAGTTCATATCGCTTCCGTCCGCATTGATAATCAGCGCATTATTCACTTTGTCGGAGATATGGTAGCAGAGGTCGCGGTTGGCTTCCAGTATCTTGATACTCATGCCCTCCGGCAGTTCCTGCACGGCTTTCTGCGCAATGCGCGAAGCGCCATAGACGATGATGTTCTTTATCTCGCGTTTCTGCTTGCCGGTATGCTCGCGGAGCACTTTCATGTTCTCGCGCGTGCAGACGGCATAGACCATGTCGCCCGCCATTATCTCATCGTTGCCGCGCGGGATGATGGTGTCTTGCCCGCGTTTGATAGCCACCACGCGATACAATCCATGTCCGAAGAAGCCGGATAGGAACTTCTTGCCCAGCACCTGCGCTCCTTCGCGCACCTTGACCACGCAGAGTTCTAATGCCCCGTCGCAGAGCGTGATATGATAGCGCAACCAATTGACTTTCAGCGCTTCCTCTATCTCGTGCGCTGCCAGCACCTCGGGGTAGATAAGGTGGTTGAGCCCCATCTGCTCGAAGATACGCTTGTTCTCGGGGATGAGATACTCGTAGTTGTCTATCCGCGCAAGGGTCTTCTTCACGCCTAACTGATTGGCTATCAGGCACGCTGTGATGTTCTCCGACTCCGAGGGGGTTACGGCGATGAAGAGGTCAGCATCGCCCACGCCCACGTCCCTGAGGTCGTGTATCGAAGTAGGACTGCCCACCTTCGTGAGCAGGTCGTAGTTGGCATCCAAATCGCCCAAGCGTTCCGCCTTGGCATCCAACAGACTAATCTCCATATCTTCGCGCGAGAGCAGTTTGGCAAGGTGAGTGCCTACTTCTCCAGCGCCTGCAATAACGATTCGCATATTCCTTCCTTATCTAATTTCAACAGATGATACAACTCCTGCGTGCTGCCGTGTTCTACGAATTGGTCGCGCACGCCCAATCGGATGACGCGGGGTGTGAAGCCGTGGTCAGCCATCCACTCCAGCACCGCGCTGCCCAGTCCGCCGTCTATCACGCCGTCCTCCACGGTTACGATGGTCTTATATCGCTCGCCCACCTCCCGTAGCAGGTCTTCGTCTAACGGCTTAAGCCACCGCATGTCGTAATGAGCGATGGTGGATGAAGGATGAAGGACGCAGGATGAAGGACTTATTACACTCGTCTCTGAGTTTTCAAGGAGGTGCGGTCTCCAGGCCGCACCCTCAGAGTCGTTGCTATTAAGTCTTTTATCCTTAATCCTTAATCTTTCATCCAACAGGTCTATCGCTTCCGCCACGGTGTTACCTATCGCGCCGATGCTCAGTACTGCCAAATCTACCGAGGACGCGGGCAACTCGCCCGCGGTAATAACAACCTCCCGCAGGCACACTCCCTTACCAACACATATTGGTCTTTCATCCTTCATCCTTAATCCTTCATCCTCTACGCTCCTCCCCCTCGGGTAGCGTATCGCCACGGGGCCGCCTAAGGTCGGCGCAAGGCGCATCATCGCCCGCAGGTCGCCCGCCGTCCGCGGAGCGCAGATAGTGAGGTGAGGTATCGGTCTGAGGTAAGCGAGGTCGAACAAACCGTGGTGGGTCGCCCCATCGTTGCCCACTATCCCCGCGCGGTCAATGCACAGGATTACAGGCAACTGCGCTATCGCTACGTCGTGGATGATATTGTCGTAGGCGCGTTGCAGGAACGAGGAATAGATATTGCAGAACACCACCGCGCCCTCTTTCGCCATGCCCGCCGAGAACGTTACCGCATGCCCCTCGGCTATCCCCACGTCAAACACCCTCTCGGGGAACACTTTCTGCATGATACTCATCGAGCAGCCCGATGGCATCGCGGGCGTAACACCCACCACGCGCGCGTCTTCCCGTGCCATCGCCAGCAACTCCTCGCCGAACACCTCCTGCCATAGCGGCGGCACTCCTGTTTTCGCCGCATGGGTAGCCTTGCGCTCGCCTGTCTCCACGCAGAACTCCCCGGGCGCATGCCATGTCGTCTGGTCTTGCTCCGCGGGGGCGTAACCTTTGCCTTTCTTCGTGATGATATGCAGCACTTTCGGACCCTTGTGGTTCTTTATCTCGCGCATGATACGCACCAAGTCCACTACATCGTGCCCGTCTGCCGGACCGAAATAGCGGATGTTCATCGCTTGGAAGATGTTGTTCGGCTGCTTGGTGAGGATGCTCTTCAGGTTGTTATGCCGGCGCATCATCTGCTGCTTCTTCTCTTCGTCCATCAGGTGCAGCCGCACGGCCAACTGATACAGCCGCCAGCGCCAGCGGTTGTAGAACGAACTGGTGGTGATGTCGAGCAGATACTGTGTGAAGCCGCCTTTCAGCGGGTCTATCGCCATGTTGTTGTCGTTGAGCACTATCAGCAGGTCGTTCTTCCGCATCGAGGTGTTGTTCAGCCCCTCAAACGCCAGTCCGCCCGTCATCGCCCCGTCGCCTATCACCGCCACCACATGCTTCCCACTAACCACTGACTTCTGACCACTAACCACTTTCCCCCCGATATCCATCCCGAGCGCCACCGATATAGAATTGCTCGCGTGCCCGCATACGCACGTGTCGTACTCGCTCTCTAACGGTGTCGGAAAAGGTGCCAGCCCCTTGAACTGCCGATTGGTATGAAAACGCTCCCGCCTGCCGGTCAGTATCTTGTGCGCGTATGCCTGATGCCCCACGTCCCATACGATGCGGTCATCAGGCGTATCGAACACGTAGTGCAACGCCACCGTTAACTCTATCGCGCCTAACGACGAGCCTAAGTGCCCGGGGTTGTGGCTCAATTCTTCGATGATGAACTGCCGCACCTCCGCGCACACCTCCGGCAACGCCGACACCGGCAACTGCCTCAAGTCCGCAGGACTATTTATTGTATCTAAGTACTTCATTTCGTTTTGCAATAGATGCCATTTACACTCAGTTTACGCAAAGGCTCGCAAAGTTACAACATTTATTTGAAATACGCAAATAAAATCACATTTTTTAATCTCTACTTGCCAATTCCTACCACTTTTTTGAGGGTAACTCCATAGGTGTTTTTGTTTTTTGGTAATGAATGACTAATTAAACGTGAGTTCGATATAAGCGAACTATTTCAGCAGTTGTCCGGTGTACGCAGTCGTCCCCGCCTGCGGTAAGGTGTCCGGTGTACGCAGGCGTGTCCGGTGTGCGCAGTCGTCCCCGCCTGCTAAGTTACACAATGAAGACTAATTTGTTTTCTTGGTAATAAATTAATGATTAATGATATGACAATTACATGTTAAAAAGACCAACACCCATCAATCTCGAAAACGACTCGAAAACGACTCGAAAAAAAGACGAAAACAACACGAAGAAAAAAGGTAATCAAAACGAAGAAAATTGCAGAGAAAAAGCAGCAATGCTCTACTGGGTACGCAGTCGTCTCTCCCGCAGTAAAGGAGGTGCGGTCTCCAGGCCGCACCAAAGAGTAGAGGAAGCAGAGAAGCAACAATGCTCTACTGGGGACGCGGGCGTCTCGCCCGCGGTAAATTGTCCGGTGTGCGCAGGCGTCCCCGCCTGCTAAAATCCCTATAACATCTATAACATCTATACCATCTATACCACCTATCCCCCCCCCCCTAAAACAACAAAAACACCGCTATTTTCCCAAAAAACGCATTTTTTTTCAAAATTATTTGCATATATCAAAAAAAAGCAGTACCTTTGCACTCGATTTCCGAAGTAGTCTCCGCACTTTCGCTTATAGGAGGACTGGCAGAGCGGTTTAGAAGAGAGCCAAAAACCTAATGACTGACCGCTATGTTGAGAGAGAGCTGATGATAAGCAAAGTCGCGAACAGGCGAGGTCGGAGATATTTATACCGCGGAGTAGAGCAGTGGCAGCTCGTCAGGCTCATAACCTGAAGGTCGGTGGTTCGATCCCATCCTCCGCAACACAACAAGAGACCATTTGTCACCTCGTCAAGTGGTCTCTTTTTGGCTATCTGCGGCGCCTTGTCCGGGTGCGCAGGCGTCCCCGCCTGCTAAAAAGAAAACTATAGCAACTATAACATCTATAACATCTATAACATCTATAGCATCTATAGCATCTATAGCATCTATAGCAACTATAGCCCCTATCCCAACTATCCTCTACATCCATCCTTCCTGAAAAGTATGTTTTATAACATAAAAACGCCCCAAAAAGTATCATTTTCTACACAAAATTGCAAAAAAAACACACCTCCTCTTGCTCATTCAAAAAAAATGTAGTACTTTTGCACTCGTTTTTGGCACACGCCGAAACATTTTTATCGATAAACAATCCTAATTATTAACCAAATTTTTTTTACCATGAAAAAGATTTTCTCTTTTGTCTGCGTACTCGTCTGCGCAATGTCGCTCAACGCAGCAGTTACTTACAATGTTACCGTTCCGGCAGGTACCAACACTTGCTACATCGCAGGTAACTGTACGGGTTGGGGATTCACCCAAATGACCAAGGTGGATGACACCCACTACACCATTACCCTTGACACTGATAATCAAAACGGTTATAAATATTGCAGTGGTCCGGATTGGGCGTATGTAGAGAAAGATGCTGATGGCAATGAGATTAAAGACCGTACCTATTCCGCCAATGACGAAGTGGCTCGATGGGCATCTGTATACAATCCGGGGGCTACGGTATCTTATGTTGACATTATCATTAGCGTAAAAGCAGAGACCGCTCCGAATATCTGGTGGTGGGGTGCAGGCGATAAATGCCCGAATGCAGACCAAACGAAAGATGCAGAGGGAAACGCATATAATTGGGAAACAAATCATCCCGTAATGACTGCTGTGGCTGGTCAAACTGGTTGGTTCGAGTGGGTGTTCAAAGATGTAAACGCTTCTCTCGGTGTTACATTCAAACTCAACAAAGAAAAACAGATTACTGCAACGGAATCTACTTGCTACAATGAGAGTGGAGAAGTTATTAACTGCCCTGCTACCGCCATCAGCAATACGGAAGTAAAGGCAGCCTATACCAAGATCATCCGCGATGGTCAAGTGCTCATCGTTCGCGAGGGCAAGACCTTCGACATGATGGGTCAACAAGTTTTCTAATCCCAAACCATTTTCAGTTGCAAGCCTGCAAACGCAGGCTTGCAACTAATAATGTCCACTGGGGACGCGGGCGTCTCGCCCGCGGTAAAAAGTCCGGCAGCCCAAACTCCCCCGCCCCGCTTGCGGGGTGAAGCGATGTCCGGTGAATATCAAGGTAGGGGGCGGGGCACTGTCCGGTGTACGCAGGCGTCCCCGCCTGCTAAAAAGAAAACTATAACATCTATAGCCACTATAACAACTATAGCCTCTATAGCAACTAAAAGAATCAATAAAAACTATCTCCTCCAATTCAAAGTCCCCCTTAGGGGGATTTATAGGGTCAAACTAATCTAAACAAACTATTACCATGAAAAAGATATTCTCTTTTGTCTGCGCACTCATCAGCGCAATCTCGTTAAGCGCACAAACTTACTACATCGCCGGTAGTTCAGGCACGCTCTTCGGAAAGCAGTGGGATCCTGCAGGTATGGCTCTTGACCAACAATCAGATGGCACGTGGTCAAAGACTTTCACCACTTGCGTAAGTGGCAAAGAGTACCAGTTCAAGATCACAGACGGAACGTGGGATAATAGTTGGGGCTTTTCCGATTTAGCATCCACACCTGCAGGTGTAACTGGTAATGATGATAATAATATCGTTTGCACTACCTACGATGCAAACATGACCGTAGTGTTCGACCCCTCCACCAACAAAATCACGCTTACCGGTGTATTCACCAATGGTGAAGACCCTGAGCCCACTGATCCCTCCGAGACCGCATATTGGTATTTCGATGAGAAGAATACAAAATGGGAGGGCGCTGTCGGATGGAAGATGACCGTGAGCGGCGACATGGCTTTTGTGAAAGTACCCGCCGGAGAGGCAAACAAGTTCAAAATCTTCCCCTGCAATCCGAAAGATGATAGCAAAGTCCTGGCTAACGACGACAACATTGCTGAAGGTGCTTTGGCGGGCGATATAGCATTGAACAAAGATACTGAGAAATGGAAAAATATCATCATTGATGTTACCACTACCGACTATTTCGTTGTGCTCTACTTGCCAAATACCGCTACCAATAGTAGCGATAAGTATTTAGTGGCTGCCATGTCGCAATTATCTACCGCCATCAGCAATACGGAAGTAAAGGCAGACTATACCAAGATCATCCGCAATGGTCAAGTGCTCATCGTTCGCGAGGGTGTTACCTACAACTTGATGGGACAAACCATCCAATAATGATATATACTACCCTGCAAAAAGGCTTCATAGTCAAAGGTTCTCCCGACACTGTGGAGCCTTTTTGCGGAAATGCCGTCCGGCGTGCGCAAACTCCCCCGCCTGCTGAAATGTCCGGGTGCGCAGGCGTCCCCGCCTGCTAAAAAAAAACGCTGCGCAGCCTCAAGGAGGTGCGGTCTCCAGGCCGCACCAAAGAGCAGAGGAAGAGTAGAGGAAGAGCAGAGGAAGAGCAGAAAAAGAGCAGAAAAAGAGCCGTGATGTAGCAATGCCCACTGGGGACGCGGGCGTCTCGCCCGCGGGCTACCCGCAAGAAACTTATCCTCTCAGCAGGCGAGGACGCCTGCGCATCCGACAAAGCATGCCCCCTATAACTACTATACCAACTATAGTAACTATAGCAACTATAGAAACAATCAACAATCAATCAACAATAATATCTCATGAAAAGAAAAACTTCCCTTCTGCTGGCTGTGCTATTATGCAGCATAGGCTTGCAGGCAACGGCTTTCCCAAGCCGCACCGACTTCCGCGACGAGAGCATCTACTTCGTGATGACCACTCGTTTCTACAACGGCGACCCGTCGAACGACACCCAGTGCTGGGACGCTCAGCAGTACAACGTCGGCGACCCCGCATGGCGAGGCGACTTCAAGGGGCTCATCAAACAGATGGACTACATCAAAGCCCTCGGCTTCACGGCTATCTGGATCACCCCTATCGTTACCAACGGCTCCGGCTACGACTACCACGGCTACCATGCCATGAACTTCTCCGAGGTGGACAAACGCTACGAGAGCGAAGACGTGCTCTTCCAAGACGTGATTGACGCTGCCCACGCGCGCGGCATGAAAATTATCCTCGACATCGTGCTCAACCACACCGGCAACTTCGGCGAGGAGAACCTCTGCAAACTCTTCACCCGCGACTGGGATGCCGACCAATCGGCTATCGACGAGTGCATGGTGCCTTACACGAAGAAAGACGGCGGACGCCTGCCCGATGACTACCTCTCCTTAGCCGGCGGCTTTCAGTATGCGGCTCGCTTGGCGCAAATGAAGAACACCGATGGCAAGAACAACGATGTGAACAACTACTGGCACCACTTTGGCACCTTCAACTGGGACGACGACAGCCGCTGGTGGGCGCAGATTGCCGGAGACTGCGTGGACCTCAACACCGAGAACCAGTATGTT
Source organism: Paludibacteraceae bacterium (assembly GCA_016297215.1). Taxonomy (GTDB): domain Bacteria; phylum Bacteroidota; class Bacteroidia; order Bacteroidales; family Paludibacteraceae; genus Colicola. The sequence continues at coordinate 97,576 of JAEDGZ010000002.1, read as the reverse complement.
GCCAACTATTTGGTGAAGTGCTACGGCGAGTTCATCAAGATGGGTGTGGACGGCTTCCGTATCGACACCAGCGGACACATCTCCCGACTGACCTTCAACAACAACTTCATCCCGCAGTTTGAAGCATTGGCAGAAGAATACAAAGCCAAACGCAACGGCGGCGACTTCTTTATGTTCGGCGAGGTATGCGCCCGCGACCGCAACGTAACCTACCGCAACCACGACAACCTCTCGCCCTATTTCTACACATGGAAAGAGACCAAGGAATACGCTTGGGACACCAGCGAGACATCTTGGAACGGCATCGTAGTGCCCGAGGGACAAAAGGGAACCCACACCAATGTAACTTCCGTGGACCAGCAGGCAAAAGACTACCAAGGCGAGCATAGCGACAACCGCACTTCGGATAACGCTTTCCTGAAAGGCAACGCTTACCATACCCCCGACTACTCGCAGGCTTCCGGCTTCAGCGTCATTGACTTCCCCATGCACTGGAACTTCTGCAGCGCCCAAGAGGCATGGAACGTAAAGAGCGGCGACAAGTACTACAACGATGCCACGTGGAATGTGGTCTATGTCGATAGCCACGACTACGCACCGGATGGCGCACCCGAGAGCGAGCGGTTCAGCAAAAGCCAAGAAACATGGGCGGAGAACCTCGCGCTGATGTTCACCTTCCGCGGTATCCCCTGCATCTACTACGGCTCCGAGATAGAGTTTAAGAAAGGAAAACCAATAGACAAAGGTCCGAATATCGCGCTGCAAGAGACCGGCCGCGCCTACTTCGGCGGCTACCTGAGCGGCTATGTAAACACCACCGACTTTGGCGAGTATGAGGAAGCATGCGGCAACATAGCGCAGACCCTGCAACACCCCTTGGCACGCCATATCCGCCGCTTGTCGAAGATTCGTATGGCTGTGCCCGCACTGCGCAAAGGGCAGTACAGCACCGAGGGATGCTCCGGCTCTTTCGCTTTCAAGCGTCGCTACACCGATGCCAACACCGACTCCTACGCGCTGGTCTGCATCTCCGGCAACGGTACTTTCACGGGCGTGGAGAACGGTACCTACGTGGATTGCGTTACGGGCGACACCAAGACGGTTACCAACGGTACGCTCAACGCCACCTGCTCAGGAAAGGGTAACATGCGCGTGTATGTGTTGAGCACCCAAAAGACTCCCGCCCCGGGCAAGATCGGTATAGACGGCAACTACCTCTATGGCACCGGCAAAGCCAATATCGGTGACCCGAAGTGGGACGGCAAGCAAGAAGCCCTCGACCCGCGCTTCGGCGATAACGGAGGCGGCAGCACCGGTGGCAGCTCCACTGAGGAACCTGCTACCCCCTGCCTCGAGACAGCCGACGAGCGTTGTGTATTCTTCCAAGCACCTTCAGGATGGGGCAAATCGGCAAATGTGTATATATGGATAAAAGACACAGAAACAAAAATAGTAGGCGCATGGCCGGGCAAAGCAGCAACAGCCTTAGGGGGCGGTGTCTTCAAATTCAACATTCCCGCTGACGCAACAGGCGATGAAACCAAATGGATGATTATTTGGAATGGTGCTAATGGACAGACGAAAGACTTATCATTTACCATGCGTGGACTCTATACCGGCAATAACAAGGATAATGTAAGTTGCACCAGCACCGTTACCACCCTCTGCGCCGATGTGCCTCAGCCCGAGGAACCCGCTGAGCCCGAGCCCGAACCTGACCCGACACCTGACTATCCAGAGGAAGAGCCTTGCACCGGCGCATTGCCAGACCCCGAACCGCATAGCACCGAGAGCAGCGGCAGCGACCAACCTTCGGGCATCCATAATGTAGAGAGCAACCTACTGCTCTACACCGAGCAAGGAACCCTCTATATCGGCTCCGAGACGGCACAGCACGTTTGCATCTACTCCGTGGACGGCACCCTTGTGCAATCCATCGACCTGCAAGCAGGTATCACCACCGTCTATCTCCCGCAAGGATTCTATATGGTGAATAACCAAAAGGTTGTGCTTTGGTAAACTTACCATAACGAAGAAAGAGGCGAAGTAATCACTTCACCTCTTTCTTCGTGCAAACCTATAGCTTCTATAACAACTATAATCTCTATAGCAACTATAGCCTCTATAGCAACTATAGCCTCTATAGCAACTATAACAACTATAGCAACAATCAATCAACCAACAATAATTATCACATGAAAAAACTAAGTGTATTTCTGCTCTTTGTGGGTATGTGCCTGTCTTCGATGGCTGCGACCTTCTCCACCTTCAACAGCCGCACGGACTTCCGTGACGAGAGTATCTATTTCCTGATGACCACGCGTTTCTACGACGGCGACCCGAGCAACAACGTCCACTGTTGGGACGCAGTCCAAGCGGGCAATGAAGGCGACCCCGAGTGGCGCGGAGACTTCAAAGGTGTCATCGAACGCCTCGACTACATCAAAGCACTGGGCTTCACCGCTATTTGGATTACGCCTGTGGTGGAGAACGCCTCCGGCTACGACTACCACGGTTACCACGCCAGCAACTTCTCGAAGGTAGATCGCCGCTACGAGACCCACTCCGAGACCGAGGACGTGCTCTTCCAAGACCTGATTGACGCAGCGCACGAGCGCGGCATGAAAGTCATCCTCGACATCGTGCTCAACCACACCGGCAACTTCGGCGAGGAGAACCTCTGCAAACTCTTCACCCGCAACTGGGAGGCTAACCAAGCCAATATCGATGAGTGCATGGTGCCTTACACCCAAAAAGACGGCGGACGACTGCCCGACAACTACCTCTCCTTAGCCGGCGGCTTCCAGTATGCGGCTCGCTTGGCGCAAATGAAGAACACCGATGGACAGAACCACGACGTGCATAACTACTGGCACCACTACGGCGGCTTCAACTGGGACAACGCGACCCGCTGGTGGGCACAGATAGCGGGCGACTGTGTGGACTTGAACACCGAGAACCCCGCTACATACAACTACCTCGTGAAGTGCTACACGGCGTTTATCAAGATGGGTGTGGACGGTTTCCGCATCGACACCAGCGGACATATTGCCCGCTTGGCATTCAACAAAGCCTTCATCCCCGCCTTCACCCAAGCCGGCGAAGAGAATGCCGCCGCCCGCGGGAAAGCCGGCACGGCTTTCTATATGTTCGGCGAGGTCTGCGCACGTGAGAACCACGTAACCTATCGCAACCAAGTGAATATGTCTCCGTATTACTACACATGGGCAGAGAGCAAAGACTACGATTGGGACGATGACCCCGCCTCTTTTGACAACATCGTGGCGATGGAGGGAGACGGATGTAAGACGCACGTAAACCACATCTCATGCTGGGCACAGAACGTTGATGATAACCACGACGTGAATAGCAGCACGCCCACTTCTACCAATGCTTTCTTGGAGGGCAACACGTACCATACACCCGATTATAGCAAGGCAAGCAATTTCAACGTGATCGACTTTACAACGCATTGGAACTTCTGCAACGCACAAGGTGCATGGAACACGATGTCGGAAGAAAACGACAAAATGTATAACGATGCCACATGGAACGTGGTGTACGTAGATAGCCACGATTATTCTCCCGACTGCTGCCAGACTGTTCGTTATAACCAAGGCACCGATACTTGGGCAGAGAACCTCGCGCTGATGTTCACCTTCCGCGGCATCCCCTGCATCTACTACGGCTCCGAGATAGAGTTTCAGAAAGGTAAACCCATCGACTTAGGTCCGAACATCGAGCTGCGCGAGACCGGCCGCGCCTACTATGGTGGCTACATGAAAGGCACCATCGAGGCAACCGACTTCGGCAAATATACCGCTACGGGCAACGTGGCACAGACCCTGAGCCACCCCTTGGCTAAGCATATCATCCGTCTCAACCAGATACGTCAGGCGGTGCCCGCCCTGCGCAAAGGACAGTACAGCACCGAGGGATGCTCCGGCTCTTTCGCCTTCAAGCGTCGCTACACCGATGCCACCACCGACTCCTACGCGCTGGTCTGCATCTCCGGTGGCGCTACCTTCACGGGTATTGAGAACGGTACCTATGTAGATTGCGTTACGGGCGACACCAAGACCGTTACCAACAACTCCCTCACCGCCACCTGCTCCGGCAAGGGTAACCTCCGCGTGTATGTATTGACCACGAGCAAGACCACCGCGCCGGGTAAGATTGGCGTAGATGGCAAGTACCTCTACGACACCACTCCCGGCGCCACCACTACCCCTGAATGGGATGGCACACAAGACGAACTGACCGATGACCCGGGTATGCCCGGTGAAAGCACAGGTGGCGGCAGTTCCACCGATGAGCCCGAAGAGCCTATCACTCCCTGCCTCGGCTCGGCTGACCAACTCTGCGCATTCTTCAACAGCGAAGGTACCGGCATCACGAGCAATGTGCATGTCCACCTCTGGGGCGGCGAAGGCACCGGCACCACATGGCCCGGCGTCGCAGCCACCAAATTGGGCAATAAGATGTGGAAAGTGATCGTTCCCGCATCGGTCGGCACCCCGACGAAGATTATTTGGAACAACGGTAGCGACCAAGCAAAGACAAATGACCTCACCTATCAGAACCATGCTATCTACAACGGCGAGAAAGTAACCGGCACGGTTACCCTGCTCTGCGACAGCGACGACACACCCGATGAGCCGATCGTTGACCCGATAGAGCCCGACCAACCCGAGGAGGGCGAAGCATGCCGTATCTACTATGCCGGCGACTATGCTACGCCGTACATCTGGGCATGGGACGAGAACCCCAAGAAAGACTACTTCACCAAATGGCCCGGCGAGGCGATGACCGCCGCAGACGAGCAGTTTGAGGGCAAAGCATTGTGGTACTACGAGTTCACAGGCGTTCTGCCGCAGAAGGTGATCTTCAGCGACAACGGTAAATCGCAAACATCGAACATCAGCACGAAGGGCTGCGACTATGTCTATATCGGTAGCGGATGGAAGTCGCTGAATCGTTTCCCAACCACTATTCAGAACACCGCAATAACCCCCGTTGCTGCAAAGAAGTACTGGCTGAACGGACAACTCGTGATCGAGCGCGAAGGCATCCGCTACGATGTCCTTGGCAACACGATTGAGTAAAAGTCTGTTGCACAACGTATAACATACCCACGAAAAAAGGCTACTTAACAATGCAGTTAGGTAGCCTTTTTAGAATCATAGAACTTGTATGTGTTGAAACGTGTTGTCCGCAATCGCTAAAGGCAATTCAACTTTTCTCTTTGATGATGCCGGCTTGGTAAGCGGCGAGGAGGTGCTGGAGGTTCGTTATCTGCAGTTGCAGTTCTTTTCCGCGGTCGGTGTCGCGCACGCGGATACGGTGGCGGCTGAAGTCCTCGAGCAGGGTGCGGTTGTGGATGTCGCTGCCGGATAGGATAGCCTGTTCGCGGCTCTCAAACGACTCATGCTCCACGAGTTGGATTCCGTGGCTGTTGTAGATAAGCGTGTAGCCGGCGATACCCGTCTTCTCCTGGTAGGGCTTGCTGAATCCGCCATCTATCACAAACCGCTTGCCCTCCGCGCGGATAGGGGTCTCGCCCTTGATGGTGCGCACGGGGATATGCCCGTTGATGATACGCCCCGTCTCGGGGTCAAGCCCGAACTCGCGCAGTATCTGCTCGCATATATCGCGGCGGTTTGCCAGTTCGTAGTATGCTCCTTTCTGCTCTTTCCACAGCGCTTCGTCGTCGATGAAATAGCGCTCGAAGGTGGTCATCTTGTCTTTGTTGTAGAGCGGCGAGTGGGCACCCTGCCAGAGGTAAAGCATATAGTCCAGCGCATCGGCTTTCTCGGAGCCCGTGCCGTAGTAGGCGGTGCGCACCACTTCGTCTATGCGCTCCATCAGTGCCCGTCCGCGCACCTGTTCGCCGCAGACATCCACTGTGGTGAAGGAGCCGTCGGCGTTCAAGGGTATGGCGGCATGGTAGAGCAAGAACCCGTTGCGGACAAGGAAAAGCGAGCCGTGCTGGTAAAGCAGTTTGAGGTGGCGCTGCATCTTCTCCGACTTGCGGAACGAGCGCGCCAGTTGCGCCATTAGTTCCTCTTCCTCCGCCGAGAGCGCGTATGGGTCCTTCGCGTTGAGGGTAGGCAGGTTGCGGTCGGTGAGAGGGTAGGTAGTGCCCTGTATGCGGAGGGTGCCCGCGGCGAGGTCAATCTTATCCAGCAGCAAGCGGTCGTCCATCTCCCACTCGGGGTGGCGGAGTATGGTCTGCCCCTCCAACTTAAACTGTATGATAGCCATCGCCTTGTGCATCTTCGCCATGAGTTGTGCGGAGCGCGTCAGGCGCGGGTTGTTCTCAAAGTCTTTGGTTTGGAAGACGGTGCAAGGGTCGTCGCCGTAGGTCTCCATGGCGAAGTTCGCCAGTGGCAGGAGGTTGATGCCGTAGCCTTCCTCCAGTGTCTCGATGTTCGCATAGCGGATAGAGACGCGCAGCACGGTGGCGATGAGGGCGAGGTTGCCCGCCATAGCGCCCATCCACTCGATGTCGTGGTTCCCCCACTGGATGTCGTAGTCGCGCACCCACGAGAGTGTGTCCATGATTTGGCTCGCCCCCGGTCCGCGGTCGAAGATGTCGCCCACGATATGCAGCGTGTCGATGGTAAGGCTGTGGATGAGATAGGAGATGGCAATGATGAGTTGCTCGGCGCAGCCCACCTCCACGATGGCGTCGATAATAGCGTTGTAGTAGTTCGTGCGGTCGTGCTCTATGCTCGACTCGTGGAGCAACTCGTCGATGACGTAGGCGTAGTCCTGCGGTAGCAGTTTGCGCACCTTCGAGCGGCTGTACTTGATAGTTACCGCCCGCGCGACGAGCACCACTTGGTGCAGCCTCCTGCGATACCACTCGTCCATCGTGAAGGTGCCCATGCCCTCGTCCAACTCTTGCTTTTCGCCTTTTATGGAGGTGCGGTCTCCAGGCCGCACCCCTGCTCCGTATGGCTTGAAACTTGAAACTTGAGACGCGTCTTCTTCCAAACTCCTGCGTACCAGTTCGATACGCTCCTCGGGGTAGTAGGTGAGGGCGCAGAGGGCGCGTTTCTCCGTCTCCGAGAGGGTCAGCCCGTAGATGTCGTCCACCTTGCGGCGGATAACGCCGGAAGCGTTCTTGATGATATGCACGAAAGCCCCGCTCTCGCCGTGCAGGTCGCTCACGATATGCTCCGTGCCTTTGGGCAGCGAGATGATGGCCTTCAGGTTGATTAGTTCGGTGATAACCGCCTTGCGCGAAGGAAACTTCTCGCTCAGCAGGCGCAGATAACGCTCATCGTTTTTCAGTTCTTCTAATCCCATCTTTTTCTTGAGGCAATAAACTCATGCGGTAATTGTCCGAAAATGATTTGTCATAGTAAAGGCTATATCCGTTCGAGGTTGTTGAGCGGCATCCAGCCTTCGTTGTTGCCCACGCGGATGTTGCACCATGTGCCGAGCGTCTCGCGAATCTCCACTTTCGTGCCCTCGTGGACGGTGAAGAGGTCGGTGCCGGAGCGGTCGGGCGACGACTTGGCGTTGACGATCCCCTGCGTGATGACGGCTTCCGCACGGGCTGCGTCGCGGCGGTGGAGAGAGGTGGCATTCGCACCGCTCCAAATGCTAAACAGCAATGCCAACCAACCGATGTAGAAAGCGGTCTTGCGCAGCCATGTCTCATGCCCGAGCAGGAACACCATCGCCCCTGCAAGAAACAGGACGAACAGCCCGACGCTGAACCACAGCCATGTGTTCTCCGCCAGCAGGTTGCGGAAGGCTTTTGCCCAGTTGCTTAGGAAGAACGCCTGCGTATCGGAGATGTTGTCAATAATCTTCGATTGGGCGAACTCGAGGTTGTACTTCGCGTCTTTGTAGTTGGGCTTGAGCCGCAGTGCCCGCTCGTAGGCGAGGATAGACTGCGCCAACTCCCCCTGTTTGAAGCAGGCGTTGCCCAAGTTGTATTGCAGTAGCGCCAGCGTCTCGCGGTTGCTCTCCGCAGGGTACTCGGCGATGAGGGCACGATATGCCTCGGCTGCCTGCGCATACTCCCCTTCGGCATAGAGCGCATTGGCGTCTGCAAAGGTGGTCTGCGCCGATACAGGGCAAAGAACAAAGAACGACAGACAAGTGGCTATCAGTATTTGAAAAGGCTTTTTCATATTAGTGGTCAGTGGTTAGTGTCCGGGTACGCAGGCGTCCTCGCCTGCTATAAGTGGTCAGTGGTTAGTGGTCAGAGCATGCGCCCTCATAATTCATAATTCGTAAATCCCTTCAGGCTTTGCTCTCAAGTTGGTCGATTATCTCCGTCGCGGCGGTGTACAGTTGCTCTTTGCTCTGTGCGGCGGCGGGCGCATAGCGGGCGAACTCCGCATCGGACAGCACGCGGTTGACCTCGGCGATGATATCTTCGCCCACACCCTTCCCGCGCAGGATGGAGGCGATATTGTCCTTGTTGAGGTCTGCTGTCGGCACGCTCAGTCGGTCGCTCAGGTACATCCAAAGGGCGCGCTCAATCTCCGTGTAGAACGCCTCGCTGTCGCCGGTCTTCATCAGTTGCGCCGCCTTCTTCAGCCGCTTCTGCGCTACCTTGTTCGCCCGCTTCGAGCGCACGCGCGTGATGTCGGCATTCTCTTTGATTCGCTTGTGGAAGATGGCAAAGAGCAGGCAAGCAATCAGCAGCGGCAACACATACCCTGCCCACGCATACTGCCACACCAGCGGAGCATTGGGATTAGCCGGCTTGGCGGCTGCCAGTTCGCCAGTGTAGATGTAGCGGATATCCGTGCCGAGGGTCTTGATGTCCTCTTTGTTCACGTAGTTGTTCACCACGGGCGTCCCCGCCTCATCGCCCGCGCCACGCTGTACGTGCAGGGTATATTCGGGCGTGGAGAGCGTCTTGTAAGCGTCCTCCTGCGTGTCGTAGTAGGCAAAGGTAATAGGCGGAATGGTGTACTCGCCTGCAGCACGTGGGATAGCCAGATACTCTATCGTCTTGCTGCCGGCCATGCCAGCCGCAGTGGCTTTGAAGTTGTTGCTTACCTTCGGGTCGTAGGGCTCGAAACCTTCGGGCCAGTCCACGGTCGGCGTCTTGAGCAACTTCATGTTGCCCGTACCTTGGATGGTGAGTTTCAGCGTAACCGCTTCGTTCGCCTGCATCTCGGTCTGCGAGATGTTCGACGAGAGGGTGAAGTGCCCTACGCCGCCGGCAAACCCTGTGGGTTTCCCTTTCGGCAACGCCTCCACGTGGATGGTCGTACCCGGGGCTTTGAGCGCCTTGGTTACGTTGGTGTAGGTGCCGAAGAAATCATCGAAGATACTGCGCACCTGTGCGCGAGTCTGCACACGGAGCACCGCCTCGAAGGTGGCGGGGTCTATCTGTATGTCGCCCGCGTGCTGGGGGTAGAGCAGCGTGCGGTAGAGCACTGCCGTCTGGTAGTTCCTGCCGTTGTAGTGCTCCAACTCAGTCTGGATGTCGCCCTGCTCCAAGTCTTGTTTCAAGAAGCCCGTGAACTCGGGAATCTTCGTATTGTTGGTGAACTGTGCCACATCCACCCCTGCAAAATAGAGTTTGTAGGAGAGCAAGATGGCTTCCTGCTCGTGGACGCGCGTCTTGCTGACGATGGTGCGGATGAAGAGGTTCTCCGAGGTGATACTCCCGTCGGAGGCGGATTGGCTCCTTGCTCCTTGTTCTTGACTCCTTGCTCCTTGCTCTTGGCTCGTGGTTCCTTGTTCATCGGGCGGCAAGACGGTGATTCGCACGCCGTTGGATTGGTATCGTTCGCCGCTCACTTTGATGTCGGCGGGAGGTATGGTAAAGGTGCCTTCGCGCTGTGCTAACAGCGTGTAGGTGTAGGTCTGCGTGTAGGTGGAGGTGCGCTTGCCGTTGACAAATGAGGTGGAACTTGAGGTAGAGGTGTAGGGACCTGCCAATACATCAAAATCCGCCATCTCGGGCGCTTTCAGGTCGCGTGCACGCTGATTGACGGTGTAGGTGAGTTGGAAAGGTTTGCCCACGATGACTTGGGCAGGCGCTTGCGCGCGAAACTCCACCGCATCGTCTGCCATGACAGGGAGAAGCACCGTGCATAGTGCACAGTGCAACAAAAATAGTATCTTAGCCGTTTGTTTCATATTTGTCCGGGTACGCAGGCGTCCTCGCCTGCTTTTTTTTGACATTACCAATCTTTCTCTACGCGGCGTTTGGTGCCTTTTTGGCGTTGTAGTTTCTCTTGGGTCTCTTGCTCGTCTTGTTCCAGGGCTTGCAGAATCTGCTCAGCGGTCTCTTTGTCCATCTTCTGCTCTTGCTCCTGTGGCTCGGATTGTTGCTGTTGCTGCTCTTGTTCTTGCTCTTGTTGTTGATTCTGCTCTTGCTGCTCTTGTTGTTGCTGTTGATCTTTCTGTTGTTGCTGTTGGTCTTTCTGATTCTGCTGTTGTTGCTGTTGTTGTTCTTGCTGTTTCTTCAACATCTCCATGGCTTTCACGAGGTTGTAGCGCGTGTCATCGTCCTTGGGGTTGTTGCGCAGGGCTTCTTTGTATGCCTCAATGGCTTTCTCGTATTGCTCTTGCGCAAAGAACGCGTTGCCTAAGTTGTGGAACGTGGCTGCCCTATGGGCTTTGTCCTCTTTCGGAAGCAACGACGCGGCTTTCTCGAACTCCGCTTGCGCCTCGGGATATTTATCTTGTCGGAAGAGGGCGTTGCCTAAGTTGTAGTGCGCCTCAAACGACTCTTTGTTCGCTTCTATGCCGCGGCGATACTCCACTTCGGCGGCGGTGTAGTCTTGCTTCTCGTACTCCTTGTTGCCGCGGAATACTTTGCCGGACTCCTTCTGCGCATACAGCGGACTCGCCGCCGTCAGCAGCAAGAAAGATAGGCATAATATGTTGATAATCTTTTTCATAGTTCCGAAATATAATAATGATCTGACCACTAACCACTGACCACTAATCACTAATCACTAATCTCCAAAGATATTGATTCGTGTGAGCGATTTGTTCTTGCGGTTGAAGATAAAGAAGTCGATGATGAGCACCAGCAATGCCAGCAGAGCAAAGGTCTGGAACTGCTCGTTGTAGTCGGTGAAGACCTGTGTCTCCAACTCGGCGGTCGCGAGGGTGTCTAATTCTTTCTCAAGGGTACGCATGGCGGTATTGGTATTGTCGCAGCGGACGTAGATACCGTTGCCCGCCTGCGCTATCTCGCGGCACATGTCTTCGTTCAGGCGCGACACCACCACGTTGCCCTGTCTATCTTTGCGGAAGTCGTTAGTGCCCGGGATGGGGATAGGAGCCCCTTCGGGTTTGCCTATGCCCACGACAATGATTTTGATACCCATCTCTTTGGCGCGTGTCGCCACCGCCACGGCATCGTCTTCGTGGTTCTCACCATCGGTGATGAGCACAATCACTCGTCCTGCGTCCGTCTCCTCGCCGCCGAAAGCGCGGATGGAGGTGGAGAGGGCCTCGCCGATAGCCGTACCTTGGGTCTTGATAAGGCTCGGGTCGATGGCAGAGAGGAACATCTTTGCCGAGACGTAGTCGCAAGTGATAGGCAGTTGGGTGAAGGCTTCGCCGGCAAACACTACTAAACCGACCTTGTCGTCCACCATCCGGTCTATCATCTTGCTCAACATCTGCTTGGCTCTGTCGAGGCGGTTGGGCACTACGTCCTCCGCCATCATCGAGTTGGATATATCGAGGGCGATAATCGCCTCGATACCTTGCCTTTTGCGCGTCTCCTCGCGTTGTCCGTATTGCGGACGCGCCACTGCAATACACAGCAACACATACGCCACCATCAGCAGGCTGAACTTCACTGTAGGGCGTACGCGCGACGCATTCGGCATCAGCGCCTCCACCAGCGCAGGGTCGCCAAACGCTTCCAACTGGCGGCGTTTCCGACGCGCATACAAGATATACGCTACTACCATCACCGGCACCCCTGCCAGCAACCATAGCATGTCTATATTGGCAAAACGAAACATATATTATTTGACTATTTAACTATTTAACTTTTAGACCGCTTCGCTGTCCGGGTGCGCAGGCGTCCCCGCCTGCTTATGAGATGTGGAGCAAGGAACCGAGAGCAAAGACACAATTGTATAATAGAAGGTTATGCGTCTTTTATCTTTTATCCTTCATCCTTTATCTTTTTCCATCAGTTGCTTATCGTCCGCAGGACGAAGTAGCGCAGCAGGATTTCTGCCAGCAGGCAGAGTAGCGCAGCAACGAGGAAAGGCGCGAAGGTGTCGGTGTGCTTGGCATACTCGCGCACACGCAGTTTGGTCTTCTCCAGTTGGTCTATCTGTTCGTAAATTTGCTTCAGGCTGTTGTTGTCCGTAGCGCGGAAGTATTGCCCGCCCGTGATAGAAGCGATGTTCTGGAGCGTCGTCTCGTCGAACTCGCTATCCATCGTGATGTATTGCACGCCCACGGGTGTCTGCACAGGCACACGCGCCTGCCCGTGGGAACCTACACCTATGGCATACACGCGGATACCGAAGGTCTTGGCTATCTCCGCTGCCGTGATGGGGTCGATGTCTCCGCGGTTGTTCGAGCCGTCGGTCAGCAGGATGACCACTTTCGACTTCGTGGGCGAGTCTTTCATGCGGTTGACGGCATTCGCCAGTCCTAAACCGATGGCGGTACCATCCTCTATCATGCCGAACTTCACCGACTTAAACAGATTGACCAACACCGCGTGGTCGGTCGTTAGCGGGCACTGTGTGAAACTCTCGCCGGCAAAGACTACGAGCCCTATCTGGTCGTTGGGTCGCGCAATGACAAAGTCCGACGCTACCTGCTTGGCGGCTTCCAGTCGGTTGGGTTTCAGGTCTTCCGCCTGCATGGTGCCCGAGATGTCGAGCGCCATCATGATGTCTATTCCCTCGGTGGACTCCGACGACCAGCGGTTGGTCAGTTGCGGACGCGCCAACGCAATGGAGAGCAACGTGATAGCCGCCACACGCAGCACAAAGGGCACATGCAGCAGATAGACGCGCCATGAACGCGCACTGCGTTTCAGCGTGGCGGCAGACGACATCTGCACACTCGCGTCCGCTTTGTGCAACTCATAGATGTACCATCCCACGACAGGTATCAGGAACAGTAGCAGAAATAAATATCCGGGACTTGCAAATGACATTGTTAGTGGTCAGTGATTAGTGGTTAGTGGCTTGTTTCCAGCGAGAACATATCTTCCTCCTCTTTGAGCTCGCCTTCGGCGGGGACAGTGGTGGTCTCGTGTACGAAATCGTAGGCGGTCAGCAGCGCACTCTCGTTCTCATCGGGGGTGGTGTGCCATTTGGCGAACTTCACCAAGTCGGCGAGCGAGAGCATCTTCCTAAGCCGCTCAAACAGTTCTTTCTGCTCTGCCATCAGCGGCTTGAGTTCGCGCAACGTCTCATCGCTGGTTTTCTCCGTGCTCTTCACCTCGTAGCGGCGACCTATATACTCGCGGATGACGTCGGTCAACTCTGTCTGATACTCCTTCACTTTGCCTTCCTGCCAAATCTTCTCCGCCTTGATACGGTCGAGTTTCTCCAACGCCACTTCCTCGGCAGGGCGTTTCTCTACCTCTGCCAACTGCAACTCGTCGCCTTTCTTGCGGCGCATTGCCCATCGCAGGAAGAACCATACCCCAACGCCCAAGAGTACGCAACCTATTGCCAGCAGCACCCAGCGGATGATACCCCACCACCATATCGGCGCCCGTTGCACGGGCTTGATGTCGGTGATGGCAAGCGTGGTGTCTATCTCGAAGGGCTGTATCACGTTGAGCGACAAGCCCTCCGACCACAGCGTGTCTTCTCCGCTCACGAAAGGTTGCGGCGGGATGAAGAACAGCGAATCGCTGAATGATGTCAGCGTCAGCGTCTGCGCCAGTTGCACCCGCCCGTCTTGCAGGACGGTAGAGTCCACCTCCGTGCGCTCCACTATCTCGATGCCGTCAATAAGCATCTCCCCGTAGCGGGGCAATGCCACTTGCTCCGTCGGCTTCAGCGTAGCGCACAGGTGCATATCCGTCTGGTCGCCGATATAGATTGCCGTCGAGTCGATGGCTGCAGAAACGATTATTGCTAATAACAGATTCATCATTATCTAAATAGTCTCATCAGTGCTTTCACGTAGTCTTCGTCTGTGCGGATGGCTATGTTGTTCACGCCCGCCTTGATGAAAAGGTTGTCGAGCAGTGTCTGTTGCCGTTGCCATGCGCGGGCGTAGTCATCGCGTACTCGGTCTATTGAGGTATCTACCCATATACGCTCGCCCGTCTCTGCGTCTTTCACCTTCAGCAGTCCCACATCGGGCATCTCCGCATCACGGCGGTCGTAAATCTGCACCACGTTCAGGTCATGCTTGTGCGCCGCTATCACCACGGGCACTGTCCCGATGCGTTTGCTGTCAGCCTCGCGGACAAAAGCCTCGTCCATGCAGTCGGAGATGAGGAAAGCCGTGCAGCGACGTTTCTGCGCATTGGCGAAGTACTGCAACGCGCCGTTGATATCCGTGCCTGCGGAGGAAGGCTCGAAGGAGAGCAACTCGCGGATGATATGCAGCACGTGCGACTTACCTTTCTTGGCGGGGATGTACTTCTCCACTTGGTCGGAGAAGAAGATAACGCCCACCTTGTCGTTGTTGGCGATGGTGGAGAATGCCAGCGTAGCCGCCACCTCCGCCATCATGTCGCGTTTGGTCTCGCTCAGCGTACCGAAGTTCCTACTGCCGGACACGTCCACCAAGAGCATCACCGTCATCTCGCGCTCTTCCTCGAACACTTTGATATAGGGCTTGTTCAGGCGCGCGGTAACATTCCAATCGATGGAGCGCACGTCATCCCCGGGCTGATACTCACGCACCTCAGAGAACGCCATACCGCGCCCCTTGAACTGCGAATGGTACTCGCCTGCGAAGATATTGCGGCTCAGTCCCCGCGCCTTAATCTCTATCTTCCGTACCCTATTTAGTAACTCCTCTTGCGTCATAATTCCTTTACGGCACTTGCACAGCGTTCAGCACTTCGGTAATCACGTCCTCGGTGGTCATGTTGTTCGCCTCTGCCTCGTAGGTCAAGCCGATGCGGTGGCGCAGCACGTCGTAGCATACCGCACGCACATCCTCGGGGATGACATATCCGCGGCGGTGGATGAAGGCGTAGGCACGCGCCGCACGCGCCAAGTTGATGCTGGCACGAGGCGAGCCGCCGAACTGTATCATAGGCTTCAGGTGCTTCAATCCGTAGTCCTCGGGGGTACGCGTAGCGAACACAATATCAACGATATAGCGTTCTATCTTCTCGTCAAGATATACCTCGTTTACTATCTCGCGGGCTTTCTTGATGTCGTCCGTGGAGAGAATAGGCAGCACATGCGGCTTCTTGCCGCCGATGTTCTGACGGATAATCTGCTGCTCCTCCTCTTTCTTCGGGTATCCGATGACCACTTTCAGCATGAAACGGTCGGTCTGCGCCTCGGGCAGGGGGTAGGTACCCTCTTGCTCTATCGGGTTCTGCGTAGCGAGTACGAGGAACGGGTCGCCCAGCGGGAAGGTCTCATCGCCGATGGTTATCTGACGCTCCTGCATGGCTTCCAGCAATGCCGACTGCACCTTCGCCGGCGCACGGTTGATCTCATCTGCCAGCACGAAGTTCGCGAAGATAGGACCTTTCTTGATATGAAACTCCTCGGTCTTCTGTGAGTAAATCTGCGTACCTACCACATCGGCAGGCAGCAGGTCGGGTGTAAACTGAATACGAGAGAAGTCCGCCTTGATAAGGTCTGCCAATGTCTTGATAGCCAAGGTCTTTGCCAGTCCGGGCACGCCTTCCAAGAGGATATGCCCGTCGCTGAGTAAGCCTATCAGCAGGCTCTCCACGAGGTGTTTCTGCCCCACAATCACTTGGTTCATACCCATCGTCAGCGCCTCTACAAACGAACTCTCGCGCTCAATACGCTCCTGCAGCGCACGAATATCTACTGTTGTCTCCATATATATGTAATTGTTGTTTACGTTATTTCGTTGTTTGCGTTGCTTATGTTGTGTTCGTCAACTATGAAAACTACATATACAACGATACCTCCGTGAAACGAACATACAAACTTTGTGCCAAACTGAAAAGGTCTTGCAAAAAAGATTACATAATGAGTATCCATTGTATATTCCCAAATGGAGAGATACTTCCGAAGTTAGTGATTAGTTAGTGATTAGTTAGCGATTAGTTAGTGATTAGTTAGCGATTAGTTAGTGATTAGTTAGTGATTAGTTAGTGATTACTATGTCCGGTGTGCGCAGTCGTCTCCGCCTACTTTACCATTTTTGGATATTTTTGTGAAAAAGGTCGGGGGCGTCTTCGTATCGTAGAACTTAGTCTTTTCCCAAAAGATTTCTTTTTTTTATGAAATGCAAACGGAAATTTGCATATTTGAAAAAAAAGCCGTAACTTTGCGGGCGTTTTGTGAATATATTGATAGAATCGTAAATCGTAAATCGTAAATGGAAAGACGTGTACGTGTTCGTTTTGCGCCGTCGCCTACGGGGGCGCTGCATATCGGCGGGGTGAGAACCGCCTTATACAACTATCTCTTTGCCCGTCAGCACGGCGGCGATATGTTGCTCCGTATAGAAGATACGGACTCCACGCGCTTCGTGCCCGGGGCGGAGGAGTATATCATCGAGGCATTGGACTGGCTCGGTATCAAGATTGACGAGGGTATCTGCCTCGATGCTCCCAACGGCAAGGGCGAGCATGGTCCCTATCGCCAGAGCGAGCGCAGGGAGATATACCACCAGTACGTGAAGCAGTTGCTGGACTCGGGGCATGCGTATGTCGCCTTCGACACCCCCGAGCAGTTGGAGAAGAAACGTGCAGAAGTGCCTAATTTCCAATACGATGCACGTACCCGCATGGAGATGTGCAACTCGCTGACGCTGCCCGCAGAGGAGGTAGAGGCGCGTATCGCGCAGGGCGAGAAATACGTGGTGCGCTTCAAGGTAGAGCCCGACGAGGACGTGCATGTGCATGACCTAATCCGCGGAGAGGTGGTCATCAACTCAAACATACTGGACGACAAAGTGTTGTACAAGAGCGCAGACGACCTGCCGACCTACCACCTCGCGAACATCGTGGACGACCACTTGATGGAGGTGAGCCATGTCATCCGCGGCGAGGAGTGGCTGCCGAGTGCGCCGCTGCACGTGCTGCTCTACCGCGCCTTCGGCTGGGAGGACACTATGCCCGCCTTCGCGCACTTGCCCTTGCTGCTCAAGCCTGACGGCAACGGCAAACTGAGCAAGCGCGATGGCGACCGACTGGGCTTCCCTGTGTTCCCGCTGGAGTTCCACAATCAGAAAGACGGCACGGTGTCGAGCGGCTATCGCGAGAGCGGCTACTACCCCGAGGCGGTGATAAACTTCCTCGCGTTGCTCGGATGGCACAACACCGGCGACCAAGAGATGTACACCATGGATGAACTCATCGCGCAGTTTTCCTTAGAGCGCGTGAGCAAGTCGGGTGCGAAGTTCGACTTCGAGAAAGGCAAGTGGTTCAACCACCAATACCTCCAACTGCGCAGCAACGAGCAGTTGGCAGAGGAGTTCTTGGCAACCACTGGGGACGCAGGCGTCTCGCCTGCGGTAAATATGACCGAGGCGCAGAAAGTCGCTCTCCCGCATGTCATCGGGCTGGTGAAAGAGCGCGTGAACTTCGTGAGCGAACTGTGGGAGCAGATGAGTTTCTTCTTCGTAGCCCCCACGGAGTACGACGAGAAATCGCTCAAGAAACGCTGGAAAGAGGACAGCCCCAAGCACATGACCGAACTGCTTGCTCTCTTAGAAACGCAAGAAGACTGGTCTGCAGAGGCGCTGGACACTGCGGTCATGGGCTGGATTGCGCAACAGGAGTACGGCGTGGGTATCGTGATGAACGCCTTTCGTATCTGCCTCGTTGGTGCCGCAAGGGGTCCGCATATCTGGGAAATCACCAACGTCTTGGGCAAGGAGGAGACCATCCGCCGCGTGAAAGTAGCACTGGAAACAATTAAAAACTAAATAGCAATGAAAACACGTGTATATTCTATTTTGGCAGTAGCCTGTGCAATCATGGCAAGTATAGTATGTATCTCGGCGGGAAAGAAACCCGTTACCCTCTTCATGGTCGGCGATTCGACTATGGCAGACAAAGAGGAGTTGGAAGCCTCGCCTGAACGCGGCTGGGGACAACTCTTCCCCACCTATCTCACCGATGACATCATCGTGCAAAACCATGCCCGCAACGGACGGAGCACCAAGTCCTTCATGGAGGAGGGACGATGGGCAGAAGTCCTCGAGAGAGCGCAACGCAACGACATCGTCATCATCCAATTCGGACACAACGATGCCAAGCAGGAAGACCCCAAACGCTATGCTAATATCAACGACTATGAGCAAAACCTCATGACCATGATTGAGCAGGCGAAGAAAAAACACCTCAAGGTCATCCTCTGCACACCCGTCTCCCGCCGCTCCTATAAGGAAGGACACTACTACGACACCCATGGAGCCTATCCCGAAGCAGCACGCCGCGTGGCAAAACGTATGAACGTGCCCCTGCTTGACCTACACGCCACCTCCACCGACTGGGTACAGCGTATGGGTGATGACGATAGCAAGACCTTCTTTATGAACGTCGCACCGGGAGAATGCACCAAGTATCCCGAAGGAAAAGCTGATAATACCCACCTCCGCGAGGCTGGCGCATTGGAAATCGGTCGTCAAGCCGCTGAGATGATTGTTAATCAGAAGATTAAGTTCCTCGCAAAGTATATCAACCAAAACGGACAAGTGCGCTACACCACTCCCTGCAACCTAAAGTAATATGTCCCCTTTTATGCGAAAACTCCTTCCCGTTTTATTCCTTTCCATCTTTACGCTCGTTGCTTATGCCGAGACCGTTGAGCCGTTTCCGTTCGGCGATATGGAGCATTGGACGGTGCGCTATATCAAAGAGTCGAAACTGCTGGGCGGCAAGACCAAGACACTCTATTGCGTAGCCCCTACCGACACCCTCCGTGAAAATGCACCCTACGCATACGGCAAGACCGGCAGCCCGTGGGGCAGCAGCAACGCTTATGCCAATGTGATTGGTATTGAGAAAGCCGCGGGGACGGTCTATCCCGAACCCCGCGAAGGTGGAGGCACCTGCTGCCGACTGGATGTGTCGATGCTGGATGTGCAGGTGTTCGGAGTGATAGATATTCAGGTGCTCGCCGCCGGCACGCTCTTCACCGGTCGGACTATCGAACCCATCACCACCGCCAAAGACCCGTATCAGAATATCGACTTCGGCGTACCTTTCACCAAGCGCCCAACCGCCCTCATCTACGACTACAAAGCGCGTATCTCCGAGGAAAACTGGGTGTGGTACGCCAAAGGTATGGCTAAACCGAAGAAGCAGCAGAACATCCACGATGAGGCAGAAGCGTATGTCTATCTCCAACACCGTTGGGAGGATGAGAAGGGGACTGTGCATGCTATCCGTGTTGGCACGGGCTACGAGCGAATCACCAAGTCGCAACCCACGTGGGTGAACGACCACCGTCTGCCTATCCACTACGGCGACATCACCTCCGAGCCGTGGTTTGAACCCTATATGGGGCATAACTTGAACATGCGCACCATGAACTCCAAGGGCAAGATAGTGCCTATTCAAGAGGAAGGATGGGACGCCACATTAGCGCCCACCCATATCGTCATAATGCTCACTTCCGGCAAATGCGAGGCGTTCGTGGGACACGACGGCAATGTGCTGTGGGTGGATAATGTTCGATTAGCATACTAAATGAATATCTACCTTATATATTGTTTGGCAGGTGTCTTTGTACTTGTCTTTGTCGCGCAACTCTATTTCTACCTGCGCTACATGACGGGTGCGCTACGAACAATGCGCAAGCCGAAGAAGGGACATACGCCAGTTGAACCATCAGAGGCGGACGTCAAAGGTTGCTCGGTGATTATCTGCGCGCGCAATGAGAAGTACAATCTCGAACATTACTTGCAAACGCTCCTCGTGCAAGACTATCCTCTATACGAAGTGATTGTGGTGGACGATGAGTCGGAGGATGGTACGCGGGAGGTGATAGAGCGCTATATGAATCTCGACAGCCGCGTGCGAATGACCTTCGTGCCGAAGAATGCCCGCGTGGGGAGCAGCAAGAAGTTAGCTCTGACGCTGGGCGTAAAAGCCGCCAAATACGACTACCTGCTGCTGACCGATGCCGATTGCCGCCCCGAGTCGCCGAGGTGGATAAGCGTGATGATGCGCGGCTTCAGCAACCCCAAGACGGATATCGTATTGGGCTTTGGGGCATATTTCCAAGAGAAAAGCATGGTGAACAGACTGATACAGTTTGACACCCTATTCAACGGACTCCATTACCTCGGCGCAGCCGTTTGCGGGCACCCGTACATGGGCGTGGGGCGCAACCTCGCTTACCGCAAAGAAGCCTTCTTCCAATGTGGCGGTTTCTCCAACCTAATGACGTTGCGGGCGGGGGATGATGACATGCTGGTGAACAAGATGGCAAACAAAGACAATACGGCGGTGGTATGCTCGCCGGAGAGTATCACGTGGTCCATGCCGGAGGGCTCCCTCAAAGCATGGTTGAAGCAGAAGCGTCGCCACCTGAGCGTATCGCCAAACTATCGTAGAAACACAAAAGTGCGCCTCTTCATGGAGCCTTTCACGCGGGGACTGTTCTACCTGCTCTGCATTGCGCTGTTCGCCATTGGCGGTTGGCTGTTGGGCGGCGGAACACTGACCGAAAGCATGCCTATCACCTCTGTGGAGTTAGGAGCGTGGCTGATAGGAGGCACGGCGTTGCTCTTTATGCTCAGGCTGATAACACAACTGCTGGTGATAGACATCTCTGCTTACCGAATGGGACAGCGGATGTTCGGACTTTCGGTAGTGTGGTACGATATTTGCTTGCCTCTTATATCCCTCTACATGCTCGCCACCCAACCAATGTTCGACAAGAGGGAGTGGTAAAAAGTCCCTTCGGGGCTGTGAGGAGGCCCTACGGGCTGTGTGAAAGTAAATGTAAAGAAGCGCTACGCGCTGTACACGAAGTTACATACACAAAGTTATAAAACTATGGAAGAAAAGAAACTCAACATCAAGTTATCGCCGGAAGTGGCGGAGGGCGTATATGCTAACCTGACCATCATCTCCCACTCGCCCAGCGAGTTCGTTATGGACTTTGTACGCATGATGCCCGGTATGCAAGAGGCGCAGGTTAAGAGCCGCGTCGTGATGACCCCCGACCAAGCGAAGAAACTGCTCTTTGCATTGGAGAACAACATCAAGCAATACGAGAAGCAGTTTGGCACCATCAACCTCCCGGGCGGTCCTATCTCCGGCTCCACCATCCCCATGTCCTTCGGCGGCGGCGAAGCCTGATACGATTTGAAAATATCGGGTGCGCAGGCGTACACTGGGGACGCAGGCGTCTCGCCTGCGGAAAAGATGTTCGGGTGCGCAGGCGTCCCCGCCTGCTAAACTTACAGATTTACAAAATAAAATCTCACTACTATGAAAACATTTCCTGCATCCCAACTGATTATCAATGCGGACGGCAGTGCATTTCACTTGCACCTGCAGCCGCAGTTTCTTGCCGACAAAATCATCTTGGTCGGCGACCAAAACCGAGTAAACATGGTGGCTTCGTTCTTCGACGAAGGCAGTATAGAGTGCGACGTACAGAGTCGCGAGTTCCACACCATCACAGGACGCTACAAAGGCAAGCGTATCTCTTGTATCTCCACGGGTATCGGCACCGACAACTGCGATATCGTGATGAACGAGATAGATGCGCTGGCGAACATCGACTTCGCCACTCGCACGGAGAAAGCGGAGAAGCGCTCGCTGGAGATAGTGCGC
Source organism: Paludibacteraceae bacterium (assembly GCA_016297215.1). GTDB lineage: Bacteria > Bacteroidota > Bacteroidia > Bacteroidales > Paludibacteraceae > Colicola. The sequence continues at coordinate 75,675 of JAEDGZ010000002.1, read as the reverse complement.
GTGGGCACCTGCGGCGGCATGCAAGAGGACATCCCTCTCGGCACCTTCCTCGTGAGCGAGAAATCCATCGGTTTTGATGGGGTACTGGCGTTCTATGAGGGACGCGATGAGGTGTGCGACCTCGGCTTCGAGAACGCGCTGGTGGACTTTATCCACTATCCTGCGAAGGCGGCGCGCCCGTATGTGGTGGCTGCGAACAAAGAGTTGGTGACCCGTATCGCGGGCGACGACATGATGCGCGGTTGCACCATCGCCGCCAACGGTTTCTACGGTCCGCAAGGGCGCGTGCTGCGCGTGGGGTTGGCGGTGCCCGACATCAACGAGCGTATCACCGACTTCCGCTACGAGGGGCAGCGTATCACCAACTATGAGATGGAAGGCTCCTGCATAGCAGGTCTGGCACTCCACATGGGACACCGCGCCATGACCGTCTGCTGCGTCATTGCACAGCGAAAGGCAGAGGCTGCCAACACCGACTACAAGCCGCGTATCAAGCAACTCGTGCAGACCGTATTGGAGAGAATCTGATTTTTTAATTAAGAATTAAGAATTATGAATTAAGAGGGCGCATGCTCTGAACATTCTGAAATCTCCGAATAATCCGATAACTCTGTCCGGGTACGCAGGCGTCCCCGCCTGCTGAACCTCTGAAAACTCCAAATTATGAAGAAGACACTATTTATCGTAGGCGTATGTGCCTTGGCACTGGTAAGTTGCCAAAAAGAGACTGACAAACCATTCAACTACACCGTGGACAAGTTTTATGACCTGGAAATCCTGCGCTATCAAGTGCCGGGTTTCGATGAACTGACGCTGCAGCAGAAGACGCTGGCGTACTACCTGACTGAGGCTGCGCTGCAAGGGCGCGACATCCTTTTCGACCAGAACGGACGCTACAACCTGCGTATCCGCCGAGCCTTGGAGGCACTCTACCTCAACTACGCGGGCGACAAGCAGAGCGAGGAGTTCCTGCTCTTTGAGAAGTACCTCAAGCGCGTGTGGTTCTCCAATGGTATTCACCACCACTACTCCGAGGATAAGTTCCTGCCCGAGTTCACCGAGGCGTGGTACCGTCAAGCCTGCGCTGAGGCAGGGCTGACAGTGGATGAGGCGCTGATACCCGTGATGTTCGACCCCGCGGTGATGCCCAAGCGCACCAACCAAGCCGCAGGGCAAGACCTCGTGCTGACCTCCGCCGGCAACTACTACGAGGGCGTTACCCAAGCCGAGGCGGAGGCGTACTACGCCGCGCACAAGGACAACAGCCCCGAACCGAAGTGGATAGGGCTGAACAGCAAACTGACCAAGGAGAACGGCGAGGTCGTTGAGAAGACCTACAAGGTCGGCGGCATGTACAGCGCGGCATTGGAGAAGGTGGTTTATTACCTCCAAAAAGCCCTGCCCTTTGCCGAGAACGAGCAACAGCGACAGGTGATAGAGAAACTGATTGAGTTCAACCAAACGGGTGATTTGCAAGCGTTTAACGAGTACTGCATTGCATGGGTGCGCGACCTCGACAGCCGCGTGGATTTCGTGAACGGCTTCACCGAGACCTACACCGACCCGCTGGGGATTACCGGCACGTGGGAGTCGCTGGTGAACTTCAAGGACATGGAGGCAACCAAGCGCACGGCGATTATCTCAGAGAACGCACAGTGGTTCGAGGACAACTCGCCCACCGACGTGCGCTTCAAGAAAGAGGAGGTGAAAGGCGTGAGCGCGAAGGTCATCACCGCCGTCATCCTCGCCGGCGACTGCTATCCCGCAACGCCCATCGGTATCAACCTGCCGAACGCCAACTGGATTCGCAAGGAGTACGGCTCCAAGTCGGTTACGATAGACAACCTCATGCACGCCTACAACGAGGCGGCGAAGGGTAACGGATTCAACGAGGAGTTCATGGTCAGCAACGACATCCGCGAGGCGTACAACCAATACGGCGCGATGTGCGGCGACCTGCATACCGACCTGCACGAGTGCGTAGGACACGGCTCGGGCAAACTGCTGCCGGGCGTGAGCAAAGACGCGCTCAAAGAGCACGCCTCCACCATCGAGGAGGCTCGTGCAGACCTCTTCGGACTCTACTACATGGCTGACCCCAAACTGGTAGAACTCGGACTGCTGCCCAACGAGCACGCATATGAGAGTTACTACTACCAGCAGATGATGAACGGACTGATGACCCAACTGGTGCGTATCGAGCCCGGCAAGGACATCGAGGAAGCGCACATGCGCAACCGCCAACTCATCGCGATGTGGGTCTATAAGCATGCCGACGGCGCAGTGGAGATTATCGAGCGCGAGGGTAAGCACTACCTGCAAATCAACGACTATGCCGAGGTTCGCCGCCTCTACGGTGAGTTGCTCAAAGAGATACAGCGTATCACCTCCGAGGGCGATTATGCGGCTGCGAAAGCGATGGTGGAGGACTATGCTGTGAAGGTAGAGCCGACGCTCCACAATGAGATTCTTGCTCGCTACGCCAAACTCAACCTCGCGCCCTACAAAGGCTTCGTCAACCCCGTCTATACGCCGGTGTTCGATGCCGAGGGCAACATTACGGACGTAACCTTGGACTACACCGAGGGCTACGTGGAGCAGCACCTGCGCTATTCGCGCGACTACTCCTCCCTGCCCGACATCAACTGATGACCCAATCGCAATAAAAACGCAATTTGTTAAGTTTCTATGAAATAATGTGTTTTTATTTGCAAATATGAAAAATAAGCCGTATCTTTGCACAGTCAATCCTATTGATACACAGCGATAAAAACGCAGGTCCCCCTCCTGCAGGTGTGAAGATACGGCTTATTGAAAAACCTTCCGCCCGCCATTGTAATGGCATCAAGTACATAGGGTACACGTAAAATACACGTAAGATACAAGTAAGATACACGTAAGATATACGTAAGATATACGGGGGACTCTTCTTTTTTTTGCTGAGACAGCAACCTGCTACGCAAGGTAGCATGTCATAATAATTACAAACAAACTAATTTACAAACATTATGAAAAAGTTAACTTTATTTTTAGCAGCGGCTATGCTGAGCAGCATGTCGTTTGCAGCAGAAGCTGTTTACAAAACAGCATTGTTCGGTTCGAGTTACAACTCGAAAGGAGTATCCGCTTACAAATCAGAATGGTCGGCTACGAATGGTGATTTCAAAGTTGACATCGTTAACGCCAACAACAATAATAATGGTTGGGCATACATTAAGATGGGTTCTAAAAACGATCCTTTGGTTGGTTCAATTACTACCAATGCAGCCATCGATAAAGCCATTACAAAAGTAGATCTGACTATTGATGCAGTAACTGCAAATGCAATTAACTCTATCACATTAAAAACTAAAACAGCAGAAGGTGATTGGACGGATGCAGGTACATTCAAAATTGCAACAGGTACGCAATCAGTGGCAATTGCAACTCCCACGGAAAGCATGTTTTATCAGATCGTTGTTGATTGCCAGAAGTCTAAAAATGGGTCGATCCAGATCAGCAAAGTCGAGTATTATACTACAATTGCAGATGTTACCGCAGAGGAAATTGCATTGGATGCAACCACTTGGAGTGCAGAGCAATACAAGAGTACCAAACTGACTGCTACGCTCACTCCCGCAGAGGCTACTACAGAAGTCGTTTGGACTTCTTCCGACGAGAATGTGGCTACCGTAGCCAATGGTACCGTTACGGCGGTAGGTGTAGGTACGGCTACTATTACCGCTACCGCAGGGGTAGGCATTGAGGCTACTTGCGACGTTACCGTTTCCGCTCCCACCATCCTTACCTGCGCACAAGCAGCAGAAAAAGCAGGCTCTGTAAGTGCAGACAACGAGGAGGTTCCCAACGGAAAGTATGTAGTTCGTGGCTATGTGATTAACGTGGTTGGTACCCCATCAGACGATTTCGCCCAATATGGCAACTACTCTTTCTGGATGGCAGACACCAAAGATGCTACGAAAGGCACTTTTGAGGCATATCAAGTAGCACCCAAGGATGGTGCAACCATTGTGGCTGTTGGAGATTACGTAGAGGTAGTGGGTGATTTGACCAAGCATGGCACTACCCCGGAAACCGTAGGCAAAGGCAATGCTACCGTAGAGAAATTGGCTAACCCGACCACTGCAGTTGACAACGCTACCCTCAGCACTCCGTCTGTTAAAACCATCGAGAACGGACAACTCGTTATCATCCGCGATGGCTTGAAGTACAACGCAATGGGTATCCAACTCTAATAACCCACGCGCAGGGGAAGTTCCCCTTTTAGGGAGATTTAGAGGCCCCCTATTTGGTGTACGCAAGTACTGTCCGGTGTGCGCAGGCGTCCCCGCCTGCTGAAAGAAAGCCGGAACGAGGACATCTGCACCAAAAAACTCCCTATAGCAACTATAACCTCTATAGCAATTATCGGCTATAAGTACTATCTCCGGCAAAAGGCTGTCTGACAATCCAAGTTAGGCAGCCTTTGTTGTTGCTTTACTACGATAATAAGTCGACATGAAGCCGATATAAGGAATCCTTTCTCCAAACAAAAAGAGACTGCCTAACAAGTCCGATGAAGCGTTGCTACTGGGGACGCAGGCGTCTCGCCTGCGGGCGTTTTGGAACAAAACGAAGTGTTTTGCTGTGATTTTTGCACCTCATATGCCACTCACAAACAAAAAGAGACTGCCTAACTCTATTTGTTAGACAGTCTCTTTTCTATTTAAGCATTAAGATTACTTCTTGTCAGCCTCCATCTGTGCTTTGAGGTTAGCCAGCACGCTGAGGTCGCCGAGGGTGGTCTTCTCTACCTTGGGCAGTTCTACAGCGGGCTCTTTCTTTGCCTTAGCCTCTTTAGCAGGAGCCTCTTTGCGCTCCTCCCAAGTGCGGAGGTGCGACAGACCGATGCGTTTAGCGTCGCGGTTGAACTCAATCACGCGGAAGGGCAGCACATCGCCCACAGCCACGCTGCTCTTGTCTTCCTTAGCGAGGTGGCGAGTGGTGCAGAAGCCCTCTACGCCCTCCTCGAGCAATACAACAGCGCCCTTGTCGGTGAGTTCCACCACCTTGCCTTCTACTACGGTGTCGATACCGAACTTAGCCTCCAGCTCCTCCCAAGGATTCTCCTCGAGCTGCTTGTGGCCGAGGCTCAGGCGGCGGTTGTCCTTGTCGATTTCGAGCACAACGACCTCAATCTGCGCACCAATCTGGGTGAACTCGTTGGGGTGTTTGATTTTCTTCGTCCAGCTCAGGTCGCTGATGTGAATCAGACCGTCCACGCCTTCTTCAATCTCCACGAACACACCGAAGTTGGTGAAGTTGCGAACCTTAGCGAAGTGGCGGGTGCCGACAGCGTACTTGGTCTCGATGTTCTCCCACGGGTCAGCCTTGAGTTGCTTGATGCCGAGCGACATCTTGCGCTCTGCGCGGTCGAGGGTGAGGATAACGGCATCGATCTCGTCGCCCACTTTGAGGAAGTCGTTCGCCGAACGCAGGTGTTGGCTCCACGACATCTCGCTCACGTGTACCAGACCTTCTACGCCCGGTGCCACCTCTACGAATGCACCGTAGTCAGCCATAACGACTACCTTGCCGTGTACCTTGTCGCCCACCTTGAGGTCAGCATCCAGTGCATCCCACGGGTGCGGAGTCAGTTGCTTCAAGCCGAGAGCGATACGCTTCTTCTCCTCGTCGAAGTCAAGGATAACGACGTTGATTTTCTGGTCAAGCGCAACGACCTCTTTCGGGTCGGATACGCGACCCCAGCTGAGGTCGGTGATGTGGATAAGACCATCCACGCCGCCCAAGTCGATGAACACACCGTAGGTGGTAATGTTCTTGACCGTACCTTCCAGCACTTGTCCCTTCTCGAGGTGGCTGATGATTTCTTGACGTTGTGCCTCAAGCTCAGCCTCGATGAGTGCCTTATGCGACACAACCACGTTGCGGAAGTCGGGGTTGAGTTTGACGATTCTGAACTCCATGGTCTTGCCTACGAAGATATCGTAGTCGCGCACGGGTTTCACGTCGATTTGGCTGCCGGGGAGGAATGCCTCCATGCCGAACACGTCCACGATCATACCGCCTTTCGAGCGCCACTTGATGTAGCCGGTAACGATCTCGTTGTTGTTGAATGCCTCGTTCACGCGCTCCCAGCTGCGAGCAGTGCGAGCCTCTTTGTGCGAGAGAACCAACTGACCTTTTTTGTCCTCTTGGCTCTGGATGAAGACCTCCACTTTGTCGCCCACTTTCAGGTCGGGGTTGTAGCGGAACTCTGCTGCGGGCACGATGCCGTCGCTCTTATAGCCGACGTTCACCACTACCTCGCGTTTGTTGATTGCCATTACGGTACCTTCCACAACCTCATTGTCCTTGATGGTGTTGAGGGTGTTGTCGTACTTTTGGGTTTCTACTTCGTTTTTGCTGCCTTGTTGTTCTGCTTCGTAGGCATCCCAGTCGAAGTTCTGGAGAGAAAGATTTTCTGCCATGATGGTAGAGTTTGGTTTAATTAAGAATTGGAGACTGCTGTTTCCGAAAAAGACGTTCGAATGAAAAGTCCGAAAGGCTTTGTATAGACAAAGGTAATTCAGTCTTTTAGCGTAGCGGTCTTGAGTCCTTAATTAGTTTTTAAGGGGTTAAACAATAAGTTACTTCTGCTTTTCTCGAAAAAGCGTGCAAAGTTACTGCTTTTTAATGAAAAATCCAAATGTTTAGCCATTTATTTTATATTTTATTGTTATTTTGGGTATATTTGTAGGTAGTAAAGTCAAGAAAACTATAGTATTTTAGAAAAAAGTGCAGAAAAATTTGCATATATGAAAAAAAAGCTGTACCTTTGCACTCGCTTTTGGAAAAAAGAGGAGAATCAGTAGCTCAGCAGGTAGAGCACATCCCTTTTAAGGATGGGGTCCTGGGTTCGAGCCCCAGCTGGTTCACAACAATAAAAAGCCGCTCCGATGAGGAGCGGCTTTTTATTGTTGTATTGTTTTTATTGCTAAAGTTTTCTACTCAAAGGCACCCATCTGAAGCATGGAGACCTCTTTGGGCGTGAGGAAACGGTATTTGCCGCGGGCTACGTTCTTCTTGGTGAGACCGGCGAACGAAACGCGGTCCAATTGCATCACCTTATAGCCCACTTTCTCAAAGATACGGCGCACCACGCGGTTCTGCCCGGAGTGAATCTCCAAGCCGATATGGCGGCGATCCTCTTTCGGGAACTCTAAAGCATCGGGCACTATCTTCTCATCGTCGAGCACGATACCTTCGCGTACCGTTGCTTCATCCGTCTCGTCCAAGTCGCGGTCGAGCGTTACGGCGTAAATCTTCTTCTTGCCGAACTTCGGATGCGTCAGTTTGGCAGCTAAGTCGCCATCGTTGGTTAGCAGGAGCACGCCCGTGGTGTTGCGGTCGAGTCTGCCTACGGGGTAGATGCGCTCGGAGCAGGCGTTGCGCACGATGTCTATCACCGTATGGCGCTCCTGCGGGTCGTCGGTGGTTGTTACGGTGTTCTTCGGCTTATTGAGCAGGATATACACCTTGCGCTCGCGGCGTACGGTCTGGTCGTGGAACTGCACTTTATCAGTCGGCAGCACTTTTGCACCCAGCGAGTCAACCACTACGCCGTTCACCGAGATGACACCCGCCTGAATGAAATCATCTGCCTCACGGCGCGAGCAGATGCCCGCATTGGCGAGGTACTTATTCAAGCGAATAGGCTTCGTGGGGTCTTCGTATTGCTTCTGATAGGTCTGGCGCTTGCGCTGGCTATATACGCCGGCGTTGCGCTGCGGACGCGGACGGAATGCCCGTTGCTGACCATTGCCGTTACCATTGTAACCGTTATTCTCGTTGCTGCTGTTGTTTCCGTTATAGCCGCGGTTGTTGTAGCGCGGACGTTGCTGATAGTCTGATTGGTTTCCGTTGTTGAATCGCGGGCGTTGCTGATACTCACCTCCCTCGGCATTGAACCTCGGGCGCGGCGTTACGCGCTCGGCGCGAGGTTGCCCATCAGCAGGACGACTAAAACGCTGACGAGGGCGACCTCCTTCGCTGCGGTTGTTGAATCCGTCAGGAGTACCCGAATAGCCGTTGTTCTCACGGCGGGCATTGTAGCCCCCTTCACGATGGGAATTGTCTGCATTGAAACGCGGGCGACGTGCGCCTTCTGCGTTGAAATCTTGATGATTGTTGTACATAATCTTTTTGTCCTTTCTCTTTTGATTTAGGTTACGAGTAACCCTCGCGGGCTACGTGTACGCTCACGCGCACGGTGTTCAATTACGAATTATGAATTATGAATTATGAGTGCATGGCGCTGAAAGAAGATATCCAATGCCCTCATAATTCATAATTCATAATTCAACATTCACTTACGCTTCAGCTGCCTGCTCGATAGCGAGTTTGCCACGATAGTAGCCGCAAGAGGGGCATACGGTGTGGTAGATGTAGTGTGCACCGCAGTTAGGGCAAATAGCCAATGCGGGTACAGTCAGTTTGTCATGCGTACGACGTTTCGCTTGTCTGGTGTGCGATTGTCTTCTTTTAGGATGTGCCATAGTTGTGTTATAATTTTACAGAATAATGTTATACTTTTGACTTGCCGCCGTCAAGTTAGTAGCCACGCAGAATAGCCCTATTCCTTGTCCTTCGGTTCGTCTATATCGTCATCCTCCGGCATGGTACAAAGGTGGTCTTGGAGAAGAGCATCCATTTGCGGATTACAACCACCGGGTTGGTGACTATGCACCAGCGGAAGATTCACAATTACTAATTCATACGCCAGCCACTCCAAGTCGAGCATCTCTGTGCCCTCGTCCATCTCCATGTCGTCCTCGGCATCCACTGCCACGTCCATCGGGTCCAGACAACGGTCGCAGGTAACCTGCACTGTGCCACCGACCTTGATACGGAGGTCAAAGTCGCGCTCTCGGAGAGCCAATTCCGCTTTTGCCTGCACATGTCCGCTCAATACCTCGCTTTTCTCCACGCTCTGGAAATATGCGCTATCCAACTCATAATCAAAGGAATAGTTGCCAATTTCCAACTTGGAAAGTTCGATAATATGTGCGTTTTGTGTAGTCATAGGGCAAAATCGGCTGCAAAGTTACGACTTTTTTTTGAAACAAACAAATTTTTTCTGCTTTTTCTATGAAAATTATCGTTGCTTCCCTCAAAAAGAAGACTGCCCGACGCGAGCGTCGAGCAGTCCATTCATTGAACTTTTGGTGTGTTCTGATTATTCTGCGGGAGCAGTAGGAGTCCAGCGATACTTTGCAGGATCGGAATAATCCAGCACGATATTAGTTAGTGATTAGTTAGTAATTAGTTAGCGATTACTTAGTGAATTAGTTAGCGATTACTTAGTGAATTAGTTAGCGATTACCATATCAGGTGCGCAGGTGTCCCTGCCTGATTCCAAGGAGGTGCGGTCTCCAGACCGCACCATAGTTGCCTATACGGGTGCGCAGGTGTCCCAGCCTGCTGTTTTTTGATAAGCCTTCCTCTTTCATCATGCCAAAACAAATTGGGTCTTTGGTAATGGTATGAATGAATGGTCAATTATATGATACTTATATGTTAAAGAGAAATTTTTTTTGGACAATATCTGGAACTTTTGTTAAAAAAGCTGTCGTCTTCTTGTATTAGTGCAGAATAGTAGATAGCCTTTTCAGTAACATATTTCGCCATAAAAGTATAAAAATTATCCATTTTTATGCTATAAAACATATTTTCCGCTATTGCATAAATAAAAACTACTTTCTAACTGATTTTTTTTGTAGAAAAATTTGCGCGTTCCAAAAAAATGTAGTACTTTTGTGGGCAAATTTGAAGGAACGTTTAGATTTACCCGCCCTAATTATGCCGTAAGGTTTGTGGGCATGGACTTTGGCGTTGCTGGCAGAAATGCGTATTTAACAATCAACAATCAATACTAACTAACAAATCTTTATGATGAGAAACAAGACATTTTTGCTCGGGCTGTTGTGCCTGCTGCTGGGTGCTACCACGGCATTTGCACAGGTCTCGGGTACCGTTTTGGAAGCATCGACCGGTGAACCCGTCATAGGTGCCAGCGTATTGGAAGTGGGCACAACCAACGGTATCATCACCGACTTCGATGGTAATTTCACGCTCAATGTATCAGAAGGTGCGCAGTTGGAGTTCAGCTACATGGGTTTCCAACCGCAGACGCTGCCTGCCAAGAACGGCATGGTAGTGCGCTTGTCGGAGGACACCTACGCCCTGCAAGAGGTGGTAGCCATCGGCTACGGCTCGCAGAAGAAGAAAGAGGTAACCGGCTCCGTGGCATCCGTCAAAGCTGAGGACTTCAACGCCGGCGTAAAGTCCAACCCCGTCGGCTTGCTGCAAGGTAAAGTAGCAGGTCTGAACATCTCGCGCCAAGGCTCTGACCCGACCTCAACGGGTTATAACATTCAAATCCGCGGCTTCTCGACCCTCGGTAAAGGTACAGGCTCCAGCCCGCTGTATGTGGTGGATGGTATCCCGACCGACAACATCGATAACATCGCCCCTGAGGAGATTGCTTCGATGGACGTGCTCAAAGACGGTTCAGCGGCTGCTATATATGGTACGCGCGGAACGAACGGTGTCATCCTCATCACCACCAAGCGCGCGAGCCAAGACGGCGGACAAGAGTGCGCTAAACTGAATGTCGAGTACAACGGCTATGTGTCCGTAGCGGCTCCCTATACCAACACCGGCTTCGCTACTCCCGAAGAGTATCGCAAACTTGCGGAAATCTCCAACGGTACTGTAGCAGCGAATATCCAGCCCGGAGGCTATAACACCGACTGGATGGCTGCTGCCATGAAAGCAGCTGCTGTTACCACCGCACACAATGTAGCCGTTTCGGGCGCAGGAAAAGCGTTTAGTTATCGCGGTTCGGTGAACTATAAGTATGCCGAAGGTCTGGCGCTCAACACCGACCGTCAGGAGATTATCGCCAAGTTCGCCGCTGACCAACAAGCCCTGCAAGGCTGGCTGAAGTTGCAATACGACTTCTCCTATATGCACTATAAGAACAACTACGACTGCGGCGACTTCAAGCAGGCGGCTACGCTCAACCCGACTTATCCCATCTACGATGAGTCGAACACCACGTCGGGTTACTTCATCCCCAGCGGCTCCGGTCAGTCAAACCCCATTGCAGCAACCAACCAAAAGGAATCCTACCAAGTGGGTAACTTCTTCCGCGGTAGTGTGAAGGCAACGATTGACATCAAGGCTGTCCCTGGCTTGAAAATCAACGGATTTGCTGCATTGGAGGAAGGAGATAACAACAACTATTCTTACACCTCACAGAAATACGACACCGACCTCGAATCCGCAGGAAAAGCCAACCGCAGCGAAAGTCGCAACTGGAATCAACTATATGAAGCTACTATCGACTACGCAGGCTCGTGGAATAACCACACCCTCACCGCTGTCGCAGGTTGGTCCTATCAAAAGTTCCTCTATGATGGTATGAACATGGAGAACTCAGGTTTCCCGACAGATGCCTATAAATATTATAATATGTATGCAGGACAGGCTGATAAGCAGAAGATGAATATCGGTTCCTATCGCAACACCAACAAACTCGCTGCCGGATTCCTCCGTGTGAACTACAACTACGATGAGAAATACCTGCTCTCTGCCTCCATCCGTGCAGAAGGTTCCAGCCGCTTCGGCGAGAACAACAAGTGGGGCTGGTTCCCCGCTGTCAGCGCCGGTTGGCGTATCTCCGGTGAGGACTGGATGCGCGACCAAGACTGGTGCCAAGACCTCAAGATTCGTGCTGGATTCGGTATCACGGGTAACAACCTCGGTTCTGACCTGCAATCCAAACAGTTGCTCGAGACAGGCGGTACTTTCTGGTACAACGGACAGTGGATTACCTCCTATGGTGTAGCCCGCAATGCCAACCCCGACCTGCGCTGGGAGAAGAAATACGAGTATAATATCGGTATCGACTTCTCGTTCCTGCAAAGTCGCTTGAGCGGTAACATCGACCTCTACTACCGCGACACGAAAGACCTGCTCTGGGAGTACGATGTACCCACACCGCCCTACCAGTACAACAAACTGTTGGCTAATGCAGGTGAGATTACCTCCAAGGGTATAGAAATCGCACTGACGGGTATTCCTGTGAAGACTCGCGACTGGGAATGGGCAAGCACCTTCACCATCGCATTCAACGACAACAAGATCAAGAAACTCTCTGATCCTGAAATGGGCTTCAACTACTCCGAGATGCTCACAGGCTCCGTTTGGGAGAATGGTTTGGCGAACGTAACCACCCAGAAGATTGTGGAAGGACAATCCGTAGGTACGTTCTATGGCTACAAAGTTACGGAGGTGAAGAACAATGGCGCACTCGTGTACGAGAAATGGAGCAAAGAAGATGCTGCCGATGGCCTCTGCGACGAGAAAGAAGTAGGACAGAACAAGTTGCAAGTGATCGGACGTGCGCAGCCTATTTTCACCTATGGTTGGAACAACACCATCCGTTGGCGCGACCTCGATATCACCCTCTTCTTTCGCGGCAACTATGGCAACGACATCTTGAATGTGAAACGTTGGGCATACGGTCCTACCAAAGCCGTGCTTGCCGGCAACGTCTTCATGAAAGATGTACACGCGTTGGCTGAGGGAAATGGTGCGTATCGCCAAAATAAATTCTCGGACTACTACCTCGAGGATGGCTCGTTCTTCAAGTTAGACAACATCACCGTAGGCTACACCTTCCGCTTCAAAGACAACCAATACATCCAATCGCTGCGTCTCCATGCAACGGCTGAGAATGTGTTTACCCTTTGCAGTTACTCAGGTATTGACCCCGACGTGAACACCTCCGATGTTTGGAATCCTGGTATAGACGCTTCCGGATTCTATCCTTCCACGTGCAATGTCATGGTAGGCGTAAACTTGACACTCTAATGTCCGGGTGCGCAGGCGTCCCCGCCTGCTAAAGAAATTGGAAAATGATTTAGCGGACATCGCGCCTGCGATAAAATCTTCATAGTTCAACAAACACTATAAGCAATAAATAATATGAAAAAGATATTGATTTGTGCATTAGCAGCAGTTACGCTATTGGCTACCGGCTGCAAAGATATGCTGGAGGAGGAGGTCTTCGGGCAACCGACATCCGAAGAGATGCTGTCCAACCCCGACAACGTGGCTATGGTGGTGGGACAAGCCTACTCGGAAGTCAAATGGTTGCACGACCACTGGGGCTATTGGGGTATTGCTACCCTCTCTACCGATGAGTGCATCAACCCCCAACGCAACTCCGACTGGAACGATGACGGCTATTGGAAAGGCTTCAACGACCATACGTGGACACCTAACGACCTCTCGTTTGAGCACGTATGGCAATACTCCAATGCTGGTGCCATCCTCTGCAACAAGATTCTCACCCAGTTAGAGGAAATCAAAGGTTCATTAGATCCGCAGGTGTACGCACAATTCACTGCCGAACTGAAAGTACTGCGCTGCTACTACTATTACACCCTTTTCGATGCCTTCGGACGCATCCCCTATTTGGAGAACTATTCATCCGAGAATGTGCCCCAAAGCGAAACATGGGAAGTGTGGAACAAACTGGTTACCACCCTTGAGGCAGAAGCGGTCAACTTACCGATTGTAACCGATGAAAATCGTGCGCAGAACTATGGTCGCTGCACACAAGGTATGGCGTATGCACTCTTGGCGCGTCTGTATCTTAATGCAGAATCGTTTGGTGTAACACCCGCTAACTGCGGTATAGATGGCATCAGTACGAAAGACGATTTCTACACTTTGTGCGTCAATGCTTGCCAAAAGATCATCGACTCCAAATCGTACAAGATTGAGGATGACTTCTTCACCAATTTCAAAATCAACAACGAGAACAGTCTTGAGAACATCTTCGTTATCGTAGAGAACGGTAACGCATCGTTCGACTACCGCGATGTAGCAGGTAAAATGGCGAACAAACTGCGCATCACCATGCTGTCGCTCAACTATATGCACCAAAAAGCATGGGGCTTGATAGAGAAGCCATGGAACGGTTTCTGCTGCCCGCCTGACTTCTTGGCAAAATATGAGTACGGCGTTGACCACCGCGGAGCGTGCGACTCCATCAAAGGTACTCACGGTTGCGACGGATGGGGTTGGTTCCTTGGTCCTGTCTATGCCAGCGAAACCAGCATGGACACCCTCGTAATGGACGATAAGCCGGTTATCAAAGTACGTGTGATAGACGGAGATACCGTATGGGCACTAAATGAAGATGGCACTTACAAAGAAATGAACGGCAAGAAAGTTCCGGTAAAAGACACGTTGGATAACAAAGCGGTTATCACATCCTTTGTGGAAGGGGTCATCTGCAGCGGTAACGAATCGCACAACTATGGTGCTCGCCTATTGAAGTACGAGGTAGAGAAGTTTGGTGTGAACAAGTATTGTGAGAACGACTTTGTGCTCTTCCGTTACGCCGATGTGCTCTATATGCAGTATGAGGCAGCCCTCAGAGCAGGGGACAACGCAACTTGCACCAAACTCTTGGCTGACCCCGAGTTCCAAAAAATCCGTACTCGTGTAGGTTGCAAACCTTATGCTTCGCTCGACTTGGATGAACTGCTCGACGAGCGCGGACGCGAGTTCGCTTGGGAGATGCTTCGACGCCGCGACTTGATTCGATTCAACAAGTTCGCTAAAGGTGCATGGCTCTTCAAACCTGTTGAGGCAGACAACCACCGCGACTGGTTCCCCATCCCGCGTAAGATGATTGAGACCTCCGGCGGATTGTGGTCGCAAAACGACGGTTACTCTACCGATAAGTAACCCGCCACTTAGACACATCACCTCCTATTCGGATGAGCAGGCTGTTCGGGTGCGCAGGCGTCCCCGCCTGCTCTCAAGGAGGCACTGTAAGAATACCCCGCCCCGCTTACTAAATAAAGAAAAAACAATACCGACCGGCGAGACCGCTACTGGTCATAACTGACGGACATTATTGTTTCAATAAATCAACAATCAATTATTAACAAACAAAATTTTTCAATCAAATGAAAGCAAACAAATTTATGCTGGCAGGTATGCTCGTTGCAGCACTTGCTATGGTAGGTTGCAAACCTACTAACACTCCTGACACTCCCAACAATGGTGGTGACGGTCAAGACACTACAGTAGTAGAAGAACCTACTATCGAAGAAATGCCTGAATTGGCAGCCCCCGGTGCTGGTAAAGTAACGATTGCTCTGCGTGCTCCGGAAAATACGGCTAATGGTGTGTGGCTCGTTGGTGGTTTTGCTGATAGCTGGAAAATGATTCATGAAGTAGCAGATCCTTCCTTGTATCGTTTCACGCGCGTTGAGGGAACCAAGACTTGGTGGCAAATTACGGTTGATTTTGATGCAAGTGCAGAATTTAAGTTCATGCCTATTTGCAAAAATGCAGAAGGTAATGAGTACACCTCATGGTCAGTTGAACCTACCGGTATGCGTGTGATGATTGACAATGAGCCGGCTGACGAAAAAGACTTCAACAAAGACAACCAAAAAATGGGCGCTGCTGATAATGCTGTTGTTTTCTTCGAAGTAAAAGGTTGGTCTGTTGACCCGAGCGTAGTATTTATGCCTGCTGGTCCTTACAAGTTCCAAATCACGCTCAACAAGATTGACACTCTGCCTATCCCTGCCGGTGATGTAGTGCTGACTGGTAACTTTAAAGAGGAATCTTGGGGCGACAGCAAACGCGTTATGACTAAAGTAAGTGACGATGCTACCGCTGTTGTTTACGAGTATGAGGACTTTGTGCCCGATTACTTCTGCTTCAAGGTGTTCGTACTAGGCGCAGATAGTACTCAAACTTGGGCTAATGGCGAGAATGTGCCTCTGTCTGTTGACGTAGTAAAGGATGGCGTTGCTTCCTACGATGGCTTCACCTTCCCCGCTCCTGCTACCGCAGAATAATCAGAACATACTAAAAGTTCAACTAACGGACTGCTCGACGCTTGCGTCGGGCAGTCTTTTTGTTATAGACTGTCCTTGTGTTTATGTAATCTTGTAGAAAACTCTCCTTACTTTCAAGGAGGTGCGGTCTCCGGGCAGCACCATACTGTCCGAAAACCCATACTGTCCGAATACGCAGGTTGTCCGGAGTGCGCAGGCGTCCCCGCCTGCTGAAAATATGTTTCTCGAGTTCGCGTTAAATAAATACTTTCAGCAGTCAAGGCCTAATTTGGTTTTTGGTAATGAATTAAAGTCCCCCTTTAAGGGGTATTTAGAGGCTCCCTAAAAGATAGGACTGCCTAACAAGTCCTATGAAGCATAGCTACTGGGGACGCAGGCGTCTCGCCTGCGGGGTCCCCGCAAGCAACGCGAAGTGGGGTGCTCTCTGCGGGCGTTTTGGAACAAAACGAAGGTTTTAGCGGTGATTGTAGCCCCTTATAAGCTATTCACATACAAAAAGAGGCTGCCTAACTTGACTTGTTAGACAGCCTCTTTTTTTCGAGTGCTCCTACGAAATCTTAGAGTCGCGTACCTAAGATGCTGTATGCAATGCCGTTCTGCAGGATAATCAGTTGCCCGTTACGGATGATTTTGGCAGGGGTATTGCTGTCGCTCATCGCGTTCTCAATCTGCATAGAGGGCGAAGGGAACGCCACATAGTTGCGAGCAGGTGCCCAGCCCTCGCGGAAGAAATGGGTGTAGGACTTCGCTTCGGCAGCCTCGTAGCCGATGATGGTCTCCTTCTCGTTCTCTGCTTTACCGAAGAACTGCACTTTGTTCGATGCGGGCGAAACCACATTGCCCTCGGTGTCCATGGTGTTGTACTCGGAGAAGTCGTGAGGCAGACAGTTGTTCATGCCGGCTATCGTCCAGCGTTGAATCTTTCCTGCCTCGTTTAGACTAAATTCACCCTTGCTCATATCCAGCGTAGTGAGCAGGTATGCTACCTGCGGCTGGTCGTTCCACGAGCGGCTCAGCGATACTACAGGGCACTCCGATTGAATCGTGCAACGGTCGAACACATAGCCTTTGTCCTTTTGTGCTGTTTGACTGTTGTTGGCAGTGATGCAGTCGCTGCCGCCGCCGCTCGAAGCACGCTTCTCGCAGTAAAGCAAGGTGTTGTAGAAATAGACGGAGCCGCTACCGCAGATGAAGTCCACTGTACCGTGAATCTCGCAGTCCTCGAACCAGCACTCCTGCCCCGCCTTGTTGCTGTAGTAGGTATCTTGATACGAAAGCATACGCACGCTGTAGCAAGCCGTGCGAGTACCCTTGTCTTGCAGGCAGACTGCACGCCCGTTGTTGGCTTTGTAGTAGTCTAATGCGTTCTGTAGCGTCAGGTGCTCGAAGATATTGTCGCTACCCGTATTGAGGATAGTGGCGGTGTTGTTGATAGATTCCGTTTTGGCATCCGGTGCATTCTTGATGATAGTACCTTCCATCGACTCGCCCTTCACTACCACATGGCTCGCGCTAATGGTGGTCAGCACCGTCTCGCCGAGGTCATAAACGCCGTCATGGAGCAAGATGGTATCGCCGTCTTGCAGGATGTTGCACACCATCATCAGCGTAGCAGCATCGCCCGCCGCAATATCGTAAGTATGCCCTACCTTGTTGAGCGGAGCCGCCACATTATAGACCTCCACGGAGTGGATATACGAGGTGGTGGTGAAGTTGAAATGTAGCGTGTCTTGCTTGGTGCTCTCTACGAAGAACGAGCAGAGTGTACCATCGGCGATAGCACCTTCCTCACCGTTTTTGATAACGTGCATCACCGCTACCGAGTCGCCTGCTGCATTGCGGATAATCTGGTCGGAGGTGTTGGTATAGGTGCAGAGCCCCACCGTTACGTATGCCTTAGGCGATACTATCAGTGTCATCTCTTGACCATTGCTGAAAACAAATCCGTGGGTGGAGTGGTATTTGCCCGTGCCGGCAATCAGTTCATGGTCTTCCATGTAGAAGTTAGACTTCGACAAGTCGTACTTGTAATGCGTGCCCACTGTCGCCGTCTCAATAGCGGTTACATTGGCATATAGTTTCAGGTCGCCGTCGATAAGGCTGCCTTCTGCTTTCTTGATACCGTCTGCCGTTACCCAGCCGCGGAATGCCATACCGTCGGCGATGGTGAGGTCTGCTGCGGTATATTTCGGGCTGAAGACCGCACCGGGTTGCACGGTGTCTCTGCCTAACTCATTGTCGTCTTGGTCGAAATAGGTAATCACATAGTCGGGTACAAAAGTGCATGCCTCCACTTTGATATAGGGGCAATACTGTCCGCAATAGACGATAAGTGTATCTGCCTCCTCGTAGTTATATACCCATGTAGCAATACCTGTGCCTTTGGATGAATCATAGCAACCGACTGCTTGAGTGTTTATGAAACCATAGGTATCTGCTTCGTCAACCTTTCCGTCTCCATTCAGGTCGTTCTTGGCACTGCAAACATAAGCACTATTGGCTGTGGCATACTCACAACCGCCAAGGCTAACCTTCACAGGACCGTCCACGGCGAACTTAAAAGCGACCCAGCACCAACCGTGGGTAGAGCCGTTGAAACTGGAGCCATGCTGCGAATAGCCCACTTGCGTAACGCCTGCGGGCAGTTCCCCGATGGGATTCTGTGTCAGGTCGATTTCAAAGTTGGTAAAGCCGCGCTCCATATTGCCGTAGATAGCCATCTCGGTCATATAAGCGTTCTGCGCTCCGTTCAGGTTGTACCAGCGCAGTTGCACATTCTCGCGGTTGACATCAACGTCCACCGCGGTGCCTGCTTGCGCGCAATAGGCAGAGGAGAGTGTATCCCATTTCGTGGCATCGGCGGTTTTGCAGAGCAAGCCCCATCCGCGACTGCCGCCGGTGGCGGCATGCACATAATGTACTCGGGTAACGTTCTTCAGTACGCTTGTCTCAATGTACGGCGTAGCACTCTTTGCCGCCATCGCATAGCCGGCGGTTATCACCTCGGTGTTGGTAAACTTGGCGTTTGTGCCGGTAGGCGACACCTCCACCTCTGCGAGGGTGATAGCGAGAGCCTCGTTCGTCCCCGCGGTAGTAAAGTTCTTGGTAGTTGGGGTCGCGCTACTGGTGATAGCGTCCCAGTCTTGGAAATTGGTGGAGTACAACTTGGTCTCCATCGTAGTGCCGGCATACGCCATCGTAGCAAATGCCAATGCTACCATTGTCAATGTTTTCTTCATGTTGTGTTAGAAATTAAGTGGATGATAGGAATGTATTTAACGGATTTTTAATGGCGTTATATGGTGCCAAAAAAGTTCAAAATTAACTCTGCAAAGATACCTCTTTCCATTGGAATAAACAAATCCATGTTCCTTTTCCTACAAAAACCGTCAAAAAATACACAAGACCTCTGCGGGAAACAGAGGTCTAATTGATCAACGAACTTTTAATGGCATTAGCAACCTACCGCCAATTTCGAGGAGTGATACGTGTGCCGTCGGGTAGGCGGGGACGGCGGAGGACGGTTACCCAATCAGGACGCCTGACGGAGCGGTCCTGCGAACGGTATTCGAAACTATACGGGCATGGTGCGCCTTTGGTGAGCCCTGTGTGCCACGCTTCGGGCGCGAGGCAGCCTTCGTCCCACGTGGTGTATGCCCAGACGGTCTCTCCCCACCAGCGCCACGGGCGGGCGAGATAGGCGGGGCTGGTGCCCGGATGCACCAGTTCGTCAGTAGTGGCAAAGCGGATATGGCAGCGATAGAAGAGCATGCCGCGCGGATTTGCTCCGGGCGCGGGATTCCCGTATTTATCGGCTGTCTCGTGGGTGCCGTCTGGGTCGTTGCGCGAGGCGGAGATGTAGCAGCGGTCGCCCTTCTCGTCGCTCACGTTGATGACAATAGTGGCGCGGCGGACAGCGAGCATCAGTCCTCCGAAGATGAAGTCCACGCCGCCTTGGAGGATGCCACCGTCCACATAGACGGAGGCGCCTTGGTCGCCGTAGAGGACGTCTTGGTGTCCGACACAACGGCAGTTGCGGAGCACGGCGTTAGTGGCAGTCTCGGTGAAGGAGATGGCTGCCGCCCGCTCGATAAAGCGTTTCTGCTGCACCTCGGTAGAGCCGATGGTCTTGGGGCGCGCGGGCATTTGCCGCTTGGGGCGTTCTTTCTCCGTCCAGTCGGTCTTGGCTTGGCTGATGTCGATAAGGGTGTCCGCGGCTTCGGCAGCGGAGATGTATTGGTTGAACGAGTTCTCGAAGATGATGCCCTCGGCGTAGAAATCGGGGGCGGTAACGAGTACGGAGGCGTTCCAGCGGCGGGTGCGTTTGCCACCGTAGTTGAAGTTGTCGCCCATGGAGGCGTATTGGTAGCCATGCCCGTAGTAGGAGGTGATGCGCACTGCCTGCTGGTCGATGTCCACGCCGCCGTTTTGCAGGGCGATAGAGGGGCGATGCGAGGCATTGACAAGATGCAGCCCGGGTACGTCGATAGTGAGCGCTTCCTCGTAGTTGCCCGGCTCGAGGCAGATGGTGGTGCGCTCGCCAGAGGCGGCATAGACCGTGCGGGCAGAGTCGATGGCAGGCGATATGGGGTCACCCGCGGAGAGGTAGAGTATCAGACCTAAGAGGAACATGGGGAGTAATTATGAATTAGGAATTAAGAATTAAGAGGGCATTGCGCGAAAAGGCTGATTTGGCACGTCTCCGCCAAAATCTCTCCTAATCTCTGCAAGGGTGTAGCCCGTAGCAAGGGTGTTTTAATAATCCTATTCGCTTAGGCTCAAGAGATTTATGGGATTTTTACAGAGGCGTTGTCTGACTGCTTCGCGGAAAGACCGATTTACCTTTCGAGACTATATCGGTCTGCCAGCGCGTTCCCGACTTGTCGGGATAAAAAGCGCGGTCGTTCAGCGTCAGCGGTCTGATAGTCGTTAGACGGTCTTTCAGCGCGCAGCGCGGTCTCCCATTATCTGCATCTCGCAGCGGTGGCAGTCGAAGTGGAGGCGGAGGATGGTGCCGTTGCGCAGGCGCAGGTAGCGAGGCTCGTTGCGGAGCGGGGCTGTCTTGCGGCAGTGCCCCATCTCGTGGAGCAGGCAGTAGCGGCAGGTCATTAAGGGCATCTCCGTGTCCAAGGACTCACCCCGTCCCTCCCTACAAAGGGAGGGGTTATATAAATTACCTTCGACTATAGGGGCTAAAACATCTCCCTCCCTTTGTAGGGAGGGTTGGGGAGGGTCTTGCTGTTTATTTTCCACCACCTCCCTGCGCCATGCGTTGAGAACGCTGATGGGGATGAAGTAGGGTGGGGTGTCGAGGGTGAGTCGGCGGACAGCGTAAGGAGTATCGCCCAACTTCGTCAGTTGTTCGCGGAGGGTTTGCAAGGCGCGCTCGGGGTTCTTGGCAGGTTCGTGGGCGTAGGCAAACTGTTTCTCGGCATCTCCTATCCGCAGGCGGAATCCATCATCGGTCTCCGCGAAGAGGATATCCACGGGTATGCGCCGCTCACAGCGCAGCGACTTGACAAAGGAAGTATCAAGGTTGCGGAATACCTTATCGCCCGCACGCAGGTCTTTCGGGAGCGCGTTGGGCAGAATCCAGTCGCCTTCTACGCCGTTGACGCTGAAGCCTTGGTCGCCAAAGCAGAGCCCGTCGCCGTTATGGAGCGCTATGCCGTCTTGCAGGGAGAGGCGAATCTTGCTGTTGCGGATGGCGGCTACTTGCCCGATATACTCGCCCGTGGACTTGGGTGTCTCCCAATTCGCCATGTGCGCTGTTCGCCCGTGGAGGAAATAGTCGATACCGCCGCGGTGGAAAGTCTTGGCAGGGTTGGGGGAGAAGGCGTAGTTAAGAGTTGAGAGTTGAGAGTTGAGAGATGGCAGTGCGTCTAACTTCTGCCGATAGTAGGCGGTGATGTTGGTTACGTAGTCTGCGTCTTTCAGGCGGCCCTCTATCTTGAAGGTGGTTACACCCGCGTCGATGAGTTCTTGCAGATGGGCAGAGCGGTCCATGTCCTGCAAGGAGAGGAGGTAACGCTGGTGGATGGGTCTGCCTTGGTTGTCCGTGAGTTCTTGCATATCCGCGTCCAGCAGGTCGTACTGCATACGGCACATCTGCGAGCAGGCACCGCGGTTGGCGCTGCGCCCCGTCAGCACCTCGCTCATGTAGCAGCGTCCCGAGTAGGAGACGCAGAGTGCACCGTGGACGAAGGCTTCCAACTCGATGGGCGTCTGTCCGTGCGCCTCGGAGTGGACGAGTACGGCATCGCGGATAGCGCGTATCTCGATGATAGATAGTTCGCGGGCTAACACCACGCGCCGAAAGCCTAATTCTTGCAGGCGTATCACCTGCTCGGCGGTGCGGTTGTCGCACTGGGTAGAGGCATGCAGACGGATAGGCGGTAGGCGGAAAGTCAGCAGGCGCAGGTCTTGGATGATAAGGGCATCTATACCGATATGATAGAGCGCCCACGCCATCTCCACCGCCTCGGCATACTCTTCCTCTCGCAGCAGGGTGTTGAGCGTAACCAGCACCTGCACGCCGTAGGTGTGGGCATAGCGTACCAGCGCCTGAAGGTCGTCAAGGCTGTTGCCCGCCGCCTGCCGCGCACCAAAGCGCGGAGCACCGATATAGACGGCGTCCGCGCCTGCTTGGATAGCGGCTTTGGCGACAGTGATGTCGCGAGCAGGAGAGAGTAAGGTGAGAGACAAGTTTTTTTTGAATTATGAATTATGAATTATGAGCGCATTGTGTATCAACTTTTCAGAACATGGGCGCTCATAATTCATAATCCAAAATTGAACTTATTGCAATTTCTCGTGTTTGCCTGTGAGAGTGTGCATGAAGGCTACGAGGAGGGTTACGTCAGCGTCGCTGAGTTCTTTGTTCAGTTCGTATCTGCCCATTGCGCGCACAGCATCTTCGAGTGTGGCTTGCGAGCCGTCGTGGAAGTAAGGAGCCGTGAGGGTTACGTTGCGCAGCGTCGGCACTTTGAACTTATGGAGGTCGGCATCGTTGCCCGTGAAGCCTTTCAGACCGTCATCGTCTGCACAGTAAGCAATCGCGGTGTCGCGGTCGGCAAAATAGTTGCCGTAGATAGATAGGTACTCGAACGACTGTCCGCCGGCGATAACGCCCACGTGGCAGGTGGCGCAGCCCAACTCCTTGAACTGCGCATAGCCTTTCTGCTCCTCGGCGGTCAGTGCATCGGCGTTGCCTTTCAGCCACAGGTCGAAAGCGCAGTCGGGGGTGAGCAACGTCTTCTCAAACTCGGCAATGGCGAGTGTAACGGTGTTCTGCGTGAGTCCCTCACTCGGGAAGAGTTGCTCAAACTCTTCAACGAGCGCTTTGTCTTGGCGCAGGCGTGCTACGATGTCGTCCCACGTCTGGTCGCCCATCTCCACGGGGTTCACGGGAGGACCTGCAGCCTGCTCTTGCAGGTCGGCAGCGCGACCGTTCCAGAACTGTTGCACGTTGTAGTACGCATTGTAAACCGTCGGTGCATTCACGCCGCCGAACTGTCCGTAGATACCCTCGGAGGTGCGGTGGTCAGGGCTGCTCACGCCGCCTTGGTTCAGGATATGGCAGGTGGCGCAGGAGATGGTGCCGTCGAGCGAGATACGCGGGTCGTTGTACATACGTTCGCCCAGCGCCACTTTCTCGGGGCAGGTGGGCACCGAGGCGGGAACGGCTTGCAGAGGCTCGTTGGCATGCTCTGCCGCCGCCAAACCGTTGCTGAAGCGGGCAGCGCGCACATCGGCAATCCACTGCAGCAGCACGGCTTTCTCTTTGTTGTTCAGCCCGGTGCCCCAGTGAATCATTTTGTACTGACTGATAGGCATGGTCTCTGCCAACACGCTGTACTCCAGTTTCGCCAACTCGGGCTCGGTGATAGCAGCGAGGTCAGCCGTAGCGGCTTTCAGGTCGGTGAAACGCTGCGCATGGAGCACATGCTCGTCCATCATCGGACCGATAACGGGGAACGAAGCGTAGAAGGGTAACTCGGGGGCGGCAGCGTGGCAGGCGAAGCAGTTGTTGTTCTGCAATACCGCCATTACTTGCTCTTCCTGAGTGGCATCCGCGGGGATGCGGTTGTGTGCACAATGTCCGTAGATAGCATAGCCGGCAACCGCCAACGCTACCACCGCAAGGAGGATGTACAGCACTTTCTTTGTTTTTGTTGTCATGATGTTTTTGTTTTGTTAGTTTGTATGAAGTTTTGTGTTTAGTGGTCAGTGTTTAGTGGTCAGTGGTCAGTTTTCAGAGTCGGAACTATTTAGTCTTTCATCTTTCATCCTTCATCCTTCATCGTTTTATCTCCCATACGTATGCAGACTGACCTCCGCCGAGGGGAGGTAGTTCACTCCGTACCATGTCATCTGCATGGCGGCGAAACTCAGCAGCACGAAGACCACGAGCAGCACTTTTTTAGCAGGCGGGGACGCCTGCGCACCCGGACATTTGAGGTGCATCCCTATGAGCGTGAGCATCCATGTCGCCAACGCCCAGCACTCCTTCGGGTCCCACGTCCAGTAGTCGCCCCACGCCTGTTTCGCCCACACCGCCCCGCAGAGCATACCCATGAGCAACAGACAAGATGAGGTTTGCAGCAATCCCATCAGCAGGTGATGCAACTTGGTGTTGTCAAACTTGTTCAGGCTCAAGTTAACAAGCATAATAATGCCTAAGATAGACGCCACGGCGAGTAGCGAGTAGGCTATCATATACACGCCTATGTGTGGTATGAACCACGCGCTGCGGAGGGCGGGCATGAGGGTGCCGAAGTTGATTTTGGCGAGGGTGATGACGGTGAAGGCGATGGTTACGATGCCGACCGCCAGCCACCATCCCCAGTGCGCTTTCCATTGGTGCGTCGTCTGCCAGCATGCGCCTATCGCCAGCAGGACGATACCTATCCACACGACGGCTATCCACGGGTCGCGCACCACTTTCAGCACGCTGTATTCGCCGCGCACGGGGTCGTAGTTGCTCTGGTAGAAATGGTAGCCGCGATAGGAACAAGGGTGGTTCACCGCGGTGGTGAGGAGCAACTTGTCCGTGTGCGCCTTGCCCTGTCGGGGCTCCATTGTCTTCCCTATCTCGCGAATGGTGAAGCGGGTGGTGAACTGCTTGGGGCTGCGCCCATCCGCATAGTAATCGACATAGAATGTATCTATCTGCATCTCAAACGGCAGCGGCAACATCTCGTCGTTGGCTTGGTAGGCGGTATGGGTGGGCACATTGTATTCGAGCAACACCTGCCCGTCTTCTCTGTCGGGCGCGCCGAAGAAGCCGCCGAACAAGACAAGAAAGATACCCGCGTGCAAGAGCAAGAACGGCATCTTCCGCAGCCATAGTTGTCTGCGCTCTTTGCGGGTAGGCAGGCAGAGTGCCTTGCTTGCCGTCTTCTGCACCTTATGCGCTATCGCCAACCCGAGCGAGAAAAGCAGGAGTAGGACGATGATATACATCGCCCACGAGTGTTGCAGTCCGAGTGCCCATGTCCCCTCAATAGCGTTCACGATGGCGAACACCAGCAGCAGCACCGCCGCCGTCAGAGGGTGGCGACTGATGCTCATCTTGCTCCAAGACGAGTACGAGCACAATGCGATGATAATCAGCAGCGCAAGGGCTAATAGCAATGATATGGGGAAGGAAAACATCAGGATTTACGATTTACGAATTATGGGGTGGTGCTTAGTTGGTCTACTACTTGTGGCAGCAATTGTCGTTCTGCGGCTTGCACGCGCGCCGCGAGGGTGTCGGGGGTGTCGTCTATGAGCACAGGCACTCGTGTTTGGGCGATGATGTCTCCGCCGTCCACTGCGCTGCTCACGTAGTGCACCGTGCAGCCCGTCTCGCGTTCGCCTGCGGCGATTACCGCCTCATGCACGCGCCTGCCGTACATCCCTTTCCCGCCGAACTTCGGCAGCAGCGAGGGATGGGTGTTTATCATCCTGCCTGCCCATTGCTCGCACACCGCCTCAGGGATGATAGCCAAGTAGCCCGCCAGCACAATCAGCCCGACTCCCGCCTCTCGCAGCCGCCCCGTTATCTCCTCCCAATCGCGGCTCAAGAGGGTAGGGACACCTGCTTTTGCCGCGCGAGCCAATGCTCCGCACGCTCTGTTCGCCACCACGAGTGCCACCCGATAGTGGTTCGCCTGCTGAGCATCCAGCAACGCTTGCAGTGTCGTTCCCTCGCCCGACACGCACACGGCAATATGTACACGCGCAGTTTTCATATCTAAAAAGCCGCGGCAAAGATACTACAATTTTGCGAAATATGCAAATAAATAAAGCAAAATTTGTTTTGTCAATATTTATATAGTAAATTTAGATTGTAAATACTTTTTTTGTCAGTTTGCTTTGTAAATCCACATAAATTACGTACCTTTATTCCGAATTTAGTTGTTTAGCCATATGCAAATGAAAAATTAACTATTTTCCGAGAAAGGAGCAAATCTTTTCCCGTTTTTTTTGCATTGCATTTGCTTTAGTCCCCCATTTTACCCCCCCCCCCTGCAGTGTGGCATAGAATAGTTGGTAGCCTCTTTGGTTATGCAGTGGTATTCTTGGAGGATAGTCCCAGCACGCAGTAGCGGAGGATGGGGATGCGGCGGATGAGGAGGTAGAGGGCGGGGGTGAGGATGAACATCGCGAGGAAGAGCGGGATGTACATCGCCCACGGCGGGAGCGCGGTATAGGCGCGGAGCAGGTAGCCTGTGCTCATATAGACGAAGAACTCTCCGAGCAATCTTCCTCTCTCAAATCCCATGTAATAGGATTATCAATCTGTATAGAGTTAGTGATTAGTTAGTGATTAGTTAGTGATTAGTTAGTGATTGCACTACCTTGATGCTAACTATTCCGAATCATTTCCCTCCCTTTTTTGCCCTCCAAAAGCAAAACGCAGTAGGGTGGTTTTAGGGCAGGGTAGGCCGCCCCATCCACTCCTGTCGCTCTGTCTCCGGCAGCCGCTCGATAGCATAGCGCAGTGTGGTGCGGGGCATAGTAGCGGCATGTTGCGCTAAAAACGCCTCCAGCAGCACCTTGTTGCCGCGTTTCCCCACCTCGCGGAGCATCCATCCTACCGCCTTGTGCATCAGGTCATGGGGGTGGTGCAGCAGTCGCTCGGCGTAGCGCAAAGCGTAGGTCGGGTCGCCCTGCTGCGTGGTCTTCCACGTGCTGACCATCGCGATACGCTGCCGCCACAGCACGGGGCTGTCGGCAAGCGAGTCCAGCACCTGTGTCTTGTCGCCGAGGCGGGTAGGCACCAGCAGCCAGTTGCCGATAATCTTCGGCGCACTCAGGTCCACCAAGTCCCAGTTGTTCGCGCGGTCGGCGTATTGCAGATAGAGCGTTACGATGGCGTCCCGCGCTTCGATGGCTTGCGGGTCGTCTAACACCCTCCGCCGGCACAGCCGCTCCATCTGATACGTCAGGATGAGCAGCCCGCAGAGCCGCACCTCGTGCCACGGACTCAACAGCAGCGTCGGCACTTCCTCCAAGGGCAGACCCACCGCCGTCTTCGCCACCAACCGCACTTCCGGCACGCGGATACCGAGGAAGCGGTCGCCCTCGCCGTACTCACCTTTGCCCGTCTTGAAGAACCGCAACAGCACTTCCCGCTGTGCGCTGTCCTCCAGCGCAAGGAGAGCGTCTGTGATGTCGTTTGCAGTCATAGTGTTCTTACCAGATAAAAGGAATCAAACGGTATCGCACATGTTGCTTATATTCGGTGTAGCCCTCCAGTCCGCGCTCCAGCACCTGCTCCTCGTTGCGGATACGGCGGGCGATGATGAAGGGGTAGGAGAGGAAGGGAACCAACGCCACCCACGAGCCCAATACTATCGGCATGGAGAGGTACAGCACCAGCGTCGCCGCGTACATCGGATGACGCACAACGCCATACAACCCTGTGCTGATAACTCTCTGATTCTCTTGCACTTCCACCGTGCGAGAAAGATAGGCGTTCTCACGCATCACTTCGGCGTACAGCCCGTAGCCGCACAGCATCACCACTGCCGCTACCGCCACCACCCACACGGGCATCTCCGACCAGCCGTAGCGTTGGTCAAAGCCCGCGAGCAGAAAGCCCGCAACGAACATCAGTGCCGACAGGGCGACCACATGCCGCTGCTCTTTCTCCTGCTCTCTGCTGCTGAGGCGCTTC
Organism: Paludibacteraceae bacterium; assembly: GCA_016297215.1. Classification (GTDB taxonomy): domain Bacteria; phylum Bacteroidota; class Bacteroidia; order Bacteroidales; family Paludibacteraceae; genus Colicola. Next base: position 47,565 of record JAEDGZ010000002.1, on the reverse strand, counting down.
TCCAGCAGTTCCGGCTCGCGCACCAGCAGCCATGTCGCCACGCAGGTCATCGGCACGAAGAGCAGCCCGAGGAAGAGCCATGCCTGCCAATAGCCCCAACTGCCCGCAGGCAGAAAGAGCAACAGACCCATCACTGCCAGCCCGCCGACGCCCTTCCCGAGGGCTTGCCACGCTAATGCCGACCGTCTCATTTCTTCTTGTCTTCTTTCTTGTTGCTATATTCCCCCATCGCGCAGGCAGCGAGACAGGTTACTGCCAGCGACAGCAGGACGATGGCATCGTTGGTGCTGATTTTCTCCATCAGCGAGAGCGTGAGTGCGCCAATGCCCAAACCGAGGGCTACCGCACGAAAAACCAATAAAGGTAATTGCTTGTTCATAATGTTGTATGGTTTATGTTTATACTCAAAACTAATCAGTCTTTTATCCTTAATCCTTCACGGGCATTAGGTAGATATTCTCGTTATCCTCTATGCTCGTCGGCGAGGCGAAGGAGTAGGTGTTCTTTGCCATGTACGACCGATAGTAGTCCATCCCTTGGTCGGGGTTCTCGTAGGTGTACCACAGCGTGAAACTCTTGCCTTGCTCGTAGCAAACCCGCATCTCCCACGGCGCCAGCGGTGTCCCCTCGGCGTCTGTGGCATAAATGGCTTGGTCAGTGTCGAGCATTGCCCATTTCTGATATTCAGGCAGATAGACGACGTTCACCACATGGCAGTCGGGGTCGTTGTCGTCTTTCGGCATACAGGTCAGCACCCGCGCCTCAACGCCTACGGAATGCAGCAACTGCATCGTGAAGAAACTGTGGTAACGGCAGTTGAAGGCAGGCTCTTGAGTCCGGATATACTCCCACAGCGTAATCGCGTCCTTCGCGGCAGGGCGCGTCTTTTGGTTGGCGTGCGGGATATGCGCCGACACAAACCGCCCGATAGCAAGACTCTTCTCCCACGTGCTCATCCCCTCCTGCACCAGCGTATCCAAGCGGAAATAGGCACTGTAGTCGGGTATCTCCAAGCCCATCGGAGGCAACTCGCCACTTGAAACTTGAGACTTGTCGCTTGATACCCATTTCCCATCCAGCGGCGCACCTCGCAGCAATGCCACCCGTTGCTCAAACTCCGAATAGAACGCCTCGGTCGCTTCCATGTACCCGGGCAGAATCCCCGTCCACATAGCCACATCCTCCACGGTCAGCAGCATAGAGAGTTGCGGCGCCGCCTGCTCGGCAGTCCCGAACGCGGGCAGTTCCGCGGCAAAGGCTTCGCATATTCCTTGCGCGTCAGGCGTGCAGAGCAAAGTGAGGTACTTACTCCCCCGCGCCCTCGCCATCTTGCACAGGGCTTCCACTGGGGACGCAGGCGTCTCGCCTGCGGTATATAACGCGGAGTCGCTCGGTAGATACATCACCACGCTGCCGAAGTAAGGCGTTACCATCGCCGTCAGCGGCTTCCACACGCTGTCCGCATTCGCCGCGCGGGTAACAAACACAAGGTCGAACATCGCCGCCTCGTCGCCCACCGCGATATACGGCTGCGGCTGCAGCACCTGCCTGAGGTAATATAGCAGGATACGCCCCATCTTCGGGTTCTGCCAGATATGCGACCCGTGGTCTTCGCCCCGCAGGATAAGCAGCGACCCGTGTGGGATGCTGCGAGCAATCAGCCGCGTTTGTTCCTCAAGGATAAGGTCATGCTCGCCTGCTACCACGAGGGTGGGGCAGGCTATCGTCCCCAACTCCGCGGGCGTGATATGCGGCTCGGTGAGCATCATCTCATGCAGCGGTGCGGGCGCGATAGGATTGCCCAGCGAGTCGGTCGTCAGTGCGCGCCTCATCTCCTCAAACCCCACTATCCCGTCCGGCGTGATGTTCGCCCCGCTGACCGCGATGGCGGAGAACGTACCCGGGTGCAGCACCTCGGTCAGCAAGGCGATGATACCGCCGTCGCTCCAGCCGAACACGGCGGGTTTCTCTATCCCCAACGCTTGGCAGAAAGCATACACATCCTCCGCCATGTCGGCATAGTGGTACTCGTCTAAGGGCTCGTTTGTACCCTGCCCGCGCGAGTCCAACGCATACACCAGATACCCCGCCGTGTTCAACTGCTCAGCCATCACGCTCAGGTGCTCGTGGCTACCGCCGTTGCCGTGCAGCAACACCACAGGCTGCCCGCTAAGTCGCCCGACACGTTGATACACAAGGCTCACGCCGTTTACTTCGATGGTTCTCAACTGCTCCACATGCCGATGTGCAGCCCAATACCACACTCCTCCGCCACATACTAACACCACTGCGGCAATAATAAGAATACGTGCAAAAACTTTATTTCTCATAATATCTCAGATAATTCAGAAAACTCCGATAACTCGTCCCCCCTCAGAGCACGCGCCCTCATAATTCATAATTCATAATTCATAATTAAATCATTTCCCCACTCCCCCGCCGCCGAGGCGCGACGCTTCGTCCATGTCGCCGACCTTGCGTCGCTTCATGTACTGCTGTTGTCCGAACATCCACGTCAGGCTCATACTCACGTTCTGATAGCGTGAGTTCTGGTAGTAATAACTGCTGTTGCCTTCCACCATACCGAACGAGTCCGACCGGTAGTGCACCGACCGCAGCAGGTCTTGCGCTTGGATGTTCAGTATCAGCCCCTGTTTGCGCCACATCTTCCTCACCGCCGCACCCATGTACCATGTCGCGTCCGTCTTGTTGTAGCCGATGGTCAGCGGCGTGTTGTAGTTCCCGTCCACCGACAGCGTCCAGTCCTGCGGCAGGTAGGCGGTCAGTGTGGCGGACGCCGAAGCGTAATGGTTGCGGTTGAGGTACGTCCCGTCGTAAGAGCGGTTGATGAAGTTGTAATACGCCGCGTTCACCGTCAGCGCCAGCCACGCACCCGTCATCTGCCGCGTTCCGTCCGCACCCGTCTCGAACTTCGGCACAAGGGGCAACTCCGTCAGCGACAGGTTGCCGCCGTGCGTCGTGCACGTACCGAAGTTCACCCATTTCTGCCTGCCGTTGCCGTTGGGCAGCAGTTCCATGTGCGCCGACAGCATGTCCTGCGTGTGCGCGAAGTTGAACGCCAGTGCCACATATTGTGAGTAGGAAAAGTTTAGGTCCACTTGGTTGTTAAACTCCGGCGTCAGTTCGAGGTTTCCCTCTTGGTAGTTGTGCGCGTCTAAATAGGTGCGGAAGGGGTTCAACTGATAGTAACTCGGGCGCTTGATACGCCGCGTGTACGACACGTTCATGCTCCATTTGTCCGTCGGGTTGTAGCCGAAGAACGCCGTCGGGAATACGTCAAAATAGTTCTTCATCGACGTGCTGTCCGCCGAAATCCAGTCGCCCTCCGAGTGCGTGAACTCCCCGCGCAGACCTAACTTCGCGTTGAACTTCTGCCCGAACTGCTTAGCGACCGAGATATACACCGCCGCCACCTGCTCCGAGTAGTCGAAGTCCGAGTGCAGCGTCTCACGCGCCACGTCGTTCACGGTCGAGTCCGTCGTCATGCGGTTGAACGTGTTCGACATCGCCCATTTAGCACCCGCCTCTATCATGCCCGTCTGCCAAAAACGCGTCTGGAAGTCCACTTTCGCCGAGTAGATATCCACCTTTTGGTCGGTGTTAATCACCATCCCCATGCGGGTGGTGTCGGCAAAGCTATTGTGGAAATACGTGTTCTGCTGGCTGTTCATCTGCTGCCCCGCGTAGCGGTTGTAGTCCACGTTGGTCGTCAGTTCGCGGTCGAGCGAGTCGTTGAACACGTGCGTGTAGTTGAGGTTGGCGGTATATTGCTGCGAGCGGATAGGGTTCTCCAATACCGACATCGAGTTCTCCACGATATCGTTCCCCACTTTCGTATAGCCCCAGCCGCGACCGGCGGGCACGTTCTGCCGCATAATCATAAACGGCGCTTGGAAGATAAAGCCGAAGGTGTTCTTCTTGTCGATAAACCAGTCGTTGCCCACTTTCAGCATATAGTACTGAAAATCACACACATACTCCGATTCGTCATACCGCTCCGTGCGTGTCTGCGTCAGCGTATCCTGCGCCTCGCTGCCCACTTCCACGTGGATGTTCTGGTCCACGTAGAACTGCGTCAGCGTCGCGAATGTGTAGGTCTTCTCCGAGCGGTAGTTGAGGTTCAGCGAGAACATCTCCCTGTTCTGCCATTTCTCCACGTCCCCGTAGTACATTCCGCCGTAACTGGCAGACAGCGTCCCGTTCAGTCCCTGCATCATGTTGCGCTTGGTCTTGATGTTGATGATTCCGCCTTGCCCCGCCGCGTCGTATTTCGCCGAGGGGTTGGAGATAATCTCTATCTTCTCTATCGTGCTGCCGTCCGTACCTTCCAGCATGGCTTTCAGTTGGTCGCCGCTCAGGTACGAAGGGCGACCGTCGATATACACCTCCACCGACTTGCCGTTCACCGTTACGTTCCCGTCTTTGTCCACCTGCACGCCCGGCGCTTTCTTCAGCAGGTCTTTGCCGTTGCTGCCCGCCGCGAAAGGCGAGTTGCTCACGTTCAGCACTATCTTGTCGAACTGCCGCTCTATCAACTGCCGCTTGGCTTTCACCTCCACTTCCGCCAACTCCTCGCTCTCCTCCCGCAAGGTTATCAGCACCTCTGGGGACGCAGGCGTCTCGCCTGCGGTAGAGGAGGAATTGAGTTGTATCGTCCGCGCCACAGTCTCATACCCGATAAAACTCACTTGCAGTATCATGGAGGTGCGGTCTCCAGGCCGCACCAAACTGAACGCCCCTTTCTCATCGGTTATTGCACCGGTAACGAGTGTGCTGTCTGCCGTGAGCAGACTGACCGTAGCGTAGGCGATGGGGTCGCCCTGTGCGTCTTGTACCTTCCCGCTGATACTCTTCTGCCCCATAGCACAGACCGCCCCGAGAAATAGGAGTAATAATGTAATACTTCGTTTTTTCATACTGTATCTATAAGCCGATTATATTAGGCTATTATTAGGTTATTATTAGGTTATCACCCTAACGATTTCGATGCAAACAACTGCTTTTGTTACTCAGAGGTTATAATCCGTCTTTCAGTCCTTCGCATGTTCTTTGATATACTGTAAGTTGGCAACAAATTGTTGTTTCAGCAGCGAGGCTATCTCTTCTTCCGTGAACACCTTCACCTTGTAGGTAATCATGGAGCATAGTCCCAAACTGAAAAGCATCATCTGCTGAAAAAGTCCCTCTGCTTCTGCTATCGTCAGTCCGAACTCTGTCGCATAGCGACCGCTCATTATCTTGCTCAGGTGCGCAACATCGGGCATGATACCTCCGCCCCAGTGGATGAAGTTGTACAGATTCGGCTCTTGGCGGGCAAACCGTACGATATTAAATCCAAAGTCGCGGGTCGAAGACGTGGCTGTCTGCAGGCTACGAGCACCCTGTTCTGTCGCCGCAGAGTGTTCTTCCTGCCAAACGGGCGTCTCCACCAGCACCTCTTGCAGAAAGCGATTGCATGCTTCCGCGCGGGTGGCGTTGATGAGTTCCTCCATGTTCTTAAACGCGGTAAAGAGCGGACGCGACGAGCACCCCAACCATGCACCTAAATCCCGTGCGTTAATGCTCTCATAGCCTTTCTCGCGCACCATCTCTATCGCCGCATCTATAATCATCTCGCGGCTGTACTGAACCTTCCGTGGCATACTACAATTATTGTGAAGTTAATATAATCGAATACTTTCAGCAGTCAAAAACTAATCGTGTTTTTGAAAATGAATTAATGATTAATTACACGAAAATTACATATTAAAGAAAAAAATATTTGGACAATTTTTGGAAATTTTTGTTGAAAAAACGTGGTAGTTGTGTTTATTAGAAGTATATTTCGAGTTCGCGTCAAGTAAATGATAATTGTGTAATGTGTGTTGTATAACAATAGTTATACAACAAATGTTGCGCAAAAGTACTGCTTTTATTTCACATACGCAAACAAAAGACGCACTTTCCCCAAAGAAACTACGCCTTTCTTAATAATCGTACTGTTTTTATTAAATAATGCGAATTAGAGATAAGATTTTAGTAAAACTTATTGGATGATTGAAGGCTTGATTTTCATTTTCGCACATATTATCCTATTTACTTATGGTAACATATGACTACGGCATACCACAAAAAACGAATTATCCCTATTTCTTCGTACAAAATATATTTTTATTTGCATATGTCAAAAAAAGTTACTACTTTTGCAGCGAAATACAACAATACCTGATATTTTCCATAGCGTGTAAGGCGAATTTGTATAACGACCAACTCTTAAATAGCTTAACCTAATAATCAATATTTATCAATTTCTAATTTTTTATGTTTATGAAAAAGTCATTTCTCTATGTTGCACTGCTTGCTGTGGCGGTAGCATTTGTGGGTTGCAAGGACACCCAAACTCCCGAAACCGATACCACTAAGTTGTGGCCTGCCATGAGTGGCGACTATTGGGGATACATTAATGCAAAGGGTAACATGGTTATTACTCCTATGTACGAATCTGTAAGCACTTTCTCGTGCGGTTATGCGCTTGTATGGATGGAAGGTAGTAATACACCTGTTTTTATCGACACCAAAGGGAAAATGCAGCAGGCAACTTTTGATGATGCTGAACAGTTCTTTTATAACTACTCACTCGTTGAGATGAATGATTTGTGTGGACTTATGACTACCTCTTTCGACTTCTCGTGCCAACCGATGTATTATGATATGGGGGAAATGTCGGAAAATGGTTTGGTAGCCGCACGATTTACTGCTAATGACAAATGGGGCTACGTGAATGCCAAAGGTGAGAACAAGATTACACCTATATATGATGGCTGTTATCAATTCGAAGGCGGTGTAGCTGTAGTTTGTATAGGTAGCAAATATGGTGCTATTGATACGAAGGGCAATTATGTAATCCAACCCACATACGACTATTTGCGCCCCAGAGGACATGGTCTAATTGCGTTTACTCAAAACGATAGAGTGGGTCTTATGAATGCTGGCGGAAAGATTGTAGCGCAACCTATCTACTATGGAATTGGATACATGTATGACAATGACCTTATTCCTGTATGTATTAATAACGATAAGTGGGGATATATCAACAAGAGTGGTGATATAAAGATTGCAACTATCTATGATGACCTTACTCCCTTTTACCAGGGCTATGCAGTGGTTTACCAAGGTGATGTAGAGCGCCTTATTGATACCAAAGGAAACATCGTTATGACGCTTCCCAAGGACGAATATTTTGCAACAGTAATGCACAATGGTCTAATTCTGATAGGTTCTGAGCAAAATAACGGAGATTTGATGTACAAGTACGTTGATAAAGACTATAAGGTGGCTTATCAATGGACTGTAAGTTACTCCTCATGGGATGCGCCTGCCAAGAAAGTATCTCGTCAAGAGCGCATAAAGAACCTGGTAGAGCAAACTATCCATTTTGATTCTCGCAACCTGTAATCGTAGTTAGTGGCAGGGTTGCCACCAACACACTCACCCCACCATAACCACAACCCACACAACACACCCGAGATATAGCATCAATCGCGAATGATTGAGCGCATAAAAAACTCCCGTAGCACATAACGACTACGGGAGTTTTTTGTTTTGACTTAAAACCTGTTTATCCCCTCCCCGAAAATTATGAACATTCAAAAGATATACAATAACGTGAGTTCGATATAAGCTTTCCTATTTCAGCAGTCAAAGACTAATTTGGTTTTTGGTCATGAATTAATGATTAATTACACGATAATTATACGTTAACGAAAACATCTTTGGACATTTTTTGAAAATTTTTGTTGAGAAGTATCCGTTATTGTCCCATTGCTTGGAAGGCGAGGGCGTATTCACGCATTTGCTTGAGCATGGCTACGAGACCGTTGCTGCGGGTGGGGGAGAGGTGCTCGCGCAGGCTGATGCGGTCAATGAAGTAGAGGTCAGCATCCATTATCTCTTTCGCCGTATGCCCGCTTAGCACGTGGATAAGCAACGCCACGATGCCTTTTACCAATATGGCGTCCGAGTCGCCTTGGTAGATAATCTTCCCGTTTTCCACGCGGGCAGTGAACCATACTTTCGACTGGCAGCCGTCTATCAAGTTCTGCTCCGTACGGGCTTCTTCGGGAAACGGCTCTAACCCGTTTCCGTAATCAATCAGCAGTGAATAGCGATCCATCCAATCGTCAAAGCTACTGAACTCTTCAATAATCTCATCTTGTATCTCGTTGATAGTCATCATTTTTCTTTGTTTATCAGTTTATATAATATTTGCGCCAAATGCTCATCATCTTCTTCGGCGATGGTGTCGCCCACAGGTGCATCTACCACATAGTCTGCTTGTAAGTAGTAGGGCTCGCGGGCTTCTAAGTGCGGCGTGATGAAGGCGAGCAACTCTTCTTCCGTATGCCCCTGCAAGACAGGGCGAAGGGATAAGTCGGTGAGCATAAGCCGCTTTGCCAAATGCTTGGGGTGCCAACGAAGGTAGATGCTGGTGCCTAACTCTTTGAGACATTCCATGTTGTCTTCCCAGCAGGGGTAGCCGCCGCCGGTTGCGTAAATCACATGCTCGTAGGGCAATTCCGCCAAATCCTCCACCACGTATTTCTCCTTATGGCGAAACTCCTCTATGCCGAACTGCCGAATATAGTCGGCGGTGGAATAGCCGTGTATCTCGTGGAAAGCATTGTCCAAATCTACGAAGTGCCAGCCCAACTTATCCGCCAGCAACTTGCCTGCTGTGGTCTTGCCGGCACCCATATAACCGATTAAATAGATAGGAAGTTCCATAAAAACACCGAATTACCACAAGGTATCAATCCCTCTTAATTCCTAATTCCTAATTAAATTCCTCCTCTTTATAGTTTTCTTGCCAGCAGATGGTGCCGTTTCTGTTGATGATGGCTTGGGGAAGGGTGTAGGCTTCGGGGGCGGGGACGGGGTGGAGTAGGGTCCAATGGCTATCGTACATCTGTGCGACAGAGGAGCACAGCGGGGCGCAGACCGTTTGTACGAGCAAGATACTGTCGCCGTAGTGGTAGGTCTCGAGATAGCAACTGTCTGCCAACCGCACCTTGGCGTATGCGCCTTCTTCTATCTCTACCTCCGGACTCCCGCCCATGGCTTGCACATCGGCTATTATCTGCTCGATGACAGACTGCTGTGCAAAGACGCAAACGGGGAAGAATGTTAGTAGTATGAACAATAGTTGTTTTTTCATATTCTCTTTGGGTGCGGCCTGGAGACCGCACCTTCATGGTGTTCTACACCAAGAGCACCACCGCGTAGGCGGCGATGCCTTCTTCTCTACCGACAAAGCCGAGGTGCTCTGTGGTGGTGGCTTTGATACTGACGGAGTCCGGCTCTACGCCCATCACCTCTGCCAAGCAGGCTTGCATGGCGGGGATATGTGGATTGAGTTTCGGCGATTGTGCGCAGATGGTGCAGTCGCAGTTGCCGAACTCGTACCCTTTCTCGCGCACCATCTCCATCACGCGGCGGAGGAGTATCTTCGAGTCGATACCCTCGTATTCATTGCCTTTGGTATCGGGGAAGTGGTAGCCTATGTCGCGCATGTTGGCGGCACCGAGGATGGCATCGCAGAGCGCATGAATCAGCACATCAGCATCGGAATGACCGAGCAGTCCGCGCTCCGAGGGTATTACAATTCCCCCCAACCACAACTTGCGGTCGGGGGTGAACTGATGCACATCATATCCGAATCCTATTCGCATATCTTATCGTCTGTTGTTCACGAGGTCTTTGATGCCTGCGAGGTCGAAGCCCACAGTGAAGCGCATGGTCTGGTCAAGCGGGTTGGAGGCTGCCAAACCAATGCAGTAAGCCACGTCCAATGAGAAAATGGAGAGGTGGAAACCAGCACCCACAGTCAGGTAGTTGCGGTTACCTTTGTAGAAATTCTCGTAACTATAACCGAAGCGGGCAAAGAACTGCTTGTTGTAGGAGTATTCCAGACCTGCGCCCCAGCGAACTTCCTGAAACTCCTCTTTGGCTCCGCGCGGCGCATCAGCGAACGATTGGAAGATACCTTTCACGGAAGATAAATCAGAATAGGCATCCTGCGACATCTGCCATGTGCTCTCTTTTTCGGGGTCAAAACCTTCTGTGAATTTCGACTTGCGCGACGGCACCATCATCTTGTCTGCTTGGAGGCTGAAAGTCAGGCTATTGTACTTGTCAAAGGGCAACTCGTAGTTCGCACCTATACGTAGGGTAGCAGGGATAAAGTTGCGCGTTACCTCGTCGTAAGTCATCTTACCACCGAGGTTGCTCAAGTTCAGACCTAACGAGAAATAACTCGTTCCCATCGGAATCTGAATAGGCTGGTGGTAATAGAGTGCAATGTCTGCCGCCATCGTCCATGCAGCGTGCATGTTGTTGTCGTAGCCTGTACCCGACATGTTCATGCCGTTGTTGAGGTCGGAGTACATAAAGCGCAGTGCCACTGCCATACTCACATACTCGTGCAACTTACGATAGTAGGAGAGGTCGAGTGCCCACTCATTGGGGCGACATGTGCCGTAGTCCTCGTTGTTGGCACCCGTGAGTTGCACATCACCCATCGAGAAATAGGTGAACGAAGCACCGATACCGCCGGCGCGGTCGCCGAAGTTGTAGTAACCTTCCAGGTGCGCAAGGTCAATGTCAGTAACACCCAACTTGCGCAACCAAGGGGTGTAGTTCGCCGTGATACCGCCTGCGCTTTGCATGAAGGCAAACTTGGCGGGGTTCCAATACTGCGAGTTGAGGTCTGCATCGGTAGCCACACCTAAGTCGCCCATACCTGCGGAGCGAGCATCAGGGGCGATGCTGAGCGAAGGCATGGAGGTGATAAGGGGGTTCATGGTTTGGTCAAGTTTATCTTCAGCCCATAAGTTAGTAGCAAACAATGCGGCTGCGACAACGGATAAAAGAATCTTTTTCATATATTTGACAATCTTTTGAATTTACGATTTACGAATTACAATTTACAATTACCTTAGATATGCTTCATAGGCGACGCTTGCGTAATTATGAATTATGAATTATGAATTATGAGACTCATGCTCTTAGCAGTCTGAGTATGCTGAGAATTAGTTAGGTCGCCCCGTTTGGGCTTGCACTACCCACTACCCACTGACCACTATTCCGTCACCACAATCTTTCCTGTGGCGGTAGCGTACCCGCTGTCAGCGGTCTTCATGCGTATATTATATAGGTATATGCTCGGGTAGAGCCCTATCTCGCTCATGTTCAGTTGCACATTGTCGGGGTTGGACTGCTTCTGCTCCCAAACCAATCTGCCGGACATGTCGAAGATACGAATTTCCGTCTCCATCACGCGGTCGGGTTGGTCGTAGTTGACCGTGAGGTTGAGCACGCCTGTTGCCTGCACGGGGTTGGGATAGGAAACAACGGAATAGATATTCGGGTCAGCCCCCTTCGATACAATGAAGTTGAGCGATGCGGTAGAACTGTTGTTAAGCAAATCCCACGCGCGGAAAGTGAGACTGTGTGCACCATCTTCCAATTCGGATAACATATAGGTAACCTGCCCCTTTTGGTAACTGCCGTCCTCCGAAGTGAAGAACTCGTTGAGCACATATGTCTGCTTGGCATCGTTGTCTATGATGAGCAGCAGATCGTGTCCTATGCCCGCGCCGGCAGTGTTGATACCATGTTCATCTTCGATGTCGGCAAAGAAACGCGGAGTCTCATAGGTGGTTCCGCCGTCCACAAACGCGGGCGTATTGAGGTAGATGTGCAGGTCAGGACCTATGCTGTCTTCCGTGAAGATAGAGCCCGTGCCGCCTACCGTGAAATCCTCAAAGTGTCCTACGCCTTCTGCTCTATTCTCTTCATCGCGGGCATAGTAGAGAATGCGTCCGTTGCCGTAGTTATAACGGATGTCTTTCGGGGTCATAAAGGTGTACGCAAAGCGTCCGTTGGTTACTTTCGCACTACCGGAAAAGATAGTGTTCGGATAGTCGTTGTAGGTCAGTGACTGTTTGCTGCCTTCCGGCGCATCGTTGTCCCGCGTGGTGATAGTTTGCATCTTGTCATAGATAGTGATATCCACTACCCCGTTGAACCACGATGCCGTATCACCTGTGCTCTCCGAGATATACCCTTCCATCTGTTGCACATCCAGCGCACGAAGCGTATCTACTTTAGTAAGAGTTTTAACTTGATACTCAGTGGGATAGAGCAACCGTATAGCGGGGTCGCCCAGCAACACGTAGGGCATTTTGTTCTCATCATTGCCCGTCATGTTCTTGGCGATAGCGCATGCCTCACCCACGGTCATATCATAGGAATACACATCCTTGTGACCAAAGAGAGTGTCGCAAAAGTTGCGGTTGATATAGGTGTTCTGCGTCGCATACACGGTGCGTCCTGCAGATAGCACGCCTATCGCCCCACCATTCGGGTTAAGCACCGCTTCCTCGGCAGCAGAAGACTTGCCGGAATCAAAATGCGCGAATGAGCAGGTGGCGAACATCCAGAAAGCAAGGTTTCGATTAGTCATTTTCTGGATACTCTTCATGTCCATCATACCCTCGTTCGTGATACCGGTGTAACTTCCGTGTCCGGAGTAGTTGAGGAACAATGCACCGTTCTGCAAGAGGTTATCCAATTTGTTCTTTGCCAGCGGATAACTCTCGCCCGACGCGTTGATTTCCTGAGGGTAAGAGTCAAGGTATATCTTATTGACAACGAAGTCGGGGTTTTTCTTGCGCACGCGTTCGGAGCCCTCTTCTGCCACGCGGGTATGTAAACCGTTATCGCCGTCATCGGCAAGGAAGATGAGTTGCGCTTTCCATTTGCTCAGGTCTTCATTGCGCATATAGCGTATGGTCTTGTCTACCACTTGCTGCGCCTGCTCCGCGGTGTTCACCGGCAGTCGCCCCACACCGATATCCATCCGACCGTAGGTGTCGCTCTCCCCCTCGGTGTTGTCGAGGAAACCGAAATAATCATCGGTAGCGTATGCCTTGGTCTCTACGGTGGAGTTCTTGGCTTGGTATGTGAGAAGCGTGTTTAGGCCACTATTGCTGCGCAGTTTGCGGTTGTCGTAGGTGCCATCCCCCATAAGCAGGAGCCAACGCGGTTTTTGAATGCTGCTACCATTGTTCGCGCGGTCATAGAGCATCTTCATCACCCAACGGAAAGCGGTAGCATCGGGAGTGCCCGATGAGAACTCATTGAATGCTTGTTGGTCGGTTACAACCGCCCAGGTTACGCCGTCTATCTCCTCATGGGCTTGCCCCAGTTGGGTGGCTTGCGCTACAAACTGCTCAGGGCAGATAATCACATAGTCAATATTTTGCAGCGCGTGTACATTCTGATTGCCGATGCGCCCTACTACGGTGGGAGTAAGCCAGTTGCTACCATTGGTATTAACCGCAATATACTCCTGAATACCAGACTTGTTGTTGCCGATAAAGGTGAGCGTTGTTCCGCTAATAGTAGTGGGCATGCGATAGATATTCGCTTTGTCAGTGATATTCCATACCTCTGTGTTGGCATTGGCGTTGCTTAACGTGAACAGCATAGGAATATCCATGCCGTTGTTCGCCGATGTGCGGAAAGGCATCTGATTGCCCACCATACGGAGTTGGCAGGTCGCCGTCAGTTCAATGTAATTTAGATAACCTTTGGCGCCGGAAGCAGGATTCGAGAACGAGATACGAACTACCTGTTTATCGGCTGCAGCAGGGTAGGTGGTGTTATTGCTGCCTAACTGTGCTTTTGTGTAGAAATCGCTGGTAGGTACTGAATCGGTCTTTACGATGTTGCTCGTACCGTTGAGCGTGAAAGTGAACTGAGATTTCCGAACAGATAAAGCTGCCACTGCGATGTTACACAATACTGCCTCGGAAGTAACAATGTTCGGAGTAGAAAAAGTGAAAGAACGGGTGGGATTGGTAGGAGTGAACATCTCGCCGTAGAACTCTCGTCCTCCGCCGTCCATACCGCTCGGATCAAGCAGGTTGATAGAATCCAACTCATGCACTTGATAGTTCGGAAAAGTAGTGATGCTAACCTCACCTTCTTCCGCAAGTGCCTCTGCGGTAGGCAACAATCGTTGCTCGCCCGCATCGTCGCTTAAGAAATAGTACCCGTAGTCGGAATAGGGGTTGCGCGTATGTACGAACTGTACGCCATTGTATGCCCACGAGGTCGTGCCTTGACCGTAGAAGAGAATATAGTCGCCAGCGTTAAACACGCCGTCCGCGCCCTTGTTCATATAGAACCCCACTGCAGGCAGGTCGTCGATATGTTTCTTTTGAAAATTTTGTGTGAGCATTGCCCCGCCATAGCCGTAAATGCGGACATTAGCAGGGTCAGAGAGTCCAGCCTCCCGCAACTCTTCGTATGTCATCTTATATATGCCGGATTGCTGTACTCGTATCTTGACCCAATTCCCGCTGCTGAGTACGGATTGATCGGCATAGGTATGCACAATAGCACCTACCGGTATATTGACCAACCATAGAAAGGCGAGAAAAAGTATGCTTATTCGTTTCTTCATATCAAAATTATGGCATTGATAATATATCCTAATCCCTCAATCTACTTGATTTTGCAGTATAGTCCTTCGGCTTCGATCACGTCTTCTTGTTGCACAAGCCTTCCTTCCCCTTGGTATTGAATATAAATCAAGTCTCCTTGTCTGAGGGTCATGACTTGGCTGGCTCTTGCTATTGCCTCCTCAGGAGCGACAAGTAGCCCTGCTACTGCCGGCTCTTCGCTACTCATCTCTCCGACCGCCAGCGAGTAATCAAAAGCGATTGCTTGTGTCCATGCGCCTCCCGTCTTCCGTGCCTCTTGCAACAATTCGGCATCGGTAAAATCGGCTCCAGGGGCAAAACCATCGTAATACCTGTGCGCAAACTTCGGGGCAATATGTTTTCCTAATCGACTGATACGTAGCACGATACAAGGATTGACGTGCATCTTTTTACATTGCGGGGGGAGGAAAAAAGGCTTGCGGTTATTCAGCAAACAAGAGTCCCCCTTCAACACCATCTCTACACGGTCATCTATCCCTATGAATCCTATAATTTTCATTGCGCACAAAAATCGGCTGCAAAGATACAAAAAAAAAACGAACTACGCAAGAACAAATATACAATTTATCACTTTTTCTTAATATCGGTATCTTTATCAAAAGAAAAACCAATGTCCCGCAGCATCTGCACGCTATTCTCCAACACCATCACTAATACGTCGAATAAGACCAACTAACAGCATAAATACATTAGTTCAAAATATCCCCCTTTCTCGTGTCAAAATGTCAAAACGGTTAATGGTATCCTTTTTATGCAATATAGTAAGGTTTGAGTAAGGTGTAAGTAAGGGTCTAATAAGGCTCTTACAAGCCTACTGTTATCATATTGTTTCAAAATGATAGAGAACAAAATATCATCAAATTAGCAAAAATAGTAACTATTTGAAAAATCTATTAATCCACATACAAAATAATAAGTTCATCATGGTAATGATATACGAGTTGACACAAATTCTTTATCAGAAGCAAGCCCCGAAGGGGCGACATAACTCTATTTTGAATTGCAGGGGCAACATGTATATCATTGCCTTTTCTTATTTGATTTTACTATAAGTATATCTCTTCAGCAGTCAAGTAGTAATTTGGTTTCTGGTTATGAATTAATGAATAATTAATGGAAATTATATGTTAAAGAAAAAAATAGTTGAATAATTTTGGGAAATTTTTGTAGAAATAACAATAATCATTGTTGTCTTCGATGTATAGGTTTCTTATTTCGATTTTGCGGTTATTTTAGCCCCTTATAAGCCATTCACAAACAAAAAAGAGACCGCCCAACAAACTTGTTAGACAGCCTCTTCTCTAATCAGAATCGTGCTCAGAAACAAAGTCCCAATACACTCATAATACTTACCGCAGTTTAGCCCCGAACTTCTCTTCAAAGGTCTTTTGCAGCCTTGTCATGATGTTGTCTATCTGCTTGTCTTTGAGCGTGTTATCGGGGTCTTGCAGGATGAACGAGAGCGCATAACTCTTCTTGCCCGTCTCGAGGTTCTTCCCCTCATAGACATCAAACAGATACACGTTCTTCAGCAATTTCCGCTCGGTCTCGAACGCCGCGCGTGCCAAGTCGGCAAACGCCACCTGCTTATCCACCAGCAGTGCAAAGTCGCGCTTCACCTCCGGCGCCTTCGGCAGGTCGCTGATGACGGGCTTGAACTGCTTGTTCACGCGCAGCAACTCCTTCCAGCATAGGTCCGCATAGAAGACCTCTGCATCTATATCAAACTGCTTGGTCAGTTGCCGATTGACAATCGCGAGCGTGCCGAGGGTCGTAACCTCCTTGCCGCGCACAACCTGAATAGCCAGTCCGTCGCTGTACAACTCATTCGCCTCTATCGGCGTCAGCGTCAGTTTGTCAAGGTTCGCCCCCATGCGTGTCAGCACCCCGTTGACATACGCGCGCAGCGCATAAAAACTCGTCTTCTCCTCCTTGCGCAGCCACGATGCCGCACTCCTGTTACCCGTCAGCCACAGTGCCAAATGCGGCTCCTCGGAATAGCGCGCCAGCGTGTTCCCCTCCGCAATCTCCGCCTCGGCGTGGAAGTGGTAGCAGTTGCCGAACTCGTAGAATTTCAGGTCGCTGTTCCGGCGATTGGTGTTGCGCTGTATCGACTCCAACCCGCCGAAGAGCAGCGTCTGACGCATAACCCCGAGGTCTTGGCTCAGCGGGTTCTTTATCTTCACGCACTCCGCCAGCGGCAGCACCTGCAGCGGCTCATAGTACGCCACCTTGGTGAGCGAGTTGTTGAGTATCTCGTTGAAACCCTGCGCCGTCAGTTGCTCGCTGATACGCGTCTGCAAGCGTTGCGGATTGGGCTTCGGAGAGTACGAGAGGCTGGTGTTCAACTTCTCGGGGAACTCCACGTTGTTGTAGCCGTAGATACGCAATATATCCTCCACCACATCGCACTCGCGCTGCACATCCACGCGGTAGCGCGGCACTGCCACTTGCCATTCATCGCCCTCCTTCGCGGTAATCGTTATCTCCAACGCCCGCAGGATAGTCTCTAACATATCTTCGCCTAACTCCTTGCCTATCAGTGCGTTCACGCGCGGGATGTTGAGCGTTACGGGGAACGGTGCAAACTCCGTCTGCCCGTTGTCGGTAATCTCCATGGCTATCTCGCCGCCTGCCACCTCCTGAATCAAGAGGGCGCAGCGCTTCAGGATATACAGCGTGTTGTTGGGGTCGCACCCGCGCTCGTAGCGGAACGACGCATCGGTCTGCAACTGGTGCCGACGCGAGGTCTTGCGGATGCTCACGGGGTCGAAATACGCGCTCTCGAGGAACACGTTGGTCGTCTGCTCCGTGATACCCGAGTGCAGCCCGCCGAACACGCCGGCGATACACATCGGCTCCTCCTCGTTGCAAATCATCAGGTCGGCGGCAGACATCGTGCGCTCCACGCCGTCCAGCGTGGTGAAGTGCTCCCCCTCATGCGCGCGGCGAACGATGATATGGTTGCCCTTTATCTTGTCCGCATCAAACGAGTGCAGCGCCTGACCGGTCTCGTGGAGCACGAAGTTCGTAACGTCCACCACGTTGTTGATACTCCGAATACCAATCGCCCCCAGCGCGTTCTTCAGCCACTCCGGCGACTCCTTTATCGTTACCCCCTTGATACTCACGCCCGTGTAGCGCGGGCAGGCATCGCTTGCCTCAATGCTGACGCGGATAGGCAGGTCGTGGCTCTGCACGGCAAAAGCCTCCACGCTCGGCTTCGTGAGTGCCACCTCCTGACCGTGTGCTCGGTAGTAAGCATACAGGTCGCGCGCCACGCCGTAGTGCGAAGCCGCGTCAGAACGGTTCGGCGTGATATCCACCTCTATCACCATGTCGTCCTCCACGTGGTAGTACTCCCTCGCGGGCATACCTACGGGCGTGTCTGCCGGCAGCACGATGATACCCGAGTGGTCAGTGCCTACGCCTATCTCATCCTCCGCGCAAATCATGCCTAACGACTCTTCGCCGCGTATCTTCCCGCGCTTGATGGTGAAATGTTCATCGCCGCTGTAGAGCACCGTTCCCACCGTGGCAACAATCACCTTCTGCCCTGCTGCCACATTGGGTGCCCCGCACACTATCTGCACAGGCTCCGCCTCGGGAGCCAGCCGCACCGTGGTGATGTGCAGGTGGTCGGAGTTGGGGTGCGCCACGCAGGTCAGCACCTCGCCTACCACCAAGCCTTCCAGACCACCTTTGATGGTCTCTACTTTCTCTACCGTCCCCACCTCCAAACCGATGGAGGTCAGAATCTGTGCCACTGTCTCGGCATCATCCGTCAGCGCAATATAGCGCTTCAACCAATTGTAAGATATATTCATAATCTATCGTAACAAACTATTTGAACAGAAATTCCGCGCAAAATTACTGCTTTTTTATGAATTATGCAAGAAAAAACTGCCATAGATACTATTTATTACACCCCGAAGGGCGAATTACCTATTACCGAGCGGAGCGAGACTTCAGCCATTCCAACAGTGCGGGCATATCGTGGAATACCTCGTCTGCACCTGCCTCCCACAGCAACTCGTCTCTCAGCGGTCCGGTGTTCACACCTATGCTGAAGAGCCCCGCGGCTTTGCCGGAGCGCAACCCCAGCGGCGCGTTCTCCACCACGCAGCATTCCTCTTTCGGATACCCCGACCGCTCCCATGCCTTCAAGTACGGCTCGGGGTCTGGCTTCCCGTGGGTTACGTCAAACGCGGTAATCATCCGCTCGCGGGCGAAGATACCGGGGAAATGGTGGTCAAGCACGTCAAAGAGCGTCTGCTGCCCCGAACCGGTTACTATCCACAGCGACGCGCCCCGCTCTTTTAAGAACCCTAGCACTTCCTGCACACCTGCAATGGGCTGTACCTCGCCCATCGAGTGAAACAACTCCGTCTTCTCGCGGTAGATGGCTTGTACCTCCGATAGGGAGACATCCGTCGCTCCCGACATCCTAAACGCCTCGGAGATAACGCTTTCCCCCGTGCGCCCTTCGTTAATATAGCAGTCTTCTTGTGTGAAACGGAAGCCGTGGCGAGCCATCACGCGCTCCCACGCCTCCGCATGGTGGGGCATGCTGTCAAACAGCGTCCCGTCCATATCAAAAAAATAGGCTTTATGCATAGATTCTCATCATAGTTAATATCTCACTTTGCATATTACTTATTACCTATTACCGAACAAAGTGAGAAAATATCGTTGACCCAATCCGTACCATGTTCGCGCCGCAGGCGATGGCTATCTCGTAATCTTCCGACATGCCCATGCTCAGCGTGTCCCAGTCTGCGGCTCCTTTATGCCCCTCGAATATCTCCGCCAACTGCCGGAAACACCGCCGTATCTCCGCCTCGTCATCCGTGTTGGTCGCCATACCCATGATGCCGCGAAAACGCACATGCGGGTACTGTTCGCGCAGGTCGGTTTGCAGCAGGGGTGCTATCTCCGAGGGCAGAAAGCCGCTCTTGCTCTCCTCCTGCGCCACGTGTACCTCCAGCAGCACATCCAGCGTCCTGTCTATCCGCGCGCACTCTTTCTCTATCGTCTCCAAGAGCCGCACGCTGTCCACGCTCTGTATCAACGATACAAACGGCACGATAGCACGCACTTTGTTGGTCTGCAGGTGCCCGATGAAATGCCAACGGATATCCTTCGGGAGTGCCGCTTGTTTCTGCAGCAACTCCTGCACGCGACTCTCGGCAAAGTCGCGCTCCCCCGCTTGGTATGCCTCTTGTACCGCCTCCACAGGGTGATACTTCGACACGCACACCAACCGCACCCCGGGCACCAATCCCGCCCGTATAGCACCAATCCGCTCTCGAATCATAAGTTTAGGATAAAAGATAAAGGATGAAAGATAAAAGACGAAATAGTTTCTTTGGATAAAGGATTAAAGATTCAGGATAAAAGACTAAATAGTATTGACTCAGAAACCTCATAGACGAATGTAATAAGTCTTTTATCCTTCATCCTTTATCCTTCATCCACGTCAATTCACCGCCCGAATCACCTCCACTATCGGCGACTTGGTGATAGACACCACCTCGCAGTCGAGCGACTCAAGGTACTTCTGCAGGTTGTTAAGTGCCGACTTCACGTCGTTGCCGTGTACCAAGATAGACACGGCTTTGCGTTTCTCTTTGCCGTCATCCTCCACGGTAATCATCTCCACGCGGGCTTTGTACCACATATCCGCGTCGGCAGCCTCCACCATGTCATATAGTTGCACTTTCTTGCAACTTGGCACCTCGCAGTCGCCGAAGATAAGCGGCTTTATCTCCTCCATCAGGCGTTGCTCCACGTCTGCAGGCGTAAAGCCCTCCACCAGATAGGTCTCTTTCACATTACTCGGGTTGTCCTCGCCGGTCTGGCGCTGGTAATTCACTTTAATCTCGTAAAATAGCATATTCTTGTTTGTTATGATTAGTCCTTATTAGTCCTGCATAGCCGCGATATATCGCCTTTCTTCCTCCCTTTGCGGGGTCCCCGAAAAATCTTTAATTTTTGGGGTGCTCTCGTAGGGAGGGTTGGGGTGGGTCCTATAGTTCCACCAACCCCGACACCTCCGTGGCGTCCAGTCGCCCTTTCGGCATTTGCCTCAGGCTCGGCGACCACAGCATCAGCGGCACCTCGGGGCACGAGTCGATGATATAGTCCGTAGCCGTCTGTTCGTTGGTCATCAGTCGCCACCCAGGCTGCAGCGTGAAGAACACATCCCCCACGGCGCGTTTGTTCAGCGAAGGCGCATACTGCGGGTGGAGCAATGCTTCCTGTTGCGGGAATGCCACCTGCACGCCCTCAAAATCCATCATGAAGTTCGCCACTTGCCCTTGTATGGTCTCCAGCGACAGCCGCTTCTGCTCTATCAGCGTGCGGTTCAGGTAGATGCTGTGTCCGCAACTGCCGTCCACCCACCGCTCGTGCCCGTACAGCGCCATCAGGTAGGTGGAAGTCAACGCAGCCGCCTTATCCACATTAAACCGTTGCACCGGCAGGTTCGCCTTCGCCATTGTCTCCTCATCCGTCCCCAGCACAGGGCGACCCACCAGCAGTATCTCGTAGTTCGTATGCCCGATACGTCTGTCCAACTGCTCCATCAGGTAGCCTAAGTCTTGGTTCAGCCACAGATACATATCCTCCTGCTCGGCGGTCTGTATATGGTCGGAGGTCGCTTTCGGTGTGCGCGTGGTCAGTTCTAACAGCAGCAGGTCGGGCGTGTTGTCCATGCCCATCTTCTGCGACTGCTGCAACGCCAGCCCCAACTCTATCACCAGCGTGTTCGCCGCGGGGCACTGACGCAGCACACTGCTCGACAAATAGGAAAACCCCTTCTTCCGCTCCGTGTCAGTCGGGCGCATGTACATCGCCGTCTCCATCCGCGGTGTCCACACTCGCGCCGCCAACTCCGCAAAACGCCCGCTCACGTTCTGTGCGTCCGCCGCCGAGGGCAACCCCTCGGGGTAGAACGACGTGGTAACCCACCGCTGTTGGTCGGGGTCTATCCAGCAGCAGGCGTTGGCAGCATGCCCTGCCAGCAGGATAGTCGTCTCGGGCTGAATACCCACGGCGTAAATCAGTGCCTGCTCGCCGTGCGCCAGCCGCAGTCGGTCGGTCAGGGTGGGGGAGAGCAACGCCCGCGGTGACAGGTGCAGCGTGGTGCCTATCCCCTCCGCCTGACTGTCTTCCAGCAACCCGTGCAACTGCCTGTCGGCGCGGGAGAAATACCTATCCATCGCATACCCGTGCTCCGAGGGCGTGGTGCCCGTCAGGAGCGTCGCCGTCGTCTCGTTGCCGCCATAGACGAGGTGCGGAAAGCCCACACTCGTCTGATAAGCCTCCTCTGCCATCACGCGCATGCCGCCTTTGCTCCAGTAGAGGCGCAGCAGCCGCAGGTCATCCGTGCTCATGCCGTCCACCACCGCCACCACGGTCAGACGCGGAGCGGCTGTAACAGGCAGAGCACAAAGGAGAAAAAGAAATATCGGGAGAAAGAAGCAATGCCTCTTCATTCTTAATTCATAATTCTTAATGAAATTAGTCTTGCGCATAAGTGAATAAAGGGGAATAAGAGCAACCGCCAGTTGAATCCCACCAACGGATGAACCGAGAAGAAAGTGAGGAATACGGATATGGCGATTAGTATCAAGTATATGATTATCAATAGTATATCGACCCAATAAGTCATCTTCCCGCGCCGCCTGTCCCAAATGCTCAGCCCCAAGAGCAGCAGGGCGAACAATGCTATCCCCCATCGGCAGTCGGCATACCACGGAGTCTTCGCTTCCTCAAACGGCGCCACCTCCTGCGCTGCCACCAGCGGTGTCCCGTCTGCCAGCCGTGCCTCTGCCATGTACCACATCAACTCCTCCGGCAGAAACAGCCGCTCCTCGTTGCTCATCGGCTTGTCCGCCTCTTTCCCGAATATCATGTTGATACCGAAGTCCACCCAGTTGTGCCTGCCCGTGTAGCGGCTGATAGCCTCGCGGAAGGGCGTGCCTTCGTAGCCCTTGTAGGTCGAGATAATCGTGTCTCCCAGCGCCAGTTTCAGGATATGATAAGGGCGCGTGGCGCAGTTGTCGAACACGAAGTTATAGAGATAAAAGCGGTTCTCCGGCAGGTAGTTGGTCAGCAGGTCGTCCATCACCTGTTGCTTCTGCTCCTGCGTCAGGTTCAGCCGCTGCCAATAGGTCTTGCGCCCGATGGAGCCGTAGAACTCGCGGAAGTAGCGATACGGCTCTATGCCCAACTGATAGTAGGTCTCGCCCCGCACGAACTTCAGGTAGAACCCGTCGGCTTGCAGCGAGAATATCCCGTAGTTGAACACCACGTCGATGTCCTGCTTCTCGTCCACCACACGTATCCCCGTATGCCCGTATTTCGACCACACTTCCTCGCCTGCCGTGCAGGTCAGCAGATACACCTCCGCCTCCTCGCTCAGCGTCTGTGCCCCCGCCCATCCGAAGCACACTACCAAAGATAATATAAGGAATAACCGTCTCAAATTCGTAATGTCTTATCTTAGAACCACCTTAGTTTGCGTATCAGGCGCAGTACGCATGTAGGGATGAGAGCAACGAAGAAAAGCAGCAGGTAGTTCCACACGCAGGGAACGGTTACCTTAGCGCGCCCGCGGAACATTGCATTCACGCCTCTCTTCGCCAAGTATTGCGGAGTAACGATATAGCCTAATGCCCGTCCTATCTTCATCGCGTACGACTTGAGGTTGTACAAGCCCGTCTGCACGGCGCCTGGGCTGACGTTGGTTACTATCACGCCCTTGTCGCGCAACTCTACATGCACCGAGCGCGTGAAGTTCTGCAAGAACGCTTTGCTGGCGCCGTAGGTGCCCATGCGCTGCACCGCCACGCTCGCCGTGATGGAGCACATGTTCAGGATATACCCTTTCCCGCGCTCCACCATATCGTGTCCGAAATAGTAGGTGAGCATGGCGGGCGTTATCATGTGTAGGTTGAGAATCAGGTAGTTAAAGCCTTCGGAGTCATCAAGGAAATCGCGGTCGTGATACACGCCCGCGTTGTTAATCAGCACCTCCACTTGCAGGTCGTGCTCTTTGCAGTAGGTGTGCAACTCCTTTGCCGCCTCCTGCACGCCGAGGTTACGCACCAAGGAAACAACCTCCACGGAGAACTCTTTGCGCAGTATCTCCGCTTTCTCATGGATTGCTTCTTCGTTGCTGACTATCAGCAGGTTGTATCCTCTGCCCGCCATCACGCGGGCGTATTCATATCCTATTCCCGAACTCGCGCCGGTTACTAATGCTACTCTCATGTATGTTTTGCGTTTCGTAGTGTTTTGTTAACTCTGCTTCAAAATTCGATGCAAAGGTACGGCTTTTTTCTGAATTATGCAAATATAAGGCAACAAAATGCTTACAATGAAGTATCCGTTTCTATTTAGTAGTGTCAAACGGATTTTGCAGCTCTATGTTTCCCGAATATTAAGTTAGCGATTAGTTAGTGATTAGTTAGTGATTAGTTAGCGATTAGTTAGCGATTAGTTAGTGATTAGTTAGTGATTGAGCGTTCAAGAACGTGCCATCATTCTAAATAGACAATGCGCATTTGTGTATCCCAAAAGTGAATTTTTATGAAAATAGGGCTTATTCTTATGGAAAATTTGTATATCCCGAAAAATAGTTGTAACTTTGCCCCTGAAAAGGTGTGCATCTTTGTGCGTTCCAATCATTCTGTCCGGGTGCGCAGGCATCCTCGCCTGCTAACACTCCGAATACTCTGAATATTCAGATAACTCCGATAAAAAATAACCAAAATGGAAACAAGACTAACAATCATTGATTTTGTAGAGAAGTATACGCGCGAGTACGCCGACCACGTCTTCTTGCGCGAGAAGGTAGGCAATACATGGACAGAGACCACCTATGCCGAGACGCGCGAGCAGGCGCATATCATCGGTGCGGGCTTGATGGCGCTGGGTTTGCAGAAAGGCGAGCGCGTGGCGCTGCTCTCGCAGGGGCGCAACCTCTGGGTTACCGCAGAGTTGGGTATCCTCTACGCCGGCGCGGTGAACGTCCCCCTCAGTATCAAACTGGCGGAGGCGAGCGACCTCCTCTTCCGTATTCAGCATTCCGACGCATGCTATATCATCGCCTCCGAGCAGCAGTTGCCCAAGATCCGCAAGATTCTGCCCGACTGTCCCAACGTGCGCCACGTCATTGTGCTTGACCCGATGAGCGAGTACGGCGAGAAAGAGATAGGCATCGACGAGGTGATGCAACGTGGACGCGACTTCCTGGCGCAGACGCCCGATGCCTTCGTGGCGCGCTACAAGTCCGTGCAGCCCGATGACTATGCGAACATCTCCTACACCTCCGGCACCACGGCAGACCCGAAAGGTATCCTGCTGACCCACCGCAACTACACCGCCAACGTGGAGCAGGCGCGCTCTATCATCAGCGTGCCGAGTGATGCTGTCATGCTCATCATCCTCCCGCTCGACCACTGCTTTGCGCACGTGGCGGGTTTCTACACCATGATGTCCTACTGCGGCTCCATCGCCACCGTACCCGTTGGCAAGACCCCCATGGCGACGCTCAAGAACATACCCATCTCCATCAAGGAGGTGCGCCCGCATGTCATGCTCTCCGTACCCGCGCTCGCGCGTAATTTCAAGAAGAGTATCGAGACCGGTATCAAGGCAAAAGGTCCTGTGGTGGAGAAACTATACAATTTCGCCCTCAACAACGCCATCCGATACAACAAAGAGTACTGGAACATGGGCGGTTGCCAAGCATGGCGCAAGCCTCTGGTCAAACTCTTCGACAAGATTATCTTCCGGGCTGTCCGCGAGGGCTTTGGCGGCAGAATGCTCTTCTTCGTAGGCGGCGGCGCATTGCTCGACATCGAGTTGCAACGCTATTTCTGCGCAGTGGGCATGCCGATGTTCCAGGGCTACGGCTTGAGCGAGGCGACGCCCATCATCTGCGCCAACTCCATGGGGCATGCTATCTTCGGCTCCAGCGGGCGTATCGTCAAACCCCTTGACCTGAAAATCTGCGACGCCGAGGGCAACGAGGTGCCCGACGGCGAGCGCGGCGAGATAGTCATCCGCGGCGAGAACGTCATGGCGGGCTATTGGAAGAACCCCGAATCCACGGCGAAGACCATCATCGATGGATGGCTCCACACCGGCGACATGGGCTACGTAACGAAGAAGCACCCGGGATTCCTATGGGTGGTCGGACGCTTCAAGTCTCTACTTATCAGTGCCGACGGTGAGAAATACAGCCCCGAAGGCTTCGAGGACGGACTGACCGATGGCAGCAAGTACGTGGAGCAGGTGGTGCTCCACAACAATCAAGACCCCTACACCATGGCGCTCATCGTGCCCAACAAAGACACCCTCAAGGAATACGCCCAAAGCAAGGGCGCAGACCCCAAGACCGACGAGGGCAAGCGACTGATGTTGCAGAAGATACAGGACGAGGTCAACGAGTACCGCAAGGGCGGCAAGCACTACGGCGAGTTCCCTGAGCAGTGGCTCCCCAAGGCACTGGCTATCCTCCCTGAAGCCTTCACCGAGCAGAACCACATGGTCAACTCCACGATGAAAATCGTCCGCGGCAAGGTCGAGAAGCACTACCAAGACCGCATCGACTACGCCTACACCCCAGAAGGCAAAGACCTCTTCAACCCGCAAAATATGGCGGCATTTGAGTAATATAACTTTGAGATAATGCAAAAGACGGCAGGCGATATGTGCTTGCCGTCTTTTTTTATAGCTTTGTGAGAAAAGTATGCCCGGGTGCACAGGCGTCCCCGCCTGCTAACATGAAACTTGAAACTTGAAACTTTTTAGCAGGCATCCTCGCCTGCTATTGCCCCCTACGCTGTTCAAAATGCACATAAACTATGCAAATAATTTGCAGATGTTAGAAAAAAGTACTACCTTTGCAAACGAATTGATTATATTTAGTTTTTTTTTATAAACTCTCAACTCTCCACCCTCCACTCTCAATTCTCAACAGGTATGCTCATTATCTTCATTGTTATCACTGTTATCTTGCTGCTTCTCACGCGGGGACTGTCGCTCAAAGAGAAGTTGGCTGTTTTCGCACAAGGCGCGGGCGAGAAGGACTTGCTCCTGATGGTTTGGATATTCATGCTGGCAGGTGCCTTTGCTGCATCGGCAAAGGGCATGGGGGCTGTGGAGGCTACCGTCAACCTGACACTCACTTTCCTACCTGCTAACTACGCGCTGGCGGGGCTTTTCTTCTCTGCTTGTATAGTCTCGCTATGCATGGGAACGGGTATCGGCACCATCATCGCCCTTATGCCCATCGCTTCGTTGCTGGCGGAGCGCACAGAGATCTCGCTCCCCATCATGGCGGCAGCAGTGATAGGCGGTGCTTTCTTTGGCGATAACCTCAGTTTCATCTCCGATACGACCATTGTTGCCACCCAGTCGCAAGGCTGCAAGTTAAGCGATAAGTTCCGCTTCAATATCCGAATGGTGTTGCCGATGGCAATCATAGTGGGTATCATCTATGTATTCTTGGGAAGAGGTGCCACCCCCGCGGTGGAAGAGATTGACCAAGTGCTGTGGTGGAAGACTATCCCTTACTTGGTCGTGCTGGTGTGCGCAGCGGCGGGAATGAATGTGCTGATTGTGTTGCTCGTGGCGAATGTGCTGATTGGATTGGTGGGCTTGCTCGATGGCTCTTTTGCCTTCATGGAATGGATCAACTGCATGATAGACGGTATCAACGGCATGGGCGAACTGATCCTTATCTCCATGCTTGCGGGCGGTATCTTTGCCCTTATCAAGCACAACGGCTGGATGGATGCGCTGATTCGGTTTATCCAACGCCATACCCACTCGCAGCGCGGGGCGGAGTTGAGCATCTGTGGCATCGTGGCAACTGCGAATATCATCACTGCAAACAACACTGTGGCGATACTCAGCGTCGGGGCTATCGCCAAACGCATTGCCGACCACTATGGTATCGACCCGCGACGCAGTGCATCGTTATTAGATACCACCTCTTGCACCGTGCAAGGCTTGCTGCCATACGGCGCACATGTGCTACTCACCGTAGGCATCACAGGACTGACCGCTTTCGAGATCATTCCATACCTTTTCTACCCCATGCTCATCGGCGTGGCAGTATTGGTTACCATTCTCATTCCTGATAAATGGACAAGACGGAAGAAGGGTAGTAGTGCGCCAGTATCTGTTGGTAAGTAAAGCCCTCCATCGCCATCTCGGCGGCACCTATCTGACACAGCCCTACGCCATGCCCCCAGCCATGCCCGCGAAGAATAAAACCACCGGGTGCGCAGGCGAACTCCCCCGACCCGCTTGCGGGGAGGGGGGCAGGGGATAAATCGAGTACGCTCCGATTGTTCGGGGCTAACACTCTCGCCTCTTCCACGTCAAACCACGAACTATATAGGCAGGTGCGCGAGAGTACCTGCCTTATTTTCAGTTCCTTGCTGATAACGGCGCGGTGCTTGGTGCCGATGATTTCCAACTCGTATATCCTACCGCTGGCGCCGCGCTTGAGAGGGCGCAGCGAAACTATCTCGCCGAAATCTATGCCCGTCTTCTCGCGGATGATGTCTGCCAACTCCTCGGCGGTGTAGCGCACTTCCCAATCGTGGAAGTCGCGCGTCTCTTGGTCGTAGTTGTTCAGCACCAGCCGTTGTAGGCGCGTATTGCCTACTGCCTTGCCGCAGTAGGGGCAGTCCACGGGCTGCAGATAGGGCATGTCTATATCCTCCCAGCAGGTGCTGAATCGCTCTGTCTTGCCCCCGCAGCACTTATAGTAGCGGCAGTCGCACACCTCATCGCCATATAGCAGCACTTGCCCTTCGGTTTCGCGCACTGCCTGCACGGCTCGCTCATTGCGGCGCAGCAGCCCCTCGTAGCGCTGGCAATGGTCATCGGCGCATACATCGAAACCCACATGCTCCGTATGCCCTATCGCGCGTATCGCCCACGAGCGGGAGATCACCGCATGGGCTTTGAGCAACTCCAACGGACTATCTGCCGACATCTCAGACGAGATGACGGAGGTGAGATAATCTTCAAGGGGGAGGGTGTTGATGGCGGTCTCTGTGCCATCGGCATTCTTTTGGATAGTGAGTCTGCCTTCAAAGAGTTGGTCTTCGTGCCTGTCCCAGTGAAAACCAATGCCAATCCGCACATTCTTCAGCAAGAAACCATGCTCCCGCTGTTCAAACTTGATATGCGGAGCAGTCAGTATGCCTACAGAAATGTTCATTTGGATGAAGGATAAAGGATGAAGGATGAAGGATGAAAGACTTATTAGTTTCGATTCTGAAATTCAAAGGAGAAAGTTATTCGTCTTTTATCTTTTATCTTTGAGCGAAGCGGTCCTTCATCTCATTTATTATTGCCTTTGCCACCTCATTTTTTGGCATCAGCGGCAGGGGGGAGCAGTTGCCGTCGGCGTGGAAGATGGTTACCTTGTTGGTATCGGTGCCGAAACCTGCGCCAGCGTCTTGCAGCGAGTTGAGCACTATCATGTCCAAACCTTTCTGCTGCATCTTGCGCAGCGCATTTTGCTCCTCGTTGTGCGTCTCTAATGCAAAACCCACCAGCCGTTGGTCGGCTCTCTTGCTCGCGCCGAGGGCGGCGGCGATGTCGTGCGTGGTCGTCAAGTGGAGTGTGAACTCGGTCTGCCCGGGGGCTTTCTTGATTTTCTGTGGGGCTATCTCTGCAGGTGTGAAGTCAGCCACGGCAGCGCACAGAATACCGATGTCGGCATGCTCGAAATGCGCCTTGCAGGCGTTGTACATCTCCTCTGCCGAGCGCACGGGTACCATGCTAAGCCGTCCCTGCCCTGCGGACAGGTATGCGGGAGCGAGCGGCGCAGGCACGGTGGTGGGGCCGCTTACGAGCGTAACCTCCGCGCCTCGGCGCAGGCACTCTGTTGCAAGCGCATAGCCCATCTTGCCCGTGGAGTAGTTGCTCAGGAAACGCACGGGGTCCAGCGGCTCCTGCGTTGGTCCCGCGGTGATAAGCACGCGTTTGCCCGCGAGGTCTTTCGGCGTGAGTGCGCTATGGATAGCCTCGGCGATATAGTTCACTTCCTGCATGCGCCCTTTGCCCGTTGTGCCGCATGCCAACTCGCCCTCCGCGCAATCCAGCATTGTGATGTTGTCCCACGCCGCGAGGGTCTGTATCGCCCGTTGTGTGGCGGGGTTGGCGTACATCTTGTCGTTCATCGCAGGTGCTATCACCACGGGCTTGCGCATGGCGCAGAAGGTGGTGGTCAGCGCGTCGTCCGCAATGCCGTTTGCCATCTTCCCCAGCACATTGGCGGTAGCAGGAGCCACCACCATCAGGTCTGCCCAGTCGGGTAGGGAGATGTGCTCGGTGGAGTGGACGTTCGCGGGCGCGAAGACATCCGAATAGACGGGGTAGCCTGACAGTGTCTGCAGCGTCAGCGGCGTAACGAACTGCAAGGCATTGGCTGTGGTCGTAATACGCACATCGGCTCCTGCTTTACGCAGAAGCCGAATCAACTCCGGTATCTTGTAAGCGGCAATGCCTCCGCTGATACCTATTAGGATGTGCTTTGGGATAGTTTTCACTTTGCAGTCTATCTATAGTGTCTATAGTCTCTATAGATGCTATAGCTTCTATAGCCACTATAGCCTCTATAGATTCCTTCTTACTTCAGCGCCTCGTCTTTGTTGCTGCCTTTGTAGATGAGGTCGCCTTCGATGAACTCTTGGGTCGCCATCAGGGTCGGCTTCGGCAGTTTCTCGTAAGAGCGGGAAATCTCGATTTGCTCCTTGTTCTCGAAGGTCTCTTCGAGCGAGTCTTGAGGTACGGAGAAATCTTGCAGTTTAGCATCCAACTCTTTCTTCAATCCGTTGCCAATCTGGTTCGCACGCTTGGCGATGATAGCCACGGTCTCATACACGTTGCCCACGGGCTCGACCAAACGGTTCATGTCGCGGGTAATCGTGTTCTTCGGTGCATTGGTGTTCTTGTAATCCATATCTTTTGTTGTTAAGTTTATCAGTTCCTATTGGAATGTTCGGGTACGCGGGCGTCCACGCCCGCTAAAAAATGATTTCTATTCGTTCGTAATCTTCTTCACATCGCGCAGTATCTTGTCGGCTGCGGCGCGGTGTTTCGATTCGGGATACTCGGTGATGAAGTTGTAGTACTCATCTTGCGTGTCGCGGGCGCGATCCAACTTCTTTGCTTCGTAGGACATCAGCGTCTGTTGGTATTTCGCTTGCAGTATCAGCCAGTTAAACTCTTCCTGATACTTATTGCTTGGGTATGTCTTCAGCGCATTCTTCGCCACTATCTCGCAACTCAGATAGTTATTGCCTAAGTATGACCCGAGGTTGTAATATAACTTCGCATTATAGTACTCTTTCTCTGCCAACTTATCGTACATCTCCCCCATTTCCTCATAGGCTTGCTCGGCGTAGGGGCTCTCGGGATAGAACTCCACAAACTCCGTGAATGCCTGAATGGCTTTCTTCGTGATGTCTTGGTCTAATCGTGCATCCGGCGCATCGAGGTAGTAGCAATGCCCTAACTGGAAACGCGCCTCGATAATATATTTGCCTTTGGGATAATTGCGGATATATGCCGAATAGTAATCGGATGCGGAGGCGTAGTCTTTTTGCCCCATGTAGCAACGCGCCAAATAGGCAAGCACATCCTCGCTCCGCTCCGTGCCCTTGTAGTAAGGGGTGATGTCGTCCAGCAGCGTTTGCGCCTTCACATACTGCTTGTCGTTGAAATACCGCAACGCCTGCTCGTATTTGTAGTCAGGGTCGGTGGATTTCAACACCTTCTGATACTCTCTGCAAGAAACGAAGAGCACTGCCAGCAATGATATGAGAAAGAAACGGGACTTCAAGAGGTAATTAAGAATTATGAGGGCACTGACCACTGACAACTAATCACTGACCACTAACCACTACATCACAGCAAAAAGCGTGCAAAGTTACGAAAAAAAAAAGAAATACACAAAAAAATCAACGTTTTTTTATGTATTTCGCCGTTTTTTGGTCAAAATGGGACGGATTTATCTGTCAAATATCCAATTCTCGGTGGTGATGACTGCCGTGGAGTCGCCTTGTGCTACTATGAAATAGCCTGCTGCGTCGCCTGCCTGCTCCAGCATCTGCTTGGCTTTGTCTGCGCCCAGCACCATGCACGCCGTTGCCAGCGCGTCCGCCCGCATGCAGGAGGAGGCTACCACGGTGGCGCTCAAGAGACTGTGCTGCACAGGGTAGCCCGTACGCGGGTCGATGGTATGCGAACGACGCTCGCCGCCTTCGTAGTAGAAATTACGGTAGTTGCCCGAAGTCGCCATGCAGATGTCTGTCGTTTGGATAATCTCTTGTAGGGCTTTGCTCTCGCCTGTGGGGTCGTCCACGGGCTTGGTGATACCTATGCGCCACGGCTCGCCGTGCTTGCTCAGCCCCTTGGCAACCACCTCCCCGCCTATATCCACAAGGTAGTTCTCCGCACCGTGGCTTTCCAACAGTGCGGCAATCACATCACACGCCTGCCCTTTCGCCACCGCACTCGCGTCCAGCATCATCCGCTCATCGGCTTTCTGCACGCGGTGCTCGCGCAACGCCACTTTCTCAAACCCCACCAGCGGCAGCACCGAGTCTATCTTCGCTTTCGTTACCTGCTCGCGGTTCTTGAAGCCGAAGCCCCAGAGATTCACCAGCGGCGCCACCGTGATGTCGAACGCGCCGCCGCTCAAGGCATGGACGCGCTCTGCCTCCGCCCACATCTGCTCGAAGAAAGCGTCGGTGAGGGTGTCGTGGTTGTGGTTGATACGGGAGATGACGGATGTGCTGTTGAACATGCTCAGCGAACGGTCGAAAGCGTCAAACGCCGCCAATATGCTGTCGTGCAGGTCTGCGCCTGCTTGGTATTGTATGTTGTAGTATGTGCCAAAGATTACTCCCTTGTTGGCAAAATACGCCGCCGCAGGCTGCGCTTTCTGCCGCCAGCCGAACGCTGCCAGCAGCACGATAGCCAATACCGCAGACAAGACAATGGATATTTTCTTTGCTTGGGTCATAAGCAATTTGTAAATTGAAAAATTACGGGTAGTTCTCTATACTAACTCCATAGGTACGATATAACTGATAATTTATATTGCATTTCCGAACTCGCGTTTGATGTCTTCGCTATCTCTGCCTGAGACTACCTTACCCATTGCTTTTTCGATGCAATTGAGGATGCGTGTTGCACGGTCTGTTATATATGAATCGAAATTGTCATCGCGGAGGAGCATAGGATTTATCATATGTGAAACCAAAGCATCGTCTATCTGTTGGGCAGACAGACCTTTTTTTGCCATTGTCATGATATATTCACTAGGTAAACGCCCACCAATAGATCGGTTGGTGCTTGCGTAAATCGGTGTTTTGTTGATGACCGAGTTCCACTTGCTTTCAGGGAAACCTGCATTCTGACATTGAACTTCAGGATATATGTGGTGGATATCCGTATTCTCATTCAGATAGGATGCCACATCCATCTTCTGTCCAGTCATGAAATCTAACGGCGACTCTTTGAGAATGAGTGCCATGACACCCTTGTATGCTGCACTATTTCTAGTAGTGAGCGATAAGAGACGGATGGCGTTGAAGGAGGAACGAACCACTGTGTCTGGCTCATTTCCATTGGATATCCATGAGAGTACACCTACAATATCCGTTGCAAAACGCGTCTCGTTGGCACCACCGTATAATTCGCCAAACACACCACACCAAAACCAGTGAGCCAATTTTTCCTTTGCGTTTGGCATGTTCAATAACTTACCATGCGTTTCGTCAAAGGCAAATATTGCAGCCAATGGAATGAGTTGGGTCTCGTATGGCAAGTCACGTGTAGCGTATATACCGAGATGGACTACAAAATTATTAGCTAATTTGAACCCCTTAACAAGAGCATCACGGTTGGCTGTATAATCTTTTAGAACCATTTTTAAGATGTCTCGTTTCTTACAAGTAACGGCAGAACCGGAAATCAGATTATTTTGGTAGGATACCAATAGAGACATTGCCATCAAGAAATAGTGCGGTTCCATCTTTTTGAGCAAATTCACTTTGAGAGACTTGAACTCTTTTTGAATATTGCTCCAATCCTCACGCAGATTGAAACCATCGGAAGCATAGATCGCTGTTGCTAATTCAAATACCGTAAGTGGCACACCACCTGTATTGACGTTCTCAAAGATTTGACAAACAGCCTCCTTGGAGGTGTCTTTAGTTAGTTGAATAACCGGAATCTTATATGACTGCAATGGAGTGATGACCTTTTGCAAAAAATCGGTATATAGTTTAACGGCAATCGGGTCATAGTTATGGAACTGATAATATTGGGTCATCCAGTTTCCCACCTCAACTGGATCATATAGAATGTTAACAGGGTAAAAGAATTGTTCAAACTCTTTTTTGCGGTCGCTCAGGTCGAGTGTAATCGTTCGACCAATATCTTCTTTTAATTTCTTATCCGCTGGAATAGATAAAAGACACTCTAAGACATCTGTATCATCTTTCACGATTTTACGCATGTCAATATAATAATAGCGCCCAATTTCCTTATCCCGATTACTAGGAAGACAAGTCTTTACTGGTTCCCGACTATAGAGAGCTTGGTATAACGTTGTGAGTCGTTGCTGACCATCCAAGATAAGTCCTTCAGGCACAACCGAAGCACAATTGGCATTAACACCTGTGAAAAGTCTATATTTGAGATGGATACTATTGTTACCATGTTCTAAATTCATAATCGCTCCCATTGGATAACCAGAGAGAAGACTCTCTAATAGCTTGATAACACGTGTATCATCCCATACCCAACTTCGTTGAAATTCAGGCAATTGCCATGTTCCGTTTTGAACTTTCTTCAAAAGTTCCGATAGGTCTTTGTCATTTGATTGTGCAGCCATGTAGTCTATGTAGTTTTTTCTCAATTACCACTTATATTTCAGCCCTCGGTAACCAGTCGGGGCGCACTCGGGCATCGCATGGTCAAATAGTAAAATAGTAAATTGTCAAATTGTCCAATTATTTTAGGTATACTCCGCAGGAGATGTTGGCGTTGAGCCGTTGTTCGCCCGGGTCGGTAGCACTCCAGCGGATGTTCTCGCGGCTGATACGCCACGGGTTGAGCATGAGGTCGGCAGATAGGTGCAGCCCGCAATGCGCACTCAGCGACCAGTCTTTGCGCAGGGTGAGGGCGATGTTGTTCACGGCAAAGTCGCCTTTATAACTCGTGTAGAGGCTCTTCCACGGGGTCATGCCCAGTCGGGCGGAGAGCGTCATGTCGTAGGGTAAGGCGAAGTCGTAGCCTAATTCCAAGTACGACGACCATGCGCGTTTGATGGTGCCATCCTCCAGTAGGTAGCCATCGCGGCTCGTGAAGCGCGTGCACCAGAGTATGCTCAGCGGCAACTTGCTGCTCACCTTGTAGCCCGCGCGCAATTCCGTGGTGTTGCCAGGCTGCCCGGGCGCGGCTTGCTTAAAGTCGAAGAGCCCCGTGCCGTCGAAATAGCACATGTGGATGACGAACAGCCGAAAGCCCCAGCGCGAGAAGCCCACGGAGATATCCACCTCGGGCAGGAATCCCTGAAACGCCCAGTCGGTACTGCCCACGTTCCACCACATGTCCACGAACAAGCCGCCGTAGCCCACGTTCGCACTCGCCTGCACGCTCGGTCCGCCCACGTACAGTCCGCGCCAGATATAGTTGGCAACGAGGTTGACATCCGCGCCGTAGGTCAGCCCCAGCCGCTTCGGGTGCTCATCCAGCCAACGAGATTTCACTGGAGACGCCCCGACTGTGTCGCGGGCGGGTAAAACATCTTCCGCCGAGGCGGGGAGACAAAAAAGAAAAAGCATTACCCCTACGCATAGCGCATGAGGAAATGCTTTTGAATGGTTGCGGTACATGGCTGCAATCTCGGAGTCCCCGAAACGTTTAGGGGTGTTTTTACAGTCCTTTCTGTGCTACCCATGCAATACGCAGGGCAACATCCAAGATACGGGTATCAGTCAGCGTTACGATGCCACCCTCAGGACCGGGTTCAATATGATAACCTGCCTCTGCGTTACCTTCACCTTTGAAGAAAGCGCGAACTGCATCGGGTTCCATACCAAGTTCCTGTGCGATGGCATCCATGCTGCCATGGGGGAGACTGTCTTTTACCTCGCGGAGGCGGTCAAATGTTGTACGAATCATAATTGTGTCGTTTTTTATGGTTAATGTTATGTTATTTTCTTTTGCGCTGCAAAGGTACGAAAAACTTTTGATATAAGCAAGCGTTTAGATGAAAAATTTGTAATAATTTCGTAATAAGTAATAGGTAATATGCACAGTGAGATATTACTTATTACAGCCCGAAGGGCGAATTACTTATTACCTCGCGCAGCGAGTTGCCGTATCTCCGTGCTGGAAATGTCGAAATACGGTGCGTCTTCCAGCATGATTATCTGTGCGTTGTCCGGCAACTGACCACTGACCACTGACCACTGACTACTGCCCGCGTCCCTTCTCGGATAGACGAAGATACGGTAGCGGGAAACGATGTATTCCCATTCCCGCCAGCGGGGTAAAATCCGCAGGTTATCCTCGCCGATGATGAGGGTGAAGGTATGCTGCGGATATGCTGCGGCTAAGGCGTGCAGGGTGTTGGCGGTGTACGATGGTCGCGGCAGACTAAACTCAAAGTCGCATGCCACCACGTGCGGAATCCCCTCTATCGCTTTCCGCACACCCTCCAGCCGCTCCTGCTCATCAGCCAACTCGCGGCTGTCTTTCAGAGGGTTGTTGGGCGACACCATCATCCATACCTCATCCAAGTCGGTGTGCTCCGCCACCCACTTTGCCAACCCCACATGCCCGTAATGCACGGGGTTGAATGAACCGCCGTAGATACCAATCTGCATAACTTAGTTAAAACAATGTGAATTCAGTATTAGAAAATATTTGTTTGAGAGTCTCTCTTGGGGAGGTGTAGAAGGCTTATTGTTCGGATCATTTTTTTTGTGTATGAATGGCTAAGAGTACACAATGTTTCGCGTTTTTTTTGTAGGTCTATTGCATTTCTCACCGCTCTTTTGCAGGTGAAATATGAGGTCTTCGGCTACTTCGCTTCGAGGCGGAGCAAGTACTGCTTGGCAGGTGTGCCGAGAGCAAAGCCTCCGATACCATTCTTCGCCACCACTCGGTGGCATGGAACTATGATGGGGAAGGGATTGCTCCCGCAGGCTGACGCCACAGCCCGCACGGCGCGAGGGCGACCTATGCGACGTGCCAAGTCTGAGTAGATGATGGTGGTGCCATAGGGTATATCCATAAGGGCATGCCATACCGACTGTTGAAAGAGAGTGCCGAGGCAGGGAACAGCCAATTCTGCCGCCTCCATGAGGTCTGGGGAGAATGTGCGCCTTTCACCGCGGAAATATGCGGATAGTTCGCTTTGCAGTTGGTCGGACAATGCCGTCGGAAGCGGAAAAGCGAGTGTGCCGATGGGTGTTTCTATTTGCATGGTGGGCGTTTCAAGTCCTTGATTTTTTCGTTCTTACCTCACCATTCCAAGATTCTTCACCAACTCCTCCAGCGTATGTTGCGCTTTCTGCAAGTCATCGTTAGTGATGATATAGTCGAACTTCGGCGCGTCTGCCAACTCGATAGTGGCTTTCGCCAACCGCTTCTGAATCATCTCCTCCGAGGTGTCGCCTCTGCCGTGCAGACGGCGTGATAGTTCTTCCACCGATGGCGGCGCGATGAACACTGCTGCCGCCTCATCGCCGAAGATACGCTTCAGGTTCAGTCCGCCTTTCACGTCGATGTCGAACACCGCCGTCATGCCTGCCGACTGTATGCGCTCTATCTCCGAACGCAGCGTGCCGTAGTATAGCCCCTCGTACACCTGCTCATACTCGATGAAATCGCCATTAGCGATATGTTGCTCAAACGCCTCGCGAGAGACGAAATAGTACTCCCGCCCGTCCTGCTCCTGCCCCCGTGGGGCACGCGTCGTACACGACACACTCAGCGCAAACTGACCTGGAAACCGGCTCAGCAGGTGCTTCACCATAGTAGATTTACCGCTCCCGCTCGGAGCACAAAAAATAAGAATCATAACGTTGTTGGATTAAGGATAAAGGATTAAGGATGAAAGACTAAATAGTTTATTCGATTAAGGATGAAGGACACAGGATAAAAGACTAAATAGTATAGACTCTGAGGACTCATAGACGAAGGTAATAAGTCTTTCATCCTTTATCTTTTAGTGAGCATAGCGAACGGTCCTTTTTCCTATAGCACATTCAGCACCTGCTCTTTGATTTGTTCGAGAATATCTTTCATCTTCACCACGATAATCTGCATCTCGCTTTGGTTGCTCTTGCTGCCCAGCGTGTTTATCTCGCGCCCCATCTCCTGCGCGATAAACCCGAGTTTCTTCCCTACGCCGGTGCCATCCCCCGCCATCGTCTCGCGGAAGTACTTGATATGATTGGTCAGGCGCACTTTCTCCTCGTTGATATCCAGTTTCTCGAGGTAGTAAATCATCTCCTGCTCCAATCGGTTCATGTCCACTTTCTGCCGTGTCTCTTCGGACAACTGCTCGAGGTTCCCGAACAGCCTCCCACGTATCTTCTCCACGCGGCTCTTCTCATAGGGTTCCACTTCCGCCAGCAATGCCGCGATACCGTCCAATTTCTCGGTGAACATACGCTCCAACGACGCACCCTCCTGCGTGCGGAAGGCGATGAAATGGTCTATCGCGCTCATGAGCGTCGCTTTTACCACTGCCCATTGCTCCTCGCTGATGGTGCTCTCCTCCTGCACCCGCATCACGTCCGGCAGACGCAGTATGGTGCCCGTCAGCGGCTCAGCCTCCATGCCCAACTCCGCCTGCAACGCCCGCAACTCCCGATAATAGTACGCAAACGCCTCTTTGTTGATAGGGGTGAACATTGTGCTCTCAGCACCGCCTTGCATGTTCTCCAACTGAATGCTCAGGTCTATCTTCCCCCGCTCCAAACGCTGGTTGATAATCGTGCGAATCTCCAACTCTTTGTTGCGCAACTGTGGAGCCATCCGCGTGCTCAAATCCAGCGACTTCGAGTTCAACCCCCGCAGTTCCACAACAATCTTTGTATTCTCCATTTGGCTTTCGGCTTTGCCATAACCGGTCATAGATAGTATCATATCATGTAGTTTTTTTTGTACAAATGTTTTAATTATCTTTGAGTGAATTTGTTCCATTTTGGAACAGGTAGATTTCATTTACCGATACAGAAGTGCGAAAAAATGGAGTGTAACACCTCGTCGGAGGTTATCTGCCCCGTTACTTCTCCGAGGGCAGTCAGGCAGTCGTGCAGGTCCATCGAGAGGAACTCTCCGCTCACGCCCGCCGTCAATCCCTCCTGCACGCGGCGGATAGCCTCGTCTGCCCGCGTGAGCGCCTCATAGTGGCGGACGTTGCTGATGGTGGCAGCGTTGCGCGTGGCGGTCAGTTGCTCGCCTGCCTCCTGCAAGCGCGCCAGCAGCGGCGCAACCTCTTTGTTCCTCGCGGAGATATACACCGGTGCCTCGGGGTCATCCGACGGTGTAGGTGTTGAGGGGAGTAGGTCTGCCTTGTTGATGACGCGGATGAGAGATGTGGAGCCTTCTTGGGTGCGGCCTGGAGACCGCACTTCCATTACCGCTGGCGGGGACACCTGCCTACCAGGACATTTCACCTCCTTGATGTCCTGTATCTCAATGACTATCTGCGCCTCCTCGGCGGCTTTGCGGCTGCGGGCGATACCCATCTGTTCTATCCTATCGTCCGTCTCGCGTATGCCCGCCGTGTCGATGAAGCGGTAGAGTATGCCGCCC
Organism: Paludibacteraceae bacterium; assembly: GCA_016297215.1. Classification (GTDB taxonomy): domain Bacteria; phylum Bacteroidota; class Bacteroidia; order Bacteroidales; family Paludibacteraceae; genus Colicola. Next base: position 8,104 of record JAEDGZ010000002.1, on the reverse strand, counting down.
AGCACCATCGTCTCCTCCACGGTGTCGCGCGTGGTGCCGGCTATGTCGCTCACGATGGCGCGCTCCTCGCCCACCAGCGCGTTCAGTAGCGTCGATTTGCCCACGTTGGTCTCGCCTATCAGCGCCACGGCAATACCTTCCTTTATCGCGTTCCCCGCCTGAAACGAGCGCGTCAGGTCGCTCAGCCGCCCGTGTATCTCCTCCGCCAGCGCTTTCAACTCCCTGCGGTCGGCGAACTCCAACTCCTCGTGGTCGGCGAAGTCTAACTCCAACTCAACGAGCGAGGTGAACCGCAGCAGACGCTCCCGCAGCACGGCTATCTCGCCCGACACGCTGCCTTTCAGTTGCTTCAGCGCCAAGTCTTTCTCGGCTTTCGACTGCGAGGCTATCAGGTCTGCCACTGCCTCTGCCTCCGCCAAGTCTATCTTGCCGTTCAGGAACGCTCGTTGGGTGAACTCCCCCGCCTTCGCCAAGCGGCAACCCGCGTCCACCAACCAGCGCAGCAACTCTTGCTGGATGTACAGACTGCCGTGGCAACTTATCTCCACCGTGTCTTCACTCGTGAACGAGTGCGGCGCACGAAACACCGTTGCCACCACTTCGTCCAGCACCTCCCCACCACGCACTATCTCCCCGTAGTGGACAGAGTTCGCTTTGGCTTCACGTAGGTCGGTACGTCCGCGGAACAGGCTGCCGACAATTGCTATCGCCTGCTCGCCGCTCACGCGCACCACGGCTATCCCCCCGCACCCGTAAGGCGTTGATATCGCACAAATAGTATCGCTCATGTTGGTTTCTGGTTTCAGGTTTCAAGTTTCAGGTTTTCAGTTTTCAAGCAGGCGGGGACGCCTGCGTACCCGGACTCATTCCTCATTCCTCATTCCTAATTATCGTATCTCAAACCAGTCCACATCCATATATCCCCCGTCGTTTATCTTCACGCGGTCGCGGGTGCAGAACAATCCCACTTTCGCGCCAATCCAAACGCCCTCCACGGCTTTGAACGGCTTGCCGACGGCGATATAGGTCTTGCCGTCTGTGGAGGTATAGAACTGACAATCATGCTCTTGGCTCACCGCCACGCGCAACCATGTCCATTCGCCGTTGGCGGGCGCATCAAGAATGAACGAGCGTCTGCCTGCCACTATCAGCCCCGCGCGCTCGTGCCCCGCTATCTTCGTGAGCGGCGTGAAACGCACCTTCGCAGTAGCAGTGAACGCTCGGTTGGCGGGATTTTTCTGCAGCAGCAGACTCGGCGAAGCCGCCACGCTGTCGCATGGGTAACTGAACAGCCGCAACATCGACTGCGCGGCGTTGCAGAAGCCGTAGCGCACATCGTAGTTGCCCGACCACTGCCAACTCAGCGGCAGGTCGATGGTGGCGAACTCCTCGCGGAACACCCGCGGGTTGGCATTCTCGCCGATGGTGCATGCCGACTTATCCGGCACCTCCCCATTGAGCACGGGTTCCCCCTCGTTGCCTATCACGGGCCAGTCATCTGCCCATCGCAGCGGCTGCAGGTGCACGATGCGCCCTGCCACGCCCACGTCCTGAAAATGCAGGAACCAATCGCCGACCCACGCCCCTTGGTGCGGTCCGTTCACCTCCGTCTTACCCTGCGCCAGCACCACCTTCACCTCATATGGTCCGTAGGGCGAACGGCTGCGCATACAGAGTTGCCAACCTGTCGCCACGCCCCCCGCGGGGGGCATGATATAATAGTAGCCGTTGCGCTTGTAGAACTTCGGTCCCTCGCAAGTAGGGTGGTCCGGGTGCCCATCAAACACAATACGGCTCTCGGTCTTGCATGCCAAGCCGTCTGCCGTCAGTTCGCACACCATGAGTACGCTCTTCAAGCCCGCGCGCGAGCCCGCCAACGCATGCACTAAATACACCCGTCCGTCCTCGTCCCACAGCGGGCAGGCATCGATAAATCCCTTCCCTGGCTTCACCAATACCGCCTCTTCCCATTCCAGCGGAAACGCCTCTATCGCCCCGCTCGTTGCTTGGCTGCGCACGCAGTACACGCCGCGGTCGGGGTCGCCGTAGTAGATGTAGAAACGCCCCTCGTGGAAGCGGATACTCGGTGCCCACACGCCGCAACCGTACTCAGGGCTGTCGCTTGTCGCCTGCTCCGTGCCGGGCACGCGCCAACGCAGTGCAGCGTCCACTATCCGCCAGTGCACCAAATCCCGCGAGTGCAGTATCTGCAAGCCGGGGATACAGTTGAACGAAGACGAGGTCATGTAATAATCCTCCCCCGCTTGACACACATCGGGGTCGGAGTAGTCGTAGGGCAACACAGGGTTCGTGTACACCCCCGCCCGCAACATCCCTGCCGCGGCTACAAATAGGAACACGAATACCCACTTGGCTGTAACATTCATTTTCATATCTCTGTTGTTTTTAACGTATAATAATCGTTTTGTTTTTAACATTAATTGCCGTGTAATTATTCATTAATTCTTCCATAAATGCCAAGCCCTTTTATTTCAACAAATATTATCAAATATTATTCAAAAGAAAAATTAATGGTTAATTATACGATAATTATATGTTAGAAGACCATGAGGTAAGAAAAATATTTGGACAATATTTGATAATACTTGTTTTAGGAAAAGAAAAATTAATGGTTAATTATACGATAATTATATGTTAGAAGAAGAAAAAAAAGTCTATTGTTGTTCAGAAGTTGGGGTATTCGTGTTATCGGCACCCGTGTTCCCCCATAACTTCCGCATCCAGTCCGTCATCTTCTGCTCCTGCGGGCTCCCCTGTGCAAACCAGAACCGCCGCCCCTGCAATTCGTCGGGCATGTATTGCTGCTTCACGAAGTGGTTCGGATAGTCGTGCGAGTAGAGATACCCTTCGTGGTACCCCAGTTCTTCCATCAGTTTGGTCGGCGCATTGCGCAGGTGCAGCGGCACCGCTAGGTTCCCGCTCTGCTGCACCTCCGCGAGGGCGGCGTCTATCGCCAGATAGGCGGAGTTGGACTTCTGCGAGGTTGCCAGATAGACCGTCGCCTCCGCCAGCGGAATCCGCCCCTCAGGCCAACCTATCTTCGTCAGCGTGTCGAAGCAGGCGTTCGCAACCAACATCGCATTCGGGTTCGCCAGCCCTATGTCCTCGCTCGCGGAGATGACCATCCGCCGCGCGATGAACTTCGGGTCTTCCCCGCCGGCAATCATACGCGCCAGCCAGTACAGCGCCGCATCGGGGTCGCTCCCGCGTATCGACTTGATGAAGGCGGAGATGATGTCGTAGTGCAACTCGCCGTCTTTGTCGTAGGCAACGGGGTTCTGCTGCAACTGCTTGGTTACCGTCTCGTTGTCTATCTCCCGCACGCCCGAGTTGGTCACCAACTCGATGATGTTCAGCAGTTTCCGCGCGTCGCCGCCGGAGTAGCGCAGCAGGCTCTCCGTCTCTTTCACCTCTATCTGCAGCCCCTTGATATACTCGTCTTCGGTCAGTGCACGGTGCAGCAACTCCAGCAGGTCGTCTTTCCCCAGCGACTTCAACACATACACTTGGCATCGGCTCAGCAGCGGCGTTATCACCTCGAAGGAGGGGTTCTCCGTGGTGGCACCTATCAGCGTGATAGTCCCTTTCTCCACCGCCCCTAACAGGCTGTCTTGCTGCGACTTAGAGAAGCGGTGAATCTCATCGATAAAGAGGATAGGCGGGCGTTGGTCGCTCTGCGCGGCAAACAGCCCGCAGTTCAGCGTGTGGGTCTTCTTGGCTTTGTCTATCACCTCCCGCACCTCCTTCACGCCGCTTGTTACCGCCGAGAGAGTGTAAAACGGGCGCTCCAACTGCCGCGCGATAATCTTCGCCAGCGTGGTCTTCCCCACGCCCGGGGGACCCCACAGGATGAAACTGCTGATGTTCCCGCTCTCTATCATTGTACGTAGCACGGCACCTTGTCCTACAAGGTGCTTCTGACCGATATAGTCATCCAGTGTCTTTGGTCGTAATCGTTCGGCTAAAGGTAGCATGATTTCAGTGTTCAGTAGTAACTGTAAGTTTCAGAGTCGAAGGTAATTACCTACTCCCTCCCTTGCGGGGTCCCCGAAAAATCTTCGATTTTTGGGGTGCTCTTGTAGGGAGGGTAGGGGAGGGTCCTTGGTTTATATCTTCACCATTTTCGCCAGTTCCGCTTCGTGCTCTTCTGCGCTGAGGCGGCGGATGTGGCTCTCGGTGCGCACGTCGGTGTCCTGCTTATAGACGAGGTAGTGGTGCTCGGCTTTAGCGGCAATCTGCGGCAGGTGCGTGATGGCGATTATCTGCCGCGAGGCAGCCATCTGCCGCATTATCTCGCCCATCTGCCCGGCTATACTGCCGCTCACGCCCGTGTCTATCTCGTCGAAGATGATGGTAGGCAGCCCGTTGCTGGACGCTATCAGTGCTTTGATACACAGCATGATACGGCTCATCTCGCCCCCCGATGCCACGTCGCTCACGGGGCGCAGGCTCTGGTTGAGGTTCGCGGCAAAGAGAAACTGCACATTGTCCCTTCCCGTCTCGGTGTAGTCGTCGAGGTCGCTCAGCGTGATGTCCATCTTTGCATGGGCAATCCCTAGCGAGATCAGGTCGCGCTCCAACTGCCGCGAGATAGGTTCGCGCACCTGCTCGCGCGAGTGTCGTAGGTCGGCTGCCGCCCTTGCTAAGGCTTTCTCCTGCTCCGCGAGGGTCTTGCGCAGGCGGACGAGGTCTTCATCGAAGTTCTCCATTCGGCGGCATTGCTCTGCCAACTCATCGCGTTGCGCCATCATCCCCTCTACGTCCTCAGCGTCGAACTTCCGCAGCAGGTCTTGCAGCAGCCCTATGCGCTCCTCCACTTGCAGCAACCGCTCGGGGCTCACCTCCGTCCGCTCGGCTTTGCGACTTGCCTCGCGGGCGATGTCGCGCAACTCTATTAGCACGCTGTCGATGCGCTCTTGCAGGTCGGGCGCCGCCTCGCGCAGGTCGCATTGCCGCAGTATGTCGCGCGCTGTGCCCCCGTTCTCGCCCTCTATCGCCTCTGTGCAGGTCTCCAACGCGCGGCGGATGTCCTCCGCGTGTGCCAGCAGGTACTGCTCTTCCTCCAGCGCGTTCAACTCATCCTCGTCCTCCAAACGCGCCTCCTCCAGTATGCGGTAGCGATACTGCACATAGTCCGCGTCAGCTTTGCTTTTCTTCGCCAAGGCTTCCAACTCATACAGCGCTTTCTCTGTCTCGCGGTAGGCTTCGTACCGTGCGCGATACGCCTCTCGCTCTGCCTCGTTCTTCGCCAAGGCATCCACTATCTCCCGCTGGAAATCATCGTTCTCCAAGAGCAGGTTGGCGTGCTGCGAATGGATATCTATCAGACTTGCGGACAGCGCTTTCAGTTCCGCCAAGGTAACCACGCCATCGTCCACAAACGACCGCGACTTCCCGTTGGCATACAACTCCCGCCGTATGATTATCGTGTTATAAATATCTCCCTCCCTTGTATCGGGGTCCCCGCAAGCACCGCGCAGTGGGGTGAGTGTAGGGAGGGATGGGGTGGGTCCTCTAAACTCCGCCTCGATGATACATTTCTCTTCTCCGTCGGTGATGGCTTTGCTGTCGGCGCGCGCCCCCATCACGAGCGCCAGCGCACCCAGAATGATACTCTTGCCGGCACCCGTCTCACCCGTTAAAACAGAAAACCCGCCCTCGAAATCAATATCCAAGTGCGAGATAAGGGCATAGTGCTCTATGTGCAAATGTCGAAGCATATTTTCAGTTTTGCGTTGGTCGTTTCACGTTTGTAACACGCAGTGCCAAACATGCAATGTCTAACATGCAATGTCTAACGCGAAGCGACAAACATGAAATCAGTTCAGTTTCTCGTACAAATTCTGCCGCGTGGGGTCAATGTCCATCAGTATCTCATACACGTTCTTCTTCTCGTCTGCGGTGCCCTGTTGGAAGATGTTCACCAGTTCGTCGGCTTTCGCATCGAGGAAGGTGTTAATGACGTAGGTGGCAGGCCGCGCGCGGTTCGCGTCGCGCAGCACGCTTATCCCGCCGGCGATACGCGCCCGCCCGTTGGTAACGTTCGCCTGCATCTCGTCCAACCCGAGGCGGTGGTACGTGTAGACATACTCGCGGTATTTGCGGAATGCCTCGTCCATCAGGTTGTTCACCAGCGCGTAGCGGTTGCGGTTGCTCTCAAACGCTTTCCACCCCGTCTGCTCCGTCCCCTCCATGCTGGCGGACTGACATGCGTTCACGATATCTTCGCAGGCTTGGAAATAGGGTGTGCCCCCGAGCCGCGAGAAACTGTCCATGTCGTACCCGATGATGAGGTAGCAGTAGTACGCGAGCATCGCCGTCAGGTTGGTGGTGAACGTGTTCTGCTGATACTCTATGCGGTCGTATTCCTGATAGGTGAAGTTGAACTGCTGGTCTTGGAAGTTGATGAGCGGCGTCGTGTACGAGGTGCCATACACGGGGCGGCGGCTCTGCAACTGCATGGTGCACGTGTACAGGTTCTCCTCCACGCTCGTTACGATAATCTGCATGCTGCATTCTATCTTCTCTTTCTCCGAGAAGGTCATGTTCGTCCAGCGGTTTTGATTCATGTATTCTTCGATACTGTTCTTCAGCGTCTCGAACACCTGCTTGTTGCTGCCCTGTATCTTGTCGGAGTTGATAGAAACATTGCATTTCAATTCTTGCGCCCACATAGGCATGCACAGCAGACACAACAGCAGGCAGATATATCCTTTTTTACTCATGGCAGATGGTTTGTATGTTTCCTGTCTCTGTATTGAAATAGATGGTAGGCAGTTTGCTGCCGGAGAAGAGGTTCTTGGATAACGGGACTGCTATGCCGAACTGCGCCACGGGGAGAGTGCCCTCGAGGAGGGTTACACCATCGTAGGAGATGGTGTAGATGCCCGTTCCGGGGAGGTTGTAGAGTAGGGGAGAAGGAACAGGGGCTTTCTTATCGTTTTTCTTCGTTTGGATAGCAGGGGCAGGGACCTGTTTGCGTGCGATGAAATTGAGCATGATAGGCAGTGCGGATGCGTCTTCTTCTGCTGTGATACCGTTTTCGAGTGAGAAGTAGAGTAGGGGCTTCTCTTCGCTCTTCGTAGGCACATACTGAACGGTCTTCACCACCGTCTTCTTGCTGCGTTTACCGGTGAATAGTTGCACCAACTGCTTCTCCTGCTTGTTCAACTCTTTGAGCGCGATTTCGAGTCCGTCTCCATCGGCTGGTGCGTTCTCAATCTCACCGCTCAGCAGGTACATCTTTGCCTCGCGAATACGATAGATGAGTTTGGCTACGGCATCGGCTTTCTGCGCGGGTGTGGAGACTTTAAGTTGCTCTTCGAGCAAGGGTAGTACAATGGGCTGTTTGGGTTTGTTGTGATTAGCAGGCGAGACACCTGCGTCCTCGGTGGATGTCAGCGCAGTAGGCGGGAGATTGTAGCCGTAGAGGATGCCGTTGTCGAGGATGTGTAGAAGTTGCATATTTGCCCCGTCCTCTGCGTTTATCTTGACAGGGCGGCTCAAATCGGCTTTGCTCCGCGGACGGACGGAAACGGAGATAATCTCGGCTTTTTGGCTATTGACGGTGATGACATCCGTTGTGCCTAAATACTTCTCCGCATAGCGGCTATAGGGACCTGCCTCTTCGGTCTCAACGGAGTAGGTGATGTCGATGTCCATCAATGTTTGGGGAAAATAATAGACCAATGCCAGTTCGTTTTCCTGCACCACTTGGGCGAATGTGTTTGCGCAATAGAGTAGAGCGCAAGAAAGTATGATAAATACTTTTTTCATTGTAGTTTGATTGAGTTTCTCGGAGTAATCAGAGCAGTCTGAATTGTCAGAGTAATCAGAGGAGTCTAAATATCTGAATAATCTGATTCGTTTGGGTAGTCAGTGTTCTTGTTGATTTTTGCGGGGCAAAGTTACTGCTTTTTTCCGAGATATGCAAATGTTTTTGCATTTTGCATGTAGTTAGTGGAAAGGTCTCTTAGTGTGAGTTCGATATAAGTAAATTCTTTCTGCAATCAATTAATATCTCTATAAGAGTTAGTGATTAGTTAGTGATTAGTTAGTGATTAGTTAGTGATTAGTTAGTGAT
>JAEDGZ010000039.1 GCA_016297215.1 Paludibacteraceae bacterium | reverse complement strand
ACCCTCTGCTTGTAAGGCAGATGCTCTAAACCAGCTGAGCTAAACGCCCGATTTCTCAAAAGCGAGTGCAAAGGTAATGCTTTTTTTTGGGATACGCAAATTTTTTTAGCGTTTTTTTGTAAAAAAGTGCATTTTCCACCATTTTTTGCTCTCCCAATGTGCAAAAAGCAGGTAAAGTAGTCCCGTTATGAGCAGTCCGATACCCATTCCGCCCAATACATCCGCTGCAAAATGTTGGGAAAGGTAGATGCGCGAATAGCCTCCTAATGCCGATAGGAGGAAAAAGACCGCTCCGCAAACCGACCGCCTCACTGGTGAACTATCATGTTGACAGACAATGATGGAGAGAGCGAAGAAGAACGCAAAGAAAGTGGTGGTGTGCCCTGATGGGAAAGAGAAATAGCGGCTCATCTCCACGCCATCCACCAGCGGCAACTGTACATCGGGATAGTTAACAGCAAACCACGTGAGCGGGCGCGGGGCATCCACTATTCGCTTTAGCACCTGCGTTACTGCCCCCGAAAGCAAGACACAGGTGGTGGTAAAGGCAGCCCAACCCAAGCGATAAAAAAGTAATAGGAAACACACCACATAGGGTACCCACTCGCCTACCTGCGTGTAGTACTTGTAGAACACATCGCGAACAGCAGTGTGTCTATCACAGAGCAACAGATGCAACTCGCCTTTGGGAACAATCGACAGCGCAACGCTTAACACAATCATCAGCCCCAACGAAAGCAGAAGGAACACTCTATTTTGCTTCAAAAACTGCATTAGCGTATCTGATTGCCCAACACGTTATACTGCTTGCCATTTCGGTAAATAAGGATCTCTTGTTCGCGAAGCACTTTTTGTGTGTTGGCAGGATTGTGCTTCGTACCATTGGCTGCCGTCGCCTTTGGCACATCAACAGCTATCTCGTTGCTGACTCTTCCCTCTGCTGTCCTCGCGCGATAGTAGATTGTTTTTCCCATCAACTCCGGTGGAATGGTAACATACTGCGAAGGCGATTGTATTTCCTGCGGATAGCCGGCAACGGAAGTCTCTGCGGCTTGCCAATCGCCTTGCACCACATACAGCGCCTGCATGCACACCCGTTTGGCAGTACTTCCTCCGAACGAGAGTATGGTTACGCTATCAATCCCTGCTACCAATGGAATGGTGTACCACATTTCATCCCTCGAGGTAGGCAGGGTGATGGTGGTGTCGGCAGTGGTGTGGTTGTTGAAGAAGATTTGGAGTTCGCCAGCGGTGGCGGATTTATAGATGTTCGCACGGAAAGTGAGGGTGGCAGGAGTCGTCAGTCCAAGGTCGTACACAATGACTGAGCCATCGGTTGCACCAACCCCCATCGTGATAGCGTTAGTGCCCGCTGCGGTAGAACTTACGCGCCCACCGGTCTTGACATTGTCGGCATTGTTTATAAAAGTGGTTCCCATTGCCGGCATATTCACTATTGTGTCGTTATGTCCCGTATAACTACGTTGATACACATCCAGCGTGTAGTCGGTATCGAAGTCCGACCAACGAGCGGTGAATCCTATGGAAGTAATATCCGTGGGTGCAAATGCCTCAAAATTAGTGAAATCTTCGTTGGGTATATACGAGGAGTCTGCCGTGCAAACCAGCGCACCGAAATCCACAGCCTGCCCTTTCTTGTTGCCCCAGATATACTCCACCAACTCGGGATAGTCGATGTACGGATTGCGGTTTCCCTGAATGGAGAACACGGTCTCAGCCCGTCTGCGCTCTTTCTCGCTCACGGGGTCGGCGCGGTGCCAATCCAGCAGCACTTCCACTAACCAAGGCTTGAATACCAAGTAGGTGCTGTCGGTCAAGTAGCGTTGCAACTCCGCATTGCCTGCACCGAAAGGCAGGTCTGCATAAGCGGTCGCCACATAGAAATAGGTGCGAGCGAAATCGCCGCGATATTCCTCTGCCGGCTCAAAGCATATCCAACCATATTGTGAACTATTGGCTTTATCCATACGGAAAGACCCGTTGTCAAACTTGTCGCCTTTTACCACATGCCCGGGCGGGTAGTTGCTCTTGTTTCCGTTGGCACTGCCGTCCGAGGGATTCAGTATGTACAAGTCTTGATAGGCTCGTTTAGAAGATGCGGTATCGCTTTTTGTCCATCCCCACCACGACTTGGGCAGGCAGTGTTCTATCTCCAGTCCGCACGCTGAGCCGCCATCGTGCGGAAAGTAGCGTTTCGTGTTGGAGTACATGTCCCAAACCGTACCATCGGCGCGCACATCGGTTTGAGGGAAACAGTTCCATGTGCCCGGGTAATAGACTTGGTCGGGGTATGTGTATCCCTGCGTGCCATAGTGTATGCGCACGCCGCCACGGATAGTGTCGTACAAGGCTTGGCGCAGTAGCGAGTCGCTCAGCCCTTGCGCCTCGGCATAATATCCCGCCGGAATATCAGCAGATACAATTCCAACTAACAGTAGCCCGACGACTACTGAGCATAATCCTCTCCAACAATGTGTCTTTCTCATTTCTTCACGATATTCCAAAGTAAGTTCATTAATACGTACCAAACCACGCATGCTGAGCCGGCGAACACCGCTAACATCGGATGGTGATGCACGCAGGCTTTCACCACGCAGAAGGTGATTATTACCATCGCTCCTATCAGGAACAGGTACTGCGGCAGGTGCTCTTTCCAGCCGAAGCCGTGGAACTTAAACGAGAAGAAAGGTATCTCCGCGTTGAGCAGATAGCAACTCACGAGGCTCAACGCCAGCAGCACCCACGGCATCCATGCTGCTTCCATCATCGCGTATGGCATGCAGCAGAGAGAGCCCCAAAAGATAGCGTTGGCAGGCGTTGCTAAGCCGATGAAGCTGCTGGTCTGCCGCTCATCGATGTTGAACTTCGCCAGTCTGCGAGCCGAAGCCGCTGCCATGAGCAATGCTATCAGGCACCACCATCCTATGAGCGGGCGCAGGTAGCAGCAGAGCATCATCGCCGGCGCCAAGCCGAAGGTGATGTCGTCCGCCAACGAGTCCATCTGTATGCCCAGCGGGCTCGGCACTTTCAGCAGGCGTGCCGACATGCCGTCAAAAAAGTCAAAGAATGCCCCCAAGAGGATGAAGAGAAAAGCGTACAAGAATGCCCCTTCGGTTGCCATCAATACCGCCACTGCCCCGCAGAGGAGGTTACAACTCGTAATGGTGTCCGGCACTAAACGTTTGATATTCATAACTGTAGTTGTGTTTTATGGTTTTCCTATTTTTCTAGAATCTCTAGAATTTCTAGTTTTTCTAGAATCTCTAGTTTTTTACGTCTTTCTATAGTTTTCGCCAAACGGCTACTGCCACGGCGATGCTCGGGATGCAGCATGCCATCACCACCCAGAAGAAGCCTAAGTAGCCCGTAGCCTGCTCCACATAGCCTGCCACCAGCCCGGGCAGCAGCAACCCAAGGAACATGAACGCCGTGCAAAGCGAGAAATGCGCGGTCTTGTGTGCACCATTGGCAAAGCGCATCATATAGACCATGCAGATGGTGTATCCTAACCCGTAGCCCAACTGCTCAATACCTATACAAAGTGCTATCAACCAAAACGATACGGGTTTGCAGGCAGCCAGATAGACATACACCACGCAGGGCAGCGTCAGCCACAACGCCAGCGGGATAAAGGTCTTTTTCAGTCCCCATCGGCTCACGATGAGTCCGCCCGCGATGCCGCCCGCTAACATCAGCACCACGCCTATCCCGTATATCTCTCCTACTGTGGTAACGCTTAACCCCAATCCGCCCTCGGCTGGCGTGGCGAGGAAGAAAGGATTGCAGAGTTTCAGCAGCAACGCCTCCGGCAGGCGGTACACCAGCATAAAACATAATGCCAAGACTATCTGCGGCTTACGAAAGAAACTCACAAAGGTCTCGCCTACTTCTCGGAAGATAGTGGCGCTACTTGAGGGCTTTGCTATCGGAGTGCTCAGAGTATTCTGATTATTCTGATTCATCCGATTTTGCCCTTCTTCCGCCCTCATCGCCCACGCATGCCACACCGCCAGCAGTGCCAGCAAGCCACTGCAGCCCAGCAACACATAGGTCCACGAAGCGGCGACCGTGGTGTACCGTTGCAGCCAACCCACTATCAGCAGTAATGCCGATTGGCAAAAGATATTGGCTATCTTGTAGAACGTGGAGCGCAAGCCCACATACGCCGACTGTTGATGCTCCGTGAGGGCAATCATGTAATACCCGTCGGCGGCAATATCATGCGTAGCAGAGGCAAACGCCGTGATGGTGAAGAACACCAGCGCAATGGCTACTGTAGCAGGAATGGTCAGCGTGCCTTCTGTCTTCGGGAAAGCACAACCTGCCACCGCCAGCGCCACACCCAGCATCGCCACCGCCATCACCGCTTGCATCACCAGTACCCACCATCGCTTGGTGCGCAGCACGTCCACAAACGGGCTCCACAATGGTTTTAGCACCCACGGGAAAGTAATCAGACTCGTGAACAGCGCCATCTCACCATTGGGTACGCCCAACTGCGTAAAGAGCGTTATACTCACACTCGTAACAAGAAAATAGGGCACGCCTTCCGCAAAATACAGCGTCGGCACCCACCAAGGCGAATTATGTAGCACATGTCTATCCATTCCGCCGCAAAATTACTATTTTTTTTCGATATAGGCAAAAAAAACGCGTGCAAACTTGCACAAACCGTCAAAAAGTAGTAATTTTGCAAACGAAGTGAAAGAAAAGTAGTTTATTGTAATCGCCATTATGGAAAACGAGAAAGTATATCATAGTATGCGTGAGGTGTGTAGCAAGACAGGTCTCTCGCCTGCTACTTTGCGCTATTGGGAGAAGAGCTTTGACGAACTCTCGCCGCGCAAGGACGGACACGGCAACCGCTACTATACGAAAGAGGATATTGCCCTTTTGGAGCGTATAAAATATATACGTGATGAGTTAAAACAAACGCGGATAGAGGCTATACGGCGCGAATTGGCGAGCGACAGGAAGCAGTCGTCTCTCAAGTATTCTACCGCTGACATCTTGCGTAAAGTCCGTGCCGAGTTGGTTGACCTTCGGTCGCTGTTAAACCAAGACCCCGATGGCTTATGAATACGTGGTTGCATAGATGTGTGTGGGTTGTGATGCTGTGCATGCTGCCGTGCCTGCTGCTGCGTGCAGGCGATACGATACGTCTGCTCTGCATAGGCAACAGTTTCTCGTGGGATGCGGTGGAGCAGGAGTTGGTGCCGCTCTGTAATGCGGTCGGACAGCCTATTGTGGTCGGCAATCTCTATTACGGCGGTTGCTCGCTGGAGCAGCACTTTACGTTTCTGCAGAAAGACACGACAGCGTATGCGTTTCGCTACCTGACGAACGACACTACCATTCGCTACTCGGCTTACTCTTTGCGGCAAGCCCTTACGCTGCATCATTGGGACTACGTGTCGCTTCAGCAGGCTTCTCACGACAGCGGCATCACCTCCACTTACGAGCCTTATCTATCCGCATTGGCGGATAGTGTGTTGAGATATCAGCCGCAGGCAACACTATGCTGGATGCAGACGTGGTCTTATGCAAAGGATGCCAAGCATCCTGCTTTCCCGCGGTATGGGAGCAGCCAGCGCGTGATGGACGACTCAATACAAGTGGCTACACGCTATGTCTTGCGTCAACATCCAAACTTGCACCTCGTGCCTTGCGGGGAGGCAGTCAAGCAGGCGCGGCAACGGCTCGGGGATACCCTCTGCCGCGATGGTTACCACCTTAATTACACCTACGGACGCTACCTTGCCTCTTGTGTGTGGATGGCTTTCCTGAGCAGAGAGCAGGCATTGCAGGCAGGGGAGAAGTGCGTTCGCGATATACGTCGCAATCCGTATTGCAATCCCGAGATGACCCGCCGCGAACAACGCATCACGCAGCGTATTGCCTACCGACTGAATAAACAATGAGTAAGATTACAACGGCAGGGCATCGGTTTTATTTGCTTATTTCAAAAAAAAGCAGTAATTTTGTCGCCGCAATGCAGTTACTGCAAAACAATCGGTTATGAAAAAAAACTATATCTATCAAGACGATACCATCTCGTTTGTAACGGTGGCGGCGCAGACTTGTCTGGTGCTGGAGCACACTGCCGAGATGGAGCGCGATGAGTTTATCGAGAAGATACTCTGCGCATTACCCCTTCTTTATGTGAAGACGCACATGCTTGCGATGCCGGAAGAGATGCTGGACGGCGAGCCGCAACGCTTTGTGCAAGAAGACGATTACAACTATATCCGACAGGGTGTGAAGAACCTGCTCGGCACGGACGACGCGTATTTAGAGGTGTTCCTCGACGATATGCGCTACAACGACGAGCCTATCACGGCATACATCTCCGAGCATCTTGCGGATATCTATCAGGAACTAAAGGACATGGCGGCGAACTTCCAAACAGGCAACGAAGCCGTTATGAACGATGCCATCCGCGCCTGCCTCCTTGCCTTCCGCGAACACTGGGGACAAAAACTCGTGGACGTGATGCGCCCGCTGCATGCACTAACCACTGACCACTAACCACTAACCACTGACCACTAATAACCCCATGCCCCTAAAAGAAAACAACTACATACACCATTATTCCAAAGACCTCATCCAGTGGCTCCCGCTGGCAGCCTTCGGCGGAGAGGTCATTGTCGTGGACACGCCCGAGAAAGTAGAAGAGGCGGTCGCCTATCTCTCCAAGCAGACGGCTGTCGGAGTGGATACCGAGTCCCGCCCCAGTTTCACGCGCGGCGTGCACTATCCCACCGCCCTCTTGCAAATCGCTACCAAAGAGCGCTGCTACCTCTTCCGCCTCACCCATGTAGGCATGCCACAGGCGTTGACAGACCTCTTCGCCAACCCCAAAATAACCAAGGTAGGGCTTGCCTTCAAGGACGATATAGCGGGACTTCGGCGCCGTCGGGATTTCAAGCCCGCCAACTGTATCGACCTGCAAACCATCGTCCCCAAGTACGGTATCCTCGACATGGGCTTGCAGAAGATTTTCGCCATCTGCTTCGGCAGGAAAATCTCCAAAGCCCAACAACTCACTAACTGGGAGAACTCCCACCTCACGCCCGACCAAGCACGCTACGCCTCCACCGACGCATGGGCTACCCTGCTCATCTACAAAGACCTCATGCAGACCAAGACACTGCCAAAGGCACAGGTGGATGCCCTCCGTCAAGCCGACCGCGAGGCGCAGATTGCCCACCAGCAAGCCATCCTCGCAGAAAGACAACAGCATGCACTCGCTGTCAATAATTAATAACCAACCATTAAATGCCCTCTTACTCCCTCCCTTGAAGGGAGGGGCGGGGAGGGTCCTGTTTTTATGAAAACCAAACTCTCTCTCGCACTATTGTGCTTGGTAAGCACAATGTGCTTTGCACAGGCTCCCACGCCCGTCCCCATTGACTCTGCCGTACGAGTAGGACATCTGGACAACGGACTGACCTACTACATCCGCCACAACGAGTATCCCAAACAGCGTTGCGAGTTCCATATCGCCCAAGCCGTAGGTGCTATCCTCGAGGAGGACGACCAGAACGGTCTGGCGCACTTCTTGGAGCACATGGCATTCAACGGTACGCAGCACTTCCCCGGCAAGGGTATCATCAACTACTTCGAGTCCATCGGCGTGAACTTCGGCGGTAACATCAACGCCTATACAGCGCTTGATGAGACGGTCTATCGCCTCTCCGATGTGCCGACCACGCGCGAGGGTATCATCGACTCCGCCCTGCTCGTCATGCACGACTGGGCTTGCGGGCTGCTTCTCCTCCCCGAGGAGATAGACGCCGAGCGCGGTGTCATCCGCGAGGAGTGGCGCACCCGTGCAGATGCCAACCGCCGCATGTGGAAAGCCCTCAACCCGCTGATGTACCCGGGCAGCCAATATGCCAAGCGCGATGTGATTGGCGACACGGCAGTCATCAACAACTTCGCCTACGACGCGCTGCGCGCGTACTACAAGAAATGGTACGGTCCTGATAACCAAACCATTGTAGTGGTAGGCGATATTGATGTAGATGCCATCGAAGCGAAGATAAAAGCCCTGTGGGCAGACGTGCCGGCGCGCGAGAACCGCGGCGAGCGTCCCCTCTACTCCGTGGAAGACAACCAAGAGCCTATCATTGCCGTGGTTACCGACAACGAGGCGCAGGTAACCCGCATCGAACTGATCTACAAGAAGCAACCGCTGCCCCGCGAACTCCGAGGCACCGACGTGGCGTATGTGTTGGATATCGCCAACTCGCTCATCTGCGATATGATAGACCACCGCATGGAAGAGTTGTCGCTTGACCCCAATGCCTCTTTCGTAGGCGGCGGTTCGTACTACGGCGAGTTGGTGAAAGAGAAAGACCAGTTCTTAGCCGTCTATGTGGCAAAGGCAGGGCAGGAGAAGAAAGCCTATGCCGACCTCCTCTTCCAACTGGAGAAAATGCGCCGTTACGGCTTCACCAACGCCGAGTTAGAGCGCGTGAAAACCGAGAAGTTAGCCGCTTATGAAAAGTACTACAACGAGCGCAACACCAACCGCAACATCAGTTACACCAGCGAGTACATCCGCCATTTCTTGGACGGCGAGGTCATCCCGGGTATCGCATGGGAGTACGAGACCCTGCAACAACTCTTGCCGATGCTCGACATCACCTCTATCAACGGCATGGCGCAGCAGTTGGTAACCGACGAGAATGTCATCGTGGCTATCACCGCCCCCGACAACGCCGACCTGCCTACCGAGGCGGAACTGCGCGAGGGCTTAGCCGCTATGCACGACCTTGCTATTGAGGCACCCGTGGAGGAGGCTGTCCGCACCAACCTCGTGGAGAAAGCACCCAAGGCAGGGCGTATCAAGAAGACCACCAAGAACGAGACGCTGGGCACCACGGAGTGGCTGTTGAGCAACGGCGTGCGCGTCATTCTCAAACCCACGGACTTCAAGCAAGACGAAATACTCTTCTCCGCTCACTCTTTCGGTGGCACCTCGCTCCTCAGCAATGCCGACGACCTGCCCTCTGCCGCGCTGGCAGCCGACATCGTCAACCTGAGCGGCATTGGCGACTTCAACTATACCGAGTTGCAGAAAGCCCTCACAGGCAAGCGCGTGTCTATGAGCCCCTCCATCGGCGGCACCACCGAGAGCATGGACGGCTCCTCTACCATCAAAGACCTCGAGACCATGCTCCAACTCTGCTATCTCTACTTCACTGCCCCACGCCGCGACGAGGACGCCTACGCTATGCTCATCAGCCTCTTGGAGACGCAACTGAAGAACAAAGAGCAGAACCCCAAGTCCATCTGGTACGACTCCATCAACATCATGGCAAGCAACTACTCGCCGCGCGCCATGGTATGGAACAACGAGTCGCTCGCCAAGGTGAACTTGGATAAAGCGCTCGACATCTACCGCGCACGCTTTGCCAACCCTGCCGACTTCCTCTTTACCTTCACGGGCAACATCGACCCCGAGGACAAAGCCTTCCGGACAATGGTTTGCACTTGGTTAGGAGGCATGAAGACGACCAAGCAGCGTGAGACAGCGCAAGACAGAGGCGTGCGTGCCCCCAAGGGAGTGCAAAAGAACTACTTCACGCGTCCCATGCAGACCCGCACAGGCTCCAACTATATCCAATACACCTCCTACGACATCCCCTACACGCTGGCGAACAACCTGAATATGAACACTATCGGTCGGGTGCTGGATATCCGTTACTTGGAGTCTATCCGCGAGCGCGAAGGCGGCTCTTATGGCGTTGGAGTGGCAGGTTATATCAGCCGCACCCCCGACCACGAGGCGCAACTCTACATGATGTTCGACACCGACCCCGAGAAGCAGGAGCGGCTCATGCAGGTGATTCATGAGGAGGTGCAGACCATCCTCAAAGACGGACCTTTGGCGGATGACTTGCACAAGGCAAAAGAGTCTATGCTCAAAGACTTTGAGGAAGACTTGGAGAAGAACGGCTACTGGGACGGCACTATCCTGCCGCGCTATTACCTGCATGGTATCAACTACCTGACCGACTACGCGCCCGCTGTGCGCGCCATCACGGCAGAGACCGTACAGCAGATGCTCCAACGCCTCACCGCCTCGGGCAACATCCTCGAGGTAGTCATGCTGCCGGAATAATGTCCGGGTGCGCAGGCGTCCCCGCCTGCTGACTCTCGAGACAAAGACATGTCCGGGTACGCAGGCGTCCCCGCCTGCTGAAAAAAACACACCTCCGCCAACAATCCCTCCAAATCTCTGCAAGGGCGCAGCCCGCAGCAAGGAGTTTTGTAATATTTCCTGCTCGCTAACGCTCACGAGATTCATGGGATTTTTACGGAGGTTATGAAAAAGAACAAACGAAAAAGGACAACTATTTAACGGAAAGGATAGCATTGAAGGAAACGGCGTAGGGTGGAGGGGGCTATTTTGAGGCGGCGAGCCATCTCGCGTTTACCTACTCCTTGCTGCATCCATTTGCTGATTTTGTGTCGCTTGGGATAGAGTTTGTACTGCTCTATCGGCAACTTCCTTCCTTTGGTGCGACCGATATGTACACCTTCCTGTTGCTTGCGGGCGAGCGCCTCTTTGGTGCGCTGGGAGATGAGGTTGCGCTCTATCTCGGCGGAGAGCCCGAAGGCGAACGCGAGCACCTTCGACTGGATGTCCTCGCCGAGGCGATAGTTGTCTTTCACCGTCCAGACGCGGCACTCCTTGGTCATGCAGATGTTGAGTATCTCCATAATCATAAAGAGGTTACGTCCGAGTCGGGAGAGTTCGGCGCAGATGATGAGGTCGTCTTTCTGCACTTGTTTGAGCAGTCTGCCGAGGGCGCGCTTGCTGTAGGCTTTGGTGCCGGAGATGGTTTCTTCTATCCAGCCGTCTATTTGTATATTCTCGGACAGACAAAAGCGGGTGATTTCAAAACGCTGGTTTTCCACCGTCTGCTTGTCGGTGGAAACACGGATATAGCCATAGGTCATGGGAATTAGGATTTTTTTATTTCAACAAAAATTATTCAAAGATTTTTGCAATAATATACATGTTGATCCGATGTCTCAATATTACCCTGCCCCCTACCTCGATGCCCCTTGGAAATCGTTTCAGCCCGAGGTTACCTCACTGTGCGTTGCCAAAAACGTACGATTATCCAGAAACGAAATTCGGAAATCTGTAAACCATTTCCGTACAAAACAGATGATACGTTTTTGAACGAACAATCACTAACTAATCACTAACTAATCACTAACTAATCACTAACTAATCACTAA
>JAEDGZ010000038.1 GCA_016297215.1 Paludibacteraceae bacterium | reverse complement strand
AATGCTTCTACCTCTTCTACACTTACCAAGTTGAAGTCGCCGTTGATAGTGTGCTTCAGTGCGCTGGCTGCCACTGCGAACTCCAATGCCTCGCCTTGGGTCGGTTTGGTCAGCAAGCCGTGAATCAAGCCGCCGGAGAACGAGTCGCCACCGCCCACGCGGTCGATAATCGGGTTAATCTCGTAGCGTTTGGATTGGTAGAACTCCTTACCGTCGTAAATCATTGCCTTCCAGCCGTTGAAGGTAGCCGAGAAACTCTCGCGCAGGGTGGAAACTACGTACTTGAAGCCAAACTCCTTCATCATCTGCTCGAAGATGCCCTTGTAGCCTTCTGCGTTGGTCTCGCCGCCCTCTACGTCTGCATCGGGCTTGAAGCCGAGGCAGAGTTCAGCATCCTCCTCGTTGCCGATACATACGTCCACGTACTGCATCAGCGGGCGCATGATAGAGATGGCTTTCTCGCTGGTCCACAGTTTCTTACGGAAATTGAGGTCAACGGAAACGGTTACGCCGTGGCGCTTAGCCGCCTCGCAAGCCAACTTGGTGATTTCTGCTGCCTTGTCGGAGATGGCGGGGGTGATACCGCTCCAGTGGAACCACTGTGCGCCTTCCATGATAGCATCGAAATCGAAGTCCGAGGGGTCAGCCTCTGCGATAGCGGAGTGCGCACGGTCGTAGATGACCTTGGAAGGACGCATCGAAGCGCCGGTCTCGCAGTAGTACAAGCCTACGCGGTCGCCGCCACGAGCCACGAAATCGGTGTTCACACCATAGCGACGCAGTGCGTTCACTGCAATCTGCCCTATCTCGTGTTTCGGCAGTTTGCTCACGAAGATAGCCTCGTGCCCGTAGTTGGCGCACGATACAGCCACGTTCGCCTCACCACCACCCGGGATAATACGGAAGTTCTCACTCTGAATGAATCGGTCGTTGCCCGCAGGCGACAGGCGGAGCATAATCTCGCCCAAAGTTACAATCTTTGCCATTGTTGTTTTGATTGATTTGGATCGCTTCGCTGTCCGACTGATTTTCCCTATATCCGAAAAAATCCTTCCTCATCTCTGCAAGGGTGTAGCCCGCAGCAAGGTGTTTTTACACTCCTGCTCGCTTACGCTCGCGAGATTCTTGGGATTTTTGCAGAGGGAACTGCTCGCTTTATTATCCGATACTATATCAGTCTGACAGCGCGAAGCGCGATCTATATTAGAAATTAAAGTAGTTTTTCGCGTTGTTGTAGCAGATGTCTTCTACCATCTGCTGGAGGCGGGCTTTCTCGTAGCCCGTGTAGGGAATCATGCCGTTCTCCACATCGTTGCCCAAGACGTTGCAGAGCGTGCGGCGGAAGTACTCATGACGCGGATAGGAGAGGAACGAGCGGCTGTCGGTGAGCATACCCACGAAGCGGCTCAACAGACCGAGGTTCGACAGCGCCATCATCTGCTTCTCCATGCCGTCCTTTTGGTCGAGGAACCACCAGCCCGAGCCGAACTGAATCTTTCCTGCAACAGAGCCGTCTTGGAAGTTACCCAACATGGTGGCAATCACTTCGTTAGCACACGGGTTGAGGTTATAGAGAATGGTCTTTGCCAAGTGTCCCTCGCTGTTCATCTCATCGAGGAAATGACTCATCGCTTTCGCCGTCGTGAACTCACCAATCGAGTCAAAGCCGGTGTCTGCACCGAGTTGCGCGAACATCTTGCTGTTGTTGTTGCGAATCGCGCCATAGTGGTACTGCTGCGTCCAACCGGAAGCGTAGTCCATCTCCGCTTGTGCGTGCAAGTAAGCGTGCTTATACTGACGAATCTCATACGTTGAGAGTTCCTTGCCGGCGAGCGCTTTTTGGAAGATGGCGTTGATCTCTGCATCGGTGTACGGCTCATCGTAGAACTCCTCAATACCATGGTCAGACAGACGGCAACCCATCGACTCAAAGAAGTCATGGCGTTTCTGCAAAGCAGCCACCATATCCGCAAAGTTAGCGATATCCATACCTGCTACGGCTGCCAGTTTCTCGATATAGGCTTTCCATGTAGCCGCCTCGATATTCATACCGGCATCCGGACGCCAGGTCGGCAACATGCGTACCTCAGCCGTCGGGTCTTCTTTGACCATCTTGTGCCATTCAAGGCTGTCGGCAGGGTCATCGGTGGTGCAGACCAACTCCACGCCATAGTGCTTCATCAAGCCGCGCGGACAGAACTTCGGGTCGTTCGCAATCAGGTTGTTGCACTTGTCGTAGATAACGCGTGCGGTCTCGGGGTTCAAACGTTCCTCAATGCCGAAAGCGGTCTTGAGTTCCAGATGCGTCCAGTGATACAACGGATTACGGAAGGTATAAGGCACCGTCTCTGCCCATTTCTCGAACTTCTCCCAATCGGTCGTGTCCTTGCCGGTGCAGAAACGTTCGTCCACACCATTGGAGCGCATGGCGCGCCATTTGTAATGGTCGCCCATCAACCAAATCTGTGCAATCGACTCAAAACGTTTGTTCTCTGCCACCATCTGAGGAATCAAGTGGCAGTGGTAGTCGATAATCGGCATCTTCGCCGCATGTTCGTGATACAACTCCTGCGCAGTCTCCGTCTGCAGCAGGAAATCTTTATCCATAAAAGGTTTCATCTGTATTGATTTTAGTTAGTTAGTTTTCTTGATTTTGCAAACTCTACTTTGCAATTTTCCTATTCGGTTGCAAAGATACCGCTTTTCACCTATAAAAATGTGGAATAATTGACACAAATTTTACTACTCACCGAAAAAGTACTATTTTGATTGCCATCCTTGTTGTTTTGTAGGACTCTTTTTCGCAAGGCGGGGATGCTGTGTAGTTGGTGGTATAGTTGCTATAGGTGCTATAGGCTTATAATTTCTGCTCTTTTCCTGCTCTCGTTGCCGTGTCGTTGTCGTGTCGTTGCCGTAATTGACTTTGAGAGAACCGCAGGAGAGACAAGTACTTACGCTACATAAGAGTAGGTTTCAAGCGATTTTGGAATAGCAGAAATGTCTATAATACCGCTTTAGGAGGCATTAGAATAGCAGTATTATAGCAAATGGAAACAAATTATGACAAATGGAACAATTTTTACACCATATTAAACATTCTTTGGAAATAATTGACGAAAATTTAGCAATATCCATCTTATGTGCGCGGGTGAGTTGTATATTATAAAAATATGCATTATCTTTGCCGCCGAGAATGTGCTCTTTTTTTCTTGTCTCTGCCCCGATTGCAGAAAACTTTGCACACCGGACATCATGGTGCGGCCTGGAGACCGCACCTCCTTGAGAAGCAGGCGAGGACGCCTGCGCACACCGGACAGGACGCCTGCGCACATCGGATAAACATCCTTAAATTCTAAAGATAAACCTCTTCAAAATCTGATACAATGAAGAAACTATTTCCCTTCCTTTTGGCAGTAATGGCAGTCTGCGTGATTCGTTTGCAGGCGCAGACAGTAGGTATTGAACCGTTCGGCTATGGTGCCGGTGTAACCGGCGGCGGCAGTGCCACGCCGACCCTCGTGAGCAGTCTTTCCGAACTGAAGACTGCGTTGAGCAGTAAGCCCACCAACAAGGTGATTATCATCACAAAAGATATCACTGTGGATGGTGTGATACAAGTAAAAGACGGTTCTAACCTGACGCTGATGGCGTTGCCCGGCGTGAAGATTATCGCCACCAACTGGGATGTGGCACTTGCAGACAAAGACAAACTGACGGGTATCTTCGAGTTTACCCGTATCGACAACCTGATTATCCGCAACCTGACGCTGGAAGGTCCGGGGGCATACGACTGCGACGGGCGCGACCATATCACATTGCAAGACGTTACCAATGCGTGGATAGACCACTGCGACTTCTCGGACGCGGTGGACGACTGCATGGATATAAAGAATACTTCGGATAATATCACAGTCAGTTGGTGCCATTTCCACTACGATAAGGCGTATCACCCCAACGGTCCGGGCGACGCTTCGGGTGATAAGGACCATCGTTTCGTCAGCCTATTGGGCTCTTCCGGTTCGGATAAGCCCTCCGATGGGAAGTACAATGTTACCTATGCTTATCTTTGGTTTGACGAAGGATGTATGCAGCGTATGATTCGCTGCCGCAATGCTGATTTGCACTTCCTCGGTTGCTATTGGAATAGTTCGAAAGCCAGTTACTATATCGGTCCGGAGAACGTGAGTGCGTATATCGAGTTGTGTACATTTGAGGGCGGTCCGAAGGCGGAGAATATCTACAAAGCGTACAACGGCACCAAGAACCCTGTGAAGTTCGTGAACACGGTGTCTGCCAACGGGCTGCCATCGGAGTACGGGACAGTATCTGCCCCGACCTATTCGTATGCGAAATATGCCACTGCGGCGGAAGCAAAAACTGCCGTTACCGACCCGAACTGCGGCGCAGGCGCAACGCTGATCGTGGAGACGGACGGAACGGTAAGTAGCGGGTGCAGCGTCTCGCGCGTGAAATACACGATTACTTTCAACGCCAACGGCGGTAGCGGCAGTATGGATGCCCAAGAGGGCTATGAGGGAGCGAACACGACGCTTAATCCCTGCACTTTCACCGCGCCGACAGGCAAAGCCTTTGCCGGCTGGAACACGGTTTCCAACGGTAGCGGCACGGCATACACCGACCAAGGCGTGATCGTGCTGACCAAGAACACAACGCTCTATGCACAATGGGCTCAGGCATATACCGTAACCTACAACAACAATGGTCATGGCACTACGCCCGATGCTGTTACGGTAGGTAGCGGGGCAGTGCTGACGGAGCCCGTTGCCCCAAGCGAGAGCGGCTGGGTATTCGGCGGCTGGTATTTGGAGCCGACTTGCGTGAATGCGTGGGACTTTGCCACTATGACCGTTACCAAAGACCTTACCCTCTACGCCAAATGGACGGAGGCGGTGGCATCTCCCGATATCTGTTGGTCGTGGAGCACAGCAGAGACAATCAGCACCACTACCAGCAGAGATGGATTAACCATTGTGGCTAACTCTACGGGTACTATCACTATTGATGCCAGCGAGAAGACCATAGACGGTACGGATTTTACTCATCGTCTGAAGTTAGGCGGCAGCGGCAATGCATCTTATCGTCATTTGTACTTTGCCGTAACGGGACCCTGCGCTATCGATATCTATGCGCAGTCGAGCAGTACGAGCGCAGACCGCAGCCTGACCGTGCATTCCGGCAGTTTCACTGGTACCAAGATTGGCACAGCATCGGCTCCCGGGGCTGCCCCCGCGAAGAGCACCATCACCTATACCGGCGGCGCGGGCAACATCTATGTGTATAGTCCTTCGAGCGGCGTGAATATATACGGTATATGTGTGCGCTACGGTGCGACCACGGAACACACTATCACCTATGAATTAAACGGTCATGGCGATGCAATACCATCGGAAAGTGGTACTGCTTTGCCTACTCCGTTGCCTACGCCTTCCGAGGTATCGGGATGGATTTTCGAAGGCTGGTACACCAATGCCGATCTGTCGCTCGCGGCGGTGGCAGGCGCAAGCATCGACGCAGATATCACGCTCTACGCCAAGTGGACAGAGCAGACGAGCAGCGTCGGCTACACCATATCCTACAATATGAACGGGCACGGTTCGGCTCTCTCTTCTGTCAGCAACGCAACGACCTTGCCTAATCCGCTGCCTACTCCGTCGGCATCGGGCTATGTCTTCGGCGGCTGGTACACCGATGCAGGTTTGTCGAGCGCCGCAGTAGCAGGCGCAAGCATCGACGCAGATATCACGCTCTACGCCAAGTGGACAGTCTCGTCCGACCCCGTTACTCCCTCCGCGGGAGAGAATGAAGGCGGCTGGTTTGAGGCTTGCTGGATGGAGTTTGACCTGAACGGATACAGCAGTTTCGTCGGATATATATCTGCCGACGGCGGGGCTACTTGGACCAAACTGGATGCCGAATTGGTGCGCTCATACGGCACGTATGGTCGCGTGGATGCCGTGGGACTCGCCGCGGGCAACTACCTGCTGAAAGTGGTGCCCGTTACGGGTGGCATAGAGCAGTGTGCGGGTGCCATAGTTTCGGGCAACTTGGTAGTGAAAGCGCACGACCGCCACGGCTTTGCCCACACGGGTACCTACGCGAGCGAGGGCATCGGCGCGTATAACAACGACGGTACGCTCAAGAGCGGTGCGCGCGTGCTGTATGTAACAGCCGCCACAGCCAAGACCGTGTCGCTCAGCATGCAGACGAGCAGTTCCGCAGAGACCACCTGCACCGGTCTGCAAGCGATTATCGCCGCCTACGAGAAAGGTTACGAGAGCCGCCCGCTGGCAATACGTATTCTCGGCACTATCACCGCAGACGATATGGACTACTTTGGGTCTTCTGCAGAAGGACTGCAAGTGAAGGGCAAGGGCTACACCACTATCAACCTGACCCTTGAAGGTATCGGCAAAGATGCTGCCATCCACGGTTTCGGTATCTTGGGACGCGGTATCAGCAGCGCAGAGTTCCGCAACTTTGCTATACTCAACTGTATGGACGACTGCTTGGGGCTGGATACGAAGAACAGTTACGTATGGATTCACCACCTCGATTTCTTCTACGGGCAGGCGGGTAGCGCTGCCGACCAAGCCAAGGGCGACGGCACTGTGGACCTGAAGGGAGATTCGAAATGGATCACCATCTCCTACAACCACTTCTTTGACTCCGGCAAGATGTCGCTCTGCGGTATGAAGTCCGAGACAGGTCCTAACTACATCACCTACCACCACAACTGGTTCGATCACTCCGACTCGCGCCACCCGCGCATACGTACCATGTCGGTGCATATCTTCAATAACTATTTCGATGGCAATGCCAAATATGGCGTGGGCGTAACGATGGGTTCGTCTGCATTTGTAGAATGCAACTACTACCGCGCTTGTTCCAAGCCAATGATGTCATCCATGCAAGGTACGGATGCACTGGGCGAAGGCACCTTCTCCGGCGAGAATGGCGGTATCATCAAGGCATACAACAACCACTTCGCCACCACCGTAAGTTATATCACCTACCAACAGAACGCTACCTCCTTCGACGCATACGAGGTAAGCAACCGCACCGAGAAAGTGCCTTCCAATGTCGTAACCCTGCAAGGCAATAGCACGTATGACAACTTCGATACCGAATATGCCGAGATGTATGCCGTAACGCCCGATGCCCCGCTGCTTATTCCCGATATGGTGAAGGGTACCTATGGTGCCGGACGCCTGCAACACGGAGATATCGCATATACCTTCTCCGAGGCAGACGACAGTTCGTATGCCGTCAATACCGCGCTGAAGAGCCTTGTGGTGAACTACACCTCCTCATGGTCGGGCACCATCATCGGTACGACCACTGCTACCGAATGCGCGGACATCGTGGAAGGACACATCCTTTTGGCAGAAGTCAGCCCCGCAGGATATGGCACTATCAGCCGAAGCAGCATCTTGGGCATAGCGGATAATACGGCTATCTCAGCATCCGGCAACGTGCTTACCGTGGGTGAAACCGCTATCACGGCGACCCCCGCTGCGGCGACCGCCGAATATACCTACGCTTTCGACCAATGGGTATGGACACCGGAGGGAAGCACCATCACGGCGAATGTTACCGCCACCGCCTCCTTCACACGCACGGCGAATAGTTACACCCTGACATGGGATGTGAACGGCGGTGATGCACTGAGCGGCACTTACACCCAAGGCACCGTCGCCTATGGTACGACCCTCGTACAACCCAATACGCCCACCCGCGAGGGCTACACCTTCCTCGGATGGTCGCCGCTGCCGGCTGCCACCATGCCCGCCGCGAACACGACCTATGTAGCACAGTGGAAAGACAACAGCGTAATCGGCTACACCATCACGTACAACATGAACGGTCATGGCGAGCAGATAGCGTCGGTGGCTGATGCTACAGCACTGCCTGCCTCCTTGCCTACGCCTATGGCAGAGGGCTATACCTTCGGCGGATGGTTCACCGATGCAGGACTCACCACCGCTGCAGTAGCAGGCGCAACCCTCGACGCAGACATCACCCTCTACGCCAAGTGGACGGCAACATCCTCCGGCGGTACCGGCAGCGGATATGAGTGGTATGTTGTGAAGTTGAACGGAAATAACGATTTCTATACGGTTACGGGTAATTATAGTAACTCAAAAGGCAAAGTTACCTACAACGGTACAACATACGAAGAATGTCTAAAGATGGAAACCGAGACCAGAATCACTTTCACGCTGACCGAGAAAGTAACGATGACTTTTGTCTTTGACGTGGCGAGCAAGAAATTCAATGTTGACGGCACTTCATATACGACGGATGCCAATGGTGTATGTACGGTAGAATTGGCTGTGGGCGCGCACACTATCACGAAAGGAGATGCGATAAACCTATTCTACATCAACGCCATAGGAAGTGCCCCCGCCACCTACACGGCAACGATTGGCGTAACTCCCGCTGCGTATGGTAGCGTTGACGTGAGCGGCATCGCAGACATTGCATCGGGTACAGCCATCGCAATTTCCGGCAATACGCTGACCATCGGCTCGACCTCCGTAACAGCCACTCCCGCCACTGCCACCGCGGAATACACATATTCTTTCGACAGTTGGACGATTAACCCCGACGGCGCTACGGTTACTTCAGATATCACCATCACGGCGAACTTCACCCGCATGGCGAACACATATACCCTGACTTGGGATGCCAATGGCGGTGTGCTGACGGGCGAATACACCCACGGCACCGTTGCCTACGGCACTGCCATCGTGCAACCTGCTACCCCCACCCGTGAAGGCCACACCTTCCTCGGATGGGATGTTACCCCCGCTGCCATGATGCCTGCCGCCAACACCACCTATACCGCACAATGGGAAGCCGTTGTTATCACCGAGACTACTTTCCATACTGCGGGCAACTGGTCTGTGGCAAGCAATTGGACGAAGGGATTGCCCTCCGCAAGCCTGATAGCGAACATCGAAGCCAACTGCGTGGTAGATATCTCTACCGCAGTGGCAAAACAAGTACGCTTGAAGAGCAGTAACACGTTGACCGTAGCACCCACGGGCGGGCTGCAGATAGCAGAAGACATCAAGCGACAAGATGGTACTACGCTGCAAACAGGAGACCTCACTATACAATCGAATAGCAGTGCGCAGGGCGCTATCGTCATCGGTACGGAAGACGGCACTACGCCCGCAACCGTGGAGTTCTACTCAAAGGCTTACAAAGATGCACACACCCACTATCAGTACATCGGTATCCCGTTCAGCAACGCGCCTTTGGCAACTGCTTTCTTCACAGGCTCGATTGTCTATACCTACGCAGAATCAAGCGGCTGGGTGAAGGCGACCACGAGCACTACGCTGCAGGCCTTCACGGGCTATTGCCTCTCGCAAACGGCAGCCAAGACCTACACGATGCAAGGCCAACTCTGCGCCTCTGCCACAAAGAGCATTCCGCTCACCTACTCGGCGCAGAACGGCGCGAACTTAGTCGGCAACTCGTGGATGGCACCGCTGCAAATCAACAACTTCGAGGATGCAGACTTCCCCGTAGGCGCGGAGAAGACCATATTCATCTACAACACCGGCTCTGTGGATGAGTACAACAGCAACAACGGCAGTAGCAGCTTCGGCAGCAAGCCCGGGCAGTATTTCAGCATACCTATCCACGCTGCACCCTATGCCACAGGGCTACCGACGGCTATTCCGCCGATGCAGGCATTCCAAGTGAACACTACGCAAAACGGTAACCTCACGCTGGACTACGCACGGCTGACAGGTAGCGCGACGGGGCTCTCCACCGACCCGCTCCGAGCACCGCAGCAACATCAGGCAGAGCAGGAAGCACCCGTAGTGCTGCGCATAGCGGTTAGCGGCAACGAAGGCACGACCTCGAGCGACCAAGTATATCTGATGCAACGCGCAGACTTCACCGAAGACTTCGACAACGGATGGGACGGAACGAAAATGCAAGGAGACGCTAACCTGCTGAGCCTCTACACCGCCGACAACAAAGCCATTGACGCGCGCCCGAACATGATAGGTACGCAACTGATCTTCCGAGCAGGCGAAGAGCAGGAATATACGCTGGCTTACGAATACAACGGCAGCGAGGCGGTTTACCTATACGATGCAAAGACCAACGGGTATAGTCCTATCTCAGACGGCAACACCTATGCTTTCAGCAGTACGGCTGCAGAGGTATCGGCACGTTTCCGTATTGCATCCGCAGAGGAGGCTTTGCAAACGCCTACCGGCACAGAGCCGATCTGTATGCAGGGCGGCATCCTATACAATCTCTTCGGGCAGGAAATGCACATCCGCCTCTTCGACGCAAGGGGTTGCCTGATTATGCAAACCACTACCACCGAGGCTATCTACCGATTAGAGGGCTACGGCCATGGCATTTATATCATGGAGGTAACGACCAACACACAACGACAACTGCAGAAACTCATCCTCTCTGACAAATAGCCAGCTCGGTGCGCAGGCGTCCCCGCCTGCAGAAATAGTCAAATAGTAATAAAATAGTCAAAATTACTAATTCCGTGTCCCGTTATATCTTATCCATATTGCTGATATTTGTCTCTACTTTCGGGTATAGCGACTCTTATACTGCCGTAACATCTGGTACCCAAACGGCCAAGGTTATAGGTGGCGGGCAAGCCTACTATTCTCCGTTCACGCAGATGAGCCATCGGCAACGCCAGAGTAGCACTTTCGCGACGAGAGCATTACCGATTATGCAAAACGGTTGGAAGGGAGGCAGCAATGCCAACCGCAGGGGAACTATCTCGTTCTCCCCGCAAGTGGGGGCGATGTATAGTGAGGGAGGAGTATTGCGCACACGGACACTCTCCAGCATCAACGCTCAGCACGCAACGTTAACAGGCGGGGACGCCTGCGTACCCGGACTGGGTGCCGACGCACCCAGTGATAAGGATGCATCAGGGCTTTATGCACATACGCCAGCGGTGAAAGACTTGTTCCGTGTGGAGCGGTTAACTGCCATCACTTGTGTAACAGCTCGTTCCTGCATCGGAGAAACGATAGGGGGCGTATATACGCCTCAAAGCAAGCGCTACGCGTCTCCTATCGTACCGCCCGGGGATGATGACAATACCCTTGGAGGAACACCACAGCCCATCGTACCACCCGGGGATGACGATACCCCTTTGGCACCGGTGGGCGATATCCCTGTCGCGTTGATGCTGGTAATTACAGCAGGTTATCTCTTAAGACTACATCAAAACAAGCATACTAAGGAATGGGGGCTTAACTTCTATTAGGTATCGCCCAAAAACAAAGAGCCTTGAAGAGAAATCTTCAAGGCTCTGAAAGTGGCGGCTACCTA
>JAEDGZ010000016.1 GCA_016297215.1 Paludibacteraceae bacterium | reverse complement strand
CTGTTACTGTACCGTTCTCGCCGCTTGCCGTTACCGTGTGTTGGTCGATAGCGAACTCTGCGGTGAGGGTGATATTGCCGGTTACTTCGACATCACGCGGGTTGGTGGTAACGCCGTCGCTCCACTTTACGAAATGGTAATGTGCTGCGGGTTTAGCGGTGAGTGTGGCCGTTGCCCCGTAGTTGAATGTACCTGCACCTGTTACTGTACCGTTCTCGCCGCTTGCCGTTACCGTGTGTTGGTCGATAGCGAATACAGCAGTCAGCGATACGTTGCCAGTTACTTGGATATCACGCGGGTTGGTGGTAACATCGTCGCTCCATTTTACGAAATGGTAATGTTCATCAGCGGTAGCGGTGAGTTTTACAGTTTCTCCGTAGTTGAATGTACCTGCACCTGTTACTGTACCGTTTGTGCCAGTTGCGGTTACGGTGTGTTGGTCGATAGCGAACTCTGCGGTGAGGGTTACGTTGCCGGTTACTTGGATATCACGGGTAGCAGTCTCTACGCCGTCGCTCCATTTTACGAAATGGTAATGTGCTGCAGGTGTAGCAGAGATGGTTACAGATGTTCCGACCTCTACCGTACCGCCGCCGCTTACAGTACCTTGTGCGGAGTTGCATTTAAGCGTAACCGTAGCCATTACAATTTCTGCGAGGTCGTTTTTGTCGCGGAGACGCAATTCTGCATCGCCCCAAACGAGACCTGTCGCATTTACTGCTTTCGTCGGAATGGTCTGATTAGCTAAGTTGCAGATGGGAGTTGTTCCGTCAGCACCTACTGAATTGGTAATGCTGGTTACAAAAGATGTACCCGATGCGGTAGCATCCACCTTTGCGCACTTCCCCCAACCGTGGGAGTCGTTTTTCACATTCTGAAGGGATACGTCGAAAGTGGTTACCCCTTGAGCGGGTTGGAATGTAGTACCTTTGATGGTAACCAGTTCGAAGTGGTGTTGCGCCATCTCGGAAGCACTGATAACCGTCGGTACAACAGGATTGCCGGTGCTATTTACCTTGAAGTCGGGTTGCGCAATAGAGTCGGTTGTCATTAGGCAAGAAATGCCATCGGTCAGTTGCATACCCGTTACTTTGTTACCAACCGCCATTTGGTCAGTGGTGCCTTTGAAGTAAACAGAGTCGCATCGGATGGCGCATGCAGCCGTTGCGTCTTGGATAATTGCAAAGTTGTAGAAAGACGGATATTTTCCATAATGGAAGGAATAGGTAACCAAAGCCTCGCCGGTGAACTTGACATTGAGCATTTGCTCTCCTGTTCCCAATGCTAATGCTTCATTGAGGGCAGCCACAGTCGGGCACTCTATTAGTTTATTGGCGTTCCAGTTTATCTTAAGTACTCTCTCGAGTTCCCCACAGGAAATCGTAAGCTGCACGGTTTGTCCGAGCGCAATCTTGTTCGGTTTAGCCGTGATGGTAACCTGCGCTCCGCTCTCTATCTCTGCTTTCGTAAATGTGGTTTTGCTGAGGGTAAGCTCATCGGATCGGCCGTTCTCGAGCTCGAGGGTAACCGTATTGTCTTTTAGGTAGGCTCCTTTGAGGGTGATGGTGGTAGAGTAGGTCTTCCCCACCTCCATGATACCATCGGTCAGGTTAACCGTGGCAGGGGTAACATCGATATACGGGTCGGGGGCAGATTCGACACCCGAGAACAAGGATGCCCAGTCGGTCGCGACTTTCAACTCATCGATAAACACCTTTGTCTGCTGGGCGTTACCCTCAGCAATGCATACCAAACTGATATTTGCAATATCGTCTTTTTGTGAACTTATCATCCCTCCAATAGTAGGTACTTGCCTTGACCGAGAAGGATTGACATATAGATTTATTTCGTCATCGCGTGTTCCTCCAGTATTAAATTTATATTCTACTATTATTAAATAATCAACTCCTGCCTGATATACATGGTCTTCATCAAACACTACAGTTGACACACTTTCATTCAATTTGCCGACTCCCAATTTGAAGCCGACAGCTACTCCATTTTCCATAACGGTTCTGGTATAAACGCGTGCGGTCTGTTGTGTAGCCGTTGTACCATTCCCCAAGCAGAAAAGGTAACCGCCAGAGCGTTCTGCATAATTATCCACAGAACTACTATAAGAACGCAATTCTGCCACATTAACGATAGCCGCCGCAAAGACGCTACCACTCTTTTGGGAGGTAAAGTTGTGGAAAGCGTAGCAGGCGGGGCTACTCGTTCCCAAGGTAAGACGATTAGATGTCGTACTTCCGGATGCCATATAGCCATTGTTGGTCATTGTCATATTTCCATCCGTTACCTTGATAGTTTTTGGAACTAAATCGCCAGAAAATCCCTTCGTATACATCCAAGCGGTCTTGTTGTTTGCATCGAATACAGCAGTGGTTAAAACACTTCCTGTACTTTGGGAGAATGATTCTTGCAGCAGGGTTGCCGCATGGACGGTGGTGAAAGCAAAAATGATTGCTAACAAACTAAGTAGACCTTTTCTCATACATCATTTGGTTTTTAGTTAATAAAAAAATATAACTTTGGTAGCGCGCAACCTTGCTCACCAAAGTTGAGATGCAAAATCGTAATAAACTCCTCCCTATATGCAGCCTCTTATGCAAACAATCTACCTACTGAAAACGGACGATTATATCCAGCAGATTCTATGCAATACACCTTACTTCAAGCAGGATATGGCGCAAAGGTACAACTAATTTCTTATATATGCAAATAATCTATCACTTTTTATTAAAAAATGTGCAATTTTTATGATTTTGGATAAGGAAAAGCACAATTTGGAACATGAAAGTAAACTTTTTGTGCATCAGCAGCAGGTCTTTTTTACGAGTTTTTAGGTCGAAGAGTTTTGGATTTAAGCAGTATGATTGGCACTTTATATAATCGTCCGTTAAATAGTTGTCCTTTTTCGTTTTTTCTTTTTTCATAACCTCCGTAGAAATCCCATAAATCTCGTGAGCGTTAGCGAGCAGGAATTTTACAAAACTCCTTGCTGCGGGCTGCGCCCTTGCAGAGATTTGAAGGGATTGTTGGCGGAGGTGGTTTTTATAGCAGGCGGGGACGCCTGCGTACACCGGACAGACTCCCCTTAATGGGGACTCATTGGGTTGTTCTTTTTTCGAGTCGTTTTCGAGTCGTTTTCGAGTCGTTTTCGAGTTTTTTTTCGAGATTCATGGCTGATAACACAAAAAAAGTGCTTACACTTGCGTATATCAGAAAAAAGCAGTAACTTTGCACCCGAATTAGGCAAAGGGGCAGTTGTTCGCTCCGAGCCGTAAACATTTGTAGGTTTATATGATAAAAGTTACTTTTCCGGACGGTGGTGTCCGTGAGTATGAGAGCGGCATAACGCCGTTGCAAGTGGCTGAGAGCATCAGCAGCAGGTTGGCACAAGATATTCTTGTGGCAAGTATTCAAACAGCCGATAATGACGATTGGCAGATTACGGAGTTGAACGCGCCGTTGACCGAAGACTGCCACATCCGTCTGCACAAGTGGGACGACCCCGAGGCGAAGCACGCCTTCTGGCATACCTCCTCGCACCTGATGGCGGAGGCGTTGCAGGAGTTGTTCCCGGGCATTCAGTTCGGTATCGGCCCCGCTATCGAAAACGGGTTCTACTATGATGTGTATCCTGCTGAGGGACAGGTGATTAAAGATAGCGACTTCCCTGCCATCGAGGCAAAGATGATGGAGCTTCGTGCGCGCAAGGAGCAGTTGGTGAAGAAGTCCATCGCCAAAGCCGATGCACTCAAGCAGTTCGGCGAGTGGGGTCAGCACTACAAGTGCGAACTCATCAACGACCTTGAGGACGGACATATCACGACTTACACGCAGGGTGCTTTCACCGACCTCTGCCGCGGTCCGCACCTCGTCTCCACCGAGCCTATCAAGGCGGTGAAAGTGCTGTCGTGCGCGGCTGCCTACTGGCGCGGCGATGAGAAACGCCCGATGATGACCCGAATCTACGGTATCACCTTCCCCAAGAAAGCCATGCTCGACGAGTATTTAGCGCTGCTGGAGGAGGCGAAGAAACGCGACCACCGCAAGATTGGCAAGGAGTTAGAACTCTTTATGTTCTCCGACATGGTGGGCAAAGGGTTGCCTATCTGGCTGCCGAAAGGCACTGCCCTGCGGCTCCGCTTGGAGGACTTCCTCAAGAAGATACAGAAACGCTATGGTTATCAGCAGGTTATCACTCCGCATATCGGCTCGAAGAACCTCTATCTGACCTCCGGACACTGGGACCACTACGGCAAGGACTCGTTCCAGCCTATCACCACGCCCGAGGAAGGCGAGGTGTATCTCTTGAAACCGATGAACTGCCCGCACCACTGCGCTATCTTCAAGAACAGCCCGCGTTCGTACAAAGACCTGCCGTTCCGCTGCGCGGAGTTCGGCACCGTGTATCGCTACGAGCAGTCGGGTGAGTTGCACGGACTGACACGCGTGCGCTCGTTCACCCAAGATGACGCGCATATCTTCTGCCGCCCCGACCAAGTGAAGAGCGAGTTCATCCGCGTGATGGAGATTATCGAGATTATCTTCAAGGCGCTGGATTTCCAGAACTTCGAGGCACAGATATCGCTGCGCGACCCCAACAACCACGAGAAATACGTAGGCTCCGACGAGGTATGGGAGAAGGCGGAGAACGCCATCATCGAGGCATGCCGCGAGAAGAACCTGCCCGCGAAGATTGAGTACGGCGAGGCGGCTTTCTACGGACCGAAACTTGACTTCATGGTCAAGGACGCCCTCGGTCGCCGCTGGCAGTTAGGCACTATTCAGGTGGACTACAACCTGCCAGAGCGCTTCGAGTTGGAGTATGTGGGCGAGGACAACCAGAAGCATCGCCCCGTGATGATTCACCGTGCGCCCTTCGGCTCTATGGAGCGCTTCGTGGCAGTGCTCATCGAGCATACCGCCGGCAAGTTCCCATTGTGGCTCACGCCCGACCAAGCCGTGGTGCTGCCTATCTCCGAGAAGAGCAACGAATACGCATGGAAAGTGAAAGAGTTGCTCGAGGCGCAGGATGTGCGCGTGGTGGTGGACGACCGCAACGAGAAACTCGGGCGCAAGATTCGCGACAACGAGTTGAAGCGCATCCCGTTCATGCTCGTGGTGGGCGAGAAAGAGGCGGAACAAGGGCTTGTCAGCGTCCGTCAGCAGGGTGCCGAGGACAAGGGTCAGATGACCATCCAAGCCTTCGCCGACTTCGTCAACACCACCGTCAAGCAGCAGATGAACGCGTATTGATAATTAGGAATTGAGAGGGTATTATGTGCCACACAATAGACTCGATAACCCTTACTTAAACTCATAATTTACAGAAAGCGCGTATGTTTCCGAGATGGAGACATACGCGCTTTCTTATCCGCAAAACACTAACGGCTTTTAGTTCGCAGAGATTTGGCTACCGCCTACTGCCATTCGGTGCTGCACGTTGGGGTTGCCTCGGTAGGTGATTTTGCTGGCTCCTGCGGCTTGCGCCCAGAGTTGCTTAGCGACATGCACATCAGCCACGCCTGCCCCTGCGCAGTTGATATGCGCGTCGTCGGCTTTCAGGTCTTCGGCGTCGAGCACCGATGCACCTGCTATCTCAGCGCTGAGCGACTCTACCGTCCCTTCCAACTCGGCTTTTGCAGCCCCCGTGGCGGCGATTTTCAGCGTCTTGGCTTGCAGGTTGAGGTCTGCTTGTGCGGCTCCCGTCAGGCGAAGGTCAAGGTCGTAGCACTTGAAGACACCCTCAGTCTCTATCTGTGCGGCTGCCGTGCCCGCAATGCGTTGCAGTTCGGGAACGGCAATGGCAAACGAAGCCTTGGTGTAGCGGCTACGCTCGGGGCGGAAAGTAATCTTCAGCACCCCGTCCTCCACCTCGGCAATCACTTGGTCGGGATGGTTGCTCGTCAGGCTGACCTGCTGCGTGAGCGACTGCGTGAGTTCCACCTCGAAGGGTCCCGTTACCTCAATGGATTGGAAAGCAGGCAGGTCAAGCACCACCGTGGAGGTGGGTTCATCGGAATCATACTCATCTATGCCATTATCTACCAGTTGGATGAGTTGCTGAAGGTTCGCGGGGCTTCCGTCCACGCGAATACCATTGAAGAACAAGCCGATAGTCAGCGCAATGGCAAGCAGCCATGCGATGATGGTGCTCCACCAGAAACGGGCTTTCGGTCCGCGGCGCAACCGCACGTAGGTTACGATAGAGTGGACGAGCATGACGATAGGAAGGATGATAACCGCCAACACAGCGATGACGAAGAGTGCGGTGAGCCAGCCGCTGCCGGCGAAGAGTTCGATACCCAGCAAGGGCAGCGCAGTAGCCAAACCCGCGCTCACGCCGAAGAGCGCCATCAGCAGCGAGAAGGCAACGATACAGAAGATAAAGAGGAAAGGCAGTGCCATCAGGATAAGCAACACCTTGAGCGCAATACCTAACGAGCGGGCGCAACCTTGGTTGTCGGAGGGCTTGTGCTTCACCACGGGGCGTTTGTTCTCTCCGAAGTCGGAGGGCTTGCCCATGCGTTGCTCCAGTTGGTTCACCATCTCTATGTCCACCACCTGTACGTTCTTGGCGAAGAGGGCGGACTGAAAGAGTTCGGCGACACGCGCTTCGAGGTCGTTCATTACCTCTTTGCGGTCGTCGGAGGGCAGGCGCAACTCTATATCATGCAGGTAGTTAGAGAGCGCAAGATAGGCATCGTTGTCGATATGAAACACTATGCCGTTGAGATTGATTGTACGAGTTTCTTTCATTGATAATTAGGAATTAGGAATTAGGACTGTGTTACCTTCTGTATGGAGGATGTGATGGCGTTCCACTCTTGCTCCAAATCGGCGAGGAGGAAGGCTCCTTCGGGAGTCAAACGGAAATACTTCCTTGGAGGCCCTTCTCGCGACTCCTCCCAGCGATAGGTCAACAGCCCGTTGTTCTTCATGCGCGTCAGCAGAGGATAGACCGTACCCTCCACCACCAGCAGGTCGGCATCGCGCAACACCTCGATGACATCGCTGGTGTAGGCTTCGCCGCGGCGGCTGATGATAGAAAGGACACAATACTCCAGTATGCCCTTTCGCATTTGTGTCTTGATATTATCAATCATGATACTCAGCGGGAGGCATAATGATTAAGAGGAGAATGTACAAAACGATGCCCGGGAAGCAGGCGGAGAATAGCGTTAATGCGGCATAGACCACCCGCACTACGGTGGGGTCAATGTCGAAATAGTCTGCCAATCCGGCACATACACCGCCAATCATCTTGTTGGCTGAACGAGTTAGTTTTCTTTCCATAATGAGTTGTTATTTAGTTGTTGTTACTGGGGGCGCGGGCGTCTCGCCCGCAGTTGTTTGCGTTGATTTTTAAGTTTTATTCTCTCCGAGGAGGGACTTTGTATATACATGCAAGGCTCACGCCTTGCCCGCAGGCGAGACGCCTGCGTCCCCAGTTATAGTGTTCCTTGATAGTAGTGCAGTATCCGTATGCGGAAGAGGAGGTTGTAGCGGGCTTGGAGGCGGGTGGCGAGGGCTTGCGCGTAGGTGTTCTTCGCCTCACGATATTCGTAGGCAGAGGCTCTGCCTGCTTCCTGCTTCTGCTCGGCGTAGCGCAGGGCTTCGGCAGCCGAACGCTCTGCCTCCATGGCGCTCTGCTCCTCCAGTTGGGCACTGAGGGCGTTGTAGTAGGCTTGGTCTATCTCCTTGCGGAGGTCTTGTTTCTGTTGGGCGAGTTGCAACTTGGCGTTGTCCACCGCCAGTCGCTGCTGCCGCATGCGGGTGGTGGTCTGCATACGGTCGTAGAGCGGCACGGAGAGGTTGAGCCCGACGGAAGCGGTGAAGTTCTCGTTCATCTGCTCGGCGAACGGCAGGTTGTCGCTGCCCTGCATGTTGTAGTATCCCGAGCCTACGCTTGCCCCTGCGGAGAGCGTGGGAGAGTACGCGGCTTTGGCAGACTTGAGCGCCGCCTCCTGTGCGGCGATGGTATATTCGAGGGCGGCTATCTCGGGGCGGTAGGTGAGCGCGGCGTCATAGACCTCTTGCGCGGAGAGGGGGAGCAGGAGCAGGGTGTCGGCATCGGAGACGGCTATGTCGAAGGAAGCCACATCCTGTATGTCGATGGCTTGCGCGAGGTCGAGCAAGGCAAGGCGGAGTTCGTTCTGCTGCTGTACGAGGGCGAGTTGCTCCTTGGCGACCTGCGCCTGCAAGGTGTAGAGTTCGCCTGCCGCAAGTCGTTGTGCCGCCACGAGGGCGGAGTCGCGATGCAGTTTGACCTGCGTGTCTTCCAGTTGCATAGCCGCTACCTCGGTGAGTTGGCGACAGAGCAACACTTGCAGGAACATCGTGGTGATGTTCATCTTGATTTTCAGTTGCTGCGCCTGCAAGTCCGCCTCGCTCGCCTGCATGTTCGCTGCAGCCTCATCGATATTGAACTTCATCGCCAAGCCGTCGAAGAGCATGAGGTTGGCAGAGAGGTTGAACGAAGTCTGCGAGGAGTTCTGTATGCGGCTGATGTTGTCCGCACCGGTGCTTCGTCCGAATCCCCACGACTGCCCTATGCCACCGTACACCGACGGCGAGATATTGGCTTTCGACTGCTTGTAGGCAAGTCGCTGCGAGGAGAGTCGGTTCGCCTGCTGGCGGACAGAGAGGTTGTTCACCAAGGCGGTGTCTATACACTGCTGCAAGGTGTAAGGCACTGCCTCCACGCACACGGCGAGGAGTAGCGCACAAGATAGTATGAGAAAGCGAAAAGGCATTATCAATTAGGAATGAGGAATGAGGAATTAGGAATTAAGAGGGCATCGGAACTGATATTATCCGCACAAAATCCTTCTCAATCTCTGCAAGGGCGTAGCCCGCAGCAAGGCATTTTCCTACATCCTGCTCGCATACGCTCGCGAGATTTTGGGGGATTTTTTCAGAGGATAAGTTTTTTTATCATTCGGTTGTTTGCTCGTTGCCGCGGATACGGTCGGTGGAGGAAAGGCCTTCGGTTACCTCTATCTGTATGCCGTCGCTCAGGCCGGTGGTGATGGGATGGCGGGTGTAGGTCTGGCTGACGGTGTCGGTGAGCAGTTGGACGAAAGCGCTATCGTTCTCAAAGGTTACTGCATACTCGGGCACGGTCAGCACCTGCTTGCGCTCGTCGAGCACTATCTCTGCGTTGGCGCTATAGCCCGCGCGAATCACCACGCTGTCGGGTATCGCTGCCGCCCCTTTTATCTCGAACATCATCGCGCCGTTGCTCTCCGTGCCTTTGGGGGCTATATACTCCAAGGTGGCGGGGAAGCGTTGGTCGTTGAGCGCACCGATGACCAGCGTCATCTGCATGCCAACGCGCAGTTTGCCCACCTCCGTCTCGTCGATGGAGCCTACGAAGAGCAGGTCTTGCATGTCGGCGATGGTGGCGATGGTGGTACCGTCGTTGAAGGTGTTGCTCAGGATGACCGAGTTGCCGACCTTGATAGGCACATCCAGCACAGTGCCCGAGATAGTGGCGCGCACGATGGTGTTGGTGAATCCGTCGGTAGCCTTCGCCGCCACGCCGTCGCGAGTGATGCTCAGGTTATCCTCCGCAGCCTGCAACTCTTCGCAGTCAGCAATGTACTGCAAGCGGCTCTTGTCGTAGGTCTCCTGCGACACAACCTGCTTCGCCAGCAATGCCGAGTCGCGGCGGAAGACCTCGCGGCTGTTCTCCAAGTTGTATTTCGCCAGTCGTACACGAGATTCCGCAGACGCCAGTTGCGCCATGTCGGGGATGACCTTGATTTTCGCGATAGGGTCGCCCACGCGCACTTGGTCGCCGGCTTCTTTGTACAGTTCGGCTACGATACCCGAAATCTGCGGCTTGATATCCACTTCATCGCGCGGCTCCACCTTACCCGTAACGAGTGTAGTGCGCTGCAAGTCCTTGCGTTCCACCGTCAGCACCTCATAGGACACGGGC
This sequence comes from Paludibacteraceae bacterium, assembly GCA_016297215.1. Classification (GTDB taxonomy): domain Bacteria; phylum Bacteroidota; class Bacteroidia; order Bacteroidales; family Paludibacteraceae; genus Colicola. The sequence goes on along the minus strand of JAEDGZ010000016.1, from coordinate 35,776 downwards.
TCGGGGCGGGAGCGCAGCCAGAGAAAGACAAACACCGCTACTACGGCAATCAGTACCACGGACAAGATAGTCCACTTCTTCCAGTTTTTCATATTATTCTTCGTTTAATGCTTCGATGGGTTTTATAGCGAGGGCACGTTTGGCGGGGAGGAGACCTGCCAACAAGCCTATGATAATCAGTATGAGCAATCCGCCGATGGCTACGGAAAAGGATACTTGCGTGCCTTGCGAGAACATCTCATTACCCGCCAGCAGTGGGGAGACGGCTTGCAGGATTCCAACGCCTGCCACGATACCCAATGCTCCCGAGAGGGCGGTGAGGAAGATGCTCTCTGCGAGTATCTGACCGACGATAGAGGCGGGGGAAGCCCCTAATGCGCGGCGGATACCTATCTCTTTCGTTCGCTCGCGGATGGTAACGAGCATGATGTTGCTCACGCCTATCGCGCCGGAGAGGAGCGTGCCCAAGCCTATGAACCAAACCAATATGGTCAGTCCGATTATCAGCATATCCACTGCCCGAAACTCTGCACCGAGGTCTTGTCCCCAGAAAGCGCGGTCGTCGTCAGGGGCGATGGTGTGCCGGCGGCGCAGGACATCTTTTATCTGGGTGAGCATGGTAGCCGCCTGCTCGCCCTGCTTGGCTACACCAAAAAGCATGTGGATAACATCGTTGCCTCCATAGGTTTGTTGCGCCGTGGTAACGGGGATTTTTATTTGCTCGTTGGTGTCCCCGCCCAGCCAAAATTTGGCCTCGCTACGCTTCTGCACGCCCACCACGCGAAACTGAATACCGCTCACGGTGATACACTGCCCCGTGATGTCGCCTCCTTCGGGGAAGAGGTCGCGGTAGGTCTGTTCACCTATGACACACACCTTACGCTGCTGCTCCACATCCTTGGAGTTGATAAACCTGCCGTATTGCAACGGCGTACACAACGCCTGTTGTAGGTTTTCGGACACCCCAAGGAGATTGTAGGTGCCTACTTTATCGCCGCGATGGGTGTTCTTCTCCCATGAACCGATGAAGCGCACATAGGCAATCGTGCTTGCTGCCGTTACTTCTCGCTCAAGATAAGGTATGTCCCCGTTGCGTATATCCCACGACCGCCCTTTCTGTAAGCCTTTGTAGGCTTTGCCCGTGTCGTTCGCGCCCACGATACAGGAGTTGGTAGCCACGCCCTCCAACTGGTAGCGTATACCGTCCACGAGGGAGTTGCCCATGCCCACCAAGAGCAGCAGCATCATCATCCCCCAAAAGACTCCAAAGCCCGTGAGGAGGCTACGCGAACGGTTTCGCGTTATCGTTTCCCATATTTCGTTGAAGAAATCCATAATCTCGCTTCGCGTGGTAATAAGTAATTCGCCCTTCGGGCTGTAATAAGTAATATCTTTTCTCGCTGTGCATATTACCTATTACTTATTACCTATTACAAAAATCATTTTTCTCTCATGGCTTCTATTGGTTTAATCTTCATGGCGCGGAGGGCGGGGACGGCACCTGCAATGACGCCGATAAAGACGATGATGGCGGTGGCTATCGCTACTACGGAGAGGTTCACCGAGGGGTTGAGCAGTATCTGATTTTCCGCGTCTTGGGTGAGTTGCCCGATGAGTGCGACCACGCCCATGCCCAACAGCACGCCGATGATTCCGAAGGTGAGGGTGATAGCCAGCGCCTCGCCTACTACGCTCTGCATAACGGTCGCTGGCGGTGCACCTAAGGCTTTGCGGATACCCAACTCCCGTGTCCGCTCGCGGACGGACACCAGCATGATATTGCTCACGCCTACCCCACCCGAGATGAGGGTGCAGAGTCCTAAGATGATGATAAAGAGACGGATAGCCGCCATCGCCTGTTGGTTCTGCTCGGCACTCTCCTCTTGGCTCCACACGCCTATCGCCTCGGTGTCGTCGGGGTGAATCTGCATAGGCGGAGCGAGGAGGGAGAACATCTTTGTCTTTATATCGTACTTTTGGTGCGGCCTGGAGACCGCACCTCCTTGATAATCCGCGCGCAGGGTCATGCTCATCTTCTCGAACTTCTTGTCGGTGCTGTACAATGCCTGATGGGTAGCGAAGGGCACATAGACGATAGCGCCGTCCCATTTTTCTCCCTGCTCGCAGATACCCACCACGCGGAAGAGGATATTGCCCACCGTGATATACTGCCCGATGATATCTTCGGGGGCGCATGCAAAGACCTTCATCGCCCGCTCGTCCACTACCGCCACTTTCTTATGCTCCTCCATGTCTATTTGGTCGAGGAAGCGTCCGTGGAGCATCTGCTTGCGGAAGATGAGTTGAAACTCGGGCTCCACGCCGATAATCTCCATCTCATCGCTCTCCGTGCGGAAAGTAGTCTGGCGGTATTCGCTCGCCACGCGAGAGAAATACTCCACCTCGGGCATTTGCTTGACCAGCGTCGCCTCACGGTCAGTGAAACGGAGACGGCGCCAGCGCGGCAAACCTTTGTATGCCATGTCCGTCCAGCGCGTCCATATATCGACGGAGTTGCTCAGTCGGTTGCCATAGTTCGCCTGCATACCGTTCTCCAGCCCATTGCTCACGCCGAGGAGCACCACCAAGATAAAGATACCCCACACCACGGCGAAGCCCGTCATGGCAGTGCGGAACTTATTCCGCCGCAAGGATTGCAGTATTTCGGAGAAAAGGTCTATCATCGTTTTAATTATGAATTATGAATTATGAGTGCATCGGAATTGAGTTTCAGAGCATGAGCGCTCATAATTCATAATTCTTAATTCAGTATATTGCCGTCTTTGATACGGATGATTCGTTGGGTGGTGTCGGCTACGGATTGCTCGTGGGTAACAATGATGGTGGTGATACCCCCGGCGTTGAGTTGTCGGAAAACATCCATGACCTCCACGGTGGTCTTGCTATCGAGCGCGCCGGTAGGCTCGTCGGCAAGCAGTATCTTCGGCTGCGCGACGATGGCGCGGGCGATGGCTACACGCTGCTTCTGTCCACCGGACATCTCGTTAGGCAGGTGGTACGCCCAGTCTTTCAAGCCCATGCGCTCGAGTTGCTCCATAGCGAGCATGTAACGCTGCTTGCGGGGTACGCCCTTGTAGTAGAGCGGCAGGGCGACATTCTCGAGCGCGTTCTTGAAGTTCAGGAGGTTGAAACTCTGGAAGACGAAGCCGATTAACTCGTTGCGCAGGCGCGCACCTTGGGTCTCGTTGAGGTCTTTGATGAGCCTGCCAGCGAGGTAGTAGTTGCCTTCGTCGTAGTTGTCGAGGATGCCGAGTATGTTCAACAGAGTGGACTTGCCGGAGCCCGACGCGCCCATGATGGAGACAAACTCGCCATCCTCGATGTCGAGGTCAATCCCTTTCAACACATGCAGCGCGTTGGGCGTGCCGAGGTTGTAGGTCTTGTGGATGTTTTCGAGATGAAGCATAGTCGATTCAAATTATGAATTATGAATTATGAGTGCATTGGAATTGAGTTTCAGAGCATGGGTCTCATAATTCTTAATTCATAATTCATAATTATTCTTAGTCGTCAATGTGCAGGAAGTTGCCGTTGAGGTCGAAGACGAGTTCTAAGCCTGTGCTGAGTTCTACCTCTTGGTCGCGGCGGTCGATTTGGTACTTCACGATGACAACCTGCGGGAAGTTGGTGTTCACATAGTTCACCACCGTCTCGGGCACGATGCCTGCAGGTACGGCATTGGTTTTGCAGTCGATTTTCTCCAAGGCGCCGTCGCTATAGAACTCTATCCACGTGCCGTTGTTGAGTCTGACCTCATACTCCTTGCTCACGCCGTCGCGCTCCCATTGAATCCACGCGATGTCGGATTGCGCAAAATAGGTGGTGATAAACTGTTGCGCGGGCGCAGGAAGTTCATTGAACGTAGCCACTTGGGGCTTGCTCGAACAAGCATTCATCGTAAGGAGAAGGCTTGCGAAAAGAAACATTACTTTTTTCATGATTGTTTTGGGGTTGTTAAATGGTTTATAATTAGTGTATTAGATTGATCCCATCGGGTTCCTTCCTTTTTGCCCGATTAGTTTGGACGTAACTTGTTCTTCAGCAGGCGGAGACGCCTGCGCACCCGGACAAGACACCTGCGCACCCGGACACACTCAACACTCTGTCCATCAAACAAAGTTGGGAGCGCGTTTAGCAGGCGGGGACGCCTGCGCACCCGGACAGGATGCCTGCGCTTCCGATGTGCATTTGGAAATCTGCGGTAAAAGTACTGCTTTTTTATGAACTATGCAATACAAAGAACTACTTTTTGCATAATTCTTATGATTTTTTCTTTATTTTGCAAAGTAGAGTTTGCAAAATGGGGGTATCTTGATTGTGTTACGATAGTGCAAAAATGTCGGTAGATGCTTTTGGTGCTAAAAAATTTGCGTAGTTGGATAAAAAGCAGTATCTTTGCGGGCAAAACAGTAACCATTGTGTACGTCTATGTACGATATATCATCTATTTTGTTTCGTTTGCGGGGGTATGTAAAGCATGGTTTGCTTGCTTACAATAGCCGCGGGGAGGGTATTCATTCCCCCTACCTCTTTACGTTGGTACGGATGATTACCTGCGATGAGAACGGATACTATGTATGGAGCGACATAGAGCGTAGTCGCGGAAGACTACTGCAAGACTCTACCGTACTGCATGTGCAAGATTATGGTACGGGAAAATCTAACAGCCCTGATAGGCGCGTGTGCGATATAGCAAAAGGCAGTCTTGAGTGCACCAAGATAGCCCAACTTTTCTTTCGCTGGATAGTCTTCCTCTCCCGCAATGCCAAAGAGCCCTTAGAGATAGTGGAGTTAGGCACATCACTCGGTGTAACCACTGCTTATTTAGCGTTAGCCAATCGCCGAAACAAAGTAACGACCTTCGAGGGTAGCCACGCCATCGGGGAATACGCACAATCAGTATGGCAAGGACTGGGAATAGACAACATTCGGCTTGTGGAAGGCGATATAGACGAGACCCTTTCAGGACATTTGCCGGCTCAAGTGGATTTTGCTTTCATAGATGCGAACCATACACAGTCAGCCACAATGCGATATGTGCAGGCTCTGTTGCCGCATATCCATGAGAAGACGGTTATCTTTGTGGATGATATCCATCATTCTTTGGATATGCAGCAGGCATGGGAAACCCTGAAGCAATTGCCGCAGGTGAGTAGTACCATGGATTTCTATCGGACGGGGGCGCTGTTCTTCGATCCCCATTACCTGAAACGGCATTATCGACTAAGCATCTAAACATCATATAACTAATTACAATTCCTTATGTCTATCTACACCAAGACCGGCGACCGAGGTGAGACCTCATTAGCCAATATGCAGCGCGTATCTAAGGCATCTGTCAGGCTACAGACGTACGGGACGGCAGACGAACTCAATGCTTGGGTTGGTATGCTGCGTGCGCGATGCCAGTTGTTTGATTGTTTGCAACAGACCTGCATTGTTGATGCGACAATGGCTGATATGCTGTGCTGGATCCAGAATCGACTATTCAATGTAGGCTCTGCGTTGAGTTTGGCAAAAGGCGAATGGATAACCGCCAAGGATGTAGCTCAAATAGAAAGATGGATAGATGGTATGCAAGCCGCCCTGCCTCCGTTGCGCAGTTTTATCCTTCCCGCCGGCAACGAGACTATTTGTACGGCGCACCTTTGCCGAACCGTGACAAGACGTTTGGAAAGACTGGTTGTAGAACTAATAGACACACAAACAGCAACCATCCAAGAGGAAGAGTTGCTGCAATTTATCAATCGCCTGAGCGACTATTTCTTTGTACTCGCGCGCTATATGGGACATTTATCAGGCGTAGCAGATGAGGCGTGGATTGCTTCGCGAGAAATATAATTCATTCATAATAAGCACTTTACGAGACTGTCTAACACATGGAGTTAGGCAGTCTTTTTTTGTTTGTGAATAGCTAATAAGACCCCGCAGGCGAGACGTTTGCATACATGGTGGCTTAATTTTAGCGAGCGGGGATGCCTACGCACCCTGCAACCTGTCTGCTTCTTGGTTCGGTTCGTTGCCGTGTCGTTGCCGTATTTCTTCCGAGATTGACGGCTGATAGACTCGTCAATCACTAACTAATCACTAACTAATCACTAACTCTTATCTGCTTATCGTTTTCGTGTTTACGGCTCACAGGTTTTTGTTTGCCTATCATTTCGTATCTTCTCCGTAAACCACACCCACAGCGCGAAGAGCATGATGTAGAACAAGTACTTGAATAAGTACTCGTGAAGAAAAGTAAACCACGTAGGATGAAACTCTATGAACAGCGCGATGGCGGCTATGCGTGCGATATTGAAGAGGTAGATGCAGAGCCAGCCGAAAGGAATGAACCACGTCTTATGCCGCCATCCGCCCGGCGTGGTCAGCAGTAGGCAAAGCCAGATGAATGACTGCTTCAGCGCCGTGCAACTCCACACAATGCTCACCGCATTGCCCGTAGCAAAACGGATGACATGGTCGTCGGGCATATACGCCGTGTCGCGGAAAAGCGAAACCACGGCATATACCATCGCCGCGATATGCTTCGCCATTACCTCAAACGGCGCGGAGATGTCCCAATGTCGCCACAGCAAGACCAACGTATCTCCCTCATCGCCCGTAACCGACCATTTCCATGCATAGTTGGCGACGAGCAATGTTACCACGAAGATAAGTATGTCCTTATATTCGCGTTTTGGCATAGGGCACTAAGTCGATGGGGCAGAAATCGCCGTCTAAATACTTGAAATAGCCTGCTTGGCAGACCATGGCGGCATTGTCGGTGGTGAAAGAGAAGGGCGGGATAAACACCTTCCAACCATAGCGCTTTCCGTAGTCAATGAAGGCTTGCCGCAACGCGCTGTTCGCGCTCACGCCGCCTGCCACAGCCACTTGGTTTATCTTCAAGTCGCGCGCCGCTTTCTTCAGTTTCTGCATCAGTATATCCACCACCGTCTGCTGCAAGGCGGCGCAGAAGTCCTCTTTCAGGTGCGGCACCTGCTCGGCGAGGGCATCCACGGTGGTGAGGTTATGCTCGCGGAGCATGTCGCGCAGGGTGTAGAGAAACGAAGTCTTCAAGCCTGAGAAGGAGTAGTCGTAGCCGGCAATGTTCGGTTTGGCAAAATGGAAAGCCTCGGAGTTTCCCTCTTTGGCGAGGCGGTCTATCCACGGTCCGCCCGGGTAGGGCAATCCCAATACCTTGGCGCATTTATCAAACGCCTCCCCCGCCGCATCGTCTATCGTCTGTCCGATGATCTGCATATCGTTGTAGGCTTTCACCAGCACTATCTGGCTGTTGCCTCCACTCACCAGCAAACAGAGGAAGGGGAACTCGGGCACAGGGTTCGTCGATTCGGGCGTGCGCACGAAATGCGCCAGCACGTGCCCTTGCAGGTGGTTGACCTCTATCAGGGGAATGCCCAGCGAGAGGGCGAGCCCTTTGGCAAAAGAAGTGCCTACCAGCAGGCTGCCAAGCAGCCCCGGACCGCGCGTGAATGCTATGGCAGACAAATCGCTCTTCTCTATGCCCGCCCGTTTGAGCGCAGTATCTACCACGGGGAGGATATTCTGCTGATGCGCGCGGCTCGCCAACTCCGGCACCACGCCGCCGAACTCCTCATGCACTTTCTGCCCCGCTATCACATTGCTCAGCAACACCCCGTCGCGGATAACCGCCGCGGAGGTATCATCGCAACTCGATTCTATGGCTAAAATGGTAATCATATTCCAACGTTATTTTCGTTATTTTCGTGAAATACGAAAATTACGTAAACTACGGTAACTACGTGAAAACTACGTAAAACAGCGGCAAAGTTACTGCTTTTTTTGGATATATGAAAAAAAAGTTGTAATTTTGCGCTGAATTTTAAGATTTCAACATGCATTTCTATTTCTTTTTGCTATATATAGCGGCTTTCTTTGGTCATCGCAAGGCGCGACTGTTGGTGCGAGGACAGCGAGAAACCGTCCGTATATTAAAGAACTCCCCCCAACAAAAGTTAGATAAATGGCGCGGTTGCGTGTGGGTACACGCAGCCTCGGTGGGCGAGTTTGAGCAAGCAAGACCTATCATCGAGCGTCTGCGTGCGGAGCACCCTTGCGAAAAGATTGTGCTCACCTTCTTCTCCCCCTCCGGCTACGAAATGCGCAAAAACTACAACAAAGTGGACAAGGTGCTCTATTTGCCTTTCGCCACGCGCCGCAATGCCCGCCTCTTCATCAGCACCCTGCAACCGAAAAAGGCCGTCTTCGTGAAATACGAGTTTTGGCCAGCTTATCTCCGTGAATTGAAGAAACAAGCAGTGTCTACATTCAGTATTTCCGCCATTTTCCGCCCCAAACAGTTGTTCTTCCTACCGTGGGGCAAGCCTTACCTCAAGTTGCTCCACTGCTTCACGCATATCTACGTGCAAGACCAAGCCTCGCTTGCGCTCTTGCAGGCGCATGGCATCAGCCGTTGCAGCGTGGCGGGTGATACGCGCTTTGACCGCGTCAATCAGTTGGCAGCACACCCCTCCGATTTATCGGAAGGAGTATCCATGGATGATAAGCAGCACCTGCTTATCGCCGGCAGCACATGGCAGCAGGACGAGCAACTGCTGGCGCGCTATATCGACACCCATCCCGACATCCGTCTGCTGCTCGTTCCCCACGAGATCACCGATAGCCACCTGCACCAAATCTTCCAGTTCTTCCACGGGCGCTATATGCGATTGAGTGAGATAACCCTCAACCCTCAACCCTCAACCCTCCCGGCTCCCCGCGTCATCGTGGTGGATAAGATGGGGCTGCTGTCGAAGTTGTATCGCTACGGTGCGGTGGCATATATCGGCGGAGGCTTTGGCGCCGGCATCCACAACACCATCGAAGCGGCGGTGTATGGCATGCCGGTAGTCTTCGGACCCAAGTATCAGCATTTCCGCGAAGCGAAAGCCCTCATCGCTGCCGGCGCAGGATTCTCCATCTGCAACTACAAGCAGTTGGAGCATGCGCTGGATAACGCCTTTGCCCATGCCGATGAACTCGGGCAAAAAGCACGACAATACGTAGAGTCCGAACTCGGCGCCACCGACAAAATCTACAGCGAATTGTTTTCTATATGATTAAAGACCGCTCGCTTTGCTCGCTAAAAGATAAAGGATAAAAGACTAATTAGTCTCGACTCTGAAATCTCAAAAGCGAAAGAAAGTTGTCTTTTATCCTTCATCTTTTATCCAAAATAAAACTATTTAGTCTTTCATCTTTTATCCTTCATCCTTTATCCAAATTATGGCTTCTATTCCAAAAGGTACGCGCGATTTCTCCACGGTGGAGATGGCTCGGCGCAATTATATCTTCAGCACCATCAAATCCGTTTTCTCGCTCTATGGCTTTCAGCAGATAGAGACCCCCGCGATGGAGAACATCTCCACGCTGATGGGCAAGTACGGCGAGGAAGGCGACAAACTGCTCTTCCGTATTCAAAACTCCGGCGAGAAAGCAAACACGCCACCCGAAAAAGGACTACGCTATGACCTGACCGTCCCCTTTGCACGCTATGTGGTGCAACACCGCGAGGAGATACAGTTCCCCTTCAAGCGTTTTCAGATTCAGCCTGTATGGCGGGCAGACCGACCGCAGAAAGGACGTTATCGGGAGTTCTACCAGTGTGATGTGGACATGATTGGCACCCAATCGCTCACTTGTGAATGGGAACTCATACAGATAGTGCAAGAGGTCTATCGCCGTCTCGGCATCCGCGTGCGCCTGCATATCAACAACCGCAAGATCCTTGCCGGTATAGCAGAGGTCATCGGACAGCCCGACAAACTGATTGACATCACTGTAGCAATTGACAAGTTGGATAAAATCGGCTTGGACAATGTGAACAAAGAACTGCTGGAGCGCGGACTCACGCCCGAAGCGGTGGAGAAGATACAGCCTATCATGCAGTTGAGCGGCAGCAATACCGAGAAACTCGACCAACTGGCGGCTATCCTCCAAGACTCGGAGATAGGAATGGCGGGTATCAATGAGTTGCGCACGCTCTTTGACTTGTGTACGCTCAACGAGCAGCCCTCCACTCCCACCTTTGAACTCGCCTTAGACCTCACCCTCGCCCGCGGACTGAATTACTACACCGGCGCTATCTTCGAGGTGAAAGCCCTCGACGCGCAAATAGGCTCTATCACGGGCGGTGGACGCTACGACAACCTGACGGGTATCTTCGGCATGTCGAATGTGTCAGGCGTAGGTATCTCTTTCGGTGCTGACCGTATCTACGATGTGTTGACCGAACTCAACCTTTTCCCTGCCGAGTTGGGCATCGGCACGCAGTTGCTCTTCGCCACGTTTGGCGAGGCTGAGTTGCGCTATGCCCTCCGTTGGGCGACAGCACTGCGGCAGGAGGGACTCCGCGTGGAGGTCTATCCCGAGCCAGCCAAGATGAAGAAACAGATGGGCTATGCCGATGCCAAAAAGATACCATGGGTGGCTATCGTGGGAGGCAACGAGATGGAAAGTCAAACTGTCATGCTCAAGAACATGACCACGGGTGAACAACAGCCCCTTACCTTGCAAAAAGTAATTGATTGCCTAAAAAAAATGAGCGATGTTTGGCGCAAAAACGGCCAACAATCCTCAATAGGAGTTAAAAGTATATAAATATGTAAGGTAAAGGTTTTCTTTGAACGATTGTTCAGAGAATAATCAGTATCTTTGCAGGTGAATTTAGCTTAACAATTGGATTTGGTTTTTATTGGTTAGCATTCTGAGGCGGTTTTGTGTTTTCATAAAGAGATGTTTTTTCCGCCTTGGCTAACAAAATTAGGCATTGTCGTGAGACAATGCCTAATTTCTTTATTACTCTGCTGCAGGTCTTCTTACTGCCTGCGTGCTTTCAAGACAATATTAGTCTTCGTCCGCGTGCGCCGCAGCGTATGCCTTCAAGAGTTGGTCTTGAACATCAGCGGGCACGAGTTCGTAGGACTTGAACGCCATGGTGAAGGTAGCGCGTCCGCCGGTGAGCGAAGAGAGCGTGGTGGAGTAGTTGGACAACTCCTTGAGCGGCACGAGGGCTTTGAGGCGCGTGAACTGCTTCTCGCTCTCCATGCCGAGCACCATACCGCGGCGGCCGTTGATGTCGCTCATCACATCACCCATAATCTCCGTGGGCACAAGCACCTCTACATCGTAGATAGGCTCCAGCACCTTCGGGTTGGCGTTGCGGAATGCCTCGGCAAAGGCATTGCGACCTGCCAAACGGAAGGAGATTTCGTTGGAATCCACGGGGTGCATCTTGCCGTCGTACACGATGACGCGGACGTCGCGTGCGTAGGAGCCTGTGAGCGGACCTTGCTCCATGCGGTCCATCACACCTTTCAGGATGGCGGGGATGAAGCGTGCATCGATGGCACCACCCACGATGGAGTTGATGAGCACCAACTTGCCGCCCCACTCGAGCGAAATCTCCTGTGTATCTTTGACGGAAATCTTGTACTCTTGGTTGCCGAACTTGTAGGACTCCTTCACGGGCATACCCTCCTCGTAGGGCTCCACGATGAGGTGCACCTCTCCGAACTGACCCGAACCGCCGGACTGTTTCTTGTGGCGATAGTCAGCGCGAGCGGCTTTGGTGATGGTCTCGCGGTACGGAATCTTCGGCTCGTCGAACTCAACCGACATCTTGTCGTTGTTCTCAAGACGCCATTTGAGGGTGCGGAGGTGGAACTCGCCTTGTCCCCAGACGATGGTCTGGCGCAGTTCTTTCGACTGCTCTACAATCCACGTGGGGTCTTCCTCGTGCATACGGGTGAGCAGTGCGGCGAGTTTCTCGTTGTCCGCCTCGTTAGCGGGACGGATTGCGCGGCGGTAACGCGGCTGGGGATAGACGATTGGTGCGTATTGGTAGTCGCAGTCCTTGGCGTTGAGCGTGTTACCCGTGCGGGTGTCTTTCAACTTGACCGTAGCGGCGATGTCTCCGGCGTGCACCTCCTCCACGGGGATACGCATGCTGCCTGCCACCATGAAGAGTTGGGAGATACGCTCCTTGCTGCCGCGCTCCATGTTCTGCAGGTCGTCGCCCGGGCGCACCACACCCTGCATCACGCGGAAATAACTCACCTCACCCACGTGCGGCTCCACGGAGGTCTTGAAGACATAGAGGCTGGTGGGCGCGTCGTCCACGGGGCGCACCGACTTGCCGTCCACGGTCTTGTACTCGAACTGACGAGGTGCGGGCGCCATCACGTTGAGGAAGTCCATCAAGCGGCGGATACCCATGTCTTTGGCTGCGCTGCAGCAGATGACGGGGTACATCGAGCCCTGTGCATAGACCGACTTCAAGCCCTGCATGATTTCCTCGTCGTTCAGTCCTTCTTCCAAGAACTTGTCGAGCAAGGTCTCGTCTGCCTCAGCCGCCTGCTCTTGCAGGGCTTGGCGCATCTCCTCCACCTTGGCTTGCTCCCCTACGGGAATCTCTTTCTCCTCGGGTGCGCCGCCTTCGGGTCCCCAAACGAGCATCTTACCTTTCAGCACGTCAATAACGGCATTGAAGCCCGTGCCGGCATTGATAGGATATTGCATCACGGTGCAGCGGTTGCCGAACGTCTCGCGCAACTCGTGGAGCACCTTCTCGAAATCGGCATATTCATGGTCGCACTTGTTCACAACGAATGCCAGCGGTTTGTGGGCATTCTCCACAAGGCGGAAATTGTTTTGCGTACCTACCGTAACGCCCTCGTTGGCGGAGAGCACCACCAGCGCCGAACCCACCATCTGCAATGCGGCTACCGTACCGCCGCAGAAGTCATCACTACCTGCGCAATCGATGATATTCAGTTTCTTACCCATGAACTCCACGTTGCAGACAGTGGAGAACACCGAGTAGCCGTACTCCTTTTCTACGGGGAAATAGTCGCAGACCGTCGATTGCGTCTCTATCGACCCGCGACGTTTAATCACACCCGACTCAAATAACATCGACTCCATCAGAGTCGTCTTTCCGGATCCGCTACCGCCCAACATGGCGATATTCTTGATCTCGTTTGCTTGATACACTTTTGCCATAGTTTTACATTTGTGTTTATCACGTTGTGTTGGTCAGTCCCTGTTGTTCAGTTCCTGTTTATCACGTTGTGTAGGTTAGTTTTTCGGTTAAAAACAGCGGCAAAGATACGATATTTTTTTTACTTTCGCAAAAAAAAAATGTGTTTTATGTTGTACAACATATATTTCAACTAACTATTTGTTTGCGGGATGGTATTGAATGATAGCATCACGGAGGTCTTGGATGTCAAGGTGGGTGTATATCTCGGTGGTGGCGAGGTCTTCGTGTCCGAGCAGTTGCTGGATGATACGCAGGTCGGCACCGTTCTGCAGGAGGTGGGTTGCAAACGAGTGGCGGAGGGTGTGGGGGGAGATGTTCTTGGTGATGCCGGCTTCGGCGCAGAGACGTTTGATGATGGTGAAGACCATGGTGCGTGTGAGTTGCCTGCCGTAGCGGTTGAGGAAAGCGATATCGGCAAACTCCGGCTTCACATCCCAGCGAGCGCGGTCGCTGAGCCAATAGCCAAACCACTCATCCGCCACAGGCGAGATAGGCACCAGCCGCTGCTTGCTCCCTTTGCCCTCGATGAGCATGTAACCTTCTTTGCGGTAGATATTCGACAGCTTGAGGTTCACCAACTCCGACACGCGCAACCCGCTGCCGTAGAGCATCTCGATGATGGCGCGGTTGCGGTGCCCCTCGTTGGAAGAGAGGTCGGTGGCGGCTATCAGGCGGTCTATCTCCTCCACGGTGAGCACCACGGGTAGGTGCATCTCGCGCTTCGGTCCCTCCAGCAGTTCGGAGGGATCGGCATCTATATAATGGTGGTAAAGCAGAAAACGATAATAAGAATGCACACTGGCAATGAGTCGCGCTTGCGTACGAGCATTAGAATTGTCGCGGAAGGTATCGTACAGAAAGGCTTGCAGGTCGGCGAGTTGTGCACCGATTGGGTCGATGCCGTGTGCCTCGAAGTAGGCAAACATCTTCTGTAAGTCCAACTCGTAGGAGGCGATAGTGTTCGGCGAATAAGAACGCTCCAGACGCAGATAAGTATGGTATTCGCGCGCGTAGTTCACCATTGTTAATTCTTGATTCTTAATTCAGAATTAAATCGTGCCGAATAGATCTGCACTACGGGCTTGCTGTTGGCAGAGGAGCGGGTGGAATAGTAGAATATCCCATGAAAGTCAATACGCTTCCCTTCGCTCGGTCGGAGGACGAACCTGCCCGAGTCCAGCACTTGGATGCCGGCAATCGCGTTGTCGGCGATGGTGAGCAGGTAGATGCCCGTGGGGTTACCTTCGAAGTCCATGCCGGGGAGGAAAGTGCCCGCCGCGGGGAGGGAGTCTGAGCAGAAGCAGAGGCTGTCTATCCCCGCGCGAAGCGTCAGCCGCCCATCGCTTTTTACCCACATGCTGTCGTCCGCATCTATGAAGATATCGCTGATATATAGGTTGGTGCCCGTGCCTTCTATCTTTCCCTGCTCGTTGAGGTCAAGCCCTTCTGAGTAGAGGTCAAGGGCGAGAACATCCTGCGACACGGAGTCGTATGCCTGTCCGTATAGTTCCGCATAGCAGGCAGTGAACTCCGAGGCAACGGTAACGGGTTTCGAGGGAGCGGGATTCTGACATCCACACAGCAACAGCAAGGAAAACGATAATAGTAGGAAAAAACGAATACGAAACATCATATCATCCGTAGGCTTTCTTAAATATAGTCCATAGTACGACCAAACTATTTCCCCTACGCTTCGTCATCATCTGCATAGTAATGATCTTGTCCCTTTTTCTTACGATGGATTTTACCATAAATGTATGCGCCATACTTTCCATAGCCATGGTGGTGCTTATGTCCATAACCGTAACCATAACCGTAACCATAACCGTAGCCATAACCGTAGCCATAACCATAGCCGTAGCCATAAGCATAGCGTCCTTCATTGGGTATATCGGAAAGTACCAACTGTACTTTATCATGATTCTCTATCATCTCCTTCATCTGCATAATGGTTTGTTTGCAGAATGGACGACTTGTCTTCAGGCAACGGATAACAAACAAGCATATATCCGACAATTCTATCAAAGTATATGCATCGGGTACCAAACCAATGGGGGATGTATCCATCACGATAAACGCATACTCTTGGCGCAGACTGGTAATAAGTTCTGCCATCTTGTCCGAGTGTATCAACTCCCCGGGGTTGGGCGGAATAGTACCGGCACGCATCACGTCGAAGCCAAAGTGGTTATTCCGTATCAGTGTATCTTCCAACTCGCATTCTCCAATCAGATAGTCCGTCAATCCTTGCCCGTTTGGCAGACCTAATTTGGTATGCACATTGGGCTTACGCATATCAACGTCTATCAGCAGTGTCTTCTTTCCTGACATAGCATACAGCGATGCCAAGTTGGTACTTAAGAAGGTCTTTCCGTCACCAGACTCTGTAGAAGTGAGGGTAACCACAATACCTACTTTACGCTTTGTAAAAAACTCTATACGAGTTCGTATCGAACGCATCATCTCTGCATACGAAGAGCGCGGTTTGTCTTGCACGAGCGTGGGATTCTGATTGCGTGCATGGCGCAAAGTGCCAATCATGGTGAACACACCTAAACGCTTCACGTCGCGAGGAGTCCGCATCTTGTTGTTTAGCAATTCGCTGAGGATAATCAATGCTAATGGAACAAGCAAGCCGATGATGAGTGCCGTAGTGGTATTTTTCGACTTGGCTTTTCCGTTCACCACTGCCGTAGTGCGGGCTTTATCCAATATCTTGTTATCGGGCGTGTTACCGGCTTTCTGGATCTCGGCTTCGGCACGTTTCTGCAAGAAGAACGTGTAGTAGTTGTCGTCTATACGATAGTTGCGCTCGATGGCGACCATCTGCAACTCCTTGGAAGGCAGATTCTTTATCTCTTCCTCCACATCTGCAAAGCGGTCTTTTAGGTCTTGTTTCTCTATCTCTAATGAGGCGCGCATACTCCCTACTACCTCATTGATTGCCGTCTTCACATTCTCTATATCCTTCGTATATTTGGCATAATATACGTTCTTTTCGCTCAACTCTCCGCGTTGGATACGCAGGTCGTTCAACTGTTGCACAAGCGACATCAGTATCGGCTCGTTCAGCCCCAACGAAGTGGGGGCTATCACTGCGCCGTTTTCGATATTGGTTTGCAAGTAGTTGGTCAGGTAGTCAAAATAGGTTTCTTTCAGTTTCAGCGACATATTCTGCTGGTCATACTGCGAGATACGAGTCATCAACTGCCCTGCATACGATCCTACATCCACAAAGCGGTTCTCCTGACGGAATTGTGTCATCGCGCCCTCGCTCACCTCCAATGACGATTGCAGGGAGATTAACTGCTGGTTGATAAAGCGAATACTATTGTCGGCTACCTCGTTCTTCTGCTCCAAGTTTTGCATCAGATAGATTTCCGCCAATTTATCGATGAACTCACAATCGCGTTGGGGAGTCTCGCTGGTCAGGGCTATTGCTAAAACAGTACTTCCTTCGCCTACAAAACTCAACTGCAATCGCCCCATAAACTCTCCGACCAACGATTCCTTCGTGCGGAAACGGAAGAACATTCTTCCGCTCGACAAACTGACATCCGAAGGGAGGAATACACCATCGAACAACTGCGTATGCAAAGGCTCGCCATATCGTCCGTTTGCCACCATCGGCACATCTTCATTGGTAGAAGTAACAGTGAAAGTTCCGTCCGATTGAAAATCTAATTGGAAGAGAATAGAATAGGCAATAGACTCGATATGGCTCGTCTCTATCAGAATGGGCGTATTGCGATAGAGGTTGCGCGTTTTGAAACGTCCCTGTGTGATATATTCCGTCTGCATGAAGGGTAGGGAATCCACCACGCGGCACATCAAGTCGTAAGAACCAAGCATAATCACTTGGTTATTCACATTCTTATAACCCGCATCCACGCCGAAGCCTTGCATCAGTGCCGAGTTGGTACCTCCATAATAACCCGACTCCTTGATGATTATTGTCCCCTGCGAATAATATGAGGGCAACCACTTGCGATTCTTCAGCATGGCGCACCCTGCGGCTATTGCTACGCCTATAACAAACAAATACCAATAGTGCAAACACAGCATCACCCACTCCATGATGTTGAAGTTGCTTTCTTCCTCTTCTTTCGAATCGTTAGTGCCTGCACCGTAATTTCCCGGACCATAGTTCCCGGAACCATAGTATTGCGCATTGTTTGGCTGACCGTAGATGTAATTGCTATTGCCTGTAGGCGTGTATGTAGTGTTTTCTGCCATAGAAAAAGACATTGAAACTTGAAACCTAAAACCTGAAACTTGAAACTTTTTTTAGTCTATCAGCAGCACGGTATAGTTAAGCACCGATACCAGCAGTGATAACGAGGAAGTGATTAACCCGAGGAAACCTGTGTAGGACGGCACTTTGAAGAAACTGTCTTTCGTCCGTGCCACGTATATCACATCATTGGGATAGACATAATAGTATTTCGAGTTGATGATGCTATTCGTGCGAATATCAAACTCCAGCACCTCGGGTTCCTCGCCGTTGCCTTGCGGCCGAATGATTCGCACATGCCGCCTGTCGCCGGAGTTCATCAAATCACCCGTCATGGCGAGTGCTTCAAAGATATTCATCTTCTCCTTATATATATAGTACTCGCCCGCGTTGATGTCGCCCACCACGGTGAAGTACTTGTTATACAGCGCTAGTTTCACGTCTGCGTCGGGGATTATCTCGCGGAATGCCGCCCGCAGGGTGTCTTGCGCCTGCTCTATCGTCAGTCCCTCCACATGCACGGGTTTCAAGAACGGCACATCTATTGTTCCGTCAGAATAGACACGGTAGGAGTTGGCATATTGCCCCGCATACGATGATTGATTGCCCATGATAGTCTTTGAGATAGTCTCGTCCATGGTAATCAAGCGGTAGATAATCTCATCGTTCACCCGTATGGTGTAAGGCACATACTCCGCGGAGTCGTACACGGGCAAGTTGTTGTGCTTGGTAGGCTCTTGCAGCAGACCTATCACCTTGTGGCTGTAGCAACTGCTCAACAGCAGCGGCAGGAGGAGCAATCCGTATAGTATCTTTCGCTTCATTTCTCTATCCTCCTTTATTGCGCCGGAGCGGGGTTATACTTGTTGTATAGGTGAATACCCGTCTGCACCAGCGAGTAAACAAACACACCAAACGAAATGGTCGATGCCACCACGCTCACCGCCGTACCTGCCGAGTTGATTCCAAATGACTTCCCGGGTATCTGGCGGATATAGATGATATCATTCGGCTCTATGTAGTAGAATTCCGAGTTGATAATATCTTTCGACCGCACGTCAAAGGTCTTTATCGTAGTTACGCCATCTTTCTCGCGCACCAACTTTATCTGCGAGCGGTCGGAGAACTCGCCTAAGTCGCCTGCCATCGCCAACGCCTCAAAGATTGTCATCTTCTCGCGATCAATATAATATCGACCGCTTTGTGCCCCGATAATAGAGAACGACCGCTGCACAATATTTACTTCTGCGGAAATAGTCTTATACCCCGGAATATCTTTCATCAACTTCCCCAATTCCTCTTCCAACTTGCGTTTTACCTCGCGTGTAGTAAGTCCAAGCACCTGCACTTTACCCAAGGTCGGAAAATCGATATTCCCTTCTATATCAACCAAATAGGTGTACAACTCATTGGAACCATACATCGAATTGTTACGTATCTGCTGACGCATGTTAGTGTTCGTCATCCCCGAGTTGTAGAGTGCTGTGATCTTCTCGTCCAAGGAATAAACATAGATATACAAGCGGTCATTCACACGCAACTGGTAGTCCTCAAACGACAGCGTATCGGCATAAGAAGGTATCTTCTTATCCGGCTCTTGCATGTAGTTCACCCTTCGGCTCGTAACGCAAGACGATAGCCCGACAACCATCGCCGTCAACCCTATAAACAATATGTATCTCAGTCGATTAGACATGCGCCTTTAAGTATCAATTATCTATCGTTTTTCATCCCATCCAAACGGATGTTTTGCCAGCGGCAGTTTAGCCAGCGGATGGTAGTCGCCCACCAACCCTATCGGCTCTGCATGCCTTATCTGACTTACTATCTCTATGCACGAACGCGCCTCCGAGATACGGAATCCTTCGCCCGCCAAGATATGCTTGTAACTCTCCGTATGCAACTCCGTGAATCCCTGCGAGAACTCAAACTCCTCGCCGTCTATCGCCAGCGTGCGATACGTTCGTTTCTCTCCTTGCACGGCATTCTCTGGCAAGCAGTCGCCGTTGATACTCAGGAAATAACGCACACGCGCCTGTTTCAACTCCAAGTACCCAGCCACGCGGTCAAACGACATCACATGCACGATATTCTTCTCCACAGGTCCGAATATCCATTGCAGCATATCGTAGAAATGCACGCCGATGTTCGTTGCTATACCGCCCGCCTTGTGCACATCGCCTTTCCAACTCGAGTAGTACCATTTGCCGCGGCTCGTGATATAGGTCAAATCGATATCATATACCTTATTTTTCGGACCTTTCTCCACTTTCTCTTTCAACGCGCGAATCTTGTCGTGCAGGCGAAGTTGCAGAATAGTGTATGCTTTGTGCCCTGTCTCCTGCTCCAACTCCACAAGGTTGTCAATGTTATAGGGATTGAGCACTAATGGCTTCTCGCAAATCACATCGCATCCCAAGCGCAACCCGTAGCGGATAAACGCATCGTGCGTGTAGTTAGGCGTGCATATCGCCACCCAATGCAGCGGGTTGTCCGTGCGCATCTGCTTTGAGCAAAAGCGGTCAAACTGCTCATTCTCCGTAAAAAAAGAACACTCCGGGAACGATGCATCAAAACGTCCCACAGAGTCGAACTTATCGTAAGCCACCATCAGGTTGTTGCCCGTATCGGCTATCGCCTTTATATGTCGCGGCGCAATATATCCCGCCGCACCAATCAATGCAAAATTCTTCATTACTATTTCTGAAATTGGATTACCAAACCATATTCAATCGGAAGTCCATCCTCTCCGGAGCCACATACATAAAGTCGTTATTCGTCAGCACTATCTCCACAATGCCCACCGAGAACGAATAGTCTATCGTGGTCGTGTACAACGCGCCATTACCTTCATCCACGCTATGTATCGTCTGAGGTAACGGCAACTGATAGGCATTGTTAGTACCCTTGTTATACTCCCGATAGCAGGTTACCACTCCGTAGTTATATATCGCGGAGGTCAATTCCGGCACATTAAATGTGCAGTAATAATACCCACCTTCCTGCGAAAATAGCCATTGATTAGCATCCACACGCAAGTCAAGCGTCTTGAAATTAGACTCATAGATGGTCTCGTATACCGTCTCCTTCGGATAATAGTTACATGAACTCAGCCCGACCAACACACACACCAAAACGGTGAACAAAATACGCTTCTTCATAATTTCCGATAATTTAGCGTGCAAAGATACCGTTTTTTTTGCTTATATGCAAATTTTTTCGTAATTTTGCGGCGTTTTTATAGATATTATGCCAAAAATGAAGAAAACAACCATCTTATTTCTGCTCATGACTGCTTTTTTTATGCAAGCACATGCGCAATCTTCCCAAAATCAGCAGTACCTCCAATACATTGCCCAATGGCGCGATGTAGTAGTGGATAATCAAAGGCGATTTGGCATCCCTGCCTCCATCATCATGGCGCAGGCACTCCTCGAATCAGCGGCAGGTTCCAGCGAACTTGCCACCCGCGCCAACAACCATTTTGGCATCAAGTGCACAACCGACTGGACAGGCAAAACCTACCTCAAAGACGACGACAAGAAAGACGATTGCTTCCGTGTTTACAAGAACGCCTCCCAATCCTTTGACGACCACGCGGTCTTTCTGCAACGTTCGCGCTATCAGCCGCTCTTTGAGATTGCCGTCGAGGACTATGAAGGTTGGGCATACGGACTCAAAAAATGCGGTTATGCCACCGACCCCAAGTATCCGCAGAAACTTATCAAGCTCATTCAAGATTACCACCTCGACAAGCTCACCGACAAGAACTGGGAAACCGTCTGTAATACAGGAACTAATACTGCATCCAACCGTCCCGTGGTGGTAAGAAAAACCGAGCCTATTGCTGTCATCACCTCCAACCCCGAGCCCGAATACCAAGAGCCGCGCACGGCAAAGGAAGAAAAGCAACTATTCCTGTTAACCCATAAACCGCAGAAATGCAACGGAGTCAAATACATCCTTGCACAAGAGGGAGACACCTATGCTTCTGTCGCTTTCTGCCTAAATATCAAGGAAAGAGACCTCCGCGAGCAAAACGATGCCCTCGGCAGAACGCTGCAAGCAGGAGATCGTATCTACCTCGCCAAGAAGAAAACCCAAGCCCCCAAAGAGAAGACACTCATGTGGGTTACCCCGGGAGAGAGCCTATGGGCTGTTTGCCAACGGGAGTGTGTACAACTCAAGAAAGTGCAACAATACAACAACTTCGACCCATCCATCCGAATCCTTAAAACACGCCAAGCAATCTACCTCCGAAAACCACCTAAGAAATAATTAAGAATTACCAATCATGCGCGGACTTACAGTAACCATAGGAGATGCCATCGTCGCTTTCTTGCGCGATTCAGGCTTGGAGCAACCCGTCTTAGAGACGCGGATTGTTGAACTATGGCCTGAGGTCATGGGGGAGAGCGTTGCGCGGCTCACGCGCTCCGTGGAAGTCAAAAACGGCATGCTTATCGTCCATATCTCCAGCGCCGCACTCAAAGCCCAACTCTTCGACTGCCGCTTCGAACTGGTTGCCAAACTCAACAACGCCGCCGGAGCCAAAGTCCTCCGCGATGTGCGCATACTCGGCTGATATTTTCCAAATAGCAATCTGCCGCAAAAACAAACGATATTATAGCAATATGCTATCTGTACTTGCCTCGTGTTTTTGTTGAGATATCCTCGAGACTTTGTCGAGACCTTGCCGAGACCTAACTTCCGCAAAAACACAATTCCATACAATAACAAAATGATACAAAACTACCAAAATAACTAACAAAATAATTAATGAATAATTAATGAATAATTACACGAACAATTATATGTTATAAAAAATATTTTCCCAATTGTTGAAAACATCTGTTCACAAAAAAAGTTCTCGTTCATTTTTGTTATAATTTTTGTCCGTTTTCGTGGAAGTAAAGCATGAACCCCATTGAGCAAAAAATAGACTTCACCACCGTTCGCGACGAGCTCCGCCGCCGTTGCACTTCCCCGCTCGGCAAAGAGCAGGTGGACGCGATGGCGTTCTCCAACGACCCCGCCGAAATCTCCCGCCTGCTTGATGAGACTGACGAGATGAAGCGTATCTTCGAAGACGGCTCTCTCGACTTTCCCCGCGGCGAAATCCACGATATGCGCGAGCCTCTTGCCCGCATCCGCATCGAGGGGCTTTTCCTCGATGAAGCCGAACTCTTTGACTTGAGCAAGACCATCGACTACGCCGCTCGTCTGCAAGCCTTCTTCGCTGCCCTCGACCCCGTGCGCTTCCCCCGCCTCTCCTCGCTCTCCATCGGCAACGCCGCCGGTAACAGCCAAGGCATCCTCTTCGTTCTCCGCCTGATAGAGAGCATACTCGATAAGTACGGTCGTTTGGCGGACAATGCCAGCCCCGAACTGATTCGCATCCGCCGCGAGATGGCGGCGGCGCAAGGCTCCGTCAGCCGCGCACTCCACCAGATTCTCCGGCAGGCGCAGGCAGAGGGCTTACTCGACAAAGATGCTGCCCCCACCATGCGCGAGGGCAGGCTCGTCATCCCTGTTCCCCCTGCCTACAAGCGCAAAATCGGCGGTATCGTCCACGATGAATCCGCCACCGGCAAGACGGTCTTCATCGAGCCTCAACAGGTAGTAGAAGCCAACAACCATATCCGCGAACTCGAGGGTGCAGAGCGCCGCGAGCGTATTCGCATATTACAAGACATCACCACCCGCCTGCGACCCTCCCTCCCCGACATCAAAGCCTCCGAGCAAGCCCTCGCATATATCGATTTCCTCCGCGCCAAAGCCGAGTATGCCCGCGCTCTGCTTGCTGTCCGCCCCACGCTCCACAACGAGCCTATGCTCGACTGGCGGCAGGCGCGACACCCCATCCTCTACCTCAAATTCCGTCAGCAAGGCAAGACGCTTATCCCCCTCTCCCTGCGCCTCAAAGAGAACCGCATGCTCATCATCAGCGGACCGAACGCCGGCGGCAAATCCGTCTGCCTCAAGACCGTTGCTCTGCTCCAATACATGCTCCAGTGTGGCTTGCTGGTGCCCCTCGACGAAGGCAGTGAGATGGGCATCTTCCGCAATATCCTCGTGGATATAGGCGACGAGCAATCGATAGAAGACGACCTCTCCACCTACTCGGGACACCTCCGCAACATGAAGGACTTCCTCCGCCAAGCCGATGCGCGCGCGCTACTGCTGATAGATGAGTTCGGCTCCGGCACGGAGCCCCTCATCGGCGGCGCCATCGCCGAAGCCATACTCACTCAACTCGTCAGCCAAGGTGCTTTCGGCGTCATCACTACCCACTACACCAACCTCAAGCACTTCGCCGAGCAGACGCCTGCCGTAGTCAACGGCGCCATGCTCTACGACCGCGGGCAGATGCGACCGCTCTTCCAACTCTCCGTCGGGCAAGCAGGCAGCAGTTTTGCCGTGGAGATAGCGCGCAACATCGGGCTGCCGGAGACTATCATCGCCCATGCCACCGACCTCGTCGGCGAAGAGCATATCGACTACGACAAGCAACTGCAAGACATCGCCCGCGACAAACGCTACTGGGAAAACAAGCGGCAGAACATCCGCCAACGAGAAAAACACCTTGAGGAGCGCATTGCCTTCTACGAGCAGGAGATAGCAGGGCTCAAGGCGAAGAAGAAAGTGGTCATGGACGAGGCAAAGCAGCAAGCCGCCGACCTCCTCCAAAAGAGCAATGCCGCCATCGAGCGCACCATCCGCGAAATCAAAGAAGCCCAAGCCGACAAAGCCCGCACCCAACAAGCCCGCGCCCGCGTAGAGGCAATGAAAGAAAAGGTAGCCACCCCCGAGAAACCCTCGCGAAATAATCGGAAAACTCCGAACACTCCGAATACTCAGAGTTCTCCGAATACTCCGAGCAATCAAACCACCCCCAAAATCCTACGCGACTTCGCCGCCCTCCGCCATCTCACCCTCACCGACGAGAGCCCCGCTCGCCTTCCCAAAGAGAAGCCCGCCAAGCACTCAACGTTGACCACGAAACGCTCATCACTGACCACTGACCACTTATCACTGACCACTAAAAACTTCACCCCCTACCTCGACCTCCGCGGCATGCGCGTGGACGAAGCATTAGAGACCTTTATCCGCTTCATGGACGATGCCGTCATGGTCAATGCCGGCGAGGTAACGGTCTTGCATGGTACGGGCACAGGCGCACTCAAGCAACTTGTTCGCGACTACCTCAACGGGCAGAATGCTCACCGCGCTAAATACCACCGCTCGCTCTTCACCTTCCGCGATGGCGACCCCGACAGAGGTGGCGCCGGCATCACGATAATCAATGTATAAAGACCCTCCCCTGCCCTCCCTACAAGGGAGGGAGAAGATAACCACCATTAGTTACCGCGCAATATGAAAACCAAACATTTCTTATTACTATCCTTCTTGCTTTTCACCCCCTCCCTTTTCGGGGCCCCCGCAAGCAACGCGCAGCAGGCTGACCACTTGCCACTGACCACTGCCCCCTACTCCCTCGAGGTCTCCGCGGAGTATGCTTACAACCGCACTTACGCCCATTTCGCGAACATCAACCTCCGCGCGTTCATGCCCATCAACACGCATTTTGAGATGCAGGCGAACATCCGTTTGTCGTCCGCCAATGTTTATACCGGTGCCTTGCTTGTTCGCCCGAAGTTCCCGCTCCCCGTCGGCGACCTCTTCTTGGAAACCGACATCTTCTACACCGCCTTTGCCCGTAACAGCGCCAACGATTTCTGCGCCGCCGTTGCCCTCGGCTACCGCATGGACTATGTCTCCGTGCGCATCGGTATGTTCGGGCGGGTGATGAACGACTGGCAGACAGATTACCACTCCGAGGCGGCTTATGTCTGCGAGCCCTTCAACCTGCTCTACGAACTGAAATTAGGTTGCCGCCCGAGCGACTGCCCGTGGAATATCTGGGTAGCAGCATCGAACATCGACGACTTCCAGATGGAGCGCATGTGGCAGCCTATCTTCCGCCTCGGCGCACGCTACGACATTGACCCCCACTGGCGCACCATCCTCGAGGGCGAAATCAAGCCCACAGGCATGTTCCACCTCAACGCCACCCTCTACTCCGCCTACCTCCGCGCCGGCTTCGCCTATAGATTTTAGAGATAATAATGCCTATCTAAAACTCCGAATACTCAAAAAACTCCGAAAACTCTGACCACTAATCACTGACCACCAATATGAAATTTTCAAATTTTCAAATTTTCAAATTTTCAAATTTACTCCTTCTCCTCTCCTCCTGCAACCCCAACTACGACATGGCGGGGATGCTTAACGGCTCCAGCCCCGAGGTCAGCACCCGCTTTGAACAGTCAATGGCGTACAACGACAGCGTGGGAATCCCTGCGGTGGTCGTCCCCTCGGCGGACTATCGCGTCTATGTCTGTACCGACTCGCATATCGACTCCGTACCCACCAACCTCACCACTTTCGTGCAGGGTGCCGCTGCCGACACCCTCTGCCCGCTGGCTATCCACCTCGGAGATCTCGTCAACGCGCAAGGGCACATCCCTTACGCCGTCTCGCTGCTACAAGGTTTGCCTAATCTGCTGACCACTAACCACTCGCCACTGACCACGACCCTCGCCACCACCCTTGGTAACCATGACATCTATTTCAACCAATGGGATGAGTGGCGCGGCTACTTTGGCACATCGGTCTATTGGTTCTATACCATGCTCCCCGACAGCACCGTCCTCGACCGCTTCATCTGCCTCGACTCCTCCGAAGGCACCCTCGGCACCGCCCAACTGCAATGGCTGCAAGAACTACTGACCACTAACCACTTGCCACTAACCACTAACCATCCTTTCCGCCACACCATCGTCTTCACCCACACTCACCTCTTCAAGCGCGATAACTCGCAGGGGCACACCTCCAACTACGCCATCGAGGAGACCTACGAACTGACCTCGCTGCTTGAGCAAGGCGGCGTGGAGATGTACTGGTGCGGACACGACCACAGCCGCGAAATCACTCAGTATGCAGGCTTCACCGCTATCATCGTGGATGCAATAGAAGACCACTATCCCCCTGCTTTCTACATGATAGCCGACTTCTCCGACCAAATCAACTACCGCTTCATCCAACTACCCTCCGACTCTCTCTAACACACCAACCATCTCCCCCCCCGAATTGCTCAGACCGCTCCGATCGCTCCGAATACTCAAAACCAGACCACTCTGCAATACCTTTCTAATCTCCAACAAAATGAGGCTGGCCAACCAATCGGTTAGACAGCCCCATTTTATAACATTTACTCTTTCACTCACAGGATAACTTTCTTTCCGTCTTGGATAACCAACCCTCGGTAACTGCCGGCATCCACCCGTTGCCCAAGCAGATTATAATACCCCTCCGTATTCCGCGTGTGCACAGCATTACCATTGGCAGTATGTATTCCCGTAGGTTCATCGGTGGTGCGGAAGGTAAAAGAAATCGTACCATCAGCATTCTCTGTGATGTTTTGCAAGACAGCCTTGGGCGAGAGTGCAATCATCGTTACGTCCTTTTTACCGGGGAAAGGCACATCCTCACGCGCCGTTCCTTTCGTATCATACGTCAGCGGAGTGTCCCCGCTTGCGGTAATCAAAGTGTAACGGACAGCATCCGCATTCGGCAGCCCGTTGAACCATGCCTGTTCGTTATATACTACCTGCCAAATGAGCAATCCGTGCCCGGGAAAGTAGGTGTCCCAACCTATGTATTGGCGGTTCTCCAAATAATAGACTGTGTCTTGGGTGAAAGCACCATCAGCAGGGGCGATGCCGCTACGGGTGAGCATATAGTAGGTATTGCCATCCGCAGGCAACGTAACCTTCTGATTCTTATCCAAGAATGTGGGCGTTGCCCAGCCGAGGAAGTACTTGTCGTACGCGCTGTAGTTAGGCGGGGTATTGCCATTGTTGACATAGTTGCCGTAACCCATCAGCGACCAAGAGCCGGGGGTGTAAAATGCAACGCCGGCGGACACATAGTAATCCGGCAAACCTAACACATGGCTGAACTCATGCACAAAGGTGCCGATACCACAGCGGCTATTGCTACGGTATGCCCACTCGTTGGAGCAAGCAAACTTATGCACTGCCTTACCACTGAAAGTGGGCAAATTGTAGTCCTCTTTCCCCGTTTGTTCATCCCAATTGTAATAGTAGGTCGTCTGGTTGGTGTAGCCACTATATAGCGCACTTTTCAAGTCCCATTTGCAGGGCCAGATGCTATTCGAGATGTGGCTATCCGCCTCGCCGTAACCGGCAAAGAGGAGGAACACGAGGTCAATGAATCCATCGTTGTCGCTGTCGAACTGCGTCCAGTCCACCGAATCCTTCGCCTCCATACAAGCATCTATCACGAAGTCCGCCAAGTATTGATCATAGCCGTAGGAGTCGTTCTTGCCGTAGTACGCC
Organism: Paludibacteraceae bacterium; assembly: GCA_016297215.1. GTDB lineage: Bacteria > Bacteroidota > Bacteroidia > Bacteroidales > Paludibacteraceae > Colicola. The sequence goes on along the minus strand of JAEDGZ010000016.1, from coordinate 8,025 downwards.
ATCGTATGGGGCAAGGTTACGGGACCTACCACCGTAAAGTCGGGTACATACTGCCCGCCGGACTGGGCGCGGAAGTACTCTCGGGCGGAACCCGTAGCACCGTTGTAGGTATAGTCAATGCTATTCGCCAGCGAGTCGAACGCCGTATAGGGATTGGGGGTGAAGAACGCCGTGTCGCTGAACTGCACCAAGAGCAATAGCCCTTTCGGCGGGAGCGTTGCCCCTGCCTCGCTGCGCTTGCGTTGCACCTGTCTTGGATGCTCCTTGCCAAAGCGGCTGGACACCGAAGGATAGAATCGTTGCACAATGGGAGTATCCTCCTCCGGCAGGTAAGTCTGAGCCTGCGCACTTGTGTTTACGCAAAGCATTGCCGCTATGCACAATACAGATAATACACGATGACTCATATTCATACTATTATTTTCGTTTGGTGGTAGGCAACATATCGCCCCGCTGTGCATATTACCTATTACTTATTACTTATTTCACGTTCTTCTGCATCGACTGACGAATCATCGTCCGCAACTCCGCCGTCTGCGTGTCCACCTTGCGGTGGAAGAGCGGCTTGAAGTCCTGTGCGTACTTGCACTTCGCCAGTTTAATCTTCAGGTCGTCCAAGTTGCCTGACACGTTCACGCCCAAATAGATGGGCGACAGCACGTTGATATCGTAGTTAAACGTCATGTCGAGGTTATGCCGCCCGCCTAACGCCACCATATAGTTGTCAAGCGAGACACAGAGCGGATAAACATCTATCTCCTTCTTATAGATAGTCATCTCGGCGGAGATACTATCAATCTTGTTCTCGGTCTTCTTGTTGAACAAGAGCAGTTTGGAGATTTGGCTGAAAGTCTCATTGTCGAGCACCACGAGGTCTTTGGCAAAGAGGCTTGCCGCGCCGCGTATGGTGGAAGGCTTCAACTCGTACTTTGCGTTGGTGAAGGTCTCCGCCGCGAGGTGGAACTCTGCCTTGCCTTTGAAAGAACGCAGCATCGGCATCATAGAGTCTATCTGCGGGATGAGATGTATTAACTCATGGATATCTACATCCAGCATGTGGTAGTCGAGCCCGACGTAGATATGGTCTCTGCGCGGAGTCTTGTACATCGCGGTGAGTTGCATACGCGCCGCGTCGCACACGAAGCCAACCTCCTCCAACACCAAGATACCGTTGCGCACATAAATCCGCCCTTTCAGGTTGTGCGCCGTCTCATCGAAGAAACGCGCCTCTTTGATATGCGTGTTCAGCGCCAAGTCCACATCCTTCGGCACCAAGAACGGCTCTGCCTCCTTCTCTGACGGGGAAGTCCCGATTGTGTCGCGGGCGGTTGCTGATGGTGTATTTTCAGCGACCATAGCAGGCGAGGACGCCTGCGCACCCGGTGTTGTCTCTTCCTCCTCCGCAGAGAACAGCGCCAGCAACTCGTTCACATCCGTTTTCTCCGATACGAAGTTCAACTCGCCCTCCAGCAACGCTTTCTTGCGCATCCACTTGCCGATATTCTTCACCTCGCCCGACAAAGCAAAGTCGGAGTTGCCCAACCGTATCTGCGACTGCACGATGTTGCATAGTTTGTTCGAATAAGCAAAGGTAATCTGCGGGATATAGAGGGGCATCGGGAGCATGTCGGGCAGTTGCGCCACGCCGTTGGTCAGCGCGATGTTCAGCCGCGGATTCCATTGCAAGAGCAGGTTGTCGCCCTTGCTGTTGTAGCGCGCGGCGGCTTCGAGGCACAGGCTGTCGGTCATAACCGCGATGTCGCTGCCTATCGCGGCTTGCACGCCCGCCGTCGCCAGCATAGCAGAGAGCCGCGGCGCAGACTTATCCCGCTTGGTACGGCTTAGGTTGGCGGACAGCGATGAGCCTTTTAGATGCGCTTGGATATCGGTATAGACTGCCTGCAGGTCAGCGAAGGCGAGGCTCGCCTCCAAGGTCGGGATAGCCATGGTGTCGCGCGTATCGTATGCTGCATACGCCTTCAGCCGCGGAGACTGCACGGTGGCATCCAACGAGTCCATCGACGCATGCAAGGTCGCCGGCGAGATGATATCCACCGCCGCACAAAGCATATCAGAAGAAAGCAGGTCGTTGGTCTCCACCTGCATGGAGGCTTTACCCAACGTAGCCGCCAATGTGCCTGTCATATCCACGGAGAGGCTATCGGGCTGCAACTCCGCATAGAGCCACCCGACTTGCTTGCGCGAGGGCTTGGGGTTAGGCATCTGTAGGCGCAGGCGCGTGTCTGGCAGTTGCGCCCTTAGGCTGTCCATCTGCACATCAAGGTCGCGCAGACGCAGGTCGCCGCTTATCCGTCCTTTGCTCAGCCGCATGGCAGTAAGGTCGCTCAGCCGTATCTTCGCTGCCATACTGCCGCCAACCTGTCCGTCAGCACGCAGCGTCTCGGGCAGGAAATAGGCAATATCGGGCAGCGACACATCGGCATTCAGCCTAAGGTCGAGCAACATATCGCCCATCAACTCGCTCACATCGCCCTGCGCCTCCACGGAGGTGTTCCGCGTGGTGGCGGTAAGCGAGCGGATATGCACGCGGCTCGCGATAGAGTCGTTGAGGTCTATATGCGCGTCCGCCAGCAGCCCTACGTTCTCCAAAGTGTAGGGCAGTCCGCTGTACTTGCCTGTACCGTCCGCCAGCGCGATTTGTGCTTCCACCACGGGCATCACACCCTCGCCGTACAGCCCCTTCACGTCTGCCGCCAGCGACACGTTGCCGTCCACCGTGATGTCCCGCAGCAGGTCGCCCGTCAGCGAGGACGGCAACAACGCGAGCAGGGGGGCTATTTGCCAGTCGTCGAAGCTCGCCTTGGCATCCACCGATAGGCTGTCGCCGAGCGCCACCGCACCAGAGAGGGTGATAGTGAACTCATTCACACTCAGCACGATAGGCGCATTCGTCTTGACGGTAACGGTCTCCTTCTTGCTCAACCCTATCGGCAGCGAGGCACTCACGCATAGGTGGTTGGCATACGGCGTCCCACCCATTGTGGCACTCACGTCCGGCGCGGAAAGCACCAGCAGGATGTCGTCCCATCCGCCCACGGTAGCCGCCACCGAGGTGCCGTAGAGCGAGGCAGCGAGGCTGTCCGCTTCATCCACCAGCGTGATACAGCGCGCCTCAAGCGCCAGTTTATCCACCTGCAAGCCCTTGAAGGGCAGCGCGAAAGCCGTGGTGTCCTCTGTGGCAGTCGTGTCTTCCGATAATGCGAACACATCGAAATTGGTCTTGCCATCCGCCGACAGATAGGCGTTCATGATGGCATCTCGCAGCGACAACTCCTTCACTATCAGATTCTCATCGCGCAGGAACGCCATCACATCCACCGTTGCCACCACCTCGGGTGCAGACAGCAGTGTGTCGCTCTGCGCACCCTCCGTCGGGTTCACGATGGTCAGCCCCTCCGCACGCAGTCCGAAGTCGGGGAACGTGCTGAAGAAAGTCAGTTCTACCTCTCCTATCTCATGCTCGCAAGTGATAACCTCGTCCGCCACCTGCCGTACGATAGGGGTCAACCGCTCCGGCGTGAACACCAACCATAACGCCACACCTATAACCAAAAGCACCACCCCCAGCAAAGAGCCGAGCGTGATGCCTATTATCTTCCAAACGCGCTTCATAATTAGATCTGATAAGGAGTCTGTTTATTAGCAGTTTATAAGAAGTTCGTAATTCCGATTACTTCCCAACAACCTTCCGGAAAGAGTGGGTTACTTTGAAATCGTCCATGTACTGCAACTCTGTATCGGTCAGTTTGGTGACGGTATAGACCTTAGGTAGTTCCGCTCCACCGTACTCCATGAGGTGAATCTCCGTGAGGTCGGCTTTCACTAATTGCCACTTGAACCAACCGTTGCCGTACTTGGAGTCTATGTTTGTCCGATCGCTCTCAAAGACGCCATCGCCTTCATCCCATTCATAACCGAACTTGTACACGCCGGTTGAGTCTTTCTCCGAAGTGAAGCGCACGAAAGCCTCCGTGTCGTCCTCCTGCCACAAACCAAGCAGGTCGTTTTCTTGAAATGTAGGCTCCATACCACAAGAGGCAACCACCGCCCCCACCATCGCCACCAAGGCAATACGTAAAATACTTTTTTTCATAGTGTTATGCTTTTCTAATCAATATATGCAGTTTGTATCCGTCCATATCCACTTCTGCACCGTCGGTCAGCCCGTTGGTCAGCGTGAGCGAAGTTGCCAGCACTTGCGAGGCGATATACTCGTTGCAGTGGTTCACCGCTCCCGCTACCTCCTCGCGGCTCTCTATGCAGACCTCAATGCGGTCGGTTATCTCCAAGCCCGACGACTTGCGCAGGTTCTGAATACGGTTTATCAACTCGCGCGCCACGCCTTCTTCCACCAGCGCCTCCGTCAGTTCGATGTCGAGCGCGATAGTCAGCACGCCGTTGTTCGCCACCAGCCAGCCGGGCATATCCTCCGTGATAATCTCCACATCCTCGGCGGTCAGCGCGTAGTCGCACACCGTGAAGGTGCCTGCCTGCTCCATCTGCGCAATCTCGTCTTGCGTCATGCGCCCGATAGCCGCAGCCAACTCCTTCATCTTGCCGCCCACTTTCTTGCCCAGCACCTTGAAGTTCGGCTTAATCTTCTTCACTAACCGAATCTCCGAGTCCTCTGCCCGCACTATCACCAGTTCTTTCACGTTCACCTCGCTCTTGATAAGGTCTTGCACGTGCAGCAACGCCGCCAGCGTGTCGGCGTCGGGCGCGGGGATAACGGCTTTCTGCAGCGGTTGGCGCACGTTCTTCTCCGCACGCTTACGCAGCGAGAGTATCATCGAAGTAGCCTGTTGCGCGAGGTACATCGAGCGCTCCAAGTCCTTGTTAATCAGCGACTCATCTGCCTTAGGCCATTGGCTCAAATGCACGGTCTCGCCGGTCAGGTCGCGATAGAGACGGTCGGCGAAGAAAGGTGCGTTGGGTGCCATCAGTTGCGCCACGGTCTTCAGACAGGTGTATAGCGTAGCATACGCCGCCTGCTTGTCGCCGTCCATCTCGCCGCCCCAGAAACGCTTGCGGTTCAGGCGCACATACCAGTTGCTCAGGTCGTCTTGCACAAAGTCGGATATCGCGCGCCCTGCCTTCGTCGGCTCATAAGCTTCATACGCCTCCGTAACCTCTTTCACCAGCGAGTTCAACTTGCTCAGCACCCACTTGTCAATCTCCGTCAACGCTAAACGCTCAACACTCAACTCTGAACTCTCAGCACTCCACCCGTCCACATTGGCATACAGCGCAAAGAACCCGTAGGTATTGTACAGCGTCCCGAAGAACTTGCGGCGTATCTCGTCCACGCCCTCGGGGTCGAACTTCAGGTTATCCCACGGGCTCGAGTTGGTCAGCATATACCAGCGCACAGCGTCTGCGCCGTACTTATCCATCGCCCCGAAGGGGTCAACGGCGTTGCCCAAGCGCTTCGACATCTTGTTGCCGTTCTTATCCAGCACTAAGCCGTTGGAAATCACGTTCTTATACGCCACACTTCCCTCTATCATCGTGTGGATGGCATGCAGCGTGAAGAACCATCCTCGCGTCTGGTCAACGCCCTCCGAGATGAAGTCCGCCGTGCGCGGAGCGTCTTGATTCTCAAAAGGATAGTGGTTCTGCGCATAGGGCATCGCGCCCGAGTCGAACCACACGTCTATCAAATCCAACTCGCGCTTCATCGGCTTGCCCGAGGGCGAGCATAGGATGATATTATCCACATACGGTCTATGCAGGTCTATCACCGAGGGGTCGTAGTTCTCTTTCGAGTAGTCGCCCACCTTGAACGCTGGCCACGGGTTCTCCGTCATGAAGCCCGCATGGATGGACTTCTCTATCTCCGCCATCAGTTCGGCGATGGAGCCGATACAAATCTCCTCCTGCCCGTCTTCCGTGCGCCAGATAGGCAGCGGCGTGCCCCAGTAGCGCGACCGCGACAGGTTCCAGTCGTTCAGGTTCTCCAACCACTTCCCGAAGCGCCCTGTGCCCGTCGATTCGGGTTGCCAGTGGATGGTGTCGTTCAGCGCCATCATCTCCTCGCGCGCCTGGGTCGAACGGATGAACCACGAGTCCAGCGGGTAGTACAACACGGGCTTGTCCGTCCGCCAGCAGTGCGGGTAGTTATGCACGTGTTTCTCTATCTTGAACACGCGGTTGGTCGCCTTCAGCATCATGCAGATACTGATATCCAGCGTCTCGTCTTTCTCGGTCAGCGCAGGGTCGTAAGCGTTCTTCACAAACCGCCCCTGCCACTTGCTATACTCCTCTGTATCAATATGTTGCGCTACGAACTGCTCGTCCAAGTCGTCCAGCAGGAAGAACTTACCCGTCATGTCCACCATCGGGCGTTGCTCGCCTTTCTTCGTCAGGAACACCATACCCGCGATACCCGCTTTCTTCGCCACGAAGGCATCGTCCGCACCGAAGGTCGGCGCGATATGCACGATACCCGTACCGTCTTCCGTTGTTACGTAATCGCCTGTGATAATGCGGAATGCGTCGCCGTCGGGCGTAGCCCACGGTATCAACTGCTCATAGCGAATACCCTCCAACTCCGCGCCTTTCCCGCGCCAGAGTATCACGGGCACCGCCTCTGCCTCGCCGTTGCGAATACGCAACTCGTCCTCTTTTATCAACTCCTTGGCGTAGGCGCTCAGCCGCGCCTCTGCCAGCAAGTACAGCCCCGCCTCGTGGGTGTAGGGGTTCTCGCCTTTCACCACCACGTAGTCTATCTTCGGTCCCACGCACAGCGCGGTGTTCGAGGGCAGCGTCCACGGCGTCGTCGTCCACGCCAACACATACAGCGGCAACCCCTCTTCCTCCACCACGCTCCTCAGAGACGAAGGTAATGCGTCTTGGCTCTTGGCTCCAGGCTCCTGGCTCCTAACAAGGAACTGCGCCGTGCAGGTCGTATCCTTCACGTCCCTGTAGCACCCGGGCTGGTTCAACTCGTGCGACGACAAGCCCGTGCCTGCCGCCGGCGAGTAGGGCTGGATAGTGTAGCCTTTGTACAGATACCCTTTCTTGTACAACTCCTTGAGCAGGTACCACAGCGTCTCTATGTACTTGTTGTCGTAGGTGATATACGGGTTGTCGAGGTCCACCCAGTAGCCCATCTGCTTGGTCAGGTTCGTCCACTCTTTGGTGTATTTCATCACCTCCTTGCGGCAGGCGGCGTTGTACTCGTCCACGCTTATCTTCTTGCCGATATCCTCTTTGGTGATGCCGAGCATCTTCTCCACGCCCAACTCTACGGGCAGCCCGTGCGTATCCCATCCTGCCTTGCGCTTCACCTGATACCCCTGCATCGTCTTGTAGCGGCAGAACGTATCTTTTATCGTGCGCGCCAGCACGTGGTGAATACCGGGCATGCCGTTGGCGGAGGGAGGACCCTCGAAGAACAAGAACTGAGGATGTCCCTCGCGGGTCTCTACACTCTGGCGGAACAGGTCTTCCTGCTCCCATGCCGCAAGCACCTCGCGGCTCAACTCCGGCAGATTCAACTGCTTATATTCTCTAAACTTCTTCATAATCTTTTTGTTGGATTAAGGATTAAGGACGCAGGATTAAGGACTAAATAGTTTTGACTCTAATTTTTTTAGCAGGCGGGGACGCCTGCGTACCCGGACAGCATCTTTCATCCTCATAGACGAAGGTAATAAGTCTTTCATCCTTCATCCTTTATCTTTCATCCTAAAAAAGCAACGCGCAGTGGGGTGGCTTCAGGGAGGGCTGGGGAGGGTCCTCTCCTTCATCCTAAAAAAACGCCGCAAAGTTACAAAAAAATTTTGACATACACAAATAAAACTGTATTTTTGCATGGACAGCCCCAGAAAAAAAGGGGGATTCCGTTGGTCTCCATTAAAACCATGATAAGATAGGTAATGATATACGAGTTGCCCGATGTTTCATTATAAGTGCATACTTTTTTTCAATCAAAATAATCAACTTTAATGGAGTTAGTGATTAGTTAGTGATTAGTTAGTGATTAGTTAGTGATTAGTTAGT